>NZ_JBHTFG010000032.1:927-451186 GCF_042666095.1 Terrabacter sp. GCM10028922 | reverse complement strand
GTCCACACCCGCCCTCGCCTCCTTCGCGATCTTCCAGTTCCTCTGGGTCTGGAACGACCTGCTCGTGGCCCTGATCTTCCTCGGCCGCGGCGACAACACCGTCGCCACCGTGGCCCTGCAGGGCCTACAGGGCCAGACCGGACAAGGACGAGAACTCATCCCCGCAGCCGGCTTCATCACCATCATCGTCCCGGTCATCGTCTTCCTCTCCCTGCAGCGGTACTTCATCCGCGGCATGACCTCCGGAGCGGTCAAGGGCTAGCCGCCCCCACCGCCCCGCCCGGCACGCAGGAAGGCCGTGGCTCCCCAGGGAGCCACGGCCCTTCCGTTGTCGCTGTCCACCTCTGTCGGCGATGAGTCGCTGAATGCTCACCGCCGCAGGCCGGTCGACGCCGGGGAACACTTCCCGACCGAGCAGGCCGCGCTCAAGTCCCCGCACCTGCCGCTTCCGATGTGGTCGGTGATGAAGCCGATCGTCTTCGTCTGCTGAAGGCGCAGGCTGCGCGCGGCGAGGTTGGGCCGGTAGCCGAGTTCCTCCATTGGCCTGCCGGACACGCGCCTCGGTGCCCTCCGCGATGCCAATCGTCCGGGCCCGCCCCGTTGACGACGGCCGAGACGGTGGGTTGCGAGACACCGGCTCGCTTGGCCACGTCGACCATCGTCGGATGTGAGCGGCGGACCCTCATGGCCCACCCTCCTTGGGCTGCGGTGTGGGAGGAAACTCTGATCACCGGGTGGACCCTTCGCGCCGATCGGCTTGACGCGAGGTGGGTCGACGAAGGATCGGCGAAGCAGGCTTCGGACGCACCGTGCGGTCGGGCGCCTCGTACTCTTGCGGCGTGGCAACCCATGAAGCGCATCGCCGAACGCCGGCGACTAGACCGCGGCGGGTAGATGTCGCACGCCTGGCGGGCGTCTCCCCGGCGACGGTCTCCTTCGTGCTCAACCAGACGGCCGGGCAGACCATCAGCGACGACACCCGGCAACGCGTTCTGCAAGCGGTTGCCGAGCTCGGCTACCGCCCCAACCGTGCCGCGCAAGGGCTGCGGCAGGGACGCAGTGCGACGATCGGCTTCGTCAGTCACGACGCGGACTTCGGTGAGTTCGCGGCCTCGGCCATCAAGGGGGCGCACGAGGCCTGCAGCCGGCAGGGGAACCTGTTGCTCCTCGTCAACACCGGTGGCTCGAACCGTCAGGCGGCTCACCTGATCGGTGACCTTCTCGACCGGCAGGCCGATGCGCTGATCTTCGCTGCGGTAGGCACGAGGTCGGTCGTGCTGCCGGAAGCGGCCCTGCGCGTTCCGACGATCCTGCTGAACTGCTTCACCCCCGACGACCCCGTGCCGGCGATCCTGCCGGACGAGGTGCGTGGCGGACGGGAGTCCACCCAGGCACTGCTCGACCTCGGGCACCGCGACATCGCCTACCTCACGGGCAAGCCCAGCCAGTGGGCCACCAAAGCCCGGCTTCGTGGCTTCCGCGAGGCGCTGCGCGGCGCGGGGCTCAACCCGGCCGACCACACCGTGCTGTCCGGCAACTACCACGCGGACTCGGGCTACGAGCTGGTGCGCACGCTGCTGCAACGCAACCCGCCACCGACCGCGATCATGTGTGGCAACGACCGGATGGCGGTGGGCGCGCTCCTGGGCCTGCTGGAGGCGGGGCTGCGGGTGCCCGACGACGTGTCGGTGATGGGCTACGACGACCAGTTCCAGCTCGCGGCGGAGGTACGTCCGGCTCTGAGCACCGTGCTGCTGCCGTACCCCGGCATGGGCCGCCTCGCGGCCGAGCAGCTGGCCATCGGCGGGCCCGCGCTGACCGGCCGCACCCTGGTGCACTGCCCGGTCGTGATGCGCGACTCCACGGCGCCCCCAGCCCGGGCCCGCGCCAGGCCCTGAGGCCGGACCCCGGCCAGTCCGCCCTGCCTGCAGCGGAAACCCCCTCGTAACAGGATCTTGACGCGGGGGGTGGGCGCGCCTACGTTTGCTCACTAACCCGAATTAGTGACTGGCTGTGGTGTCCCGATGCAAGACCTGCCATCGGCATACCAAGCGCATCTGCGGGGGATGGCGCCTGTCGCAGCCCGTCGGCGATCGAGAGGTTGCGCGACCGGTTGCAGAGACAGAAACCCCATCGACCGCACGATCTTTGACAACGAGTTCCTTCGGAGGAATGAGCATGGCCAAGTTAAGAGGCAGGTCACTTCTGGTGCCTGCTCTGGGTATCAGCCTCGCAGCGCTACCCGTCGCGACCCCACAAGCCCAAGCAGCGCCGCCACCGGGTGCTAGCTCGCCCGTGCACGTGTGGCTCACCGACGTCTCGAGCGAGAAGTGGGTCCAGAAGCAGAGCGACGTCCCCTTCCAGACGAAGCAGACGGCCAACCCGCTGACGATCAAGGTGGACAACAGCGTCAAGTACCAGAAGGTCACCGGCTTCGGGGCAGCGCTGACCGACTCGTCGGCCTGGCTGATCGACAAGCTGCCGGCCAGCGGTCGTGACACGTTGATGAAGAAGCTGTTCGACCCCTCGAGCGGGATCGGGCTGAGCATGGTCCGGCTGCCGATGGGCGCCTCGGACTTCGCGGCGAGCGGCAACTACTCCTACGACGACATGCCGGCGGGCCAGACGGACCCCACGCTGTCGCGGTTCTCGATTGCCCACGACGAGCCGTACATCATCCCGCAGCTGAAGCAGGCTCTCGCGATGAACCCGTCGATCAAGCTCACGGCGACCCCGTGGAGCCCCCCGGGCTGGATGAAGACCTCCGACAACATGATCGGGGGCACGCTCAAGGACGAGTTCTCCCCGGCACTGGCCAACTACTTCGTGAAGTTCATCCAGGCCTACGGCAAGGCCGGCGTGCCGATTCATTACGTGACGCCGCAGAACGAGCCGCTCAACGCCCCTACCTGGCCGGGCACCGCGCTGACGCCCTCCCAGCAGATCACCCTGGTGCAGCAGATGGGCAAGGACTTCGCCTCAAACAAGCTTCCCACCAAGATCCTGGCCTGGGACCACAACTGGGATGTCCCCTCGTACCCCGAGTCGGTCTTCAACGACCCGGCCACCGCCAACTACGCGGTCGGCAGCGCCTGGCACATCTACAGCGGCACCCCGATCTACCAGACCCTGACCCACAACGACTACCCGGGCAAGGAGTCGTACCTGACCGAGGCCACCGGCGGTGACTGGCAGGCCAGCAAGCAGGTCGCGTTCCACGACGCCCTCAACAGCTGGGTCATCGACGGCACGCGCAACTGGGCCAACGGCGTGACGCTGTGGAACATCGCCCTGGACCCCGACAAGGGCCCGCTGAACAGCGACACCAACGGCATCGGCATCTGCCGCGGGCTGGTCACGATCGACCCGAAGACGGGGGCGGTGACCTACAACGCGGACTACTACGCCCTCGCCCAGGTCAGCAAGTTCGTCAAGCCCGGCGCCCACCGGATCTACTCCAACACCTTCGGGGAAGGAAGCATCGAGGACGTCGCGTTCCAGAACCCCGACGGCTCCAAGGTGCTGGTCGCCTACAACGACAGCGACGCCGAGAAGACGTTCAGCGTCGCCGACGGCACCCAGTCGTTCGACTACACCCTCGGCGCCGGCGACGCGGTGACCTTCACCTACTCCGGGCCGACGCAGAACGGCAGCACCCAGGCGGCGACCAACGTCACGGACCCGAACCACGACTTCATCTTCGGCAAGACCGACCCGGCGACGGTCACCTACGATCCCGACCTGCTGCCCGTGCAGAACGGCATCAAGACCGGAAAGGACCTGCTCACCTACTCCCTACCGGTCGGTGCCTCCGTCCGGACACCGGGCGCCGAGCTCAACCGTGGCGCACGGACCGCCAAGTCGTCGTCGAGCGCGGCGGGTGACCCGGCCGCGAACGCCATCGACGGTGACGCCAGCACCCGCTGGCGCTCCGGGACGAAGGTGAAGAGCGGCGACTGGTTCCAGCTCGACTTCGGAACTCCGACGAACTTCAACAAGATCGTCATGGACAACACCGCGAAGAACGCCTTCGACTCCCTCGCCAAGTACCAGGTCTACGTCTCGAACGATGGGGTCAGCTGGGGCAGCGCGGTCGCCGACGGCAGCGGGGACCTCGGCACGGTCGCCATCTCCCTGGCACCCCAGACCGCGAGGTACGTCCGGATCGTCGCAAGCGCACCGTCGTTCTTCTTCCGCTGGTCGATCGGTGAGATCAAGGTGTTCGGCGGCACGAGCGGGACGGCATCGATCCAGGCTCCGACGTCGGTGCCCAAGGGCCTCGAGCTGCAGAAGTGGAACGCGCCGGACGGCGCCGACGTCTCGGTGGTCTACAACGCAAGCCGGACCAGCCAGACGTTCCCGGTGTCCAAGGACGGCTCGTACACGTACGCGCTGCCCAGCGGAACGTCGGCGATGTTCACGAGGCAGTCCTTGTCGAGCTACCCGACGCCGGCCTTCAGCAGCCTGACACCGAACCGGGGCATCCCCGGGTACAAGTTCAAGATCACGGGTTCTCACTTCGGGGAGACCCAGGGCCTTGGCACCGTGTACTTCGGATCGGTCCACGCCAAGATCGAGAGCTGGACCGACACGAGCATCAGCGCGTACGTTCCGGGCGGACTTGCCTCCGGGAAGTACGACGTGTCGGTGATCGGTGCGGGCGGGGAGCCCGCGGGCGGAGCGCCGTTCACCGTGACCGGTCTGGGCACTCCGCTGGACCGGGACGGCTGGATCGCGACGGCCTCGGACGTGAGCCCATGGCCCAGCGACGTGGTGGAGCACCTGCTCGACGGCGACACCGACTCCCGCTACAGCTCGGGGACCGGTCAGAAGAACGGCATGTGGCTCCAGGTCGACATGAAGCAGCAGCAGACCTTCAACCGGGTCGTGCTGGACTCCGGCAGCAGCGCCGGAGATGTTGCGCGAAGCGCAGACGTCTACGTGTCCTCCGACGGAGACAGTTGGACGAAGGTCTCCTCCGTCACTGCAACCGGCCAGCAGATCGAGCTGGCATCCTTCTCCACCCAGACGGCCCGCTACCTCAAGGTCGTCAACACCGGCAGCTCGGGCAACTGGTGGTCCATCGCGGAGCTCGGTGTGTACAACAACACCGACCCGGATCCGGAGCCGGACCCGAAGGCTCCACTGGACAAGACTGGTTGGGCCGCAACGGCGTCGGACGAGAGCCCGTGGCCCAACGATGCCCTCGCCCACATCCTCGACGGCGACACCAGCTCCCGGTACAGCTCCGGGGCCGGCCAGTACGACGGGATGTGGATCCAGGTGGACATGGGTCAGCAGCAGACCTTCAACAAGGTCGAGCTGGACCCCGGCAGCAGCACGGACGACTACGCGCGAAGCGCGGACGTCTACGTGTCCTCCGACGGGGCCGGCTGGACGAAGGTGGCGTCGATCTCAGGAGCCGGCCAACCGACCCAGGTGGCAACCTTCGCGACGCAGACGGCCCGCTACCTCAAGGTCGTCAACACCGGCAGTGTCGGTAACTGGTGGTCGATGGCGGAGCTCAACGTGTACTACGACGCTGATCTCGATGCACCGTTGGCTCGCGACGGTTGGACCGCGACGGCGTCCGACGAGAGTCCCTGGCCGAACGATGCGCTCGGACACCTCCTGGACGGCGACATCGGCTCCCGGTACAGCTCGGGGACCAGCCTGTACGACGGCATGTGGCTCCAGGTCGACATGGGCCAGCCGCAGACCTTCAGCAAGGTCGTGCTCGACTCGGGCAGCAGCACCGATGACTACGCGCGGGGCGCCGACGTCTACGTGTCCTCCGACGGATCGGGCTGGACGAAGGTCGCTTCCATCGTGGCCGACCGCCAGCCGACCCAGGCGGCGACCTTCCCGCCGCAGACGGCCCGCTACCTCAAGGTCGTCAACACCGGCAGCGCCGGCAGCTGGTGGTCGATCGCCGAGCTCAAGGTCTACAGCTAAACGACGCAGCGCCGGGCCCGGGGTCGGCACTGCCGGCCCGGGCCCGGAGTGCCCGATGCACGTTCACGGCGCTCACGCGCCGCGCGTGGCGACCGAAGTTCAGCACGAGAGGAATTCACCATGCTTCGCGTGGCTGCAAAGACGCAGCGTGCGGCAGATCGGGGGTACGGCGGCTCGCTCGCAACGTCGGAGTCGTGACGCTCCTCGGCTCCCTCGCTACCGTTCCGGGGACCGGCTTCGCGGCGGCGGTCACGGACGGTACGACGGACACCGAGCAGTAACGTGGGAAACGTCGGCGGCTCCGGGAAGGAGCCGACCGACGTTTCCGCAGGTCAGCGGCGGTGGCGGTGGGAGCCGTCGCCTCCGCTTCGCTCCGGCTCCTCCCAAATCCCGCAGCGTACGAGAAATGGAGCAGGACCCCGACGAAAAGCGTGTCGGGGTCCTGCTCCATTTGGCGGTGGCGGTGGGATTTGAACCCACGGTGGAGTCACCCCCACACACGCTTTCGAGGCGTGCTCCTTAGGCCGCTCGGACACGCCACCGGGAGAGACCTTACCCGAGCCTGCGGCCCTCGAAGAAATCGACCAGCAGGGCTGCAGACTCCTCGGCACGCACCCCGCCGACGACGTCCACGTTGTGCGTCGCGAGGGGGTCGCGGGTCAGGTCCCAGACCGATCCGCAGGCCCCCGCCTTCGGGTCCCAGGCCCCGAACACGACCCGCTCCACCCGGGCCGCCATGGCCGCACCGGCGCACATGACGCACGGCTCCAGGGTCACGACGAGCGTGCACCGGTCGAGCCTCCACGACCCGGTTGCAGCCGCCGCCTCACGCAGCGCGACCACCTCGGCGTGACCCGTCGGGTCGCCGAGCTCCTCCCGCACGTTGCGACCTCGGCCGAGGACCGTTCCCTCCGGGTCGAGCACCAGTGCCCCGACGGGCACGTCCTGCGCGGCGACCGTCGCCGCCGCGAGGTCGAGCGCCTGGCCCAGCCAGGCGGCATACGTCTCGGGCGAGGGGGTGGAGCCGTTGTCAGGGGTCTCGGATCGCTTGGCCACGCGCTAAGTTTCCACCCATGGACGTCCACGTCGCAGACCACCCGCTCATCGCCCACAAGCTGACCTACCTGCGCGACAAGCGGACCGACAGCCCGACCTTCCGGCGGCTCGCCGAGGAGCTCATGACCCTGCTGGCCTACGAGGCGACGCGCGACGTCCGCGTCGAGCCGTTCGAGATCGAGACTCCCGTGGCGCCGACGACCGGCATCAAGCTCAGCAACCCCAAGCCGCTCATCGTCCCGATCCTCCGGGCCGGCCTCGGCATGCTCGAGGGGATGGTGCGGCTGCTGCCGAGCGCCGAGGTGGGGTTCCTGGGCATGCAGCGCGACGAGGAGACCCTCGAGGCGGTCACCTACGCGAACCGGCTGCCCGACGACCTGACCGGCCGTCAGGTCTTCGTCCTCGACCCGATGCTCGCGACGGGCGGCTCGATGGCCGACGCGATCAGGTTCCTCGTCGAGCGCGGCGCCCGCGACATCACCGCGGTCTGCCTGCTCGCCGCCCCCGAGGGCGTCGCCCACCTCGAGGCCGAGACGAGCAAGCTCGACGTCCCCGTCAAGGTCGTCCTCGGCACGGTCGACGAGAGGCTCAACGAGAAGGGCTACATCGTGCCGGGCCTCGGCGATGCCGGCGACCGCCTCTACGGCCTCGTCTGAGCTCGCTGCGTATGCCGTCCGGTCAGGGAAGCGGGTCGCCCCACTCGGCGTCGCGTGCCGCGCGGTAGCGCTCCCCTGCCTTCTTCGACACGACCTCGCGCCCCGCTGTGCCGTCTGGTCGACACACCTGGAACTCCACGAAACCCTTACGTTTCAACGGATGCCGCAGAATGCGGCCCGGGCTGGCCTGCGGTTCAAGGGTGCCGGGCGCGGCGGCGGCGACCCACGAGAACTTCTCGTCCTCGTACGACAGCTCCGCACCCTTGAGGCGGCGGTGCTCGGCGGACCTGTTGACGCGCGCGGCGAAGTGGCACCAGTCCCCTTGCACGAGAGGGCATTCGGTCACATGCGGGCACGGACCGACGAGAGTCCAACCGGCGCCGATGAACGCGTCGCGGACCCTCAGCACCCGGCCGTAGCCGTCCGGCGTGCCCGGCTCGACGACGACGACAGCCCGTCCCCGCCGCATCGCGTCGGAGACGAGCCCGGCCTGCGCGGTCTCGTCGAGCTCGCTGAGGACGTATGAGACGGTCACGAGGTCCGCCTCGACGTCGGGCCAGGCGCCCGCGACCGCCCGCAGGAACGACGCGTCCGTCAGCGCCGGAGCGGACGCGTGGGCCACGAGCTCGCGGCCGAGCACGAGGGCGTCCTCGACCTGGTCGAGCACGGTGATGGCCTGGATCGAGGGGAAGGCGCCGGCGGCAGCCCACGCGGCCGCGCCGGTGCCACCCCCGAGGTCCAGCAGGGTGCGCGGCGCCACACCGCGGTCTGCCACGTACCCGAGCACGCGCGAGAGCGCCGCGTGGGTCGCCGGCATCCGGTAGGCGGCATACGCTGCGACGTGCACGCGCGACGCGAGGATCGGCGCCGACGCCGGTGCTACTGAGCGGTAGCGCGCGACGAGGGCCTCCGTCGCCCGGGCCAGCTCACGCTCGTCCACGCCACGCACGGCGTGGCTCAGGGCGGCCCGCAGCTCGGCGGCATACGGTGGCGTTCGCGACACGCGAGGAGGATAGCGGCGGCGCGCACCAGCCCGGCCCGACGAGCGCAACACGCGGGTGGGGTGCACGGCCCCACGAGCCACGTACGGCACACTGGTGGCCACCCTGTGCCGCGGGGGCTGTCCTGGCAGCCCGCTGCACCTTCCCCTCCAAGGAGCGACACACCATGGGCCCCAAGGCCAAGAAGATCATCCTGATCATCGTGCTCGCGTTCTTCGTCTACGCCGTGTTCACCTCCCCTGACAAGGCTGCCGACATCGTGAGCAACATCTGGGGCGTCCTCGTCGACGGCTTCAACGCGATCCTCGAGTTCTTCAGCTCCCTGTTGAACCGATGATGCGAGTGACCCGATGATGCGAGCAGACTGAGCCCATGGCACTGCGACGGAGCACGGAGGTCCCGACGGGGCTCGCCCCGATCCTGCTCCCGGGCGAGAAGCTCGTCACGGCCGTCCACGCGCACTGGGGCAAGCTCGCCGAGCCGGTCGCCACGACCACGCTCGGCTTCGCGGCCGCGATCTGGGTCGACTCCAACGTCACCAAGGCCACCCAGGTGCTCGGCACGATCTTCTGGTGGCTCTTCTTCGTGCTGCTCGCGCGGCTCGTCTGGTGCTTCCTCGACTGGAGCCACAACTGGTTCGTCGCCACGGACAAGCGGCTCCTGCTGCGCTACGGGCTCATCACGCACAAGGTCGCGATGATGCCGCTGCTCAAGGTCACCGACATGAGCTACGTCCGGTCCATCCCCGGGCAGTTCCTGGGCTACGGCAAGTTCGTCCTCGAGAGCGCGGGCCAGGACCAGGCCATGCGCGAGGTCAAGTGGGTGCCCAACCCGGACCAGACCTACCGCGACATCTGCGCCGAGATCTTCCACATCGTGCCGCCTCCCGGCGACGAGGACTTCGAGGACCTCGGCGATCTCGGCGACGGCACGGGCGGCACCGGCCCTGGCGGCCGCACCGGCCCTGGCGGCCCCACCCCGCCGGTGAGCCCCATCGTCTCCGCTGTCAGCACGGACTACCCGGACGTCCACCGGACGCACAACCCGATCCAGGACCGGCTCGACTCGTACTCGCGGCCCGTCCCGATCCAGCCCCCGTCCCGGCCCGAGACGGTCTACGAGAGCGACGACATCAAGCGTCGCCGGCGAGGTGCCGACACCGGGCCGATCTGGCCGCAGCACGAAGACTGACGAACCAGGACTCGCAGCGCAGCAGCGCGCACCGATAGTTTGTCGGGACCCGCATGTCACCACCGAACCGCCGGAGGTCCTCATGAGTCTGTTTCGCACGAAGTCGATCGAGGCCTCGATGGCAGCGGCCGAAGAGCCTGACCACCACCTGAAACGTCGGCTCTCCGCTCTCGACCTCATCGTCTTCGGCATCGGCGTCATCATCGGTGCCGGAATCTTCACGGTGACCGGCCGCGCGGCGCAGCAGTATGCCGGTCCAGCTGTCGTGTACTCGTTCATCCTCGGCGCCGTCGTGTGTGGCCTGGCGGCCCTCTGCTACGCGGAGTTCGCCTCGACCGTCCCCGTGTCCGGGTCGGCGTACACCTTCTCCTACGCGACCCTCGGCGAGATCGTCGCGTGGGCCATCGGCTGGGACCTGCTGCTCGAGCTCATGCTCGGTGCCAGCGTCGTGGCCCAGGGCTGGTCGACCTACTTCGTGACCCTGCTCAAGCAGCTCGGCGTCACCTGGCCGGCCTCGCTGGGACCCGCGGAGGGCTGGCACTTCGACCTGCCGGCATTCCTCCTCGTCGTGGCCCTGACCCTGCTCGTCGCCAAGGGCATCAAGGAGTCGCTCCGCGTCAACCTCGTGCTCGTCGGGGTGAAGCTGTTCATCGTGCTCTTCGTCATCATCGCGGGCATCGGCTTCGTCAACCGTGACAACTGGACTCCGTTCATCCCCCCGTCGGCCCCGGGCGCCAAGGGGTCGGAGGGCATCCATGCCCCCGTCCTGCAGCTCGTCACGGGTATGACTCCGGCCACCTTCGGCGTGCTCGGCATCATGTCCGCGGCCGCGCTGGTCTTCTTCGCCTACATCGGGTTCGACGTCGTCGCGACGACGGCCGAGGAGGCCAAGAACCCGCAGCGCGACCTCCCCCGAGGCATCATCGGCTCGCTCGTGGTCTGCACGATCCTCTACGTCGCCGTCGCGCTCGTCATCACGGGGATGCAGAAGTACAGCGAGATCGACCCGAAGGCGGCTCTCGCGAACGCCTTCATCACTGTCGGCAAGGACGGCTACGCGACCCTGATCTCAGCGGGCGCCGTCGCAGGTCTGACCACGGTCGTGATGACGCTCATCATCGGTGCCACCCGTGTGACGTTCGCGATGAGCCGGGACAAGCTGCTGCCCCCGGGCCTCGGCGTCACCAACCCCGAGACCGGCACGCCGGTCAAGCTGACCTTCATCATCGGTGGCGTCGTCGCCGTCGCCGCGGGCATCACTCCGATCGGCACCCTCGAGGAGATGGTGAACATCGGCACGCTGGCGGCGTTCATCCTCGTCTCGCTCGCCGTGCCGATCCTGCGCAAGCGGCGTCCCGACCTGCACCGGGCGTTCAAGGTGCCGGGCAACCCGTGGATCCCCTGGCTCTCGGCGGCGTTCTGCTTCTATCTGATCCTCAACCTCAGCCTCGAGACGTGGATCCGCTTCCTCGTCTGGATGGGCGTCGGCTTCATCGTCTACTTCCTCTACTCCCGCAGCCACAGCAAGCTCGCGACGGGCGAGGAGCAGCCCGAGCAGGAGGCCCTCCTCAGCGACCGCTGACTCCCCCTCTTCCCCTTCCCTGCTCCCTCCTCCCTTCACCGAACGAATCGTTCGGTTCCGAACGCGCCGGTGCACCGGCGCGTTCGGTGCTTTCTGGGGAGTTCGGGCACCACCCACGCGTTCGCTGACCACTTGTCCACAGGCCTGGAACGCCGGAAGCCGCGCCTGGGCCACCATCGACGTCATGAACCTCGGCTTCCTGGCCCGCGAGGGCGTCTTCTCCGCGGCCCACGCTCGCGAGCTCGGCATCGGCAGCTCCTCGCTGCGCCGCTGCGTCCAGGGCGGCACGGCGTTCCCGCTCCACCGCGGTTGGTATGCCGTCCGGCCGCCGCGCGACGAGCGTGACCGTCACCGGCTGCGCACCAGTGCGCTGCTGCAGGAGTATGCCGGTGACGCCGTCGCGTGCCACGGCTCGGCAGTCGTGTGGCTGGGGCTGCCGACCGAACGCGTCGACCTCGGCACGGTGCACCTCATGTGGGTCGGGCCCGACGTCGCGTTCCGGTCCTACAGCCGGGTCAGGATGCACGAGGCGATAGACCACCCGCGCCTCCCGTGCCGCCAGGAGACCGTCCACCCGGCGCTGGCCGTCGTCCAGTCCGGTCTGCTGGACGTCAGGTCCATGCTCGTGGCCGGCGACGAGGCGTTGCGGCGTGGCACCGTGACCCGTGACGAGCTGCAGGCTGCGGCCGCCGCGCTGCGCGGGCAGCGGGGGCTGGTCCAGGCTCGTGCCGCGATCCCATGGTTCGATGCCAGGCACGAGTCGCCGGGAGAGACGATGACGGCGTATGTCCTGCGTGGCCTCGGCTACGAGGTCGAGCCGCAGTTCAAGCCGGGCAGCAGAGGTCCTGGTGGATCGCCTGAGCGGGCCGACTTCCGCATCAAGGGGACTCGGGTCCTCGTGGAGTTCGACGGCGCGGTCAAGTACGCCGCTGACTCGCCGGAGCAGGCGCAGGCCCTGCTGTTCGCCGAGAAGCGCCGGGAGGACGGCTTCCGGCTCCTCGGCTACGAGGTCGTGCGGCTCACCTGGGCCGACCTGCACAGGCCCGGCGAGGTTCGAGCCCGGATCGAGGCTGCTCTCGCGCGCTCGCGCTTGAGGGCGGGCTGACCCCCGGAGTCGCAAGGGACCGGCATACGGTCTCGGCGAACGCGCTGCCCGTGCTCGAACGCGCCCTGAGCCACCGAACACGCCGGTGCACCCACGCTTTCGGCACCGAACGAATCGTTCGCCGCCGAAAGCGCGGGGAGGGTCAGAGGGCCTTGATGATGTCCTCGACGCGCTCCTTGGCGTCGCCGAAGAGCATCGCGGAGTTGTCGCGGAAGAAGAGCGGGTTCTGCACTCCCGCGTAGCCGGCGTTCATCGAGCGCTTGAAGACGACGACGTCCTTGGCGTTCCACACCTGCAGCACCGGCATGCCGGCGATCGGGCTGGTGGGGTCCTCGGCCGCGGCCGGGTTGACGGTGTCGTTGGCCCCGATGACGAGCACGACGTCGGTGCCGGGGAAGTCGTCGTTGATCTCGTCCATCTCGAGCACGATGTCGTAGGGCACGCGGGCCTCGGCGAGCAGGACGTTCATGTGCCCGGGCAGCCGGCCGGCGACCGGGTGGATGCCGAACCGGACGTCCACGCCCTTCTCCCGCAGCTTCGCGGTCAGCTCGGCGACGGGGTACTGCGCCTGGGCGACGGCCATGCCGTAGCCGGGCGTGATGACCACCGACGACGCGTGCGTGAGCATGTCGGCGACCTCCTCGGCGTTGGTCTCGCGGTGCTCGCCGTAGTCGACGTCGACGGACACCGCTCCGTCGGAGCCGAACCCGCCGGCGATGACGGACACGAACGACCGGTTCATCGCCTTGCACATGATGTAGGACAGGTACGCACCGGAGGAGCCGACGAGCGCGCCGGTCACGATGAGCAGGTCGTTGCCGAGCATGAATCCGGCCGCGGCGGCGGCCCACCCGGAGTAGCTGTTGAGCATCGACACGACGACCGGCATGTCGCCGCCGCCGATCGAGGCGACCAGGTGCCAGCCGAACGCCAGGGCGATCGCCGTCATGACCGCGAGCAGCACGATCGAGTGCGACGCGGCGAACCACACGAGCAGCCCGACCGAGACGACCACGGCGGTCAGGTTCAGCCAGTGCCGCGCGGGCAGCATGAGCGGCTTGCTCGAGATCCGCGCGGACAGCTTGAGGAACGCGACGATCGAGCCGGTGAACGTCACCGCACCGATGAACACGCCGAGGAAGATCTCGACCAGGTGCACGCCGTCAGAACCCTCGGTGCCGGTCGCGAGGAAGGTGTTGAAGCCGACGAGGACGGCTGCGGCACCGACGAAGCTGTGCAGCATCGCGATGAGCTCGGGCATGCCGGTCATCTCGACCCGGCGGGCCCGCCAGATGCCGATGACGGCGCCGATCGCCACGGCCACGACGATGAGCAGCCAGTTCAGGGCGCTGGACCCGCGCAGCGCCAGCCAGAGGGTCGCGACGAGCGCGAGCGCCATGCCGATCATGCCCAGGACGTTGCCGTCCTTGGCGGTCTCGTGCTTCGAGAGGCCGGCGAGCGACAGGATGAAGAGCAGGGCGGCGACGATGTATGCCGCGCTGATCAGTGCGGTGTCGACTCCAGAGCTCATGTGCGGTCAGCCCTTCCGGAACATCGTGAGCATGCGGCGGGTGACGAGGAAGCCACCGAAGATGTTGATGCTCGCGATGAGGGTCGCGAGGAAGGCCAGCACGAGGATCGCCCCGGACATGCCGCCGGCCCACTGGCCGAGCTGGATCAGGGCACCGACGACGATGATGCCGCTGATCGCGTTGGTCACCGACATCAGCGGCGTGTGCAACGCGTGGTGCACGTGCCCGATGACGTAGTAGCCGACGACGACGGCCAACGCGAACACCGTGAAGTGGCCCAGGAAGCTCGCCGGCGAGAACGCTGCGATGGCGGCGAACACGGCGGCGGCGACGCCCATCCCGACATACCTACGCCGTGGGTCCTTTGGTGGCTCAGGCTCTTTCGCGACCTGCTTGCCGGATGCCGCCGCGACGACGGGAGCCGCGCTGACCTGGATGGCCGGCGGGGGCCAGAGCAGCTCCCCGTCGCGGGCCACCGTCATGTTGCGCTGCACGACGTCGTCGAAGTCGAGGACGAGCTGCCCGTCCTTGCCCGGCGTGAGCAGCTTCATCAGGTTGACGAGGTTCGTGCCGTAGAGCTGGCTCGCCTGCGTGGGCAGCCGGGCCGCGAGGTCGGTGTACCCGATGATCTTGACGCCGCCCTCGGTCACGACGAGCTCGTCGGCGACCGACCCCTCGACGTTGCCGCCGTTGGAGGCCGCCATGTCGACGATGACCGAGCCCGCCTTCATCGACGCGACCATCTCGCCGGTGATCAGCCGCGGCGCCGGCCGACCCGGGATCAGCGCCGTCGTGATGATGATGTCGACGTCCGGCGCCTGGCTGGCGTACAGCTCGGCGGCGCGGCGGTTGTACTCCTCGCCCATCTCCCGCGCGTAGCCATCGGAGGAGGCCTGGGCCGCGTCGAGCTCGGGCATCTGCACGGCGAGGAAGTCGGCGCCCATCGACTCGACCTGCTCGGCCACCTCGGCCCGAGCGTCCGTCGCGCGCACGATCGCGCCCAGCGACCGGGCCGTACCGACCGCGGCGAGCCCCGCCACACCGGCACCCGCGACCAGCACCTTCGCCGGCGGGACCTTGCCCGCGGCCGTGACCTGACCGGTGAAGAACGAGCCGAACTCGTGCGCCGCCTCGACCACAGCCCGGTAGCCGGCGATGTTCGCCATCGAGGACAGCACGTCCAGCGACTGGGCGCGGCTGATGCGCGGCACCGCGTCCATCGCCATCGCCGTCACCCCCGCCGCCCGCAGCTTCTCGACGAGCTCGGGGCTGATCGCCGGCGCCATCAGCGACACGAGAACCGTGCCCGGCCGCAGCCGCGCGATCTCCTCGTCCGAGGGCGCGTTGACCTTGAGCACGATCGGCGAGCCCCACGCCTGCCCACCGTCGACGACGCGAGCGCCGACAGCGGCATACGCCTCGTCGGAGAAGCTCGCCCGCTCACCCGCCCCGCTCTCGATGGCGACCTCGTAGCCGAGACCGACGAGCTGCTCGACGGTCTTGGGCGTCGCGGCGACCCGCGTCTCACGGGCACGCGTCTCGCGGGGGACACCGATCTGCACGCTGGGCTCCTTCGCGCTCGGATCTGGGGGCACTGGTTCACGAACCTAGGGCACGACGCCTGGGTAACGGCGCCTCTGCCAGTGACATCACATCAGAGCATCGCGAGCCGTCTCGGAACGTCTCTGATCCTGAGCGGCGACAACTACCGATTCGCGAGAAGCGCGTCGGCCTGCACGACATCCACGACGAGAGCGTTGACGAGTCGGCCGCGCAGGGCCGCAGCGACAGCTCGCGCCTTCGCCTCCCCCGCGACGATGCCGATGACCTCGCGGATGCCCCGCAGCTCCTCGGCGCCGATCGTGACCATCCGTTCTGAGAGCGGCGGTTCGATGAGGCAGCCCTCGCGGTCGAAGAACCGGCCGCCCATCTCACCCACGACGCCTGCCTTGCGACACGCCTCGCGGTCGGCCGGTGACGCGGCGTCGTAGATCGTCGAAAGCCCTTCGGACCACGCCCCGATCCCCATCACCGCAGTGGTGACCCGGGCCGTCTCCGCGAGCGCCCGCGCGACCGGGCCGTCACGCCGGAGCGTCTGGGCCGCGACGGCGTCGTCGAGCATCATCGGCGCGTAGAAGATCGACGACGACCCACCAGCCACCCGCGCCGCCCGGCGCACGATGTCGACGGCGCTGCTGTCGACGCCGGGGATCTCCATGGCGCCCGTGAGCTGCACGACGTCGATGCGTGGGAGGTCGCGCAGCGACCTGGTCATGATGTCGATCGAACGCGCCCAGGGCAGGCCCAGCACGTCGTCGTCGGTGAGGATCTCGGCGAGCAGCTGGGAGGTCGCCTCGCCGAGGTGTTCCCTCAGGGTGGGGTCGTCGAGGCCCGTGCCGTCGAGCACCACGGCGTGACGTAGCTCGAAGGCCTCCTGCAGTCGAGCCGAGCGGTCGAGGTCGATCTCGCCCGCGGAGACGATCTCGATGCGCACGATGCCTCGCTCGCGAGCCAGCTCGAGCAGTCGGGCGACCTTGAACCGGCTGATGCCCAGCTCGTCGGCGATCTCGATCTTCGACCGGCCGGCGAGGTAGTGCCGGCGGGCCACGGCGGCAGCCATCACGAGCTCGGCCGGCCCCCGGCTCTCCCTGGTCATCTCCACCACATCCCGAGTCTGAGGCCTCCCGGCACCTGCCGTGGTCGGTGTGCCGGGTTTCGGACCACCTGTTGACACCGGTGATGCCAGTCACTTTACTCATATGTGCATTGCTCCGCTCAGATGAGCGGACTCAAGGAGGAGGACGACGTGCGACGGATCAGACAGCGGACACGGCGACGCGCCACAGCCGCCGGCGCCATGGCTCTCACCGCCGGGCTCGTCGCGAGCCTCTCGGCGTGCGCCGGCTGGGGCGGGGGCGGCATCGGCGGGGGTGGACCCAACAGCATCAGCGTGCTCATGGTCAACAACCCGCAGATGGTCGACCTGCAGCAGCTCACGGCGAGGTACTTCACGGCCAAGACGGGCATCACGGTGAACTTCACCGTGCTCCCCGAGAACGACGTCCGCGACAAGATCAGCCAGGAGTTCTCGAGCCAGGCGGGGCAGTACGACGTCGCCACGGTCTCCAACTTCGAGATCCCGATCTACGCCCAGGCGAAGTGGCTCAGCCCACTCGACGGCTTCCTGGCCAAGGACGCGCAGTTCGACCAGGCCGACATCCTGAAGCCCATGCAGGTCTCGCTCTCGCACGAGGGCAAGATCTACGGCGAACCCTTCTACGGCGAGTCGTCGTTCCTCATGTACCGCAAGGACGTCCTGGAGGCCAAGGGCGTGACGATGCCGGCCAACCCGACGTGGCAGGAGGTCGCCGACATCGCGGCCAAGGTCGACGGGGCCGAGCCCGGCATGGCCGGGATCTGCCTGCGCGGCCAGCCCGGCTGGGGCCAGGTCTTCGCGCCGCTGACGACCGTCGTCAACACGTTCGGCGGCACGTGGTTCGAGAAGGACTGGACGCCCAAGGTGAACGCCCCCGAGTTCAAGGAGGCGGTGAGCTTCTACGTCAACCTCGTCCGGGAGCACGGCGAGAACGGCGCACCGCAGGCCGGCTTCACCGAGTGCCTCAACAACCTCACCCAGGGCTCCGCCGCCATGTGGTACGACGCGACGTCAGCCGCCGGCTCGCTCGAGGCCAAGGACTCCCCCGTCCGCGGCAAGCTCGGCTACGCGCCCGCCCCGGTCGTCAAGACCAAGAGCGCGGGCTGGCTCTACGCGTGGTCGTGGGGCATCCAGGCCGCGAGCACCAAGCAGGACAACGCCTGGAAGTTCGTGTCGTGGGCCTCGAGCAAGGAGTACGAGGAGCTCGTGGGCCAGCAGCTCGGCTGGTCGCGCGTGCCCGCCGGCAAGCGGGCCTCGACCTACGAGAACCCGGAGTACCTCGCCGAGGCCAAGGCCTTCGCCGAACCGACGAAGGCTGCCATCGAGTCGGCCGACCCCGCCAACCCGGGCGTCCAGCCCCGCCCGGCCCTCGGCATCCAGTTCGTCGACATCCCGGAGTTCCCGGACCTCGGCACCCAGGTGAGTCAGGAGATCAGCTCCGCCATCGCCGGGAAGACGAGTGTCGACGAGGCACTCGACAACGGCCAGGCCCTCGCCGAGGACGTGGCGGAACGCTACAAGGCACGGGAGGGTGACCAGTGAGCACGACGACCCAGGCCCCCGAGGCCACGCCACCGACTCCGTCGAACGAGCCCCGGGAACGCTCGACATCCCTCGCGAAGGCCGGTGACTGGGCGCGGCGCGCGCCGCTGCTGCCCGCGCTGATCTTCGTCATCATCCTGACCCAGCTGCCGTTCCTGGCCACGCTCGTCGTGTCGTTCATGAACTGGAACGCCTACTACCCCGACGAGCGAGGCTTCGCCGGCTTCGACAACTTCCGCCGGGTGTTCACCGACACGAACACCCGCCAGGCCGTCGTCGTGACCATCCTGCTGACCGTCTCGGTCGTGGTCATCAGCCTCCTGCTCGGGCTCGGCATCGCGCTGCTACTCGACCGGAAGTTCCGGGGGCGCGGCATCGTGCGCACGCTCATGATCACGCCGTTCCTCATCGTGCCGGTCGCCGCGGCCCTGCTCTGGAAGCACGCGCTCTACAACCCGGAGTACGGCCTCTTCAACGGCCTGCTCAAGGCGGTCTTCGGCGAGAACGCGCCGCAGCCCGACTGGATCACGAACAACCCGCTGTGGTCGATCATCGCGGCGCTCGTGTGGCAGTGGACGCCGTTCATGATGCTGATCCTGCTCGCGGGCCTGCAGAGCCGGCCGCTCGACGTCGTCGAGGCCGCCCGCATCGACGGTGCGAGCAACGTGCAGATCTTCAGGAGCATGACGCTGCCGCACCTGCGCCAGTACATCGAGCTGTCCGCGCTGCTGGGAGCCATCTACGTGGTGCAGAACTTCGACCACGTCTTCACGATCACGTCCGGTGGGCTCGGCACGGCCAACCTGCCGTACTTCATCTACCAGACCTTCTACACCGCCCAGGACTACGGGCGTGCCTCTGCCGCAGGCGTCGTCGTCGTGATCGGCACGATCATCATCGCGACGCTCGCGCTGCGCACCGCGTTCAGCCTGTTCAAGGAGGAGACCCGATGAGCGCCGCCCCTCAGACGTCCACCAGCTCGCGTATGCCGTCCGCCTCCGCGGGCGCCCGCGGCGCGGCCGGTGCCCAGATCGTCCACCGCAGGCCACCCAGGAAGGCGGCGCTCCTCGGCGTGCTCGCCTGGGTCATCGGCCTGCTCTTCGCGATGCCGGTGCTGTGGATGGTCCTGACGTCGTTCCACAAGGAGACCGACGCGGCGACGAACCCGCCCAGCGTCTTCGCACCGCTCAGCCTCGAGGGCTACCAGACCTTCTTCGACGCGGGTCCGTGGCCGTCGCTGCTCAACTCGCTGACGGCGAGCGTCATCTCGACGATCCTCGTGCTGCTGCTCGCGTTCCCGGCGGCGTACGCGCTGTCGATCCGCCCGGTGCGCAAGTGGACCGACGTGCTGTTCTTCTTCCTCAGCACGAAGATGCTGCCGATCGTGGCCGGCATCCTGCCGATCTACCTCTTCGCCCAGCAGGTCCGCCTGCTCGACAACATCTGGCTGCTCATCATCCTCTACACCTCGATGAACCTCCCGATCGCCGTGTGGATGCTGCGCTCGTTCCTCGCCGAGGTGCCGGTCGAGATGCTCGAGGCGGCGCAGGTCGACGGCGCGAGCCTGACCCGGACGCTGCGCGACGTCATCGCGCCGGTCGTCATGCCGGGCATCGCGTCGGCCGCGCTGATCTGCTTCATCTTCAGCTGGAACGAGCTTCTGCTCGCGCGCGTGCTCACCGGCACGACGGCCGGCACGGCGCCGGTCTTCCTCACCGGCTTCGTCACGAGCCAGGGCCTCTTCCTCGCCAAGGTCTGCGCGGCCTCGCTCGTCGTGTCGCTGCCCGTCCTCGTGGCCGGGTTCGCGGCACAGGACAAGCTCGTGCAGGGCCTGTCGATGGGCGCCGTCCGATGAGCGGTGGCGCCATCGCCCTGTCCGCCGCGACGCTCGAGGACCTGTCCGCCGAGGTGGGCCGGCCGGTATACGACCGGGGGGCGGTCACCGCCGGCATCGTCCACTTCGGCGTCGGCGGCTTCCACCGGGCGCACCAGGCGATGTACGTCGACCGGCTCATGAACGACGGGCTCGCGCTGGACTGGGGCATCTGCGGGGTCGGGGCGCTGCCGCACGACCGGCGCATCGTCGACACGCTGACCGCGCAGGACGGCCTCTACACGCTCGTCGTCAAGCACCCCGACGGGCGGCGCGAGCCGCGCGTCATCGGCAGCATCGTGGAGCTTATGTTCGCGCCCGACGACCCGCAGGCGGTCGTCGACCGGCTCGCCGACCCGCGGACCCGCATCGTGTCGCTGACGATCACGGAGGGCGGCTACCTCGTCAACCAGGTGACCGGCGAGTTCGACGCCGACGACCCGTCGATCCGCGCCGACCTCGAGGAGGGCGCGCTCCCGCGTACGGTCTTCGGCTACGTCGTCGCGGGCCTCGCGGCTCGACGCGCGGCGGGTGCCGAGCCGTTCACGGTCATGTCGTGCGACAACCTCCCGGGCAACGGGGACGTCGCGCGCACGATGATGACGGCCTTCGCGCGCCTGAAGGACCCGTCGCTCGCCGACTGGATGGATGAGCACGTCTTCTTCCCGAACGGCATGGTCGACCGCATCACGCCGGTGACCGCACCGGAGGACGTCGCTCACCTCTCCGAGGGGTTCGGCGTCGACGACGCGTGGCCCGTCGTGTGCGAGCCGTTCACGCAGTGGGTGCTCGAGGACCACTTCAGCGACGGCCGACCGCCCTTCGAGCAGGCCGGTGTGCAGCTCGTCGAGGACGTCGTGCCGTACGAGCTGATGAAGCTGCGCCTGCTCAACGCGAGCCACCAGGCGCTCTGCTACCTCGGCTACCTCGCGGGCTACCGCTACGCCCACGAGGTCTGCCAGGACCCGCTCTTCGTCGACTTCCTCCTCGGCTACATGGAGCACGAGGGCAGCCCGACGCTCCCGGCGGTGCCGGGAGTCGATCTCGACGCGTACCGGCGCGAGCTCATCACGCGCTTCGCCAACCCGGAGGTTCGCGACACGCTGGCGCGGCTGTGCGCGGAGAGCTCGGACCGCATCCCGAAGTGGCTCGTGCCCGTGATCAACCGCAACCTCGAGACGGGCGGCGAGATCGACCGGTCGGCTCTCGTCGTCGCGTCGTGGGCCCGCTACGCCGAGGGCGTCGACGAGCAGGGCGACCCGATCGAGGTCGTCGACCGGGTCAAGGACCGTGTCATGGCCGCCGCCGCGAGGCAGGGCGACGACCCGCTCGCCTTCCTGCGCGACCGCGACCTCTTCGGCGGCCTCGTCGACGACGAGCGGTTCACCGCGGTGTTCACGGACGCACTCTCGGCCTTGCATACGAAGGGCGCGCGGGAGACTCTTCAGTCATGGAGCAGCCGGGTGGACACGTGACCGACAGCCAGACCCTCGTCGCAGGCGTCGACAGCTCGACCCAGTCGACGAAGATCGTCGTCTGCGACGCGGAGACGGGGCGGGTCGTCCGCACGGCGCGGGCACCGCACCCCGACGGCACGGAGGTGCATCCCGACCGATGGTGGGAGGCCTACCTGCAGGCCAGTGACGGCGGCATCCTCGACGGGGTGGCCGCCGTCGCCGTGGGTGGCCAGCAGCACGGCATGGTGACGCTCGACGAGGACGACACCGTCGTGCGCGACGCGCTCCTGTGGAACGACACGCGAAGCGCCGGCGCGGCCCACGACCTCACCGAGGAGCTCGGCGGGGTCAGCGCGTGGGTGGACGCGGTGGGTCTCGTGCCGGTCGCGAGCTTCACCGTGACGAAGCTGCGCTGGCTCGCCGAGAACGAGCCCGAGCACGCCGCCCGGGTCGCCCGGGTCGTCCTCCCTCACGACTGGCTCACCGGCCGGATCCTCCAGCAGGGCAACGGTTTCGAGCGCTGGACCACTGACCGTGGCGACGCGTCCGGCACCGGCTACTGGTCCGCGGCCGACGGTGACTACCGCCTCGACCTGCTCGAGCGCGCCTTCGGCCGGGTCGTCGGCGTGCCCGACGTGCTGGCACCGGCCGAGGCCGCAGGAGCCACGTCCGACGGCGTCCTCGTCGCGGCGGGCACCGGCGACAACATGGGCGCTGCCCTCGGCCTGACGCTCCACCCCGGGGACGTCGTCGTCTCATTGGGCACGAGCGGCACGGTCTTCACGCCGCACCGCTCGGCGATCCGCGACGAGACCGGGGCCATCGCGGGGTTCGCCGACGCGACCGGGCACCACCTGCCGCTGATGTGCACCCTCAACGCCGCACGTGTCCTGACGGCCGCCGCGTCGATGCTCGGTGTCGACCTCGCAGAGCTCGACCGCCTTGCCCTGCAGGCGAGCCCGGGCGCCGGAGGGCTCAGCCTTCTTCCCTACCTCGACGGTGAGCGCACGCCCGACCTGCCCGACGCGACGGGCACGCTGAGCGGACTGACCCGGTCGAACGCGACGCCGGAGAACCTCGCGCGGGCGGCCGTCGAGGGGATGCTGTGCAACCTCGTCGCCGGCGTCGACGCGCTGCGCGACCGCGACGTCGAGGTTCGGCGGGTCCTGCTCATCGGTGGCGCAGCCGCGTCAGGCGCCGTCCGTGCGATCGCGCCCGGGCTCTTCCGCGCGCCGGTCGTCGTGCCCGCCCCGGCCGAGTACGTCGGCGTCGGCGCCGCGCGCCAGGCAGCGTGGGCGCTGTCCCGAGAGGCCGAGCCGCCGACCTGGACGCTCGAGATCGACTCGGAGTATGCCGTCGAGCCGGGTCACGAGCAGGCGCACGCCGACGTCGTGGCGCGCTACCAGGCCCTCGTGTCACGCACGCACGGACTCTGAGCGTCCGGTCGGCTACCGGCCGCGACGGGCGAGGGGGCGGGACGTCCGGTCCCGACGGCGCTCGGGCGTCAGCGGTACTCGGGGTTGTGCCAGCCGAAGTGCTCACCCTCGTTCCACCGCGAGCGCTGGTTGCCGTACGCCGGCACTCCGCCCGCGTCCTTGAGCATCCGCGCCAGGTGCATGAGATTCCAGGTCATGAACGTGGTGTTGCGGTTCGTGAAGTCGTTGTCGGGCCCCCCGCTGCCGGGGTCGAGGTACGACGGTCCGGGCCCGGCCTCGCCGATCCACCCGGCGTCGGCGTTCGGCGGGATCGTGTAGCCGACGTGCTGCAGGGAGTACAGGACGTTCTGGGCGCAGTGCTTGATGCCGTCCTCGTTGCCCGTGATGAGACACCCGGCCACGCGGCCGTAGAAGAGGTACTGGCCCTGGTCGTTGAGCATCCCGGAGAGCGCGTAGATGCGTTCGATCAACCGCTTCGTGATGCTCGAGTTGTCCCCGAGCCAGATGGGTCCGGCGACGACGAGGATCTCGCTCTCGAGGATGCCCGGGTACAGCTCGGGCCAGGCGTCGGTCTCCCAGCCGTGCTCGCGCATGTCGGGGTACACGCCGGTCGCCACGTCGTGGTCGACGAACCGGATCTCGTCGACCTGCACGCCCTGCTCGCGCATGATCGCCGCGCTCGCGTCGACGAGTCCTTGCGTGTGGCTCAGCTCGGGGCTCTTCTTGAGGGTGCAGTTGACGTACGTGGCCTTGAGGTCACTGAAGTCCCAGTCGGTCATGAGCCGACTGTCCTCCCCGCCGGACCTCGTCACAACGCTTTCGCACATGACGAGGTGCTGACGGTTCGGTGACGCCGCCGGACGGCATACGCCGCATGGAGCCCGGCCGACATGCCGTCCGGCGCGGCCGGGCACCGAGCGTCGTCAGGCGACCTCGACCTCGATGTCGACGGGCACGCCGTTCGTGATGACGTCGTAGACGGCCGACCGCTGCCGTGACTGCTCGACGATCTGGCGCAGCACGTCCTCCGGGGCGTCGCCCTTGATGACGAACTTGACGCTCACCTGCTCGTAGCCGTTGCGGACGTCCTGGAGTCCGAGGATGCCGTTGAGGTCGATGTCGCCGGTGACCGTCGAGCGGACCTCGGTGAGGGTGACCTTGTGCGCCGAGGCGATGTTCGCGATGCCGGCGGTCAGGCAGGCGGCGAGGGCGTGGAGCACGAACTCGACGGGCGTCGGCCCGTTGTCGCGGCCGACGAGCACGGCTGGGTGATCCGCGTCGAAGACGAACTCCCTCTCGTGCGAACGCTCCTCGCCGACCCCGAAGAAGTCGGAGATGGAGCCGCGGCTGTGGGTGCCCTCGACCCACTGGTTGTGCGCCCGGAACTGGAAGTGGGCGGCGGCGGGCATCTGCTTGACGGCGTCCAGCGTCGCGAACAGCGTCGCCGTGTCGACGCCGTTGCGGTGTGCGGTGTCCGTGGTCATGTCGTCTCTTCTTTCCTTCGTGGTGGTTGCTGCCGGTGCTTCCGGCTGGTCCTCGGTTCGAGGAGGTCTGGGTCAGGCCGCGGCGGTGACGGCCCGAGGGAGGCTGCGCGCGCTGAGCTCGGCGGCGAGGTCGTCGATCGCGCCGGCGAGCCGCTTCTGCAGCTCGACGAAGCGCGACGGCTCGGGGAACGTGGCGAGCTCGCACGTGATGTCGAAGACGTCGCCGGCCATCCGGTCCCGGTCGCGCTCGTAGCCCGTGAGTGCGTCGGTCTCGCAGCCCGGGTCGCACAGTGCCTCGTCGAGGGCGGCGGCGAGCAGCTCCGCGTCGCGGAAGGCGTCGCTGATCCCGTGACCGGTGATGGCGTCCCGGTGGTAGCCCGCGTCGCCGACCAGGGCCCAGCCGGGCCCGGCAGCGCGACGGAAATGGTTCGGCATGCGCAGCATCCCGCGCACGGGCGAACGCCGCGCGGAGGGGTCGAGCCGGGTAGCAAGTCCGGGTACGCCGTCGGCGAGGACTCGCGCGAACGCCTCCTCCGGTGAGGCGGCAGCCCTGCGGTGCGCTCGGGCGAGGCTCTCCGGGGTGCACGCCCAGATGCAGGCCTGCCCGTCGTGGGTGGGGAACACCCCGGCGAACACGTCGTCACCGAGGTGGTGCTCGATGGCGGTCCAGTCGCCGGCGTAGTACGCGTACTGCGCAGCTCCAGAGGGGGCGCGCTCGACCGTCAGCGGGGCACGCACCGACCTCGCGATGCGCGAGCCCAACCCGTCTGCCCCGACGACGTATCGCGCATGGACGACAAGCGGTCCGTCGTCGTCGTGGGCCCGCACGCCGACGACGCGGCCACGCCCGTCGCGCACGACGTCCTCGACCGCCACCCCGGACAGCAGGCGCGCGCCGGAGCCGAGGGCTGCCTCCTGCAGGATGGGGTCGAGGACGGTGCGCCGCGGCGCCAGCAGGAAGTCGACGCCGTAGCGGTCCTTGACGGTGCGGGACAGGAACCCGAGCTCGCTGCTGAACTCGACCCGACGGATCGGCGGGGCGCCGCTCGCGACGACGGCGTCGAGCAGCCCCCAGCGGCGCAGCTGCACCATGCCGGATCGGGCGATGACGTGCGTCGAGACGGTGTCGCTCGGGAAGGTGGCACGGTCGAGAAGGAGGACGTCGTGGCCGGCACGGGCGAGCAGCAGGGCAGTTCCCGCGCCGGCGCAGCGCGCACCCACGACGACGACGTCGGCCGTCAGGACTCGCTCGAGGCGGTGGCCGGACGCGGCAGTGACGCGACGCGCGACGGAGTGGGATGCGGTGCTCATCAGTGGTTCTCCTCATCGGATGTGCGATGAGGACCACGGTGGCGTGTGGGGCGAGGCCGTCCTAGGAGACGCCGTGGACTTCCCGTGGACTCGACGTGGACTCGTCGTCGGCGAGGAACTCGTCCAGCTCGTGGAGCAGCTGACCCCACGCGGGTTCGTCGGGCATCAGCAGGTGGTTGCGGGTGTCGAGTGGCACGAGCCGGCTCCCGCGGATCCGGGCGGCGAGCTCGACGCCCTGGCTGAACGGGATCCGCATGTCGTGCCGGCCGTGCACGATGAGCGTCGGCACGCTGACCCGGGCCGCCGACTCCGTGACGTCCATCGCGATGGACACGTCGTTGAGACGCAGCGCGTTCTCCGTCGAGGTCGTCCGCCGCATCAGCTCGGCGAAGTCGCTCCAGAGCTGCGGGGGTGCGTCGGCCATGAAGGTCGACGAGAAGTAGAGCCGGAACGACGGGTCGTCCCTTCCCCAGCCCACCTGGATCAGCTCGCGCTGCAGCTCGGCCTCACGGAGCTCCTCCGGGGTGCGCGCCCGCGCGAGACGGCCCTTCATGAAGGCGCCCACGAGAACGAGTCGGGTGACCCGCTCGGGGTGGCGGACGGCATACTCGATGGCGACCGGGCCACCCTGCGACAGGCCCATGAGCGGGAAGCGCTCCAGGCCGAGCTCGTCGACGACCGTCTCGAGGTCGCTCACGAACGCCTCGAAGGACACGTCGTCAGGATCGGCGTCGGACAGGCCGCAGCCGCGTTCGTCGTAGCGCACGAGCATCCGGTGACGCGAGAGCCCCTCCATCCAGTGGCGCCAGACGGGGCTCTCCCACTCGTAGTCGAGGTGGGTCACCCAGTGAGCCGCGCGCACGAGGGCCGGACCGTCGCCGACCGTCGCGTAGGCGAGGCGGGCTCCGTCCGGGGTCGTGCAGAACCGGATGCGCTGCTCGAGGCGGCGTGCGGCTGGTGTCGGCGCAGGCTGGGTCGCCGTCGCCGGGCCCGGCTCGACCGTCACGTCCGCCACCCAGCGGTAGCCGCGGCCGTGCACGGTCTTGATGACCGTCTGCAGGATGCCGTCGTCGCCGACCGCCTGTCGCGCCACCTTGATGCGACTGGTCAGCGTCGACTCGCTCACGAACCGGTCGCCCCACACCGTGTCGAGCAGCTCGGTCTTGGGCACGACGCGCTCCCGGTTGAGCACGAGGTGGCTCAGGACGTCGAACACCTGCGGCTGGACGTGCAAGGTGTCGCCGCCGCGTTCGAGCAGGAACCTGTCGGTGTCGAGGACGATGTCCCCGAACGTGAACCGCACGTTCGATTGTCGCAGAGAGTCACCGGCCCGCGCCGGACTCCGACATCCGTTCGAGGCGCGAGCCCGACAGGTCCGGGCCGAGCGACGGATCAGCGTCGGATCAGCGTCGGATCAGCGTCGGGTGTAGTCCATGACCCGGCGGATCGTGAGAACGGCGACGAGCGCGCCTACCGCTGCGGCGAGGCCACCGGCGGCGTCCCACGTGAGCGTCGCCTGCAGCGAGGTCGTGAGCGCCTCGAGGGACTTCGGTTGCTGGAGCCCGGTCTCCGCGCCGCGTCCGAGCATGGCGAACAGCACGCCCAGGCCGACGACGACCCACCAGGCAATGACAAGGCGCGGCGTCGCAACGGGTCGACCCGGCTGCGCCTTGGGACTCGCGTGCTCGGTGCCCCAGAGCAGGTCACGCAGGGCGAGCGGGCCGAGCACGAAGTTCGCGAGCGGGATGAACCAGCCGCCGATGGCGAGACCGGTGCCACGCGTGTAGAGGCCGTGGTCGGATCGGTCGGACGTCCAGACCCGGTGGAACCACACGAGGAAGACGATGCCCGCCCCCGCGCCGACAGCCAGAATCGGCAGATACAGCCCGTCGACGGTCTCCGACTCACGGATTACGGCCTCGTAGTCCTGATCGCTCAGCAGGCCCTTGATCCGGACGTCCAACCATGCGAGGTACAGGTTCGTGACCCCGCCGAGTGCGAAAAGCGCCTGCGCCACGACGGCAAGCACGGCGGTGGACTGACGCCATGGCCGCACCGTGACGTTCTTGAAGTTGGAGGTGAGGCCGGATCGGTGCGTGGTGACCGGCTCCCCGGAGGGCGCTGGAAGGTCCTGCGCAGGCGTGGGCTGGTGCGTCATGTCGTGCTCCCCTGTCGGTTGTTCGGCGGCCGAAACGTACACCGTCGGACGGGCGCCCCGCCGCGATTCGCCGCCGAAACACGCAGGGACACGCGAGTGGGCCGGCGGTCAGCACGGCCGGCCAACTCGCGCTGGGGTCACATCTGCTCGGGCGACTCCAGTCCGAGCAAGTCGAGACCGGTGGTCATGACCCGGAAGACGAGCGCACAGAGCGTCAGGCGCGACTCCTTGACCTCGTCACGCTCGGCCTTGAGGACCGGGCAGTTCTCGTAGAAGGCCGAGAACGCCTGGGCGAGCTCGAAGAGGTAGCCGGCGAGGCGGTGCGGCTCGTACGTGGCCCCGACCTCCGCGACGACGTCACCGAACCCGAGCAGGTGCGTGGCGAGAGCCCGCTCGTGCGGCTCGCCGAGGACGATGGCGGCGTGCTGCGCGGCGGGGTCGAGCCCGGCCTGCCGGAAGATCGACCGGATGCGCGCGACGACGTACTGGAGGTACGGGCCGGTGTTGCCGGTGAGCGCGACCATCCGGTCGAGGTCGAAGACGTACTCGCTGTCGTGCGCGACGGACAGGTCGGCGTACTTCACGGCGCCGATGCCGATCTGCCGGGCGATGGTGGCCCGCGTCTGCTCGTCGAGGTCGGGGCGCGTGCCGTCGATGACCGTCCGCGCCTTGTCGACGGCCTCGTCGAGCAGGGCCATAAGCCGCAGCGGCTTGCCCGAGCGGGTCTTGAGGATCTTGCGGTCCTCGCCGAGCACGTTGCCGATCATGATGTGCACCGTCGCGACGTCGGCGGGCAGCCATCCGGCCTTGCGCGCCGTCTCCCACACCATGTTGAGGTGCAGCGCCTGCGGGGCCCCGATGACGTAGAGCACGCGGTCGGCCTTGAGGTCCTCGACCCGGTGCTTGATCGTCGCGAGGTCGGTCGTGCCGTAGTTGTAGCCGCCGTCGGACTTGCGGATGATGAGCGGCACCGGCTTGCCCTCGCGGCCGGTGTAGCCGTCGAGGAACACGCAGAGCGCGCCGTCGGAGACCTCGGCGATGCCCTTGCTCTCCAGCTCGGCGCAGATGTCCGCGAGCACGTCGTTGTAGCTCGACTCTCCGGCGAGGTCGTCGTCGGTGAGGGTGATGCCGAGCGTCGAGTAGACCTTGTTGAAGTAGATCTTCGACAGGTCGACGAGCTTGTTCCACAGCCGGAGCGTCTCGGCGTCACCGGCCTGGAGCGCGACGACGCGGGTCCGGGCCCGGGTGTGGAAGTCGCCCTCGCTGCCGGGCGGGTCGGCCTTCTCGGACCGGTCGAACTTGACCCGCGCCGCCTGGTAGAAGGCGTTGGGGTCGGTCACCAGCAGGTCGGCCTCCTGGGACTGCTCGCCGACCTCGAGCATGTGCTCGATGAGCATGCCGAAGTTCGTGCCCCAGTCTCCGATGTGGTTCTGCCGGATGACGTTGTGACCGAGGTGCTCGAGGGTGCGGGCGAGCGAGTCGCCGACGACGGTCGTGCGCAGGTGGCCGACGTGCATCTCCTTGGCGACGTTGGGCGCCGAGTAGTCGATCGGGATGTTCTGCGCCGGCTGGAGGGCGACGCCGGTGCGCTCGTCGGCCTCGACGTCCTGGAGCAGCCCGGCGAGCCAGGCGTCGGAGAAGGTCAGGTTGATGAACCCCGGCCCGCTCACCTCGACCGTGTCGCAGACGCCGTCGAGATCGAGTGCGTCGACGATCTTGGCTGCGACGTCGCGCGGCGCCGCGCCGACCTTCTTGGCGAGGGCGAGCGCGGCGTTGACCTGCACGTCGGCGAACTGCGACGGGCGCAGCACCGGGTCCGCCTCGCGGAACTCGTCACCGAGGGCGGTGGCGATCGCGGACTGGACCTTGGGGGTGAGCTCGACGAGCGGGGAAACCATGCCGGCAAGTCTATTTGCGCCGGCAGGGTGCCCGCGCCAAGTTTCAGCCCACCCCGGGCGTATGCCGCCAGTGGCGTCCCCCGGTCAGTCCCCCTCGCGGTGGAAGCCGGCCCGGCGGGCGGCGTCCTCGTTGTAGAACCACACGTCGGGCTCGAGGTCGTCGTAGCCGGCGTCGTCGGGAGCGAGGAAGGTCTTGCCGCCACGTGTGCCCTTGACCACGTGGCCGAGCGGCTGCGCGCCGTCCTCGATCGGCGCGGCCGAGCCGAGACCGAACCCGCCGTCGACGACCTCGTCGAACGCCGAGACGCGCCGTGCGGACGGGCTCGCGTTCTCGGCGGTCGCGGTCTCGTCGGCGTTCGTGTCCGGGCTCGTGTCCGTGCTGGCGTCGGTGCTCGTGCCCGTGCTGGCGGAGGTGCTCGTGTCCGTGCTGGTGTCGGTGCTGGTGTCCGTGCTGGCGTCCGTGTCGGGGTAGGCGGCCGCGGCAACGTCCGGGGCCGGCTCGGCCTCCTCACGGCGAGGCGCCTGCGCCGTCGAGCCGACGGCCTCGTCGGGCTCGTCGGTCTCGTCGCTCTCGTGCGAGTGCGGAGCCATGTCGACGTCGATGCCCTCGTCGGCCGGTTCGTCGCTGTCTCCAGGCCCTGGCATGCCGGGTGTCGTGGCCCACGCCTGTCCACGGTGGTCGCCGGGGTCGTCATCGGGAGTGCCGCCGTCGGCGAGCACGTCGTCCCGGTCCTCCAACGCCGGCACACGCACCTGCGCGGCCTCCTCGTCGGCGCCCGCAGCCGAACCGGCCCCGGCCGAACCGACGGCCGCCGCGCCGTTGTCCTCGTCGTCGGCATCGAGGGCGCTGGAAAGGTTGTCGCTCACGTCGGTGTCCCTCTCGTCTCGGGCTGACTGATCCGTCTCCTCCCCTGTACCCAAAGACCCCTCGTCGCGCTGCACATCTCCGGCCTCGTCCCCGGCAGCGTCTGCCCCCTCCTCGTCCGTACCTGCGTCCGAGTCGTCGGCACCCTCGCTCGGTGCCCAGGCGGACTCCGAGGACGTCGCGCCCCCGGTGACCTCAGGCTCTTCGGACGCGTAGGAGGACTCGTCGCTCCCATGGTCCGTGCCTTCGTCCGTCACGGACGAGGCGGTCTCCGCCGCGGGCGCGAACGGGTTCTCGGCATCGGCGAGGTCGTCCTCCTCGTCGTCCTGGGTGAACGCGGCGGCACCCACAGCCGCCGCGCCCGCAGCGCCAGCCGCACCGGCGCCCGCACCAGACCGCGACGGCTCCTGGCCGGCGAACCGTTCACCGCGCTCGTCGAGTCGGTAGCCCTCGGCGTCCGTGCGCACGTCCGGATCGACCCGGTCGGCCTCGCGCTCGAGGGCCGACTGCTTCTCACGTGCCGCCGCCGCACTGGCGCGGTGCGCCTCGGCCTGCTCCTCGAGGCGCTTCGCCTCGGCTGCCTTCCGCTCGGCCTCGGTGCGCGCATCGGCGGCCATCACCGCGGTCACGGACGCGCGGTCCTCGCTGTCCTGCAGCCGGGGGAGCCGCTCCTCGACCTTGGCGCGCAGCTCGCCCGCCTCGAAGCGTCGAGCCTCCACCTCGCGACGGCGGCCTGCTGAGACGAACAACCAGATGACCACGGCGATGACGACGACCGCCACCGCGATCCAGAGAATCATCTTGCCTGTGTCGGACATGCCACTCCCCTAACGGACTACCGGTCCTCACGACCGCTTCACTCGAAACCTACTGCGCGCGGGTAGGTGGCGTCGCCCAGCACGCCGTCGTTGTCCCCGTGTTCACTGCACCACCGCGTCGCCGACGGTCCTGCGAACGCACGTATGCCGCGTGGCGCGGCCACACGGCATACCTTCTCGGCGCCGGGCCAGAGCTCCCGCACTGTCGATCCTGCGAATCCCCTTGTGCGGTAGGCTGATTCAGGCCAGGCCGAGCTTCTTCGCCGTCATCTCGCGCATCTCGACCTTGCGGACCTTGCCGGTGACGGTCATCGGGAACTCGTCGACGATCTCGACGTAGCGCGGGATCTTGTAGTGCGCGAGCCGGCCCGTGCAGAACTCGCGGAGCGAATCGGCGGTCAGCGGGGGCGCGCCGTCCTTCATCCGGATCCAGGCGCACAGCTCCTCGCCGTACTTCTTGTCGGGGACGCCGATGACCTGGGCGTCGAGGATGTCGGGGTGCGTGTAGAGGAACTCCTCGATCTCGCGCGGGTACACGTTCTCGCCGCCGCGGATGACCATGTCCTTGATGCGCCCGGTGATCTCGACGTAGCCGTCGTCGTGCATGACGCCGAGGTCGCCGGTGTGCATCCAGCCGTCCACGATGGCCTCGGCCGTCTTGTCGGGCTGCTCCCAGTAGCCGAGCATCACGGAGTAGCCCTTCGTCATGAACTCGCCCGCCTGGCCGCGCGGCAACGTCTCACCGGTGACGGGGTCGGCGATCTTGATCTCGAGGTGCGGGGCGACCCGACCCACGGTGGCGACCTTCTGCTCGAAGGTGTCGTCGGTGTGGTTCTGCGTCGACACCGGCGACGTCTCGGTCATGCCGTAGCAGATCGTCATCTCCTCGATTCCGGCGGCGATGAGCTTCTTCATCAGCTCCGCAGGGCACGGCGAGCCCGCCATGATGCCGGTGCGCACGCTCGAGAGGTCGTACGACGCGAAGTCGGGCAGGTTCCACTCGGCGATGAACATCGTCGGCACGCCGTAGAGGCTCGTGCACCGCTCGTCCTGCACGGCCCGGAGCGTCGCGGCGGGGTCGAAGCCGGGCGCCGGGATGACCATGCAGGCCCCGTGCGACGTGCACGCGAGGTTGCCCATGACCATGCCGAAGCAGTGGTAGAAGGGCACGGGGATACAGACCCGGTCGGCCTCCGTGTAGTCGCACAGCTCGCCGACGAAGTAGCCGTTGTTGAGGATGTTGCGGTGACTGAGGGTCGCACCCTTGGGGAAGCCGGTCGTGCCCGAGGTGTTCTGGATGTTGACCGGGTCGGTGTTGCTGAGGCCGGCCTGCACGCGGGCCAGCTCGTCGGCGGTGACGTCGTCGGCGCGGGCCACGAGCTCGTCCCAGCTCGGCGTGCCGACGTAGACGACCCGCTCGAGACCGTCCACCTCACCGCGGACCTCGTCGATCATCGCCCGGTAGCTGCTCGTCTTGAACGACTCGGCGGCCACGAGCGTGGACACGCCGGCCTGGCCGAGGACGTACTGCAGCTCATGGGCGCGGTAGGCCGGGTTGATGTTGACGAGGATCGCACCGAGCTTCGCCGTGGCGTACTGCACGAGCGTCCACTCCGAGCAGTTCGGCGCCCAGATGCCGACGCGGTCCCCGGTCCTCACCCCGACGGCGAGGAGCGCGCGGGCGAGCCGGTCGACATCACCCTGCAGCTCGGTGTACGTCCAGCGCCGGCCCTGCGTCACGTCGACGAGGGCCTCGCGGTCGCCGAAGCGCTCGACGGTGGCATCGAAGTTGTCGCCGATCGTCTGCTCGATGAGTGCCGGCTCCGTCTCACCGCGCGTGTGCGACAGCGTCGGGTCGAGCTGGTCTGACGGGGCGGCGGTCATCGGGTGCCTCCGCGCGGCGTGCGGCATGGACGTTGACACACACACCCAACCCTCGCACCCCTTCGGGCGCAAGAGATGTTCCCCGTCGCCGGCCTGGTCGCGACACCGAGCGCGTATGCCGTCAGGCCGGCTGCGTCTGCATCTTCAGCTGAGCTGCTCCGTCCCCCTCGAGCCGGTCGAGCGCGACCAGACGACCGGTGATGAGCAGCAGGAGGGCCCCGATCGGGCCGGTGATCTCGGGGCCGCTGCCGACCGACCAGTCCGCGTCCGTGGCCGCGAGGCGGTAGCCGTCGATGGGCAGATGCCGATTCACCCGACCGAGCCACGTGCTCCGGATCGCCCAGCTCCGCTCGGCAGCGATCACCGCGGCCACCGGCCGCATCTCGAGCTCGACGCCGAGCGGGACCGCGATGTCCTGCGCGTGGATGATGCTGTCGGTGAGGGTCTCGCGGGGGGTCACGAAGGAGTTGTGGCGGCGCGACCCGATCCCGGCCCGGATGCGCGCGACGATCTCGTCGGTGGGCAGTGCCGACTGGAGCACCGCCGAGTCGTGGATCATGCGGTTCAGTCCGAGGCTGCGCAGCAGGCGCGGGTGCTCGACCAGGAGATGCAGGACGTCGCCGAGGTGCTGCCGCTGCAAGGTGAGGTGCGCGGCAACGTGCCGCACCGTCCAGCCCTCGCAGAGCGAGGGGTGCTCCCACTGGTCGTCCGTGAGCGCGACGAGCATCGCCGCCGTGCGGAGGCGCTGGTCGTCGATCTCCGACCAGATCACGTCGAGATCCGGTGATTCGGCGTCAGATCTCATGTCGTTCCCTTCTGTCACATGGTTCTCTCGCGTCCACTCGGGGTGGCCGCATGGTCTGGCTCAGGTGAAGACAGGCGGTCGCGTGCGCGTCCGCTTCAGCTCGAAGAACTCGGGGTACCCACCGAGCAGCCGCGCGCCCTCGAACACCCGCACGGCGTCGTCGCCCCGCGGAATCGCGTTGAGGACGGGACCGTAGAAGGCGACACCGTCGATGTGGATGGTCGGCGTCCCGACCTCACCACCCACCGCGGTGATGCCCGCTTCGTGGCTGCGCCGCAACGCCTCGTCGTGCTCGGTGCTCTCCATGGCGTCCTCCAGGTCGGCGGGCAGACCGACGGATGCGAGAGCCGAACGCACCGCGAGGTGGTACTCGCCGCTCGTGGGACGGCGCCAGATGTCGAAGATGACGTCGCCGAACGCGGTGTAGAAGCCGCCCAGCACGTCCCCGCCGCAGCGTTCCGCGAGTGCGATGGCCACGCGGGACGGCCCGCGGGAGTCCTCCACGTTCCGGCGGTACTCGGGCGCGACGTCGGTGCGGTGCTCGTTGAGCAGGTAGAGGCTCATGACGTGGTGGCGGACCGTGAGGGGCACGCGAGCCGCGACCTCGCCGAGCCAGCGCGATGCCGTCCACGAGTAGGGGCAGACGGGGTCGAACCAGAAGTCGACGACGGCCGGTCGAGCGCTCATGGGAGGACTCCTCTCGCTATCATCTAGTTCGATGATCTGACCAATATAGTTCGAACATAGGACTACTTCAAGAGGTGACATGGCGACCCAGCTCTCCGTCGGGGTGCTCCTGTTCATCGCTGCGCGCGACGTGGAGAGCCGCGTCATCGAGGCGATGCGGCGCGCCGGCGTCCACGACGTGACGGTCGCCCAGGGCCGCATCGCGGCCCGCATCGGACCGAACGGCACCCGCCTGACCGAGCTCGCCGAGCAGGCCCAGGTGAGCAAGCAGACGGCGACCGCGCTCGTGGACCGACTCGAGGCCGCCGGCTACGTCGAGCGAGTGCCCGACCCGAGCGACGGGCGCGCCCGTCTCGTGCGCTTCACCGCCAGGGGCGAGTCGCTCCTGCCGATAGCGCGTGCCGAGGAGATGCAGGTCGAGAGCGAGTGGGAGGCCCACGTCGGCACCCGCCGGATGCGCGAGCTGCGCGAGACGCTGACCCTGCTGCGCGAGATCACCGACCCCTATCGCGACGACGCCTGACCGCCTCGTGCTTCCCGTCAGGTCGGGTCGACTGGACGGCGTCCACGTGGGGCGGGTGAGCCGAACCACGTCGTCAAGGCTTCGCTGAGCCCTGCCTGCGTTTCGTTGCCCACCCACGCGACATGACCATCGGGCCGGATCAACACGGCGGTCGGAGCACTGACGGTTCCGATGACGGGCAGTACCCACGTCCCGGTGTGGTCGGCGTCGACCTGCTGGACACGGCCTGCCCACGGGGTGATGTCGATGCTTCCGGGCTCGCCGAGGTTGAGCAGGACCGGTCGGCCACCGTGAAGCAGCTCGAAGACCCGCTGCGGGCCGTCGGGTGTGGTCAGGTCGAGGTCGGGCATGCGGCGTCCCAGCAACGGGTGTCCCTCACCGAGGTCGTAGACCACGTCGAGCCCGGACAGCAGCCCTGCGAGCCGAGTGCGTGGTCCCTCGAAGCTCAGCATCTCGGCGAACGTGTCGCGAATCGCCTCGGTTCGCGCGTCGGCTCGCTGGAGGAAGGCCTGCGTCATCACGTTTTTCAGGACGCGAGCCGCGGCGGGGTGCCGCTCCTCGTGGTAGCTGTCCAGCAGCGTCGCGGGCGAGACGCCCTGAACGACCTGGGCGAGCTTCCAGCCGAGGTTGACGGCATCCTGTACGCCAAGGCCGATCCCCTGGCCGCCGGTGGGTGGATGGGTGTGGGCGGCGTCTCCGGCGAGCAGCACCCGCCCACGGCGGTAGTCGGCTGCCTGCCGGGTGGCATCGGTGAACCTCGAGATCCACAAGGGATCGTGGATCCCGAAGTCCCTGCCGTACACGGCCGTCAGTGCTTCGCTGAGGTCCGCGAGCGTGGGCTCGGTCGGGGGGCCGACCTGTCGCTCGGTCACGACGACTCCTACCGTCCGCCCGTCGTCCATGAGGTTGATCCCATGGATCCCGACGTCGTCATGTCGGATGCCGGTGGGCGGCTCGTCGGTCACCTCCACCTCGGCGATCAGGTGGCTCCGGGTCGCCTCCGCGCCGACGAACTCGATGCCGGCTGCCCTGCGGACGACACTGCGGCCACCATCGGCCCCGACGAGGTATGCCGTCCGCAGCAGGGCGCCGTCAGCGAGGTGGACGTCGACGCCAGCGTCGTCCTGGGCGAAGCCGGTGACGTCGAGCCCGTGATGAATCGGCACCTCCAGCTCCTCGATCCAGCTGCGCAGGATCCGCTCGACGTGGCTCTGCGAGAGCCCCAGCGTGTACGGATGACGCGAGGGGAGGCTGGCGACCTCGAGCGCGGTGTTGGCGAAGCTCAGCACCTGAGCGGTCCGTCCCTCGCCGAGGAACCGGTCGGCGATACCGCGCTGGTCGAAGATCTCGATGGTCCTCGCGTGGAACCCGCGCGCACGAGTGCCCACCAGCTCCGGAGTCGAACGCCGCTCCAGGATCTCGACATTCACTCCCGCCAACGCCAGCTCTCCCGCCAACATCAGGCCAGTCGGCCCGCCTCCGATGATCGTCACGTCGTTCATGTCAAACCCCCGCTTTCCTCGGCACGACCGAGAAGTCTGGGCCACGACAGGTGTCTTGCCGCAAGCCCCCCTCTCCGCTATACCTTGGAAGTGGCAAGGGGCTTCAGGCTCCTTGCCTTTGCTGTTCCCGACGGCGACGAGAGCCACGGAGACGGCCGAACCCCCGCGCTCACCACGAAGACGTCCGGGTGAGGTGTGGATTGTCTGGGTCTGACCGGGTGACGAGCTCGACGTTCGGCCAATCGGCTGCGCAGCCCCCTCCACAGGTCGACTCTGAGAGACGGGGCGGCAACCCCGTGCTGCCCCAAAGCGCAGGAAGGAACCCCCATGAAGGGCACCACTCGATTTGGCATGGCCGGCCTCGCGGCCGCGTCGGCGATCGTCTTGGCTGCAGGGCCGTCTCTCGCAACGGAATGTGTGAACGCGAGCAAGCAGGTGGAGGCTGGGATCCAAATCCTCCTCGGACCGGATGGCATCGAGTGGACGACCCCGGGCCTGGCCACGCGGATCGCCCAAGGCCTCGTAGACCCCGACACCGGCGAGGGGTTCCACGGCCTCATCGGGATCGACTTCGACGGAGACGGGAAGGTCGACTTCCAGACCTACGTTGTCGGCCGCGATGACGAGATCCCTGAGCTGGCACAGTTCAACGGCCCGAGCTGTCACGGCATCACGAACGTGGGCCTCTACTTCACCGAGTGCGCCTAGGTCTGTCCGGCCGTCATATCGGTGGCGTGTGAGAAGGGCCCTGACCTGCGTCTGCGCGGGTCAGGGCCTTTCCCTCTGTCCCAACACAGACGGGCCGGTGTCTATGGCACGTAGCGGTCGAGCCAGCGAAGCACGGGCCCGACGAGCGGCCGCTCGTGCCAGCCGTGACTCATCACTGTGCGGCGACCACCGCGCATGACACCTCGAGCACGCGCCGCGAGGGAAGGACTCATCTCGTCCCGCCGCTCTTGCGCTCGACGAGCCAGGAATTCCCCACACCGCAGGCAGACGGTCACCTCCGGGTGATTGCCCAGGTGGAGCAACGCGACGGCTGGGTGCTCCCCGCCGCAGCACCAGCACACGCCGGGCAGCTCATCAAGCTCCGCCTCATCTGCGGTCATCGCGCTCATCGCCAGCGACCTTCCGTATCCGCGCCAAGCATCTCTCGCCGTGCCGACCTCTACAAGAACCGCCGGGTGGCCCGGTCACGTGAGCGTGGACATCAGTTTCGCCGACCAGACCCGGGCGCAGGATCGTCAGACCAGTAACCGGCGCGCATGATTGAGGGTGGGTGCCCGCATGGATGGAGGATCGAGATGATCGGGACACGCACAGCGACCCTGCGGTTCAGGGGTTCGGGTGAGCACCTGCGGCTGCGTATGGCGACGGCTCCGAACCCGCTTGCAAACGTGCGGGAGTGCTGCCGGGCATCCGTTGCCGTGGAGAAGGCCCTCGGCGAGGCGATTCGCGAGGCTCTCGCCGCCGGACACAGCTGGGCCGAGGTGGGCGGCGTGCTCGGCGTCGAGGCCAGGACGCCGGCCGCCGTGAAAGAGCAGTACGACGCTTCGCGAAGTTGGATGCGGAAACGGTTCTGGGGCACGGACCACTGAGTCGAGGCTTGCAGGGTGTCGGCGGGCGCTGGGGGTCACGAGGCCGCGCGTGCGCCAGTCGTCAGGCGTCGAAGCGGCGGCGGGCGGCTTCGATGTGACCGAAGTACTGATGGGTCCAGCCGCACATGCCGTCGACCGTTGCGCGCAGGGCTTGACCTGGCTCGGTGAGGGAGTACTCGACCCGCGGTGGGACGGTTGGGTAGACGGTGCGCTCGACCAGGCCGTTGCGCTCCAACATGCGCAGGTTCTGGGTGAGCATCTTGTGGCTGATGCCCTCGATCTCGTTGCGCAGCTCGCTGAACCGTAGGGTGCGCTCCCCGAGACCCTCGACGATGAGGAACGCCCACTTGTTGGCGACGTCGGAGAAGATCTCCCGCGCCAAGGAGCCCGAACGCGCCAGGTCTGCGTCCTCGGGTGAGCCTGTGAACTGCTTGGTCACCATACGGTTCTCCAGTCACTGAAAAGTGCGTTCTTCCAGGTGAGCGTCCACTCTCTTACAGTTCCTCAGTAACCACAAGAGAGTGAGCGTCTTGGTCGGCGCGGACGCTAGTCCACAGGCGCTCAGGAAGAGGAGACAGAGAGCATGGCCATCACCTTTGCCAACCCCAGCGGACTGCCCAAGATCGACGTCTACCGGCAGGTGTCGATCGCCTCCGGGTCGAGGCTGGTCTTCATCGCCGGGCAAGTCGCCTGGGACGCCGAGGGAGTCACGATCGGGAAAGGCGACCTCGCCGCTCAGGTCGAGCAGAGCTACCTCAACATCGCGACCGCCCTGGCCGAGGTCGACGCCTCCTTCGACGACGTGGCGAAGCTGACCTTCTACGTCGTCGACTGGACCCCCGACAAGATGCCCCCGCTCCTGGAAGGGATCTCCCGCGCAGCCGCGAAGCTGGGCGTCACCCCGGCCCCGCCAACCACGCTGATAGGCGTCGCCGCCCTCGACGCCCCCGACCATCTCGTCGAGATCGAAGCCACCGCGGTCCTCGACTGAACAGGTGCTCGCTCGCCACTGAACGCCGGCACGGCCAACTCCGGCGCTCAGTGGCCACCAGCGTGCTTCAGTCGAGCATGCCGTCGTCTCCGAGGTCGGCGGCGGACGCTCGGGGCGCAAAACGAAGCGGCCCGACCCGCGTCTCCGCTGGTCAGGCCGCTTCCTTCTGTCTCAACACAGAGCGCACCCGTAGGGATTCGAACCCCAAACCTTCTGATCCGTAGTCAGATGCTCTATCCGTTGAGCTACGGGTGCATGTTCCGCCGCAACATTCGTCGTGGTCGAACGAAGAGTTACCTTAGCGCCTCAGGTCGGCTTCCACGAAATCGGTCACAGCGAGCGCCGTCGGCCCCCGCCTCGGTTCGCTTTCGGACTGCTTGACTGCCCCGCCGCCACGACCACTCACGCCCTTGCGGGGCTCAGCGTATGCCGTCAGGCGAAGCCTCCCCGGCCGGCGCGCGGAACGGGCCTCGCTGAAAATCCTGCAAGAAACCGACAAAGGCGCCATGAAATTCTTGCGCACCGGACCTCGTTGTGAGCCGTTTCACCACTCGCACCCCCGCAGGCGGTCTGTGGCACCACGGACGACGCGTACCTTGAAATCATCACGTCATCTGTTCAGCATGTGGACACCTGTCGGACGCCCCATCACGGCGACCGCGGAGCCGCCTGCCGAGCAGCTTCACACCGGCACGACGTGGTGCCGGGCGGCACCGCGCGCGAAGGGATGGGCCCCGAGTTGACCACCACACCCGAGAAGACCCACGAGAAACAGCAGACCCCCACGACGCACGCAGGCCTCGCGGCCTGGGTCGCGGAGGTCGCCGAGCTGACGCAGCCCCGTGACATCCGCTGGATCACCGGCTCCGCCGAGGAGTGGACCGAGCTGACCGACAAGCTCGTCGAGTCCGGCACGTTCGTCCGCCTCAACGAGAGCAAGAAGCCGAACTCGTTCTACTGCGCCAGCGACCCGAGCGACGTCGCCCGCGTCGAGGACCGGACCTACATCTGCTCCGTCGACGAGAAGGACGCGGGCCCCACCAACAACTGGATGGCGCCCGACCAGATGAAGGCTCGGATGACCGAGCTGTACCGCGGCAGCATGCAGGGCCGCACCATGTACGTCATCCCGTTCGTGATGGGTCACCTCGACGCCACGGTGCCGATGTTCGGTGTCGAGATCACCGACTCCGCCTACGTCGTCGTCTCGATGCTCGTCATGGCTCGCTGCGGCGACAAGGTGCTGCGGAAGATCGAGGAGACGGACGCGGCATACGTCCCGGCGCTCCACTCCGTCGGCGCCCCGCTCGCCGAGGGCCAGGCCGACGTCGCGTGGCCGTGCTCCGACACGAAGTACATCGTCCACTTCCCCGAGGAGCGCACCATCTGGAGCTACGGCTCCGGTTACGGCGGCAACGCCCTCCTCGGCAAGAAGTGCTACTCGCTGCGCATCGCGAGCGCCATCGCGCGCGACGAGGGCTGGATGGCCGAGCACATGCTCATCCTCAAGCTCACCTCGCCGAAGGGCTCCGTCCACTACATCGCGGCCGCGTTCCCCTCCGCCTGCGGCAAGACGAACCTCGCGATGATCACGCCCACCGTCCCCGGCTGGAAGGCCGAGATGGTCGGCGACGACATCGCCTGGATGCGTTTCGGTGACGACGGGCGCCTCTACGCCGTCAACCCCGAGTTCGGGCTCTTCGGTGTCGCCCCCGGCACCGGCGCGTCGACCAACCCCAACGCCATGGCCACCATCGAGAAGGGCAACTCGGTCTTCACCAACGTCGCACTGACCGACGACGGCGACGTGTGGTGGGAGGGCATGACCGACGAGCCGCCGGCCCACCTGACCGACTGGCACGGCAACGACTGGACGCCCGAGGACGGCAAGAACGGCGTGCTCTCGAGCCACCCGAACAGCCGCTTCTGCACCCCCGCTTCGCAGTGCCCGATGATCGCGCCGGAGTACGACAACCCTGACGGCGTCCCGATCGACGCGATCCTCTTCGGCGGCCGCCGCAAGACGACCGTGCCGCTCGTGTACGAGTCGCGCGACTGGACCCACGGCACCTTCATCGGCGCCACGCTCTCCTCCGAGACCACGGCCGCCGCGACCGGCGCCGTCGGCGTCGTGCGCCGCGACCCGATGGCGATGCTGCCGTTCATCGGCTACCACGCCGGCGACTACATGAACCACTGGCTCGAGATCGGCAAGAGCGCGGACGCGTCCAAGCTCCCCCGGATCTTCGGCGTCAACTGGTTCCGTCGCGACGAGGAGGACGGCTCCTTCCTGTGGCCCGGGTTCGGCGAGAACAGCCGCGTCCTCAAGTGGGTCATCGAGCGCCTCGACGGCGAGGCCGACGCCGTGGAGACCCCGATCGGGTTCGTGCCGACCGGGGGCTCCATCGACATCGACGGCCTCGACATGACGCCCGAGCAGGTCGCCAAGGCCATCGCCGTCAACGCCTCCGACTGGGAGAAGGAGCTGCCCCTCATCCAGGAGTGGTTCGACAAGTTCGGCGACCAGCTCCCCGCCGAGTTGTGGGCCGAGCTCGACGCCCTCAAGGCCCGCATCAGCGAGCACTGACGAACACTGAGAGGACGGTCCACCGCCTGCTCGCCGGTGGGCAGTGGACGACGTGATGCAGGGCCCGGCACCCCACGGTGCCGGGCCCTCCGTCATACCGAGGGCGTATGCCGTCCGGCTCGGTCAGCGCGCCGCCTGACCCCGGTCCTGTCGTGGGCACCCGACGGTGGGGTACATGTTGCCCATGAGCGACTCACACCCGTACACCCGCCACGAGTCCGAAGCCGAGCGACTCGACCGCAACTTCGGCGAGCAGCTCCAGGAGCTGCGCATCGCCCAGGCCGGCGTCCAGATCCTCTTCGCCTTCCTGCTGAGCCTCCCTTTCCAGCAGCGGTTCACGACGCTCACCGACCTGCAGCGCAACATCTACGTGTGGACGCTCATGGCCGCCGCCGTCAGCGTGATCGTCTTCACGGCGCCGGTCGCCCTGCACCGCACCCTGTTCCGCGACGGGCTCAAGGACTTCATCGTGAAGTACACCGACCGCCTCATGAGCGTCGGCCTTTTCACCCTCGGGATCGGCATCATCGGTGGCGTCGTCCTCATCCTCGACGTGCTCATGTCGCACACGGTGGCGTTCGGGGTCGGCGCCGTGCTGCTGGTGCTCGGGATCGCGCTGTGGCTCGGGGTGCCGCTCTCGCAGAAGGGCCGGGCCCGGCAGCGACGCGAGTCCCACACGTCCACCCCCTGACGCGCCTGCCGACCACCCACCCCGTCGAGTGGGCAGTTTGCATCCGCCCCGGAGCCGCACCACCCCGTCGAGTGGGCAGTTTGCACCGCCCCTGAGTCGCACCACCAAGTCGAGTGGGCAGTTTCCATCCGCCCCTGAGTCGCACCACCCGTGGAGTGGGCAGTTTGCGCCGGTCGAGTGGGCAGTTTGCACCGGTCGGCGGCGGGACGCCGGGCTTCTGGAGGCTCCTCGCTCCTCGGAGCCTCCAGAAGCCCTCCCAAATCCCACGTGTTCCATCAGCACAAGACAGAAGGACCCCGACGGAAAAGCGTGTCGGGGTCCTTCTGTCTTGTGCTGGCGGAGGCGGCGGGATTTGAACCCGCGAGAGGTTTTATCCTCAACCCGCTTAGCAGGCGGGCGCACTAGGCCACTATGCGACGCCTCCGTGCCCGCGACGAGGCCACCGGGGCGGCGTCGGATGCACGGGCGAGCACAGGCTACCGGCACCGACCGGCCCGACCCAAACCGGGGTCGCCTGCTGTGGTGCCCGCTCTCAGGCGGATGCGGTATCTAACAGATAGACAGGGCACAATGTGCTGTCGGCTCGTGCGCACGGGCCGATGAGAGAGGACTCCATGACGCCACCCCACCCGCGAGGTCCGGCTGCGCCCCCGACCCGCGAGGCGCTGCGACGCGACCTTCGCACAGGCTTCCGTCGCGCCGTCGGGCTCACCGCTCTGGGCACCGTCATACCCGGAGCGGGCCTGACCCAGACACGTAGCCGCAAGATCGGTTGGGCCCTGCTGGTCCTCGCCGTCGTCGGCCTCGGCGTCGGCACCTACTACGTCCTGCGCAGCGGCCTGACCGCTGCAGCCCTCTCGCTCGTCGCCCGCCCCCACCTGCTCATGGTCCTCGCCGGTCTCTTCATCGTCGGCGGCATCCTCTGGTGCGGCTCGATCATCCTCACGGCCGTGCAGTCCCGCCCGACCCGCCTCGACCGCACCCGTACCCGCCTGCTCGCCGCGTTCACCACGCTGATGGTGTTCCTGGTCGCAGCGTCGTCGTTCAAGTTCGCCGAGTACGCCTCGATCACGCAGAGCACCGTCTCCCAGGTCTTCGGCAACACGCCGGTCAACCCCGGCTCGGGCGCACAGGTCGCCGAGGGCGAGGACCCCTGGGCCGACCAGGACCGCGTCAACATCCTGCTCCTCGGCTCGGACGCCGGCGCCGACCGCATCGGCACCCGCACCGACTCGATGATCCTCGCGAGCATCGACACGAAGTCCGGCCGCACGGCACTCATCTCGTTGCCGCGCAACCTGCTCAAGGCGCCGCTCGGGCCAGAGAGCCCGCTGCGCGCCATCTATCCCTCGGGCGAGTTCGGTTCCCCCGACAGCGCCTGCGACCAGGGGCCGGGGCAGTGCATGCTGACCAACCTCTACGTCGACGCCGAGAACTACGCCAAGGCCCACCCCGGCGCCTATCCCGCCGGCGACGCCCCCGGCCGCGTCGAGCTGCGCGGCGCCGTGCAGGAGATCACCGGGCTCGATGTCGACCAGACCGTGGTCATCGACCTCAAGGGCTTCTCGCGGCTCATCGACGCCATGGGCGGACTCGACATCAACGTCAAGCTCAGCGGCTACGGCACGAAGCTGACCATCGGTGGTGAGCACGTCGGTGACCGTGTCGTCGGCGTCAAGGGCTACTTCGAGCCCGGTCGCCAGCACCTCGACGGCTACCACTCGCTCTGGTACGCCCGCACCCGGGCCGCCGACAGCGACACCTTCCGCCAGATGCGTCAGCGCTGCGTCGTCCAGGCGATCGTCCAGCAGGTCAACCCAGCTCAGATGGTCAGGAAGTATCCCGAGGTCGCGAGCATCCTCAAGGAGAACATCTACACCGACATCCCGGTGCAGAACCTCCCCGCCTTCGTCGAGCTGGTCGAGCGCGTGCAGAGGTCGAAGATCACCAGCGTCGCGCTGACGGCGAAGCAAGAGGTCTACTCGAACGACCCGGACTACAACCTGGTCCGCAAGCTCGTCCAGAAGGGCATCGCGCCGCCGAAGGCCACGCCCCAGCCGTCGACCTCCACGTCGAAGCCGACCAAGACGACCAGCTCGACCACCGACTCCTACGAGGAGTGCTGAGAAGAGCAGCGCTCGGCCCCAGGCCGGCCTGGACACAACAAAGCCCCCGGCCGCCGGCCGGGGGCTTTGTCACAAACGACTGGGTGGTGTCGCTCGTTGCGGTTGATCTCGAGTGATCAGAGCGGGCGAACTGCGTCGGCCTGCGGGCCCTTCGGACCCTGCGTGACCTCGAACTCGACTCGCTGTGCCTCGTCCAGCGAACGGTAACCGTTCGACTGAATGGCCGAGTAGTGGACGAAAACGTCGGGGCCGCCGCCGTCCTGGGCGATGAAACCAAAGCCCTTTTCGGCGTTGAACCACTTGACGGTGCCCTGTGCCATACGGGTAACTCTTCCTTCTTTAGCGTGTGGGACGACGCACCTCGCGCATCCCAAGCTGCCGCTTTGACTCCACTCGACGGGCGAACCCACCGATGTCGAAAAGAAAACCCGTCACCGTTGCGGATGACGGGCACCTACTCGACTGCGAGGAACTGCAACTGCAACCGCGACGAACTTAGCAGACTACCGACCGGTCGTCCCGCTGGAAGGAATGCTTTTTACGTCGTTCACGCGCCGTTCGCCACGTCGTCGCGATGTGTGCCACGCAGCGCGAGTCGCGGGCGCCGGTCTCCACGGATCGTGGCGACCATGTCGACCACGCGTCGCGTCGCTCGGACGTCGTGCGCGCGGAACACCGTGGCACCGAGCCAGGCCGCCACCGCGGTCGCCGCGAGCGAGCCTTCGAGGCGCTCCTCGGGGGGCAGGTCGAGAGCCTCGCCGATGAAGTCCTTGCGCGACATTGCTTGCAGCACAGGGTAGTTCAGCGCCGCGACGGCAGCGGTGTGGCGCAGCACCTCGAGCGAGTGCGCGGTCGTCTTGCCGAAGTCGAGCGTCGGGTCGACGAGGATCCGCTCCCTGGGTATGCCGGCCCGCTCGGCCTCGCCCGCTCCGTGCGCCAGGGTGCGTACGACGTCCCGCACCACGTCGAGCGGATCGTCACCGTAGGTCACGTCCACCGGGTCGGTTCGAGGCGGGAGGCCGCCGGTATGTGAGATGACGTAGCCGGCCCCCACCGCCGATGCGACATGGACGAGCTCGGAGTCGTGACCGGCCCAGGTGTCGTTGACCAGGTCGACGACACCATCGGCCTCGCGGGCGACCTCCGAACGCCACGTGTCGAGGCTCAGGATGACGTCCGGGTGCTCGGTCCTGGCCCACTGAAGGAACGGCACGACCCGCCGGATCTCCTCGTCCGCGTCGACGACCTCACCCTCCTGCCCGGCTCGCACGCCGCCGATGTCGACGAGGTCGGCACCGAGCTCGACAGCCTCGACAAGAGCGGCCTTGGCCGACTCGAGGTCGGAGTGCCGGTTGCCGCTGAAGAAAGAGTCACGAGTGCGGTTGACGATTGCCATAACGGCCGGCGCCGACGCGTCGAAACGCCTGCCACGCAGGACGAGGGGGCTCGTCGTGGGGAGCTCGAGCGGAGCCAGCCGGCTCAGGATCTCGGCGGTCTCTGGCGCGGGATCCGGGCCGGCATGTCTGGTCACACTGTCGTATCTCACAGGGTGGTTCAAAGGTCAACGTTCAGTTCGAGGATGGATGCAGAACTGTTATCATTGGTGCGCAACATCGTCCACGACCCGGCCACGCTCCCGGCCGGGTCGCGGATCGTCTGCCGGTCCTGGTCCTGCCGCGATCCCAGGCGGTCGCACGCTCCCGACAGAGCGCTCGGCGGAGGGCGTGGGATTCGAACCCACGATGGGTGTAACCCCATAGCGGTTTTCAAGACCGCCGCACTAGGCCACTATGCGAGCCCTCCAGTGTCCGCGGAAGTCTATCCGCGAGGCCCAACGCATTCGAACCCGTTCCACTCATCCGCGGGACGCGCCGGCTGATCGCGCGCGAGATCGCGCAGCAAGTGCGCCACACCGACACCAGGTGCGCGATCAGACGCGCGATCGCGGCGCGAGGCGACGAGGCTCCTGAGGTCGGGAGCCTCGTATGCCAACGCTCGCGCTCGAGTCGAGGACTGGCGTCAGATGTACATCGCCGGGTCGAGCCAGTGGTTCGCCGCGTCGCGCTTCGGGAAGCGGATGACGGCCGGAATGCCAGTGGCGACGGCCCCTCTCGGCACGTCCTTGACCACGACGGAGTTCGCTCCGATCTGCACGTCGTCGCCGACGTGGACCGGTCCGAGCACGCGCGCGCCGGCACCGATCGTCACGCGGTTGCCGACGGTGGGGTGGCGCTTGACGTGCTCCATGGAGCGCCCGCCCAGGGTGACCCCGTGGTAGAGCATGACGTCGTCGCCGACCTCGGCCGTCTCGCCGATGACGACCCCCATGCCGTGGTCGATGAAGAACCGTCGCCCGAGCTGGGCCGCCGGGTGGATCTCGACGCCGGTGACCGAACGAGCGACGGTCGCGAGCACGCGGGCCGGCAGCCGCCCGCCGGGCCGCTTCCACAGCTCGTGCAGGCCACGGTGCGCCCAGATGGCGTGCAGCCCGGGCGAAGTCAGGACCACCTCGAGCCGGGAGTTCGCCGCCGGGTCGCGCTCGATCGCGCCGTCGACGTCCTCGACGAAGCGGTGAGCGAGCTTGCGCACGAGACCGATCGGTCCGGCATACGTGGGCTCGTCGGGCTCGTCGGGGACGACGACCAGGTGGCCGTCGGGGACGGCCTCGCCCCGCACGAGCGTCAGGGACGGTTCAACCGTCCTGGTCTCGTGGTCGATCGTGACTGCGGTGCTCATGCACGTCTCCTTGGTGGCGCCGACGGACGGGGTCAGTCGACCAGGCCCTCGAACAGGACGGTGGACAGGTAGCGCTCGCCGAACGAGGGGATGATGACGACGATCGTCTTGCCCTTGTTCTCCTCGCGATGGGCGACCTGGACGGCGGCGGCGATGGCGGCACCGGAGCTGATGCCGACGAGCAGGCCCTCCTCGGTGGCCGCGCGGCGAGCCCACTCGACGGCCGTGCCGGCGTTGACGTCGATGACCTCGTCGTAGATCTCGGTGTCGAGGATCTCGGGGACGAAGTTGGCGCCGATGCCCTGGATCTTGTGCGGGCCAGGCTGGCCGCCGTTGAGGATCGGTGACTCCTCCGGCTCGACGGCGATGATCTGCACGTCGGGCTTGCGGGACTTGAGGATCTGGCCGACACCGGTGATGGTGCCGCCGGTGCCGATGCCCGCGACGACGATGTCGACCTGGCCGTCGGTGTCCTTCCAGATCTCCTCGGCCGTCGTCTTGCGGTGGATCTCCGGGTTGGCCTCGTTGGCGAACTGGCGGGCGAGGACGCCCCCACGCTCGGCGGCGATCTCGTCGGCCTTCGTGACGGCGCCCTTCATGCCGAGGGCCGGGTCGGTGAGGACGAGCTCGGCGCCGAAGGCACGCAGCAGCGCGCGGCGTTCCTTGCTCATCGACTCCGGCATCGTCAGGACGACCTCGTAGCCGCGCGCCGCACCCACCATGGCCAGGGCGATGCCGGTGTTGCCGGAGGTCGCCTCGACGATCGTCCCGCCGGGCTTGAGGTCACCACTGGCCTCGGCGGCGTCGACGATTGCGACACCGATGCGGTCCTTGACCGAGCTGGCCGGGTTGTAGAACTCGAGCTTTGCGGCGACAGTCGCCTCGGCCCCGTCGGTGACCTTGTTGAGGCGCACGAGCGGCGTGTTGCCGATCAGCTTGGTGACGTCGTCGTAAATCGGCATGTGCTGCCCTTTCGGCGTGGGTGCTTCGAGCGGTCTGTCGACCCCGATCGTCTGCGACAACCGGGTGTTCGTTATACATATTCCAACATGTCGTTATCCGATGCCAAGCGACCGCCCAAGATCCGGGCGTATGCCGTGAGGCCCGGTCGCGACGCGGCCCCGCCGATCGCACCGCATCCGATGACTCGGCACGGCGTCGGAGAGCACTCGCGCCCGAGCGTTGCGAACAGGACGAGCGTCACTCCGCGACGGCCGTCACATTCGCTAAGCGCTTGCTAACTCGTCAGTAGAGTGGCCGGCATGAGTGCGCTCCAGATCGTGGCCGCTGTCGTCTGCCTCGGTGTCACCGCCGTGGCCGTCGCGCTCCTCGTCAAGACGGTCAACCACTTCCTGGCCACGTTCCGGCTCGGGCAGCCGGAGGACCGCGGCGGCGACGTGGGGGCCCGCACCCGGACCCTGCTGCGCGAGTTCCTCGGGCACACGCGGATGTCACGGCTGCCGGTCGTGGCGATCGCGCACTGGGTGACGATGGTCGGGTTCGGCTACCTGTTCTTCACGCTGCTGAACGCGTTCGGGCAGCTGTTCAAGCCCGACTTCGCGCTGCCGCTGATCGGGCACTTCCCGCCGTTCGAGTGGGTCACCGAGCTGCTCGCCTGGACGGGCCTGGTCGCCATCCTGGTGCTGATCGCGATCCGGCAGAAGAACCACCCGCGCTCGGCGCCGGGCCAGGACGGGCGGCGCAGCCGGTTCTTCGGCTCGACGTGGTGGCAGGCGTACTACGTCGAGCTCACGATCCTGGGCGTCATGGCGTGCATCCTCGCGCTGCGCGCGCTGGAGTACGCCCTGGAGAAGTCGGGCGGGTCCACCGGCACCAGCGCGGTCGGCGACGCGAGCGCGTTGCACTACCCGTTGACCGGCTGGTTGGGCCGGCTGCTCGACGGGGTCGGCGTCGACACGCTGGAGAACGTCATCGTCATCGTGGCCGCGGTGAAGATCCTGATCAGCTTCGCCTGGATGATCACCATCGCGCTGAACCCGACGATGGGTGTCGCGTGGCACCGGTTCCTCGCCTTCTTCAACATCTTCTACAAGCGGCACGCCGACGGGCGCACCAGCCTCGGCGAGCTGCAGCCGATCCGGATCAAGGGCGAGGTGCTCGACTTCGAGAACGTCGAGGACCTCGACGAGGACGCCCCCCTCGGCGTTGGCAAGGTCGAGGACTTCACCTGGAAGGGCCTGCTCGACTTCACGACGTGCACCGAGTGCGGCCGCTGCCAGTCCCAGTGCCCGGCCTGGAACACCGACAAGCCGCTCAGCCCCAAGCTCCTCGTCATGACGTTGCGCGACCACGCTCACGCGAAGTCGCCGTGGCTGCTCGCCTCCGAGGAGGTCCGCGCCGCCGGCATCGAGAAGGCGGGAGACGAGTTCTCCGACGCGACGAAGGCCGCGGTCGCGGCCGAACAGCTGGTCGGTCCGACCGGCTACGACATCCGCCACCCGCTGCAGGCGTACAACCCCCACGGACCTGACGCCGTCATCGACGACGACGTCCTGTGGTCGTGCACGACGTGCGGCGCGTGCGTCGAGCAGTGCCCGGTCGACATCGAGCACGTCGACGCCATCGTCGACCTCCGCCGCTACAAGAACCTCATCGAGTCGGCCTTCCCGGCCGAGCTGAACGGTCTGTTCAAGAACCTCGAGAAGAACTCCAACCCGTGGGGCCTCGCGCCGCGGCTGCGGATGGACTGGGCCAAGGACCTGCCCTTCGAGGTCAAGCAGGTCGGTGTCGACGTCGAGAACCTCGACGAGGTCGACTACCTCTTCTGGGTCGGCTGCGCGGGCGCCTACGAGGACCGCGCCAAGAAGACGACCCGCGCGGTCGCCGAGCTGCTCGACACCGCCGGCGTCAGCTTCGCCGTGCTCGGCGACGGCGAGGCCTGCACCGGTGACTCCGCGCGCCGCGCCGGCAACGAGTTCCTCTTCCAGATGCTCGCCCAGCAGAACGTCGAGACCCTCAACGAGGTCGGGGCGAGCAAGATCGTCGTCACCTGCGCGCACTGCTTCAACACCATCAAGAACGAGTACCCCCAGCTCGGCGGGCGCTATGAGGTGCTGCACCACACCCAGCTGCTCAACCGGCTCGTCCGGGACAAGCGCCTGACCCCGGTCGCCCGGCCGGGCGAGGTCGCCACGACGGGTGCCGCCTCGACCGGCGCCAAGGTCACCTACCACGACCCCTGCTACCTCGGCCGGCACAACCAGGTCTACGCGCCGCCACGAGAGCTGCTCCAGATCCTGCCCGGTGTCGAGTACGCCGAGATGGAACGCAGCAAGGAGAAGTCGTTCTGCTGCGGCGCCGGCGGGGCCCGCATGTGGATGGAGGAGAAGCTCGGCACCCGGATCAACAACAACCGCACCGAGGAAGCCCTCGCCACCGGCGCCGACCGCATCGCCATCGGCTGCCCCTTCTGCAAGGTCATGCTCTCCGACGGCCTCAACGCCGCCATCCAGGACGGCAAGGCCACCGACGCCGTCGAGGTCGTCGACGTCGCCCAGATGCTCCTCGCCGCGGTCCGCCGCGGCGACGGCGGTGGCGAACCCGCGGACGCCGAGGTGCCCGCGCCCCAGCCCGACCCGGAGCCCGCGCCGACCGCCTGAGCCCGCGGGACGGCATACGCCGACCGACGACGACGGCCCCCTCCAGCTCGTGCGTGGGCGGGGCCGTCGCCGTATGCCGTGTGGGGCGGCCGCCTCAGAGGATGCCGCGCGCCTCGAACGCCCTGGTCACGGCCCTCGCGGCGGACTGGCCGTAGAGCCGTTGGGCCGCGCTGACCGTGGCCACGGCCGCGTCGTGGAACGAGGTGTCGGGGGCGAAGGCGAACTGCGCCTCGACGATGACGGTCGTGGCCTTGGTGTCGCCGAGCGCCCCTCGGATGTCCCACAGCGCCCGCGACCAGATCTCACCGTCGCGGTGGACCTCGCCGCGCAGGTCCTCGGGGTAGTGCTTCGTGCCGTCGAGCCGGCGCAGGCAGTGCGGCACCGTGCTCGTGTAGGAGACCGCGTCCCAGTCGGCCACGCACGCCTCGGGCACCGCGGTCGGCGCCCCCGCAGCCCAGCTCGTCACGACGACGGCGAGGTAGTCACCGAACCCCTCACCGATGGAGCCGGACTCGAGGTTGGTGCCGAAGCCCGGGACCTGGCCGTCCTGCACCGAGTGGCCGTACTCGTGGACGATGACCTCGGCGTCCTCGGCGTCGTCGACACCGCCCTTGCCGAGCGTGATGTTCGCCTTGTCCTCGCGGAAGAAGGAGTTGTCGCCGCCGAACTGGTCGATGCGGACCTCGATCTGGCGCTGGTTCACCGGGCGCAACGTCGACCCGAAGCCGAGGTGCTGCAGGTAGGTCTGGGCCGTGGTGACCCAGTGGTAGCCCATCACCTGCTCGAACTGGTCGGCGTCGCGATGGTAGGCGGGGAAGGCGCCGCCGACCGAGACCGCCGCCTTGCCGGTGGAGCTCTTGACGCGGGCGTACGCGCCGGTGAGCGTGCCGGAGCCGTCGAGGTCGGTGAGGGTGACCCGGTGGTACGCCGGGGCGAGCGCCGCGTAGTCGGCGTCCTTCTGGTCGGTGAGCGTCTCGTCACCGAGGTCCTGCACGGGGTTCGGCAGGAACACGGTCGCGCCGGCAGAGTGCGTGTACGGCGCCTGGGCGCCCTGGGCCGGCAGGGTGACGCCGACCGCGAGCGACGCCAGTGCGGCGACGCCCAGAGTGAGGGTTCTGCGTGCCATGGCCCCACTCTCCCCCTGCGTCGGGCCACGTGCCACCGTTCCGGGCGAACTGTCCTAGCCTGCCCGTGTGACCGCCAGCGCTCCACCGCCCCACGTCGTCGACGACCTCGCCCCCACCGGTGTCCTGAGGGCATCGATCAACCTCGACAACCCCGTCCTCGCCCACGGCACCCCTGACGAACCGGGCGGCGTCACCGTCGACATCGCACGTGCCGTCGGCGAGCGGCTCGGGGTGACGGTGCAGCTGCTGTGCTTCGACGCGGCGCGCAAGTCCTTCGAGGCCATGACGACCGGCGCGGCCGACATGTGCTTCCTCGCCATCGAGCCGGCGCGCGAGGCAGAGGTGGCCTTCACGGAACCGTACGCGCTCATCGAGGGCGTCTACGTCGTGCCGGAGGAGTCGCCGCTTCGGTCGGCTGCCGACGTCGACCGGGCCGGCGTGCGGGTCGGTGTCAAGACCGGCTCCGCCTACGACCTCTACCTGAGCCGCACCGTCGAGAACGCGACGCTCGTGCGTGGCGACGAGGGCGTCGAGGTCTTTCTCGCCGAAGGGCTCGAGGCCGGTGCCGGCATCCGCGAACCCGCCACCGCCTTCGCGGAGGAGCACGGCGGCCTGCGTGTCCTGGACGGGGCGTTCATGCAGATCAAGCAGGCCGTCGGCACCACCCGCTCGCGCTCGGCCGAGACCATCGGCTTCCTGCGCGACCTCGTCGAGGAGCTCAAGGTGAGTGGCTTCGTCGCCGACTCGTTGGAGCGGTCGGGCCAGAACCGGGGCGTCGCGGCCCCACCGGCCTGAGCTCCGGCGCGCTGATCCCGAAGGCCGCCAGCTCGTCGTCGGTGAGCAGGCGTGAGCGGATGAGGAACCGGACACCCTCCGGGGCCTCGACCGAGAAGCCGCTGCCGCGTCCCTTCACGACGCCGACCGTCAGGTGGGTGAGCTTCCAGTACGCGTACTGCGACACCGACATCCAGAAGGACACCGGCTCGTCCAGCCCCTCCACAGCGAGGTCGCCGAGGTGCACGTCGGCGTCGCTGGTCAGGAACTCGCCGGCCGGGTAGCACATGGGCGAGCTGCCGTCGCAGCAACCGCCGGACTGGTGGAACATCAGCGGTCCGTGGACCCCGGTGAGGCGGCGGAGCAGGTCCGCCGCCTCACCGGTCAGGTCGACCCGGTTGCGGGAAGCCGATGGCTCACCGGGTCGACCCGTCCCGATGGACGTGGCGTCTGGCCCGTGGGAAGGCACGTCACGCCCCGGTCAGAAGAACCCGAGGGCGTCCGGGGAGTAGGACACGAGCAGGTTCTTCGTCTGCTGGTAGTGGTCGAGCATCATCTTGTGGTTCTCGCGTCCGATGCCCGACTGCTTGTAGCCACCGAACGCGGCGTGCGCCGGGTACTGGTGGTAGCAGTTCGTCCAGACGCGGCCGGCCTTGATGCCACGGCCCATCCGGTACGCGCGGGAGCCGTCGCGGGTCCACACGCCGGCGCCGAGGCCGTAGAGGGTGTCGTTGGCGATCGAGAGTGCCTCCGCCTCGTCGGCGAAGCTCGTGAGCGAGACGACGGGGCCGAAGATCTCCTCCTGGAAGATCCGCATCGAGTTGTTGCCCTCGAAGACGGTCGGCGCGACGTAGTAGCCCTCGGCGAGGTCACCGTCGAGAACGTTGCGCTCGCCGCCGGTGAGCACCTTCGCGCCCTCCTGCCGTCCGATGTCGAGGTACGACAGGATCTTCTCGAGCTGGTCGTTGCTCGCCTGGGCGCCCATGGTGGTCTCGGTGTCGAGCGGGTTGCCCTGCTTGATCTTCTCGACGCGAGCCACGGCGTCGGGCACGAAGTCGGCATAGATCGAGCTCTGCACGAGGGCGCGAGACGGGCACGTGCACACCTCGCCCTGGTTCAGCGCGAACATCGTGAAGCCCTCGAGGGCCTTGTCGTAGAAGGCATCCCGCTCGGTCGCGACGTCGTCGAAGAAGACGTTCGGGCTCTTGCCGCCGAGCTCGAGGGTGACCGGGATGATGTTCTGGCTGGCGTACTGCATGATGAGGCGGCCGGTCGTCGTCTCGCCGGTGAAGGCGATCTTGGCGATGCGCGGCGACGAGGCGAGCGGCTTGCCGGCCTCGACGCCGAAGCCGTTGACGACGTTGACGACGCCGGGGGGCAGCAGGTCGCCGATGAGCTCGATGACCTTGAGGATCGACCACGGCGTCTGCTCGGCCGGCTTGAGCACGACACAGTTGCCGGCCGCGAGCGCCGGTGCGAGCTTCCACACGGCCATGAGGATCGGGAAGTTCCAGGGGATGATCTGGCCGACGACGCCCAGCGGCTCGTGGAAGTGGTACGCGACGGTGTTCTCGTCGATCTCGCTGCTCGAACCCTCTTGTCCGCGAAGGACGCCCGCGAAGTAGCGGAAGTGGTCGACCGCCAGCGGCAGGTCGGCGGCGAGGGTCTCACGGACGGCCTTGCCGTTCTCCCACGTCTCGGCGACGGCGAGGGCCTCGAGGTTCTCCTCGATGCGGTCAGCGATCCGGTTGAGGACGAGCGAGCGCTCGCCGAGCGAGGCGCGGCCCCAGGCAGGTGCCGCGGCGTGCGCGGCGTCCAGAGCCGCCTCGACGTCCTCCTCCGTGCCGCGGGCGACCTCGCAGAACGGCTTGCCGTTGACGGGCGAGACGTTCTCGAACCAGAGGCCCTTCTTCGGGTCGACCCAGTTGCCGCCGATGAAGTGGCCGTAGCGGTCGAGCACGGAGACGAGCGAGTCCGGCGAGCCGGGGGGTGCGTAGACGGTCATGGTGTTCTCCCAACGTCCTTGGTGGTCCCCTCGCGGGGGTTGGCACGACGTTAGGCAGCGCAACGTTGCATCCATGTTGCGTCGCGCTCAACCGAGGCCGTATGCCGGGTGGCGGGCCGACCGGGCGCACCCCACGCATCCTGGCCTCTCGACGGGGCGCAGCCCACGAGTTCTGGCCTCTCGACGGTGGCAGAACGCTCGCCCCAACCGTCGAGAGGCCAGAACCTGCGGCCCCCAACCGTCGAGAGGCCACAACCTGCGGCCCCCCACCCGTCGAGAGGCCAGAAGCTGCGGGTCAGACGGGGCCGAACTCGCGGTCGAGCCGCTGGATCTGGTTCTGCACGAGCGGCATGAGCGGCGAGCCGGGCCCCAGCACGCGCGCCTGGGCCTGCCACATCTCGTAGTCGTCGGCGCCGGACGCCGAACGCGTCCACGCCGACATGAGGTCGGCGCGACCGCTGCGGAGGATCGCGGTGCGCACGTCGCCCTCGATGCTCTGGCGCAGCCGCACGACGCCAGGGGCCACCGACCGCGGCAGGAGCGGACCGCGGTAGGCGCGCATCGCGCTCGCGACGTCTCCGGCGGCGAGGTGTGCCTCGACGCCGAGCCAGTCGCCGGCGAGCCCCGCGACGAGCCGGTAGGGGCGTGACGCGAGCAGGTCATCGCCCAACATACTGCGCAGGCGGCCCATCTCGACCCGGAGCGTCGAGGCGCTGCTGTCCTCCTCGTAGAGCAGCACCGCGAGCTCGTCACCCGACAGCCCGCGTGGCGCCGAGGCCAGGAGCAGCAGGATCTCGCTGTGGCGAGGGCTGAGCCGCACGGTCTGGCGGCGGGCGCGACCGTAGGCGATGGTGAGCAGCGCGTCGTTGCGGCCGAGGGACTCCATGAGGACGGTCAGCCCGCCGGTCGACGGGGCCTCGGTCCCGGGCGCGCCGCGCGCGCTGACGAGCAGCTCCCGGGCGAGCTCGGACTCGGCCATCCGCGCGGCCGCCCGCACCATGGCCATCGTCTGAGGCACGACGATCTGGTCGCCGCCCGTGATGTCGAGGACGCCGAGGATGCTCTGGTCGGACGGGTCGTGGATCGTCGTGGCGGCGCAGCTCCAGTGCTGCACCGAGCGGCGGAAGTGCTCGGCCCCGATGACGTTGACGGTGCGGTCGAGCCGCAGCGCGACCCCGGGGGCGTTCGTTCCGGCCAGGCGCTCGTCCCAGTTGCTCCCCTCGACGAAGCCGATCGACTCGGCACGCCGCAGCACGCTCGGCGTGCCGCAGACCCACAGCAGCTGGCCTGCGGCGTCGGAGACTGCCATGACGGCGTCGCAGTCGCGGGCTGCCTGACCCAGCACGTCGTCGAGGAGCGGGAAGACGCGAGCCAGGGGGTGCGCCTCACGGTGGTCGCGCAGGGTGTCGCCCGGCAGCGTGATCGGCGCGTCGACAGTGTCGACGTGCACCCCGGCGGCCGCGGACCGCAGCCACGAGTCGGCGACGTGGGCGCGCACCCCGCTGCTCTCGACATCGGGCTGCGCGTCGGCGTGTGCCTCGGAGTGCGCGTCGGCGGGCATGGGCTGATTGTGCACGCAGCACGCCACCGGAGCGACCGATCTGCGGGGAACGCCACACGGAGACGGGGGGGCGGCAGGTTACGTGGAAAGGGTGGTCAATCGCCGGAATCAGGCGCACCATGAAGAGAACCCGCCCGCAGGATCCAAGGGAAAGTCCGAGGAGCGACCATGTCACGACGTTCCAGTTTCGTCCCCGACGGTGTGCCGGTTCTGTCCCGAGGACGCCACCGCAACGCGCGCAAGGGCGCCTGCTTCATGGAGATGGCCTCGTTCCTGGCCGGTGAACGCTGGAGCGACCACCCGTCGTGCACGCACCCGGTGCTCGCCACGCTCGCTCGCTGCGTCAACGACATGCTCGACGAGACGCACCGACAGCGGCTCGTGACGATGATCCCCGAGGTCGTCGGCCTCAACCCGGACGACCGACGCGTCCCCACTGCGCTCGTGCTGACGGCAGCCCGCGCGGCCCTGCCCGTCGCCGCCCAGGAGCGCCAGAACGTCATGGCCCTCGCCATCCTCAACGCGGAGGGCATCCTCGCCGAGCAGGACGGCCGCTCCCCCGGTGAGCTCTCGAAGCCCTCCCGGGCTGCCCTGGCCACTTCGCCGGCGGCCGAGCGCTGGGCCCGGATCCACCTGGCGCGGGTGGGGTTCAGCCCCGCGACCATGCGCCCCTCGAGCGCCGCGAAGATCGTCGCCCTCGCCGTTGACGGCATCGCGCGCGCGTGCATCGACGACCCCGAGGACCTTCTCGTCCAGCTCCTGCGCGACGGCATCGATGCGACGGCGGCCTTCGCGCCCGTCGCCCCGGCGCCGGTCATCGTCTCCTGGTCGTCAGCGTCTGGGCACACCGCCGCGCCGTCGAGCGCTGCGACCGAGCGGACGCTGGCCGGCTGAGGACCGAGCCCGTATGCCGAGTGGCCCCGTCCGGACATCCGGGCGGGGCCACTCGGTCATCGGTCGGCGGTGACCCGGCAATGAAGACAGACCTGCTGCCTCAGCGGGTCTCGCGGAAGTCGACGTGCTCGCGTACGACGGGATCGAACTTGCGCAGGACGAGCCGGTCGGGCTGCGTCCGGCGGTTCTTCGTCGTGACGTAGCTGAAGCCGGTGCCGGCAGTCGACCGCAGGGTGACGACGGGTCGAAGGTCGGTTCGCTTGGCCAAGGGGCTGCTCCTCTGTCTCAGGGACGGGTACTCACTCGTCGAGACTGATAACCGTTCTCGGACTTCCGGCATTCCCGCAGGTCTGCCCCCGGCGCCTCTCAGCGGCTGTCGTCAAAGCGGACGCAGCTCGTCGGCATACGACACGGATGTGCGGCGCAGCACGCCGCTCGACGTGAGAACGTACTGGCCCATGCGCCACAGCGGCGGTGAGTAGGCATGGATGGAGACAGACCCGACATCGAGACCGGTGAGGCGGTGGATGTGCTCCGCGCCGAACGAGTACGCCAGTCCCGCCCCGACCTCTGTCCGCGCCAGGGGCACGCCGACCGTGAGGTTGTGCTCGACGAGCGCACCCTGCGCCACGGCGACCGCGCCGGATGAGATGTCGTGGTCGTGCCAACCGGTGTCGTTGGCAGGCGTCCAGCACAGCACCCAGACATCCACATGCGCGTCACGGTGCAGACAGACGTAATGACGTTCGGTGTCGCTGAACGTCACGTGCCCGGCCCACAGGAAGCGATCCCGGGCGATCGCGGTCGCGAGCTCGAGCAGCTCGTGGTGGTCGAGATCGCGTTGGGGCAGGTTGTCGAGCGTGACCCCGACGGGCACGTCCTCGTGCCGCACCGCGGCCTGGGCAGGGAGACGGTCGCGCTCCGGACCCGAGAAGTCGGGGGACACGACGGGAAGGGTCGTGGTCATGGGGTACCTCCCAGAAGTAGTCGACGTGGGTTGGTGGACTCGATGGCTCGGGCGGCGGCGCGCCCGAGCCCGAGGGCCTCTGCGTCGACGGGCCGGCCGTAGGGCCGGTCGCTGCCGAGAACGATGCCGTCGACTCCGAGCACGCGCGTCAGGGCGTCGATGGCCTGGCGTCCGTAGGACGACGTCTCCACGAAGACGCCACGATCTATCCGGCCGACCGCCCCACCGCGGGCGACGAGCCGCTCATGGTGCGTGGGTGCGAGGCCTGCCCCTGCGGCGAAGCAGATCGGCAGGTCCGGCATGAGCGACCGTCCGACCTGATGCCACGACCACCAGGCCGCCTGCAGCTGCGTCGAGTACGCGACGACGGACGGCCACCACGCGGGCAGTCGACTGGCCTGCTGCAGACCAGCGGGTCCCGGATGGACGAAGACCGGGCGGCCCTCGGCCTCGCACACGGCCAGGGTCGGGGCATGGGTCTCGAGCAAGCTGGGCGTCGCAAGCCAGCTCGCCGGCACCTGGAGCCCGACGAAGCGGGTCTGAAGGTGGTGCTTGAGCTGCTGCAGGTCTGGCTCCGTGCCGGCCACCGACGCCCAGGCCGCGAACGGTTCGGGCAGGCGCGCCACGCCTGCATGCCAGGCGTCGAGCAGCGGCGCCGCCTGCGCCGTTGGGAGCGACTCGATGCCGAGGGGCGACGACAGCGACAGCAGACACAGGCCTCGACTGTCGGGTTCGAGAGAGCCCCTCAGCACGACGTCGTGGTCGTCGGGGTTCAGACGGAGCGGGGCCTCGCCGTCAAGATGGAGCACCCAGCCCTCGAGCCGCGGCACAGAGCTGCGACGGCGAAGAGCGTCGACGAGCTCTTCTGGCCACAGGTGTCCGTGCACGTCGATGGTCGTGCCCTCGCCGGTCCTGGCGTCGAGGGCTGTCCTCCACGTGGCGGGCCAGCCTGCCGCCTGCGGGGCGGGTGCGACCCGTGGTCCGTGCTCGCGCATCACACCCCGTCGCTCGATGTGGTCAAGCGATTCACTTAACCCCTTCAGTGAATCGCTTAACAACTGGCTCGTCAAGAGCCCGGTGTCCCTACGGTCCGCTAGGTTGGCCACGTGAACGAGCGAGAGCGGCGGCCGACTCTCAGCGACATTGCTCGCGAGACCAGCCTGTCGACCGCAGCGGTGTCGTACGCGCTTCGCGGCCTCCACGTGCCGGAGGAGACCCAGACGCGCGTCCGGGAGGCGGCCGAGCGGCTCGGCTACGAGGTCAACCCGATCGCCCGCGCCCTGGCGTCAGGTCGCACGGACACCGTCGGGCTGCTCTGCGGCTCGTTGCACGACAGCTGGCAGCAGGCCGTGGTCGCGGCACTCGTCTCGGCCCTCCCGCAGGCCGGGCTGCGAGCGATCATCGTCGACGCGGGATCCGACCCGGAGCACCAGCTCGCCGAGGCTCGCCGCCTGGTCAACCAGCGCGTCGATGCCGTCATCGTCATGCCCATCGACCCAGCGGCCACGGAGTGGCGCGACATCTCCGACGCCGTGCCGGTCATCACGGTCGGCGATGCGCTCCCTCGCGCGGCCGCGGCCGCGCAGGTCGTCTACGACAACGAGTTCGGCGTGCGCGACGGACTCATCCATCTCGCCGGCCTCGGCCACCGGCACATCGCCGTCCTCTCGCCGAACGACGTGCACACCCCGGACCGACCGGCCGAGGACGTCGCCAGACAGGTCAGCAGGGAGCTCGGGATCCAGGTCAGCGTGCACACGGCACTGCACGACCTCGACTCAGCCAGCGCCACCGCACGCGAGGCGCTCCAGTCACCCGACCCCCCGACCGCCTTCTTCGGCCTGGCCGACTCGATGGCCTGGGGTGTGTACGCCGCCACGGCCGAGCTCGGCCTCACCATCCCCGACGACGTCTCCGTCATCGGCTACGACGACACGCCCGTCTCCCGGCTGCTGCGGCCGGCGCTGACGACGTACCGCTGGCCGATGGACGAGCTGGTCGAGGCCGTCGTCGGTCGCACCCTCAAGGCCGTCGAGGGCCGGGGCAGGAGCCGCAAGCTGGTGATCAGCCCGACTCCCGTCCCGCGCGACTCGACGGCCGCCCCCTCCGCCTGATCCCGGTGGAAGCGAGGTCACTGGCGATCAGCCCAGCGAGACCTTCTTGAGGAAGGCATCGGCGACATCCTCGGCGTCCTTCTTGTCGATGACGACCTCCTTGACCAGGCCCGCCAGGGTGGCCGTGTCGAGCTTCGCGGACACCGCATTGAGCGCCGCCGAGATGGTGTCGTTGACCTTCGACTTCGTGATGAGCGGAACGACGTTCTGCGCGGCGAAGAAGGACTTGGGGTCCTCGAGCGCCACGAAGCCGTTCGCCGGGATGTTCGGGTCGGTCGTGAAGAGGTTGGCCGCCTGGACCTGGCCGTTCTTCAGCGCCTGCACGGTCAGTGGACCACCCGCGTCGAGCGCTTTGAACTCCTTGAAGGTCAGGCCGTACACCTTCTTGAGACCGGGCACACCCGACTCGCGGGTCTTCCACTCCGGGGGACCGCCGAGGATGACGTCCTTGGCCACCGGCGCGAGGTCGGCGATCGACGTGAGGGAGTACTTGGCCGCCGTCTCCTTCGTGACCACCACGGCGTCCTTGTCCTCGGCGGCAGACTTGTCGAGCACCATGAGCGTCGCGGGGAGGGCCGCCTTGAGCTCTGCGTAGACGGCCTCCGAGTCGGTCGCCTTGGCAGACTTGTTGAAGTACTGGTCGAGGACTCCGGTGTACTCGGGCACGAGGTCGATCGAGCCGTCCTGGAGCGCCGGGATGTACGTCTCACGACTGCCGATGTTGGGCTTCGTCTCCACCGTCACGCCCTTGGCCTTCAGAGCCCCGGCGTAGATGTCCATGAGCAGCTCCGACTCCGGGAAGTTGGCGGAGCCGACCACGATCGCGCCGCCCGCCGCCGGTGATCCGGCGTTGGTGGGCGCGTCCAGGGGGCTTCCTCCGCCGCTGGAGCCGCACGCGGTGAGACCGGCCAGAGCCAGTGCCGAGACTGACACGAGAATCGCCTTGCTGTGCTTCATACTCTTCTTCTTCCTGTGGACGCTGACCGGACGGGATCAGTTGACGGTGCCCACCGTGACGGTGGTGGTCGAGAGGGAGTCTTCGGTGGATCTCACCGCAGCGCGGTCGCGGCGAGTGCGGTGACGGCCGGTGATGCCGCGTGAGACGACGAGTCGCTGGATGACGGCGACGACCAGGTCGATCGCCAGTGCGAGGGCAGCTACGAGCACGGCTCCGGCCGCCATCTGCGGGTAGTCACGAACCGAGAGCCCGTCGATGAGGAAGCGGCCGAGGCCGCCGAGACCCGCCGTTGCCGCGATGGTCGCCGTGGCGACGACCTGGAGCAGGGCCGAGCGCAGGCCCGAGAACATCAGCGGGAGCGCACACGGGATCTCGACCTTGAAGAGCACCTGGCTGCCCCGCATCCCCATCCCGCGGGCGGCATCCCGTGCCGCAGGGTCCACCTCGTCGATGCCGGCATACGTGCCCGCGAGCATCGGTGGGATCGCGAGGACGATGAGGACGATGAGGCTCGGCAGGAGGAAGGCGAGGTCGCCCGAGAGGTTCGGCCCGAGCCAGAGCACGATGAAGTAGAGCAGGCCGAGGGTCGGTATGGCGCGGGCGAAGCCCGAGATGTTGACGACCGCGAACCTGCCGCGACCCGTGTGGCCGATCCACATGCCCGCCGGGATGGCGATGAGGGCGGCGATGCCGGTGGCGAGCAGGGCGTAGCCGACGTGCTCGCCGAGCCGTTGGACGATGTCGTCGCGGTTGGCCGGGTCGCCGAGCCAGCTGATGATGTCGTTGATCATGAGGCGGCCCTCGCTCGGGTCCAGGGCGTCAGCAGCCGGGTGACGACGACGATGACGATGTCGAACAGCAGCGACAGGACGCCACACGCGACGATGCCGGTGATGATCGGCGGGAAGAAGTCGCGGTTGAAACCGTCGGTGAAGAGGGAGCCGAGCTGGGCGACGCCGATGATGGCAGCGACGCTGACGATGCTGACGTTGCTGACAGCCGCGACGCGCAGGCCCGCCGAGATCACGGGAACGGCCAGCGGCAGCTCGACCCCGAGCAACCGCCGGATGGGCCGATAGCCCATGGCGTTGGCGGCGAGCCGCACGTCGTCGGGGATCGCGCCGAGACCGTCGGCGACCGTGCGGACCAGCAGCGCCACCGTGTAGATCGTCATGGCGACGAGCACGTTGGTGGGGTCGAGGATCCGCGTGCCCAGGATGCCCGGGAGCAGGATGAAGACCGCCAGCGAGGGCAGCGTGTAGAGCAGGCCGGTGCCGATGATGAGGGGTGGGTAGGCCCACGAGAAGCGACGGGCCAACCAGCCCAGAGGCAGCGCGATGAGCAGGCCGACCAGGAGGGGGACGCCGGCGAGGTAGGCGTGCGTGACGAGCAGCTCCCAGACGTCGTCGACGTGCGAGGTGACCCAGTCCATCAGTCGGCCTTCGACTGCGACACGACACCCACGCCCTCAGGGGTCGCCACGTGCTGACGGCCGGCGCTCGCCTCGATGGGCTCGATCAGGTCTCGGGCGCGCACCGTGCCCACGAAGACCCCGTCGGGCCCGACGATGACGCCGCGGCCGGACGGCGCCGACAGTGCGGCGTCGAGAGCCTGCCTGAGGGATCCGTCCGTCGGAGCCACGGTGCCGCCACGATGAAGGGCCTCGCGCGTCACCGGGCCGTCGAGGCGTTCGCGCTCGACCCAGCCGAGCGGGTGGTCCTGGTCGTCGAGGACGAGGATCCACGGGTCGCCAGTGGCCGCTCTGGCATCTGCCTCGGTCGCGCCGAGACGAGTCGTGGGCTCGGCCCTGGTGGGAAAGGCCGCGTTGCGGAATCCCAGTGTGCGGTAGCCGCGGTCGCGCCCGACGAAGTCGGCCACGAAGTCGTCGACGGGCCGGGCCAGCAGCTCCTCGGGAGCGGCGAGCTGCGCGAGCGTGCCACCGACCCGGAGGACGGCCACCTGGTCACCGAGCTTGATGGCCTCGTCGATGTCGTGGGTGACGAAGACGATCGTCTTGCCGATCTCGCCCTGCAGCCGCAGGAACTCGTCCTGCAGCTGGTCGCGCACGATCGGGTCGACGGCGCTGAAGGGCTCGTCCATGAGCATGACCGGCGGATCGGCTGCGAGTGCGCGTGCCACCCCGACGCGTTGCTGCTGCCCTCCGGAGAGCTGCGAGGGGAATCGCTTGGCGAACGAGCGTGGCAGCCCGACGCGGTCCATCAGCTCCAGGGCCCGGCTCGTCGCCTGCGCCCGGTCCCACCCGAGCAGGAGGGGGACGGTGGCGATGTTGGCGACGATGGTGCGGTGCGGGAAGAGCCCGGCGTGCTGGATGACGTAGCCGATGCCCCGGCGCAGCTCGGCGCTGTCGATGGTGGAGGTGTCGCGGTCGTCGACGAGGATGCGGCCGCCGGTGGGCTCGATCATCCGGTTGATCATGCGCAGGGACGTGGTCTTGCCACATCCGGACGGACCGACGAGCACGGTGATCTTGCCCGTGGGGGCGGTCAGGCTGAGCTCGTTGACGGCGATCGTGCCGTCGGGGTACTCCTTCGTCACTGACTCGAACCGGATCATCGGCTCGTCACCTCATTCGTGTGGTGGGTCGGGAACAGGGTTCGCGCGATGGTTCGAGCCTCCACTGCGACGGCAACTCCGACGTCACGGGTGCGTTCTGGGTCAAGACGATACGAGGGGCCGACGACATTCAGGGCGCCCGCGATGCCGCCCATCCACGCGATCGGGGCGGCGATGGCCGTCACGTCGTCCTCGACCTTCGAACGCACGACCACGTAGCCGCATTCCGGGGTGCGTCCCTGGAGGGCCGCACCGATGGCCGTGCCGGCCACCGGCACGGTGCGTCCGACCCAGCCGGCGTGCCGGATGGAGAACGTCCCTTCGGCCATCGCGATGTACACGGCCTCGTCAGGTCGTCCCGCGATGGCGAGGTAGGCGGACTCGCCGCACTGTGCGCTGAGGCGCTGAAGGGCAGGCTCGGCAACCTTGACCATCTGGTTGCGCCCGAGGGCGAGCGCGCCGAAACGGAAGGACAGGGAGCCGGGGTGGAAGTCGCCGCCCTCGTCGCGGCTGACGAAGTCGAGCACCTCGAGCGTGCGCAGCAGGCGCAGGGCCGTCGTCGGCGACAAACCGACGGCCTTGGCGCAGGCCGACAGGCTGGTCGGGGCGGACTCACAGACGTGTGCGAGGAGGCCGAGCGCCCGTTCGACGGAGCGCGTGCCAGCGGCTCCGGCGGCCGAGACCGGCGCCCGGTCGGCGGACGGCAACGGGTGGCCCGCGGTTCGTATGGCGGTGGAGCGTGCTGGTCGTGTCATGGGGGACACCTCGTCGTGCGATCGAGTGGGAAGCAGTCCAATCATTTCACTGTGCGGCAAGCCTTTGCTGCACAGTGGCAGTCTGGCACACTGACGACAGGGCGCAACAGCCTGTGCCAGGAGAAATCTCAACCCGTGATCCGAGGACCAGCGCATGACCATCACCCTGACGGGACAGCATCTGACGATCGGAGCCGTCGAGTCGCTGGGCCGGCAGGCGGACTTCGCCGTCGACCCGGAGGCGGAGTCCGCGGTGGAGCAGGCGGCTGACGCGGCCCGGGCGGCGGCCAGACTGCGTCCTGTGTACGGCCGGACGTCGGGGGTGGGCGCCAACCGCGACCAGACGAGCACGTCGGCGCAGCCCGGGCGTGCCCTGCTGCGCAGCCACGGCGCCGGATGGGGCCAGCCGTTCCCGTGCGGGACGGTGCGCAGCGCACTGGCCATCCGCGTCAACCAGCTGCTGGCTGGGACGTCGGGCGCCAGCGGCTCCCTCCTACGCGCGCTGGTGGAGGCGACGAGAGCCGACGACGCACACCTTCCCGTCGTCCACCGCCGGGGCGCGATCGGCACCGGCGACCTCACGGCGCTGGCGGAGGTCGGGCTCACTCTCCTCGGCGAGCGCCCCCGTCACGATGGGACGCTGCAGTCCCCGGTGTCCATCGACGACGCCGACGCGCTCCCGCTGATGTCGAGCAGCGCCTTCACGCTCGCCGAGGCCGCACTCGGCTGCCTGGAGCTCGGCCGGCTCGCTGACGTCGCGATGACCGTCTGTGCCCTCTCCTTCGTCGCGCTGCGCGGCAACCCGGAGGCGTTCGGGCCGGCCGTTGCCAGGGTCACACCGTTCCCCGGCGCCGTCACTGCCGCCGCCAAGGTCAGCGGGCTCGTGGACCCCAGCGCCGTCGCGCCCGCCCAGCTCCAGGACTTCTTCGGGCTGCGCACCTTCCCGCAGGTGCACGGCCCGTTGCTCGACCAGATCGACGCCCTCCGCCGCGTCGTCGAGGCACTCGTCAACAGCGGGAGCGAGAACCCCGCTGTCCTGCACCACGACCCGCCGACCGTCGCGCACCACGGCGGCTTTCACCAGGCGTACCTCGCGCTCGCCGTCGACGCGGTCCTGCTCGCCCTCGTCGGCTCCGCGCACACCGGCGCCTCTCGCATCGCGCACCTCTTGACCGACCCGGCGAGCGGGCTCCCCCGGTTCCTCGCCGGACCGGAGGCGGGTTCGTCGGGCCTGCTCATCCTGGAGTACGACGCCGCGTCGGCCATGGCCCTGCTCCGAGAAGCGGCGTCGGCGCCACGCTCGATCCAATGGGTGTCGGTGTCTGCGGGCGTGGAGGACGGCGCGAGCCACGCGTCCGCGTCCACGGCCCGCCTTGCCGAAGCTGCCGACACCTACCGGCAGCTCATCGCCCTCGAGCTCGTCACGGCGGTGCGCGCCCTGGGCATCAGCGGCCGACGTGTCGAGGGGGAGCTGTCCGACCTGTTGGCCCGGTGCGCGGATCTCGCAGGAGAACCCGACGACCACGACCTCGCACCCACCGTGGCGGCGGCCGTCGGCATCGTCGAGCAGTACGCCGCAGAGGCGCCGTTGCGCTCCACCTGAGGGAGCGCAGCCGCGGCAGTCGACCAGTTCCCTTCAAGGGCAACCAGATCGGTGGCATGCGCCGTCGGGTCAGATGTCGATCGTGGCGCCGCCGGAGTGCACGATCTGCGCCACGACGGCCCCGACCGGCCCGGAACGCGGCTCACCCGAGCCGCCGAGCTCTCTGGCGAACGTCGCCTCGACGAGGTCGGTGACGAGTACCGTCCAGAGCCGGGCGCGCACGAGCATCGCGTGGTCGCCGCGGGCGATGCGGACGAGCGAGGCGTCGAGCCCGTCGGCCTGCATCTGCTCCACGGCCCGCCGGGTGCGCCCGAGCGAGCAGATGATGTCGCGGTCCCCGTGGATGAGAACCGTGCGCCGGCCGGGCCCCGGCCGCGGGTCACGGGACTCCACCCACGGCGCCAGCCCGACGACGAGGCGAACGTCGGGCTCGTCACCCGTGAACATCGCGACCCGTCCGCCCATCGAGTGCCCGACGAGCGCGATCGGCACCCCCGGGTATGCCGTCCGCACCTGTGTCAGCGCCCATCGCGCGTCCTCGACGGGCAGGGCCTCGGCGTTCCAGCCCCGGACGCGGAACCGCAGGCGGGCCACGGCGATCGGGCCCGGCACCCTCGCCAGGGCACGAGCGAAGGGCACGAGGCGGGCGACGTTGTGCGACCAGGCGCGGTTGGGCTCGTGCCCGTCGACGGCGCCGCCGTGCAGGACGAGGGCCACGACCGTCGCGTCCGCGGGGCGCGCATCCCAGCTGAGCGACGCGAGCGGCATCGCGGATCGTCCGCCGCCCCTGGGTGGTGCCGCGGCGCTCACACCTGGGTGCGGTGGAAGTTCTTGAACGACCGGCTCGCCGTCGGCCCACGCTGGCCCTGGTAGTGCGAGCCGTATGCCGCTGAGCCGTAAGGGCTCTCGGCGGGCGAGCTGAGACGGAAGAAGCAGAGCTGGCCGATCTTCATGCCTGGGTAGAGCATGATCGGAAGTGTCGCGACGTTGGACAGCTCGAGCGTCACGTGACCGGAGAAGCCGGGGTCGACGAAACCGGCCGTCGCATGGGTCAGCAGGCCGAGGCGGCCGAGGGAGCTCTTGCCCTCGACGCGCGCGGCGAGGTCGGCGGGCAGGGTCACCGTCTCCAGCGTCGACCCGAGGACGAACTCGCCGGGGTGGAGGACGAAGACCTCCTCCTCCGGGCCGACCTCGACGAGCCGCGTGAGGTCGGGCTGCTCGGCCGCGGGGTCGATGTAGGGGTACTTGTGGTTGTCGAACAGCCGGAAGAACTTGTCCAGCCGGACGTCGACGCTCGACGGCTGGACCATCTGCGGGTCCCACGGGTCGAGCACGACCCGCTCGGCGGCGATCTCGGCCCGGATGTCCTTGTCGGAGAGCAGCACGGGTCGAGGCTATAACGCCCGTGACGTTTCGCCCGGTCACTCCTGCCCTGCGGACGCCCGCGCCCGCCTATCGTCTCTTCATGAACCCCTCGACGAACGGCTCGCAGCGTCCCGACGACGACCTGCTGGCCGACTTCCACACGGTCGTGCGTCGTCTCCTGGAGGACCTTCCCGACCGGGGCGGCACGGGTCCGCGGCTCGTCGACGTGCTCACCGAGCACCTCGGCACCGAGCCGCACCTGCTCGCGGTCGTCGGCCATCCGGTGCCGCCGCATCGCCTCGTCGACGCCGACATCGCGCTGGCGGAGGTGTCGGGGGCCGACCCCGACGCCCGGATCGTCGGCATCGCAGGCGACGCGCGTCACCACATGACCCTCGGCGACCTCGTGCACCTTCGGCACGGCCACGGCGTGCCGGTCGGCCAGGTGGACTACGACCGGATGGCGACCGGACCGGGCAAGGAGGACCGGCGGCAGGTCGTGACATCCGGCGTCCGGTTGTTCCGGTTCGACGGGGTTCCCGTCGCCGTGCGGCAGCAGGGCGTGAACCTGCAGTTCGGGCGCGAAGCCGGCATGATCGAGGTCGTCGCCGCAGACCGTGACGTCTCCGACGCGTTCCTCGCGCGGGTGCAGGAGGTGATGGACGAACGCAGCGTCATCCGCGGCCAGGTCGTGACCTTCGCGAGCAACCCGTACGGCCCGGTCATGTCGGGCCTGACGTTCCTCGAGCGGCCCCACGTCGACTCCGCCGCGGTCGTGCTGCCCGACGGCGTGCTCGACCGCGTCGCGCACCACGTCATCGGCATGGGCGAGCAGCGTGAGGCCCTTCGCAACCACGGGCAGCACCTCAAGCGCGGGGTCCTGCTCTACGGCCCTCCCGGCACGGGCAAGACCCACACGGTCCGCTACCTGCTGTCAGCCTCGCCGGGCACGACGGCCGTGCTGCTCAGCGGCAACGCCCTCATGCACATCCACCTCGCCGCGAAGGTGGCTCGAGCGCACCAGCCCGCGATCGTCGTGCTCGAGGACTGCGACCTCGTCGCCGAGGACCGGTCGTTCGGGATGGGGGCCTCGCCGCTGCTCTTCGAGGTGCTCGACGCCCTCGACGGCCTCGATGCGGACGCCGATGTCGCGTTCGTCCTCACGACGAACCGCGTCGCCGACCTCGAGATCGCCCTGTCGCAGCGTCCCGGTCGGGTCGACCTCGCTGCCGAGATCCCGCTTCCCGGCGCCGACGGCCGGCGTGAGCTGCTCCGCCTCTACGGTGGGCACCTCTTCGGGGCCGAGGCCATCTCGGCCGCGGCCGCACGGGCCGAGGGCACGACGGCATCGTTCGCGAAGGAGCTCGTCCGCCGGGCGGTGCTGGCGGCCGCGCTCGCGGACGAGCCGCCGTCCGACGACCACCTCGGCGTCGCGCTGGACGAGCTGCTCTCGGACACGCACCGCCTCACCCGAAGCCTCCTCGGGGTCGGCTCGGGCGACGACCCGCTCGGCGCCCTCGGCGCACCGATGGGTATGCCGCCGCGCGGGGTGCCGCGGCCCGGCCGGTCGGTGGGGTGGTTCGGCTACTCGCCCGACGGAGGGATCACGTCGTCCGGCTGACCGGCCACACGGCATACGGAACCCGCCGCCCCGTCAGTGCTCCGCCCGGCGGAGCAGTGTCGTGACGTTCAGCCGGCGAAGGCGCGCACCGCCTGCCCGGGCACGGCGACGCGGACGCGGAAGACGGCGCCGGCCTCGGGCTCGGGGTCATCGAGGTTCTCGCGGGACGTCGTGACGTAGAGGTCGCGCAGGTCCTCGCCGCCGAGGGTGCACGCCGTCGTCAGCCGGACGGGCAGCGTGACCTCCGCGAGCAGCTCGGCGGCCGGCGAGTAGCAGCGGACGCGGCCGGCTCCGTTGAGCGCGACCCAGACGTTGCCGGCGCTGTCGACCGTGAGGCCGTCCGGGTGGCCGGTCGCGTGGGCGACGAAGGGCCGCCGGTTCGTCAGCTCGCCATCGACCACGTCGAAGACGTCGGTTCTGCCGGTCGGGGTGTCGTCGTAGTAGGCGAGCCTGCGGTCGGGTGAGAGGTCGATACCGTTCGAGATCGTCACGTCGGGTACGACGACCGTGACGTCGCCGGTGGCGTCGACGCGATAGAGCCGGGCTGTGCCGGGCACCCGGTCGTAGCCCATCGTCCCGCACCACAGCCGGCCCGCGCCGTCTACGCCGCCGTCGTTCATCCGGACCGACGGGTCGTCCCAGAGGTCGAACCAGGGCGTGGGTATGCCGTCCGGCCCGTCCGCGCGCGCCAGCCCCCGCTCCGTCGCGACGACCCAACCGCCCTGGGCCCGGGGGCGCAGGAAGGCAGCCACGTCACCGACGTGCATCCGCTCGACCGTGCGGTCGGCGCGGAGCGTCAGGACGTCGCCGGCGAGCAGGTCGACCCAGCGCAGCCCGCCCCACGTCGGCGCCCAGACCGGCCCCTCGCCGTGGTAGCAGAGCGCATCCGTGACCTGCTCGGGCCGGCCCTCCACGAGGCCGCCGGTCATCAGTCCCACCAGACGCCGACGTAGTGATGCCCGCCGGGGATACCGGGCGCGTCGACCAGCCATTCGACCGCGTGGGCCGGGCCACCGCTGGCCTCGGTGTCCGCCTCGACGGTCAGGGCGTCGACCTCCTCGGGCCGGAGCGTCGTGACCACGGCCACCCCACTGGCGTAGGGCCATTCGTCGTCGGGGAACTCCTCGAACTCGAGCACGTCGAGCTCGACACGCACGTCGTGGACGTCGGGGTGCGCGCGGAGGTCGTGGAGGACGCGGCGCACCGTCTCGAGCGGCACGTCGTCTGGACGGTTGGGCGCGATGCACCACTCGCAGTCGTTGCCGTCGAAGAACTGCTCGAGGGTCACGGCGACCTGTGCGCTCCCTCCCCCGCGCTCGCGGACGTGGTCGACGAAGGCGGTCTGCTTGGCGAGATCCATGACGGTTGTTGGGCCCCTGGGGTCGCGGTCATTGCGTGGTCGCGGTGTCGGCTACACTGACGCCGCGTGCCGCCTCGCAACCCCTCCCGGGGGGACCTGCCGGCGGCCCGTGCGAGCGTAGCTCAATGGTAGAGCGCCAGCTTCCCAAGCTGGATACGCGGGTTCGATTCCCGTCGCTCGCTCCACAGCCCCGCCGCAGGTCAGAGGCCCTTTTGGGTCGAGGCCGGCGGCGGGGTTCTTGTATGAGGGAGTCCCACGTGCCCAATCCGTGCCCAATCACGCCGACTCTTCCTCGGCGTCGGGGTCGGTTTCGGAGTCCGAATCCGCGTCGTTGGGCACGTCGAACAGCAAGTCCATGGCGTCAGCGATCGCTCGGTCACGCTTGGCCGTCGCGTGCTGGTAGATGATCGCGGCCCGCATGCTGGCGTGCCCCATCCGCGCCATGAGCTCGCGCGTCGACGCCCCGGAACCCGCCGCGAAATGGTTGCCGGTGTGCCGAAGGTCGTGGAAGTGCACCGACTCCGGAACGCCCGCCGCCTTCTTCGCCTGACGCCAGATCGACACGAAGTGGGCCCGCCGTGGCGTGGCGCCCTTTGCACCGGTGAAGACTCGGCCGGCCGGCCCCGGTTCTGCGTACGCGTCGAGGTGCCGCACGATCTCACCCCGCAACGCGGCAGGCAGCGCGACGGCACGACGCCCGGCGGCAGACTTCGGCGCCTTGACCACGAGCTGCCCCCCGACCTCCGAGACCGAGCGGCGCACGTAAAGGGTCATCGAGTCCAGGTCGATGTCCGCCCGAACGAGCCCCAGCAGTTCGCCCCATCGCAGCGAGCCGAACACCGCTAGCAGCACGAGGAGCCGGTAGCGCGGCGTGATCTCATCGGCCAGGGCAGTGACCTGGGCGACCGTCAGCACAGGACGCTCGTCCGCCGACTCCGCCCCGGCACCCTTGATACGACAGGGGTTCCGGTACATCAGTTCGTCGTCGACGGCCGTCGTGCATACGGCGCTTACAAGTCGGTACGCCTTGGCCACAGTGCTGCCACCGACTCCCCCGTCCAACCGCGCCTGACGCCACTGTCGGAGTTGCTCCGGGCCAAGGTGTCGCAGTTGCACCTTGCCGATGAACGGCACGACGTGCAGCCGCAGCAGCGAGGCGTAGAGCTCCCGAGTACGGGGCGACAGCCCGGCGCGCTCCGACACCCAACGCTCGGCGTAGACCTTGAAGGTGATCCGGGCGCGCTCGGGGTTGACCCAGCGGCCGGTGACCATCTGGCCGGCGAGCACCGACCATGCAGCCTCGGCGTCAGCCTTGATCCGGTACGTGTCGCTCATCGCCCGCCTGATCCCGTCCGGACCGGTGTAACGCACCTGCCACCGTCCCGAGGGCAACTGCCGGAACGATCCACGCACGCGTTTGCCGGCCATCAGGCGCACCACCCGCGACGGTCCACAACCTCGACCGTCGAAGCCTCGATGAACTCGCGAACAGCCGACTCCGGGAATCGGACGTGCCGACCGACCTTGACGAAGCGGATACGTCGCTCGGCGATCAACCGGCGAGGGAACCGCTCCCCCGTGCCGAGCCACTCGGCGACCTCGGCCAGCGTCAGTAGCCGATCAGTGCCTGTCGACGTTGCCATGCTGATTCTCCCTGTCTCTCAGTGGTTTTGGCTTCGGTGCTTGTGCTCGGCTCGCCATTGGGCGTACTCGCGTGCGCGAGCAGCGGCTGCATCCGCGAGGGCCGCCTCTCCGGAGTTCTGCCAACCGGTGCCGACGTACGACCAGTCCCCGATGACGAGAGTCGTTTCGTCCTCGTCCTCGCTCATCAAGCGCCGCTCGAGGTCGGCCGTGTCGACGGGTTCCCCGGTGCGGGCGGACTCGGCGGCGAGGGCCTGCCAGCGGCGACGGGCGCGGCGGAGCCTGCCGAGGGTCACGCTGTAGCGGCGGGACTTGGACGAGAAGTGGCCCCGGAACCCGAGCATGTGGGCCCACTTGCCGATCAGCACGTACGGGTCGACGTAGTCATGGTTCCCGGACTCGCGGGCCTCCCTGGCGCGGAGTTCGGAGTGGGCGGCGAGGCGACGGCACTCGGCACGGAGGCGCCCGTAGTGGGCATTCCACGTGGCGCCGTGCCCGCCCTGCCGGTCGGTGGTGTCGCTGACGGCTTTGGTGGCGTACTTCGCAAGGTAGCCGGCGACGCGCTCGACGTCCTCCCCGGCCAGCCCGTGCGCCTCCTCGTCGTCGGGACGGTGGGCGGACCGGACCACGCGCACGTCGAGCTGCTGGCCGAATCGCAGCACCCGGTCCCGGGAGCCGGGAACGGGCGAGGGCGCGGTGTGGGTGACGGACGCGGCGGCTTCTTCGACGAGCGCGGCGAGCAGCTGCACGGGCACCGACTCCGTGGCGGGCGCGAACCCGTTGGGGGTCTTGGGGCCGTCGAGGCGGATCAGGCCATGGAAGTGGATCAGGCCGCGGGTCTGGTACTCGGCGACCTTGGCGTACTGCACGGACGCCACGTCGCACAGCGCGGGTGGAGGGATCGGGCGGCGCTTGGTTGGTCGCCTCCTGGTCTCGGTGACCCCAAGCGCGCGAGCCAGACGACGACTAAGGGCGATGGTGAACCGGCGCCACAGTTCCGGGGCCCACCACTGCCACACGACGTGGCCCTGGTAGTCGTAGCAGTCCGGGCAGATCGGCTGCCCCACCAGCGCATCCGATGCATCGTGCGAGGCCATGCATCCAATCGGGCGGCCGTGCTCACACACCTTCGCGGTGTCGCGGGGGCGGCACCGGACCACCGGCTGGCCGGGTTTCGGTGCGCGGTGCACGTGGCCGAACGACGGCGCGGTCAGGGTCACGAACAGCATCGGGTTGACCGCCACCGTGTCGGGGACGGTCTTGCCGCCGACGGCCCCGGCCCGGATCAGCTCGAACGTGTCGCGGGCGTAGGTGCGGGCGCAGGCCGGGCACTCGGAGGCGCGGCGGTTGCCGCACGGCACGAGCGTCACGCCGAGCGGGGCGTCGGTCGAGGAGTACGAGGAGAGGATCTCGCCGGTTCGGGTGTCGACGGTCTGGCTCGAGCCGGCCAACTGGATGGGCCGGGTGCAGTAGTGCACCGAGGCGGCGGCGTCGGTGAACGCGCCCATGGTCCGGTCGCGGAACCGGCGCACCAGGGCGGCAGCCCCGGCATCGGTCAGGCCGTGCAGGTCCAGCGGGGCGTCCTCCCCGAACCCGGGGAACGAGCCCGGGCTCAGAGACGGCACACCGATGGTCCGGCCGATGGTTCGGGACGTCATGCGGCGTCACCGCCGAGGGTGCCGGGAGCGGCAAGCGGCAGTGGCAGCAGTCCCTGCTGTGCGTCCACGCCTGAGCCCACGTGGGCGCGGCCGGCGCGGCGGGTCTGGACGGGGACCCAGCCTGGCCGGGCGGGCTCGACGTACGCCGGGTCGCGGTGGGTGCCGGCCCACCAACCCGCGCACACGTCGGCGTCCTGGACGTACGCGGCACACTCGGCGAGGACGGGGCAGGCCCGACACACCGAGCGCATCGACTCGGCATCCCACGGGCCGATCTCCTCGGGCTCGCCGATCCACGGCAGGTCGGTGCGGGCGCCGCAGGACCCGAGCGACTGCCACGGCACTCCACCGAGTGGACGTCGAGCTGCAGCCATCGCGGCCTCGCACCACACGGCCTCCAGGGCGGCCCACCGAGCGGAGCGGGACAGGGCGGTCATGCGACCTCACCGACGTCCGTGCGCGCATGCGAGGAGCGGAGGGCGGCGTCATCGGTGTCGGCGTTGGTGTCGTTGAGCGTGTCGGCGAGGACGGCGCCGAGGGTCTCACCGCGGCGCAGTCGCCGGGTCAGGGCGCGGCGCTGGGGTGGGGTGGTGCCACCGTAGATGGTCCACTGGTCGCCGAAGACGAGGGCGGAGGCGAGGCAGAGCCGTCGGACGGGGCAGTCGTGGCAGACCTCGATGCCGCGGGTGGTGTCGGCGGGTTCGTCGGAGAGCCACCAGTCGGCGGGCCCGGTGCGGCAGAGTCCGTCGTCGTGCCAGCGGTCCATGTCGAGCTGCGCGAGGGTGGGCCCTCCGGTGCGGTCGACCCACGGGCGGGGACGACCCCACGGCTGCTCAGAGCGAGGAGGCTGGCTCATGCTGCGTCACCGCCCACCTCGGACGAGCCACCAGCCGACGTCGCCGACGAGGACACGGACGTCCTGTCGCGCGGCTGCCGAGGCTTGCGCGGTGATCGCGGACGATGGGCCCGGGGATCTCCACCCGACTGCGCCGGTTCGACGGGGTCGCCCGAGTTCTCGGGTGCGCCGGGCACGTACGGGGTGGCGTCGACGTGGCCGAGGTCGACCGGCTGCGCCTCCTCGGTCCATGCACTGGCCGGGCCGGGTGCGCGGTGCCGGGCGGCGACGTCGCGGACGAGGGTGTCGGGCCAGAAGTCGGCCCGGACCCGGTCGGCGCTGCCGTCTTCCTCGATGACCCACGCCGTGCCGGGTGCCGAGGGTGAGATGCGGTGTGCGGGGGCGGTGCCGGCGGTCCCGTCGCCGAGGACCATCCGGGTCTCGTCCGCGGAGCGCAGCCGCAGGGCGATGGTTTGGGTGAACAGGCCCCGCAGGCCGATGACCTCCTTGCGGGGGTCCTGCACGCACGCCAGCACGACGACGCCGAGGGCCCGGCCCTGGGTGAGAACCTCCGCCAGCAGCCGCCCAGCCTCCTTCCGGATCTCCGGGTCGGCGTAGGCGGTCAGAACCGCGAGCTCATCGATCGCGAGCACGTGCAACGGGTCCACCGTGCTGGGCTGGTGCAGCCGGGAAACCCCCGCCATCCGGCGGCCGCGCTCATCGACCACCGCGAGCAGCCGGGACAGGACCTCGACCGCCTGCCCGGGCGTGGTCGCGACCTCAGCGAACAGGCCTCGACCCATCCCGACCTCGACCCCGCGCTTCAGGTCGACACCCCAGAGCCGGACCAGCCCGGCGGAGACGGCAGGGGCCAGGCCGCCGCAGACGCCCCAGAAAACCGAACCCTTCCCGGAGCCGGAACAGCCCACGACGAGGGTGTGCCTGCCCGTGACCGGCAGGACCCACGGGGTGCCGTCCTGGCGTCGACCCACCGGGACCGCATCGACCTGCACGGGGACCCGCACGTCGGCGCTGCTCGAGGTGGGTGCGGTCGCGTCGCGGGTGGTGCCGAGGCGGTCGGCCATGACCAGCAGGTACTCGCCGGTCGAGGGCGACAGGGCCCGGAACCGGAACGAGCGGGCCGATGCGGCGGCGGCGAGGGCCGGGGCGGCGTGCTCGAGGTCGTCGACCGTCTGCCCCGTCCGGGCCCGGACCGTGATCGTGAGCGTCACCCCCTTCGCGGTGACCGAGCAGAGCCGCGGGTGCACCCACACCTTCCGGGCCGGCGGTGCGGGCTTCTTGCCGACCTCGGCCACGACCTGGTCCACCACCGAGGGACGCCGATCGCGGTGCACCGACAGGCCACACTCCCGGGCCAGATGCGGCCAACGGCGACGCGCCCACACCACCCACGACACCCGATCCGCCGGACCCGCCACCAGCCGCCCGTACGAGGCCGGCAACCAGTGGGACCACACCGACGCGACCACCGCCGGGACCCACCAGCCGAGGACCAGCGTGCGGATCGCGGCAGGCTGACCATCCGGGAGCAGCCGGGTCCCGAACGCCACCGCGGCGACGAGGACCGTCCAGCGCAAATGCCGCCACGTCCACACCACCACACCCCAGACCACCGCCCACATGTGAGCGGGAACCCGGTCCATCAGGCCGCGCCCTTCGAAGCAGACGACCCCGCCGACTGACTCGCCGACTGACCGGGGGCGACCATGCCCTCAGCCCGGAACGACCACACGATCCGGGTGCGGTCGTGGCCGTCCTTGTCCTTGCTGCCCGTGTACTCGACGTACGGCAGCGCCGTCAGCCCGACGAACTCGACCATCGTCCACGGGAACGGCGTCTTGTTCTCCGGCGGCACCGGCTGGTGCTTCGCCGCGATCTTGACCGTGACGGCGGTGTCCTTCTTGCCCGCCTCCTCGTCCGCATCGAGAACGATGACCTGCCACAGCGGCAGCCCCGTCCCCTCACCCGCCTTGTTCAGGTCCACCGCCTGAACCCGGTTCTCCTGCGTGGACTTGTCGAAGTCGATCACCTTCTCGACCTCGCCCTTGATGAACGCGCCCTTCGGGAACACGTCCCCGTGACCGACCCGGAACCGCTTCTGCATCGCCATGAAATGTCCTCTTATCTAGTCACCTAGAGCAGTTGCCCTAGTGAGAGACAGTGAAGCACTCCTCTAGACAAGTCGCAAGGGATCTGGTCAGATCGCCGGGAACCGGTACTCCAGGACGTAGCTCGGAGCTGCCTTGACGGTGTCCGTCAGTTCCACTGGCAAACCGTTGCTGTCAAAAGCGATCCGGCGCACGGTGAGTACGGGCGTACCCCCGGGAAGACGCAGGCGGCGCCGCTCCTCCGGGGTCGGCATCCGCGCGGCGACCTCTTCGGCGAACTCGGCCAAAGCGTGGCCGGCCTCCTCAATTCGCGCGTAGATCCCACCGGGCCCAGTGTCGGTCTGCTCAATCTGTGTGCCCTTGGCGATTGACGCCGGCACGTATGACGACGCGAGCTCGACCGGCTGGCCGTCCAGCAGGTAGCGCCTATGGCGGGCCACCACCCGAGCCCGCGCAGGCAGCGAGAGCGCCTCGCGAACGTCGGCCGTTGGCACCTCCGACCCAACCTCGAGCTCGTCTACAGCTGGCGCGCCCACGCCCTCGGCCTCAGCGATGAACGCTGCCTGCCCAGCTTCGCGATGCCTTCGCGCGAATCGATCAGACGCTACTCGACGCACCACAGGCCGCTGGCGAACGAAGACGCCACGCCCATGCTCTGCAACCAGCAGGCCCTCAGCCCGCAACTCACCCAATGCCTGGCGAACAGTCATCCGCGCGACGCCGAAGCGTTCCATCAACTGCGACTCGGAGGGCACCTTTTCCCCCGGTGGGATCCGACCAGAAGCAATGGCCTCCCGGAGCCCGCTTGCGATCTGCTTGAAGGCAGGAGTGTCCGAGGCCTTGTCGACCTCGCCGAGCTCCAGCATGATCACTCCTCCAGACGTCTGTAATACCTACACTTTGGCAGATGGACCCACACAACATGACAGGGACGCCGCGGCACTCGGTCAGTGTCGCCGCCGCGATCTTTGACCATGGCGGCAAAAACGTCCTGCTCATCAAGCGCCGCGACAACGGCAAGTGGGAGCCACCAGGCGGCGTCCTCGAACTCGACGAGACGATCGAGGACGGCCTACGTCGCGAGGTCCGCGAAGAGACCGGCGCCGAGATTGAAGTCGGGCCCCTCACGGGTGTCTACAAGAACATGGCACGGGGAATCGTGGCCCTGGTATTCCGGTGCACCATCACGTCACCGCCCGTCGATTCAACCGCCGAAGCCCGCGAAGTCAAATGGACGGCGCTAGACCTGGTGCCCACGCTTGCAGATCCCGCGTACGCTACCCGCGTTCTCGATGCGGGGGAGGACGGAACCTCACCCACCATCCGGGCACATGACGGCCGTGACCTCCTCTAGTTGGCTCCCTACCGACGCAGCGAGACCCTTTACAGGTCGTTCTCGCTCTGCCCCTTAATCAGCCATGTCGTTAGGGATACGAGGAAGTCGTACTCCTCCTCCTTAACGCTGTAGGTGTGGGCATTTTCGTTCCGTATCCGGTTCAACTCTTGGATCCAGGAGACGCGGCCCTTCCAGCCGCCCTTGTCATTCTCCGTGCCCGGCCTTGTATACGTCTTCTCGAAATGGCGTTGCCAGAGGTCAAAGTTCTGCGTGAGAATGGTGTAGTAGTCGATCAAATGGAGGCAATCCCACGGCTCAACTTCCTCCTCGTCCTCGAGATCCATGTTCTTCTGAACGGCCAATACTGCCGCCGCCTCATAGACTTTTCTCGGAACGCCGCCTTTGAGCCACTTCGAGCCAAATTCATCCTGCAAGCGGATGCGAATGTCTTTATTCATGAATAGTTCAAGTTCGCGGATCATCTCGAACGATTCAAGATTAAACGCTTTGGCTTCGTCCGCCAAAAACTCATCCAGACCAGCCGGGCTGAACTCGGGACGCGAGTCTCGGATAGCCATTTGAAGCCGGCGCCAATAACGCGTTGCGCCACCACTTCCGTATAGCCGTCGGTATTCGTAGGCTTGCTCGGGGGTGCGCGAGGCTAGGTGTGCCACCAAAGGGTCGAGGTAGTAAACGCAATCTTCGAACACCTTCGATGGAGCCATGGTCCTCGCCAGGATCCCAGACGATGACTCGAGATGTGTCACAATGTCGCTGAACACTCGAATGAGTGCCTCGATGCCGTTGTTGATGAATACAAAGCCGCCTTCAGCACTTCCCAAATTCCACTGCGACTCCAGGCCATCGCGCATGTAGTCCAGCGCCAATTCGAGATAGCGCACAAGCGGCTCGAATGTGGCGTCATTGTCTCCGCGGTAGAACGTCCCTGGTTCCTTGACGGCAGACTTTGTGAACGAACCCAAGAATGATCCGCGCTCCAAGCCATTGCTGACCGCGTCGATGGTAATGCACCGAAGAGCAGTTCGCTGATTCTCGCCAATGATCACCCTGCCATAGAGTGCCGAGCTCTTCGCTTCGCCCAGGTGTTGCGCCGCACGAAGCTTGAGGGCTCGATTGCTCTCGCGAAGATCGTCGGACTCCCAGAGGAGATCCGCATTGAGAGTATTCCGCAAGTTCTTTGGCACGGCCTGCTGATTCTCATTGATCTGCATAAACAACCGAACCTGCTCCGACCGGGGCAAATTCTCAAAAGCAACGACAGGGATGAGATCGGTCGATGCCCTCGCCGAATCGGCATAACCGTAAAGCCGGTGTTGCCCATCGATGACATAGGCGGCGCGATACGTCTGCGGGAGATGCAGGACACCAAAGCGAGCCGTGCCCTCACTTCGAGACGCTCGATCGAACTGCAGGGGTCGTCGACCAGTGTCGATGTTGAGGATGATGGAGTTGGGAAAGAATCCGCCCGACTCGACGAACTGGGAGACCTTCTTCAGACGACTCTTCTTGATCAATCTTTGATACGTCGGCATAAGGCTGCTGTTGGCCTTGTTTCGGTGGAGAACGTAGGCCGACTTGAGCAGGCGCGAAGGCTCGATCGCGAACGAGTAATAGGTATAGCCTCCCATTTTGCCCTGAATGGCCGCCACCTCAGACTCAAGGCCTGGGATCCGTTGTCCAGCGAAGAGAGCGCCCAGCAATTGGTATCGGGCGGCCTTGCCGAGGTGTTCTGCGAGATCGATGTAGTAGTTAATGGCATCTTCGTCCATCAACACGATATCGGCATCAGCTAATCGTTCGAGCGTGGACGGCCCGACGCTGAAGTTGTTTGTCGCCAAGATGAACTTTATCTTGTGCGATGGAAACTCGTCCTTGATCCGACGAATGAGGCCGGCACGAGTGCCTTGAATCATCTCGACCTCATTCTTGAACGCGCTCGACTTCACCGACTCTGTCGACTTGCATTCGACAACCAAAACCACTTCGTCGTCTGCAGCAAAAACGTCGATCTGCTTAGATTCCTTGGGGCCAGATCCGTACTGCAGCCTGAAGGTTCGATCCTTGTTCAAAAATGTAAACTGGAGCTTGGCAAAGGCGGCCCATACCCTGTCCTCGAATGCGACATCATGCTTCTTCGGACGACGCATCTTCACGCTGCGCTTCAGGCGATCGCTCACCACCCAGCCATCATCCTCAAGCGCCCCGATCGCAGTCGGTAGGACATTTTTGAACTCGTGCGAGGCGAGGCGGCGCCGAGTTTCGGCCGGGATGCTCTTCGCAGGCAGCATGTGATCCCGCAGCATGCCGCCAAGCGGGATGACATCAACCATCAGACCGGATGTTCGTGAAGAGGTATTCCGTTGCCGAACCACGAGCTGAGGTTGCCCCACCAACCGAGTTCCGCCGGCTGGTCTCGATGCGCCGATCGCCCTTCTCGAAGAGAAGGGCGATGGATTCGTGCGCAGCGTTGGTCATGATGTAGTGGGCCCCCAAGTCTCTGACACCATCTAGATACTCACTAAGTCTGTGCTGGTCCTCAAACGAGAACAGTTTTTGGTTGTATTTAACAAAGCCGTTGTTGTTGTGCGCCACCGTGTAAGGCGGGTCCACGAATACCAGGTCGCCAGCCTTGACGTTTTCGAGTGTCTCAAAGAAGTCCCCACTGGACAGGCTTGCGGCCTCGAGTCGCCTCGAGAATGCGACCAATTCGTCTTCACCAGGCATGTTCGGGCGAGCCCTTCGGCCGAATGGCACGTTGTACACGCCTTGCAGGTTTACTCGATAGATGCCATTGAACGAGTGATGGTTAAGGAAGATAAACCTTGCGGCTCGACCAACTGCATCGTCGGGCTTTTCATCTCTGGCACCATAGTAGCTTTCTGCCGTGTTCTCATATTCCTGCAGCCGGTCTGAGATTTCCCGCGGCTTTTGCCTGATGCACTCGTAGGTCTCGATCAGCTCCGCGTTCAAGTCTGCGAGGAACGCGCGCTTAGGGTTTAGGCCCAAGAACACCGACGCCCCTCCGAGGAAGGGCTCGTGGTAGGCCCCAACGTCGATCCCCTGGGTCAGGGTGCGCAGGTGAGAAACCAGCCACCGCTTGCCGCCGGCCCAGCGCAGTACTGGCTGGACCTGGTCAACGATGGCCTCCCCTGCATTCATGGTTCGCGATGCTACCCAGCGCCACCCACATTGCGGTGCATTTGCCCGGATTCCGCGGGGCCGGATCCGCGGGAGGCTGGACCGACCTCGGGGCCAACTCCTCACATCGGGCGCGTGAGGAGTTTCTTCACTGGCTCAAGCGCGCCTCCGGCGCGAAGAAGCGCGGGGCCCCGCGATGGGGACCCCGCGCTCCGGCGCTGGCGCGCCTACGCGCACCCCACCGCACCCCGCGCCGCCTATCTCCGTCGATAGGCTCGCGGGAGTCCCTGCCGACAAGGAGGTCCTCGACCGTGACCGTCCCGAGCTACGAACAGATGATGCGCCCGACGCTCGAGGTGCTCGCCGACAAGGGCCCCCTCGCCTTTCGCTCCCTCGTCGACCTCGTCGCCCAACGCATGCAGATCGGCGAGGATGACATGGTCGCCACCATCGACAGTGGTCAGTCCGTCGTGGTGAACCGGGTCGGCTGGGCGGTTACGTACCTGGTCCAGGCCGGGGTGATCAAGCGACCGCGTAGGGCATACGCGGAAGTTACCGAGCGAGGACGCCAACTCCTGGATAGCGTCCAAGGCCCGATCTCCAACTCGGACCTCGAGCAGTTCGAGGAGTTCCGCGACTTCAGGCAACGCAGCAGACGCAAGCCCAAGCCGGCGCCAGGTGACAACCCTGCTGCACTGCACGACATCGAGGACGAGGGCGCGGACGCCGATACGCCCCAGGAAGTCATCTCGCAAATGGTCGCCACCGTCCACGGGGCACTGGCAGGCGAGCTCCTCGAGCGCGTCATGGACCTGACGCCCATAGCGTTCGAGCAGCTCGTCCTCCGACTTCTCGGGGCAATGGGCTATGGCGCCTCCGGTCAGATCGAGTCGACGGCGGAGTCCGGTGACGCCGGCATCGATGGCGTCATCAGCCAAGACCCGCTCGGACTCGACAGGATCTATGTGCAGGCAAAGCGCTACTCGCGTGACCGCACCATCGGACGACCCGCGATGCAGGCCTTCGTGGGAGCCCTTCAGGGCCAGCAGGCCGACCGCGGCGTATTCATTGCCACTTGCGCCTTCACCAAGGATGCGCTGACCTACGCAGACCGGGTCGGAGTTCGGATCATCCCTATCGACGGGATCCGCCTCGCAGAGCTCATGCTCAAGCATCGCGTCGGTGTGCAGCCGGGGTACGTAACGACCCTGCTCCGCCTGGACGAGGACTTCTTCGAGACCCTCTGAGCGGGAAACGTTGCCTCCGAGCCGCCGACCCGACGCTCCACTGTCCGCACGCCTGCGGACCGCGTCAAGGGCGCCTTCGGCGTCGCTGACGCGATGGCCTGCGGCCACCCTTGACCCGGCCACTCCGGCATGCTGGCCTGCTCCGCTATCGGTTCGGTGGCTCTCCCTGGCCACCCCGACTGTGTGCCCAATTCGTGCCCAACGCTCTGGCCGAACGCGGTCGCGAACGGCCAGAGCCGGATGCCACAACGAGCATGCAACGGCCCAGAAGATCGCCACCAAGGCACTTCCCAAGCTGGATACGCGGGTTCGATTCCCGTCGCTCGCTCCACCACGCAGCCGCAGGTCCGGACCACGATCCGGGCCTGCGGCTTCGTTGTGCTTTGCCCTCGTCGGGATGCGGTCAGACCTGCGCGTTGCTCGGCCGGGCCCAGGGGCCCGTGATCGCGAAGACGTGGCCGGGCGACTGGATGCCGACGAACAGGACCGAACCGTCGGCACTGAATGCCGGGCCTGCGAACTCGCTGGTGTTGCGGTCGTTGCGAGCCAGCGGGTAGGACTTGCCCTGGTCGGTGACCCCGACGAGGTGCTGGATGCCTCCCCCGTCCTCGGCGAGGATGATGCCGCCGTACGGCGAGAGCGTCATGTTGTCGGGTCCGTCGTAGCTGTCCGAGTCCACGTTCGGGTCAGGGTTCACGGCGAAGATCGTCGTCAGGGTGACAGCTTCACTCGCAGGGTCGTAGAACCACACCTGGCCGTCGTGGTCGTTGGCGCTGCTGCCGTCGCTGACGCGGGCGAAGCTGGCGACGAAGTAGGCGCCGCCGTCGCCCCACCATGCCCCTTCGAGCTTGCGGCTGCGGGTGATCTCGTGGTCGGCGAACTGCTTGCGCACGGAGGTGACTCGGGCGTCCCTGTCGGGCACCTGCTTCCACACGACCTTGTAGCGGGTGCCGGGGTGCGTCGCCAGCGACAGGTCGGGGATGTGCGTGCTGCCGCTGTAGCAGCTCATCGCCTCGAGCTGTCCGGCCGTGTTCCCTCCCTCTGAGAGGGCGAGCTCGCGCAGCGCGTCCTTGGCACCCGAGAAGCCGGCAGGTGGGGTCCACCGGTAGTACAGGCCGCTGGGGGTGGCGGCGTCCTCGGTCTCGTAGATGACGTGCGTCGCCGGGTCGACCGACACGGCCTCGTGGGCGAAGCGGCCCAGGAACGTCAACGGCACCGGGCTCTTGCCGATGTTGGCCTCCTGGCTGGTCGGGTCGACCTCGAACACGTAACCGTGGTCCTTGAGGAACCGGCCGCCCTTGCGCTGCTCGCTCTCCTCGCACGTCAGCCATGTGCCCCACGGGGTCTCCCCGCCTGCGCAGTTGGTGTGCGTGCCGGCGACGCTCGCATACTCGCGGATGCGGACACCCTCGGCGTCCACCTCGATGTTGGACGTGCCACCCCGCGCGCCCGGGTCGTACGTGATGCCGGCCAGGGTCGGGACGCCGAACTTCTCGCTGCCCGTGCTGAGGCCGGAGATCTCGTGGTTGTTGACGATCGTGGAGCCCGTGCCTCGAGCGAACACGCCGTTGCCGTCGGGGTCGCTCGCAGTGGGGACCCCGTCGGCCGTCGGTGTCACACCGGTCTGGGACACGATGCGGTACGAGAACCCTTCCGGCAGCGACAGCAGGCCGTTCGGGTCAGGTACGAGCGGTCCGTAACCCTCGGACGAGCGCGGGGCCGCGAGGGCACTGCCGGATCCGGCGAGCACCTCGATGCTGCCGCTGATCGCGATGCCCAGTCCGGTAGCCGCAGCCGCTTCCAGGAAGCCGCGACGGTCAAGTGAAGATGTCATGAGGCGCCTTTCATCAGTCATGCCGAACCCAGTCGACGCCGGATCGGTTCCGGAGGTCACCCGACGCGAGACGGCAACAGTGAGCGGTCCCCGAACCGCACAGCCCCTGCGTAAACTCACGCGGCGCGTCACCATCCAGCGTAGGACTGGGAGTACCACTTCGAGGGGGTTCGGCCCCTTTTGTGGAGCGCATCTCGAGGGAGGCCCTCGGTCACCCGTTGGGTGCCCCCGCTGAGTGGGGATGTGACACGAACCGGGTACGTAGACGTCCGCACAGGAGTAGAAACATCCGCGGGGGCGGGTGCATCTGAACCGACCAGACCCACGAAGACACGAAAGATCTCGCGATGATCGCACTGACCCTCAGCGCCCCCCTCGTCGGCTTCGCGCTGTTGCTGTCCATGCAGTGGTTCGAGGACCGCCTCATGACGTCGGGCTCGGCAGCGAGCCGCCACGACCACCACGGCTAGCGGGCGACACCGCGCCGAAGGGTCGGTCCAGCGACACCCCAAGCTCTTCCTGGCCGTGGCCGACGGCCGGGACAAGTGCGCCATACGCCTGCGCGACCAGAGCATCGTGGGTACGGTGCCATCGGCGTCTCGGTCGGCGGGCATCTCGTGGAGGGGGTGTCCGCTGGCCGGGGCGCCGCCACTGCCCCACGAACGCCCGTGAGCGCCAAACGCGAGAGCGTCCCTGGCGCCATCACGACCGGCTACCGGGCGCCATCGGGCAAATGGGTATGGGTTCCCCGACCTGTCGACCGCATTCTTCTTCTCGCGACCTGAGCGAGTGTGCGGCGCAAAGAGGAGGGCAAGCCATGAGCAGTGTGCACCAGAGCGTGGACGTGGACGTCCCCATCAGCACCGCTTACAACCAGTGGACCCAGTTCGAGTCCTTCCCGGAGTTCATGGACGGCGTCGAGTCGGTGACCCAGCAGGACGACACCCACACGCACTGGGTCGTCAAGGTCGGGGGCGTGACGCGTGAGTTCGACGCGGAGATCACCGAGCAGACGCCCGACGAGGTGATCGCCTGGGCGAGCACCGGAGGTGACACGGGTGGCCACCGAGGCCGCGTGGCGTTCGAACCGCTCGGGCCGGACTCCACCCGGGTCGACATCGAGCTCGGCTGGGATCCCGAAGGCGTTGTCGAGAACGTCGGGGCAGGACTCAACGTCGACCAGCGGCAGGTCGACAAGTCCGCCGAGGAGTTCAAGAGGTTCATCGAGGACCGTGGCGCAGCGACGGGTGCATGGCGAGGGAGCGTCGACGACGGCGAGCCCGGGCAACCACTCTGAGCCGGGCGTCTCTCAGAGTTCTGTCGCCTGACCCGGCCGCGCGCCGATCTCGGAGCCGTTGACGCTTTGAGGCGGTAGGCGGCGACGGCGCGTGGCCGGCACGCGACTCCCGCTCCTGATCCTGCCCGCGGTGGCGCACCACCTGGCGACGTTGAACGGCACGGAAGCCATCGAGGTCGGCAGGAGGGCGCTCACACCATGGTGACGTGAGCACGTGCCGGCCGCCCTCATGAACGGGCTGGGGCGTTCCGACGGCGCGGACACCGCGGCCGGCGGACTGGATCGGCCGTCGCGCAACGCGGGCGCGCGCTGGGTCGAGGGCCGGGTCGTAGGGACCGCGAGGATGGCACCTGCTCGTCGCGGCTTCGGAGTCGGGGCCCCGTCCAACCACGCCTCGAGCTGTTGCAGGAGGAGCATCAGCAGCAGCCCGAGCACCGGTGTTGCGAGAGCGAGCACGGACATGTCCGATCCTTCCGACGACGACCCCACATAGCGGGTCCTTCACCATTGACGACGTCCTCGGGGCGCGAACATGACGTGGAGCGATGCGGCAGTGGGTACGTTGACGCCGTGAGCGCAGCCGAGCGCGGCGACGAGGGCACTGGTCACGCGTCCGCGGACGTCGCAGACCTGATCCCCATGGTTCGCCGCATCGTCGGCGCGCGGGTCGGCTCGCACCCGGCGGCGGACGATCTCGTGCAGGAGACCCTGACCCGGGTCCTGGCCGCTTCCGACTCGATCGAGCCCGGGATGCTCGAGCCGTACGCCATCGTCACGGCGCGCAACGTCGTGGCCACGATGTGGCGCGACGAGGACCGCAAACGTCGCAACCAGCACCGCGTCATCGACCTGAGCGAGCCGGACACTCCCGAGGCGCAGCTGGTCCTCGACGAGGAGCAGTCGGCGATGGCACGCGCGCTGAGCCGCCTCGACGAACGCGAACGGCGCACCCTGCTGGACCACGAGGTGGCAGGGACGGACACGAAGACGCTGGCCCAGAGCACCGGCAGCACGGCCGGGGCCATCGCCGCCCAGCTGAACCGCACACGGGCACGGCTGCGTGTGGAGTACCTGCTGGCCCTGCATAATGTCGAGCCGCCGACCGACCGGTGCCGGCCGGTGCTCATCGCCCTGAGCAGCGGAGATCACCGGCGCCAGCGTGAGGTCCGCGCCGCGCAGCACCTGCTCGAGTGCGAGGACTGCGCGCGCCTCAGTCAGCCGCTCCTCGAACGCGGCCAGCAGCGAGAGGACTCGCTCCGCATCACGATCGCGGCCGACTCCGACATCGTCGCGGCACGAGGGGCCGCCCGTGACGTGGCGTCCCGACTGAAGTTCGGCCCCACCGACCTGACGGTGATTGCCACAGCCGTCTCGGAGGTGTGCCGGAACATCGTCCGCTTCGCCAGTTCCGGGGAGGTAGTCGTCGAGCTTCTCGAGTCACCGCGCCGCGGGATCCAGGTCGTCGCGCGCGATGCGGGGCCGGGGATCCGCGATGTCGAGAAGGCCATGTCCGACGGTTACAGCACCTACGGCGGGCTCGGGTTGGGACTTCCCGGCGTGCGCCGGCTCATGGACGAGTTCGCGATCGTGAGCGAACCCGGCCACGGCACCACAGTGACCATGACCAAATGGGAGAGGAACACCGACGATGACTGACCAGCAGAAGGAACCGGAAAGGCCTGCGGCCGGGGAGGGCGAACACCTGCTCTCGCAGCTCGTCGCGCACCTGAGAGAGCACCGCACCCGACTGCGCGAGGAGTGGGCCCAACGCATCCAACAGGCCCATCTGTTGAATGCGATGACCCCCCAGGAGATGGCCGCCGAGACGACCTCGGTCTACGACAACTACGTCGAGGTGCTCGAAACCGGCAGTGTCGAGGCCCTCCAGCACTACGCCCGAGACCTCTCCGAGCGGATCATCCCTCGTGGCGTCGAGACGAACGAGGTCGTCGGCATCGTCCTGCTCCTGCGCGACGTGCTGGCCAGGTCGCTGTTCGAGAAGTACCAGCGCGACTTCGGCCTGCTCAACGAGGTGCTCGACGCGTACGAGCCCGCCGCCAACCGCATCGCGAACACCGTCGCCGTCAGCTTCGTCGACGAACGCGAGCGCGTCATCCGGCAGCAGCAGGACGCGATCCGCGAGCTCTCGACGCCCGTCCTCCCGGTGCGCGAGCGACTCCTCATCCTGCCGATCATCGGCGTCCTCGACGGTGAGCGGGCTCGCCAGCTCACCGAGCAGCTGCTCTCCGGCATCCGCAGGCATCGCGCCAAGGTCGTCGTGATAGACATCACGGGCTCTCCGGACGTCGACCAGACGGTGGCGAACCACCTCGTACAGACTGTCGACGCGTCACGCCTCATGGGTGCGAGCGTCATCATCACGGGACTGTCACCAAAGATCGCCCAGACGCTGGTCACCATCGGTGTGGACCTCAGCAAGATGAACACGATCGGCGACCTGCAGGGCGGTCTCGAAGAGGCAGAACGACTGCTTGGCTACAGCGTGACCCGAAAGGAGGGCGGCACCAGCTCGTGAACGGCGGACCAGCTCTGGTGTCCATCATGCGGCAGGGATCGAACCTGCTCGCATCGGTGCACACAGCCCTCAACGACACAGAGTTGGTCCGCTTCGAACGCGATCTGGTGAGCCAGATCGGTGAGCACCGGTCACGCGGCGTCATCATCGACGTCGCCGCCCTGGACGTCATCGACTCGTTCGCCGCCCTGACGCTGCGGCGCATCGCCGAGATGGCCAGGCTCCGCGGGGCACAGACCGTCCTGGTCGGCATCCAGCCCGAGGTGGCCTTCACGATGGTGCGGCTCGGGATAGGAACGGGCGACGTGCCCACGGCCCTCGACCTCGATGAGGGCCTCGAGATGCTCGCCCGTGACGCCGACACTCCTCGCAACGCACCGAGAGAACGCGGTGAGGCGACATGACGGATACAGGGGACACCTCCGCGGTAGGGGCATTCACGCAGGACTATCGCATCGTCATGCTTCGATTCCTCCCTCGTAGAGACGAGGCCGCCAGATCCGCAGGCTACGAACAGGGCCGGGATGCGTTCGCTGCCGGCGTGAGCCTGCTGGACGTCTGCCGGATTCATCACGAGCTCGAGCTGGACATCCTGCGCGAAACGCCGCCTGAGGACCACCTCGCGGTCATCGAGACCGCCTCTGAGCTGCTGCTCGAGGTGCTCGCGGCCTACGACATGACGCACCGTGGGGTGCTGGGTCCCTGAGGCACGCGCCGGCGGACGCCTTGGCAGGGTCGCCATGACGCGGCGGCCCACGGGCGGAGTCGGGCGCGCAGGCGGGGTCCCCTGCTCACAGGGAACGCGCCGGACCGGCGACGAGCCGTACTGGGTGCTGTGACTCGCGTCATGCCACGGCGGTTGCGGACTCTTCAGTGGTGACCCCCGGCCCACGAGGCCGGCACCCAGATGAAGGAGTGACACGTCATGAAGCTCTCGACTCGGTTGTGCGCCACCGGCGCCGCCCTGACCACGACCGTCGCCTTGGGCCTCGTCCCCGCTTCGGCCGCGTCGGCCGCCCCGTCAGCCACTCCGTCGGCAGCCGTCGCTGCGAGCACTCCGCGGACGACCGCGTCCTCGACGATCAACCAGGTGATCCCGGGCATCGGCACCTTCGTGGGCTCGTTCGCGCCGACCGGCTTCAGCAACCAGAACGGCCAGCTGGCTGTCACCGGGCTCCTCACGGGCACCCTGACGACATTGACCGGAACCGTCATCCCCGTCAGCCAGACGATCACGACGACGGTCCAGAGCGCGACGACGGCGGGCTCCTGCGACATCCTGAACCTGGTGCTCGGGCCGCTGCACCTCGATCTCCTGGGTCTGGTCATCGACCTCAACCAGGTGGTGCTGAACATCACGGCTCAGCCGGGTCCCGGAAACCTCTTGGGCAACCTGCTGTGCGCGATCGCCGGCCTGCTCGACGGCAACGGCGTCAACGGACTGGCGAACCTGCTGAACCGTCTCCTGGGTCTCTGACCCAAGCCTGCTGACCAACCGGTCATCCAGATGTACTGACCCCGCTGCGGCTTCCCGGGCCTGCTGTCACCCGGGAAGCACGGACGGCGCCGATCCCACCCTCCCGGGGTCGGCGCTGTCCGTGCGCCAGGGGTCGGACAGGAGGATGCGAACGGCCCCGGCTGGGTACGTAACCAACGTTCACTTCGCGCTCGGGGGCGACCATGAAGGAGTGCGACATGCGTCCCCTCACGCAGTCCGATCCTGTCGGAACACGAGTGCTGTACGTGGGACGCGCTGATGCCTCGAACGTGGCTGATGACGCGCTGGTCGCCGCAGGCCGTGTGCTGGAGGAGAACCATCCCGGCATCGTGACGAGCAACGACGAGGACGACGGTGTCCGCGTGCAGTTCCTCGGACTGGAGCACGAACCGATTGCCGGCGAGCACTTCCTCGCGGACGACTCCGGAAACTATCCGGGCCTGGTCGTCGTGGGTCTCGAGGACTGGATGGCCGCACGCTCGGTGGGGTGGTGGGCGGGACTGCCCCTCGACGTGCCGGACGCGGGCTGAGCCACTGGGCTTCTCGGCGCGCCGGCGCGCGGTTTGGACGTCGACACCCGGCGTTGCTACGGTTGGGCGCGCCCGCAGGCGTAGTTCAGTAGCAGAACAGCCTTCTTCCAGAAGGAAGACGTACGTGCAATTCGTGCCGCCTGCTCCATTCGCGAAGGGCCCGGTCTCCGACCGGGCCCTTCGCCGTTCCACAGCTGCTCGACGGCTCCCGGTCAGTCGCTGTCGGGCACGTGCACGAGGCACCACGCTGTGAAGGGCGGGACCTCCACGACGAGGTGGTCACCCTCGCGGACACCCGTAACCTCCCGCAGGTGAGGTCCCGCCTCCGGGCTGCCGACGTATGCCGTCGCAGCATCGGTGCGCAGCCGCACCGTCACCCCCTCGGCCAGGGTCCCCGGGGTCTTCGGCACGTTCCACACCGGGCTGTCCTGGGCCGTGAGGTCGACGAGGTGGATCGTGCTGGCGCCCGGTACGCGCTTCATCGTCACCCAGACGGAGCCGGGGGCAGGGTCGGGCGACACGGGCACCGTCGCAGTGACGGCGAGGTCGTCGTTCTCGCTGCTGGAGAAGTGCGAGTGGGTCACGTCGACCGAGTCGGCCGCGTACAGCAGGTCACCCTGCGCGACGGCGAAGTCGAACCACCGCCGAAGCACCTCACGGCTCTCGCGGCCCGGCCTGGCGAAGTTCGGGTAGTACGGGTGGGTCAGCACCCCGCCGTTCTCGCCGACGAGCAGGTAGTGGGCGCCGTGCGCGAAGGCCGTCGACAGCGCGAGCCGGGCCGACCATCGGGCCGCTTCGTCGTCAGCCACGCCGAAGGCGGTGAGGTAGGCCGCGAGCACGACCGGGCGGCCGGGCGTGCGCCCCAGGGCGCCCAGCACCAGGGCCCGGAGGTGCGCGTAGTCGGTGTGGGGGTCCCACACCTCGATGTACGTGGAGTCGAGCGGTGCACTCGCACTGGTCCACGTCGGGTAGTCGTTGACGTTGTTGAAGAAGAGAGTCGCCTCGGGCAGTGCCTCTCGTACGTCGCCCAGGAACCCCGGGAAGACCGCGGCGATGTCGACGACCCGGCCCTCCACGTCCCAGGCCAGCTTGGGTGACCCGTACGTGTCGAGGTGCAGGCCGTCGAACCCGAGCGAGCTCACGGCGTCGACGAATTCGCGGATGATGTGCGCCCGCCACGCGTTGCCCTCTGCGAGGTTGCCGATCTCGAGAAGGTCCGCGAGCGCCCAGGGCGACCCGTCGCGGTGGTAGAGCAGCTCGTCGGGATGAGCTTTCGCGTACTCGTGGCCGACGCCGTAGACCGCGGCGTAGCCCATCGAGAGCGCCCCGATGTGACGGCAGCCCTCGATGAGCCGGCGTGCCGTGCCCTGCGAGAGCAGACGTCCGCAGGCGTCGACGAACTCCGAGTCGTCCGGGGCGACGAGCTCGGCGTGCTCGTAGGCCCAGTCGTAGAACTGGACGACGTTGACGTGCAGCCGACGCAGCGAGTCGAGCGTCTCGGTGACGTCGTCGCGCTCCGGGCCGAACTCAGAGACGAAGCCGTAGCGCGGCCTCTGCCGCGGGCTCGCGAGGACGTCGAAGGCAGTCGCGGCCAGCGGTGCGCCGTACGGCCCTGAGCCGTCGTGCGGATCGAGGGTCACGGCATACCCGCCGGCCGGGAAGCAACCGAGCACGACGTGGTCGTCGCCGTCGAAGGGCTCGTCGACGACGACGCTCCCACCCCGCGACACGACGAGCCGACCTGTGGGCAGCGACCGGGCGACGAGCTCGACGACGTCGTCCGGGGCGAACGTCGACTTGACGGGGAACAGGTCCACAAGGGCTCCTTCAGCTGGTCCGGATGACGGCACGGGCCTCCCACGGCGCGAGCCGCATGGAGTTGCCATCGTCGTGGGCCGCCGCCGCGGGGAGGTTCTCGATGAGGGTGTCGGCTCCGTCCCACTCACCCGGTGCGCCCAGGGTGGAGGGGTCGACCTCGGCCGTGTCGCCGCTGAGGTTGGCGACGACGAGGACCCGCTCGTCGCCGAGACGCCGCGTGAATGCGTACACCTGCGGGTCGTCGGACAGGAGCATCCGGAAGTCTCCCTCCGCGACGACCGGCCGCTCGTGTCGCAGCTCGATGAGACGGCGGTAGGTGTGGAACACCGACTCGGGGTCAGCCACCGCGGCCTCGGCATTGACCTCGTCATGGTTGACGTTGACGTCGATCCACGGCGTGCCCGTCGTGAAGCCGGCGTGCTCGGAGCCGTCCCACTGCATCGGGGTGCGCGCATTGTCACGGCTCATCGCCCAGAGCGCCGCGAGGACGTGAACGGGGTCGGCCCCAGCTGCGACGGCCTCCTCGTAGTGGTTGATGCTCTCGATGTCGCGCAACGAGTCCCGTTGCGGCTCAGGCATGTTGGTCATGCCCAGCTCCTCGCCCTGGTAGATGTAGGGCGTGCCGCGGTGCAGGTGCAGCACGATGCCGAGGGCCTTCGCGCTGCGCACCCGGTGCTCGCCGTCGTCGCCGAACCGCGACACGACGCGGGGTTGGTCGTGGTTGTTCCAGTAGAGGCTGTTCCAGCCCGACTCCGCGAGCCCCTCCTGCCAGCGGCCCAGGGAGGCCTTGAGATCCCGCAGGTCCAGCGGCTTGTGGTCCCACTTGCTGCCGACGTGGTCGAGGCTCACGTGCTCGAACTGGAACACCATGTCGACCTCGCGCCGGTCGGGGTCGGTGAACAACCGTGCATCCTCGACGGTGACTCCGGGCATCTCGCCGACGGTGAGGAACTGGCCCTCACGACCGTCGAAGACCGCGGCACGCATCTCGGCGAGGAACTCGTGGATCCGCGGGCCCGATGTGTACTGCTCTGACCCACCGTCGGCGAGCGGCAGTCGCTTGGAGATGAAGTTGATGACGTCCATGCGGAAGCCGTCGACGCCGCGGTCGAGCCACCAGCGCATCATCGAGTACACGGCTTCGCGCACGTCGGGGTTCTCCCAGTTCAGGTCCGGCTGCTTCCGGCTGAACAGGTGCAGGTAGTACTCCCCCGTCTGCTCGTCGAGGTCCCAGGCCGGGCCCGAGAAGGCGGCCCGCCAGTCGGTCGGTGGCCGCGGGCCCTCGGGGCCGGGGGCGGGAGGACGCCACCAGTACCAGTCGCGCTTCGGGTTGTCGGTGGAGCTGCGCGACTCCAGGAACCACGGGTGCTCGTCGGACGTGTGGTTCACGACGAGATCCATGACGAGCTTGATGCCGCGGCTGTGCAGGTCGGCGACGAGCTCGTCGAACTCCTCTAGGGTGCCGAACGCCGGGTCGATGCCGTGGTAGTCACTGATGTCGTAGCCGTTGTCGTCCTGAGGTGACGGGTAGACGGGCGAGAGCCAGAGCACGTCGACCCCGAGCCGCTCGAGGTGGTCGAGCCGTCGACGGATGCCGGCCAGGTCCCCGACGCCGTCACCGTTGCCGTCGCTGAAGCTTCGGGGGTAGATCTGGTAGACGACCGCGCTGCGCCACCACGGGGAGGTGGCCGTGTCGTCCGCGACTGGGGTCGTGTGGTCCTTGAGCATGATCAGTCCTTCACTGCGCCGGACGTCGCTCCCGCGAGGAACTGGCGCTGGGCTGCGACGTAGAGGATGACGACGGGAACGAGGGCGAGGGCGGATGCTGCGAAGACGAGGCCCCACTCGGTGCCACGCTGCCCCTGCAGGGCTGCGATGGCAACCGGCAACGTGCGCTTGTCGGGGTCGTTGATCACGGTCAGCGCCCAGACGAACTCGTCCCAGGCGCCGAGGAACGTGAAGATCGCCGCGGTCGCGAGCGGTGCCCGCGACAGAGGCAGGTAGAGCGAGACGAAGCGGCGCAACGCGCTGGCACCGTCGAGCCGCATGGCCTCGTCGAGGGCCATCGGCACGCGCTCGAAGAAGGCGCGCAGCAGGAAGGCGATGAAGCCCACCGCCCCTCCGGCATAGAAGAGGACCAACCCGTTGAGCGAGTCGAGCACTCCCAGGCTCTGGGCGAGCAGGTAGGCCGGCACGATCGTCACGACTCCGGGGATCATGAGGCCGGACAGGACGCCGGCGAACGCGAGCCTCTTGCCCGGGAAGTCGAACCGGGCGAATGCGTACGCGAGCAACGACGCCAGCACGAGGACGATCACCGTCGTCAGGACCGCCACGTAGAACGAGTTGCCGAAGTACCTCGCGAAGTTCGACGCATTCCAGGCGGTCGCGTAGTTCTCGGCGGTCGGTTCGGAGGGGATGAGCTCGGGCGGCATCTCGAGGACGAAGGTGTCCTTCTTGATGGACGTGCTCAGCATCACCGCGAAGGGCAGCACCACGCCGAGCGACAGGACCGCCGCGACAAGGGTCCGCGGCCACGTGAGCGGCACGCGTCGGGAGCGCGCCTTGGAGGTGGCCGTCAAGGTCGCCAACGAGGTTGCCATCACGACTCGCTGTCCGTGCCGAAGACGCGGAACTGGAAGTACGACACTGCGAAGATCACGAGTGCCAGCAGGAACGACAGCGCCGCGGCATACCCGAAGTCGAGGAAGCCGAACGCCTGCCTGTACATGTAGGTCAGCGGCACCTCCGTCGAGCCCGCCGGCCCTCCCCCGGTCATGAGCAGTACCGAGATGAAGACGTTGAACCCGCCGATGACGAGCAGCACGACGACGAAGAGCAGCGTCTTGCGGATGGCCGGCAGCGACACGTTGCGGAACCGCTGCCACGGCCCGGCACCATCGAGCAGCGCCGCCTCCTTGAGGTCCTCGCTGACGTTCGTCAGGGCCGCCAGGAAGATGACCATCGCCCACCCGACGCCCTTCCAGATGCCGAGCAGGCTCACCGCCATGAGGCCGGGCCAGCGCGACTGGAGCCACGCGACGTTGGTGTCGGCGAGGTGCACGACGTCCACGAGGAGCCAGTTGACGACGCCGCCGTCGGTGTTGAAGAGGTACTTGAAGACGAGGGCGACCACGACCCAGCTCGTCACGACGGGCAGGTAGAAGAGCACGCGGAACAGCCCACGGCCGGGCATCTTCGCGTCGAGCAGCACGGCGACGAGCAGGCCGATGACGATCTGCCCGGGCACGGTGATCGCGAGGTAGACGCCCGCGTTGGCCACGCTCATCCAGAAGTCGCCGTCGCGCAGCCCGCGGAGGTAGTTGTCGAGTCCGATGAAGGTGCTCGCCTTCGTCGGCACGACCGACCAGTCGTAGAGGCTGATCTGGAACGACCGGCAAAGCGGGTAGATGACGACGAGCGAGAAGAGCGCCATGCCCGGCAGGAGCAGCCCGTATGCCGTCAGGGTCGTCCGCCGGTCGCGTGGGGTCCAGCGCCGGCGGCCCCGTCGACCCTCGGGCGGTCCGGGGACGTCGATGGGCTCGCGCACCGCCGCTGGCGCCAGCGTCGTCATCGGCCCGCCCGGGCCCGCTCGAGGAGCGGGTCGATCTGCGCGACGGCGGCGTCCATGGAGGCCTGCGCGGTCAGATCGCCCTTGATGGCCAGCTGCACCTGCTTCGTCAGGATGGCGTCGACCTTGGCCCACGCCGGCGTCGCCGGTCGCGGCCTCGCCGTCTCGAGCTGCTGCATGTAGGGCGCGTAGTACGGATCGACGCTCGCCATGTCGTCGGCCAGATCCTTGAGCACCGACACCTGCCCGACCCGCGCCATGAGCATCTGCGCCTCGGGCGAGAGCATGAACCGGGTGAACTCGGCCGCGAGCGCCTTGTTCTTCGAGGACTGGGTGATGACGATGCTCTCACCGCCGACGACGCTGACACTGCCGCCCTTTCCGCTGATGGTCGGGGCTGCGTTCAGCTCGAGCTTCGGGAACTGGGCCCTGGCGATCGGGTAGTTCCACGGCCCGTCGTGGGTCGTGGCGTAGATGCCCTTGGCCAGTCCCTCCAGTGCGCCGGTGCCGCCGCCACCGCCGAGCACGATCTTGGGGATGCCGCCCGCCGCGTAGAGGTCCACGAGGAGCTGGACGGCCTCGACGGCGGGCGGAGCGTTGAGGTGGCCGTCGCTCTTGGTGACGCCCTTGTCGGTGATGTCACCGCCGTTGGACCAGATGAGCGGCAGTACGTTCCAGCCGGAGCCGTCGCCGACGGCATGAACGTAGATCTTCTTCGCGGCGAGCCGGGGGGCGAGCGCCTTCAGCTCGTCGAAGGTTGCCGGCGGGGCGTTCACCCCGGCCTTCGCGAGGGTCGCGGGGTTGTAGAGCAGGACCTTGGTGTTCGTGTCGAGTGGGAGCCCGTAGTGCTTGCCCTTCCACAGGTTCGTGGCGAGCGCCCCGTCGTAGGTCTGGGCGGCGAGCCTCGTGAAGTCGGGCATCGCCTCGTCGAGGGGGACGAGCACACCGAGGTCGGCGAGCTCCGGAACCCAGATGATGTCGCTGCGCACGACGTCGGGCAGGGTGCTGCCCGCGGCGGCGGTGACGAGCTTCTGGTGGAGCTGGTCGTACTGCACGGTGACGGGCTTGACCTTCGTCCCGGGGTGGGCCTTCTCGAAGGCCGGGATCACCTTCTCCTTGAGGGTCTTCACCTCGGCACCACCCTCGCTGTAGGAGTGCCAGAAGGTGATCTCACCGGTGACCTTGCCGCCCGTCGCGAGGGTCTCGGCGGTCTCGGGGGCACCGCCGCCACCGGTGCCACAGCCTGTGGCGAACATCGCGACCGCCATCAGACCCGCTGCCGTCCCGCTGTGCTTCATGCCATCTCCCTTGATTTATAAAGCGCATTGATTAACTCGGTTGATTTATGGTGGCGGCATGACCACCTTCCGTCAAGACCCCGTCCCGTGTGAGAGATTTCGAGGGACGCCGAGCGCCATCGAGGGTGCCGGCCCGCCGACCGCCCAAGGAGGCGCACCGATGCCGCACCCCAGGACCGACCGGTCCCGCCCGGTCAGCGGCGCCGCACCGTCGTCGGCCGCGATGCGCCAGCACAACGCCGCTGCCGTCTGGGCGGCCCTGGACGGCACCGACGGGCTCACGGGCACGGAGCTCATGGCGGCCTGCAGCCTGTCCCGACCCACCGTCCACGCGGTGTGCGACGACCTCATCGCGCGCGGGCTCGTCGTCGAGATCGAGACCCGGTCGCCGCACAGCGACACGGGAGCCGGGCGGCCCGCGCGTCAGTACGCCTCACGCGACGACGCGGCGCACGTGGTCGGCATCGACCTCGGGGCCAAGAAGGTCTCGGCCGTCGTCGCCGACCTGCGAGGGCGCGTCCGCGCCCGCGAGAGCACGTCGTTCCGCGACGAGCGGGTGCCGGCCGTCGAGCGCGTCGCCATCGTGCGTGAGACCGTCCGCGCCGCCCTGGCCGCCGCAGGGGTCGACTCCCACGGCGTGCTGTGCGTCGCGATGGGCGTCCCATCCCCCGTCGATGCCCGTGGTCACGTCACCGCAGCAGAGCACTACCTGCCCGGACTCGCCGAGCTCGACCTGCGCGCGGTCCTCGCCGACGACTTCGGGTGGACGACCATCGTCGAGAACGACGCCAACCTCGCCGTCATCGGCGAACGCTGGCTCGGCGTCGCCCAGGGTGTCGAGGACGTCGTCGAGCTGCTGGCCGGCTACCGCCTCGGTGCCGGAGTCGTGCTCGGCGGGCGGCTGTTGCGCGGCAGCGGTGGAGCCGCGGGCGAGCTGACCTTCCTCAACCTCGTCGAGGGTGTCGGCAACACCGACGCAGTCGCCGAGCTGGCGGAGGTCCTCGCCCACGAGGCCGAGACCGACGGCCGGTTCCCCGCCATGGAGCAGCTCGGGCCGGACGCACGTGACGAGCGCGGGCGGCCGCACGCCCGCGCCGTCTTCGACGCCGCGCGACGAGGCGACCTTGTCGCGCACGAGATCGTGGACCGGATCGTCGACCGGATGGCGCGCGTCGTCGCGATCATCTCCACGTTCCTCAACCCGAGCCTCGTCGTCATCGGCGGCGGCGCCGCCCTCGTCGGCGACCTCATCCTTCCCCCGTTGCGGTCCGCGCTGCCTGCCCTGACCGACACGCCGCCGCAGCTAGAGGCGTCATCGCTGGGCGACCACGCCGTGACCGCCGGCGCCGTGCGCTGCGCGCTCGACGACGTCGAGACCCGGCTCTTCGGAGACACGCCCGCACTGACGCTGGCCACACACTCGGCACTGCCGAGCGAGGGCCTCCCGGCCCGATAGCGGCTTCGGGTACCCAGCGTGGCACAACCGTGACCTCGCCCCCTTGCGATCGTTACCCGTCAGTAGCATCATGTAAGTGACCGGCCAGTAACTTGGTGGCGCCCGCTGATCGCGCGGCCGCAGACGATCGACACAGAACGTGGAGGACCCCGGATGGGCCACTACAAGAGCAACGTGCGCGACCTGGAGTTCAACCTCTTCGAGGTCTTCGACCGCCAGGCCGTCCTCGGGCACGGCATCTACGCCGACGTCGACGTCGAGGCGGCCAGGGACATCCTCCGCGAGGTGTCCCGGCTCGCCGAGAACGAGCTCGCCGACAGCCTGCTCGACAGCGACCGCAACCCGCCCGTGTACGACCCGGTCAGCCAGACCGTGACGATGCCCGACTCGTTCAAGAAGTCCTTCAAGGCCTACGTCGACGGCGACTGGGGCAACCTCGACGTCCCGGCCGAGCTCGGCGGCATGGTCGTGCCGGCCTCGCTGCGCTGGTCGGTCGCCGAGATGGTCTGCGGCGCCAACCCGGCCATCCACATGTTCACGGCGAGCTACTCCTTCGCCAACCTGCTGTGGCACCTCGGCACCGACGACCAGAAGAAGCTGGCGAAGCACATCGTCGACAAGGCCTGGCACACGACCATGGTCCTCACCGAGCCCGACGCCGGCTCCGACGTCGGCGCCGGCCGCACCAAGGCCGTCCAGCAGCCCGACGGGACCTGGCACATCACGGGCGTCAAGCGGTTCATCACCTCGGCCGAGTCCGACATGGTCGACAACGTCATCCACTACGTCCTCGCCCGCCCCGAGGGTGGCGGCCCCGGCACGAAGGGCCTGAGTCTCTTCATCGTGCCGAAATACCACGTCGACCTCGAGACCGGCGAGCTCGGCGCCCGCAACGGCGCCCACGTCACCAACGTCGAGCACAAGATGGGCCTCAAGGTCTCCACGACGTGCGAGGTCACGTTCGGCGAGCACGAGCCTGCGGTCGGCACGCTCCTCGGCGACGTCCACGACGGCATCGCCCAGATGTTCAAGGTCATCGAGAACGCCCGGATGTTCGTCGGCACCAAGGCGATCGCAACGCTCTCGACCGGCTACCTCAACGCGCTCGAGTACGCCAAGGAGCGCGTCCAGGGCGCAGACCTGACCCGGATGACCGACAAGGGCGCGCCGCGTGTCACCATCACCCACCACCCCGACGTGCGCCGCTCGCTCATGCTCCAGAAGGCGTACGCCGAGGGCCTGCGCGCGCTCGTCGTCTACACCGCGAGCCAGCAGGACACCGTCAACCAGGCCCAGGTGGGCAACCCGGCCGCGCAGCTCGAGGAGGGGTCGGCGGCCGAGCTCGCCAACCGGATCAGCGACCTCATGCTGCCCATCGTCAAGGGTCTCGGCTCGGAGCGGGCGTGGGTCCTGCTCGGCACCGAGTCCCTCCAGACGTACGGCGGCTCGGGCTTCCTGCAGGACTACCCCGTCGAGCAGTATGTCCGTGACGCGAAGATCGACACCCTCTACGAGGGCACGACCGCCATCCAGGGCCTCGACTTCTTCTTCCGCAAGATCGTCCGCGACAAGGGCCAGGCCCTGCAGCACGTCGCCGGCCAGATCCAGGAGTTCGCCAAGGACCTCGGCGGCTCGCTCGACACCGAGCGCGAGCTGCTGGGCAAGGCGCTCGAGGACGTCCAGGGCATCCTCGGCCACATGATCGGCGACCTCGTGAAGAGCGACCCGCGCACCGGTGGCGAGGTGGCCAACCTCTACAAGGTCGGCCAGAACACGACGCGCCTGCTCCTCGCCGCCGGGGACCTCGTCGTCGGCTGGCTGCTGCTGCGCCAGGCCGAGGTCGCCCAGGCGGCGCTCGACGCAGGAGCATCCGGCAAGGACACCGACTTCTACCGCGGCAAGGTGGCGGCGGCTTCCTTCTACGCCAAGAACGTCCTGCCGAAGCTGGCCGCCGAGCGCGCCATCGCGGAGGCCACCGACAACGACCTCATGGACGTGCCCGAGTCCGCCTTCTGAGAGCCTGACCCTAGTCGAAAGGCCGCAGACCGCGCCCCTGATGGCGCAGCTTGCGGCCTTTCGAGCTTGTCAGTCGAGAGTGCGGTGATAAGCGGGGCAGAGCTCGACGATGCGGAAGCCGAGGTCCTCGTTGATCGAGACCATCCACGAGTTCGTGTCGTCGTTGCCCGTCACGATCCGCTGGCGCTCGGGGTGGTCCGCCTGCAGGCGCCGGAGGTTCTCGATCTTGACGGCCATCCCGAGGCGGCGCCCGCGGTGGTCGCGGTGCACGAGCGTGCCCCACTGCCAGACGATGGTCGGGGCGCCGGAAGGCAGGATGAGGTCGGTGTAGGCGACGACGTCACCCGAGGCCTCGTGCACCGCCACCGTGGTGAGCCGGACCCGTCCCTGCCGGCGGAACAGCTCGAGGTAATCGCGGTAGCGCTCCGGTGTGAACGACTCCTCCTCGAACTCGATGTCGCCCGTGGGCGCGTCGACGGCGAGCTGGTTCATGACGGCGCACAGCGACTGCTGAAGGTGCTCCGGCACGCCACCGACATGGGTCTCGAGACGGTAGTCGCCCTCCCACCGCGGGCGTGCGGCCTCGGCGTGGCGCGTCAGCAGCTCGCCGGCGACAGGCAGCTGGAGGTGGCGCATGATCTCGGTGTTGCTCAGGCGGAAGCCGTGGCGCTCGGCGAACCGGCGGTACGGGTGCCCGTCGGAGTCGGGCGGCACGAGGAAGTCGGTGATGACCTTGGTGCGCCCCTCCTCGCGCGCCCGGTCGACGACGCGGTCCGTGAGGACCGACCCAGCGCCGCGGCCCCGGTGCGCCGGGTCGACGTGCACCTCGAACCACGCCATCGAGGTGTTGTCGGCCAGCGGTAGCCAGATCGTCGCGACCCCGACGAGCTCGTCGCCGTCGAACGCGCCCCACATCTGCTTGTACTCAGCCTCGTCGACGTGACGCCACTCGGCGACCATCTCGGCAAGCGACGGCGGCTCGTGCCAAGGCCTCTCGTGCCCCTTGCTGGCGACGATGATGTCGTACACCCGCGAGCAGACCGTGTCGTCGTGCTCGTCGATGAGCCTCGTGTCCATGTGGAGCCCTGTGTCCATGGACATGACGGTAGGGCTCGCCGCCGACGTCCGGCCATGGAGTTTCCGGCCGTCCCCGATCCCCAGCCACCTCTGGCCTGCACCACAACACACCGGGCAGTCGTCAACGCACCGGGACCTGATCGCGGTGTGTTGGCGACTTGTCGGTGTGTTGCGGGGTGTTGCGCAGGAGGAGGAGACCGACGGCGAGCACGGCGAAGCCGACGACCGGCGTGACGTCGCCGACGAGGAAGAAGACGGGTCGGTTGCCGAGCACGTCGACGCCCACGATCGACACGATGAGAGTGGCGAAGAAGAGGACTCCGGCCGACACGGCGGCCGCGACGTCCACCCGGCGTCGACCGTCGTCGGACCCGACCGAGGCGGCACGTGGTCCGCGATCGAAGCGCACGAAGACGCCGACGAGGACCGCGGTCACGCCGGCGAGCACGGAGAAGAGCACCGGACGCGTCAGCCACCATGCCCATGAGGCGACGTCGGGCTGCTCGATCCCGACAGCACCGGCCAGGAGCAGCACCGCCATGAGCGCCGTGAGGTGCCACAGGAAGGCCGTCATCGCGAAGGAGCCCGCCAGGACGACGGCGCGCCAGACCCTCGGGCGCGCGAGCACACGGCCCATGACCGGTCTCAGCACGACGGCGAGGCCGCAGATGCCGATGCCTTGGGCGAGCAGGGCCGCGGTCGGCGGCGCCATGTTGGACACCGCCTCACCGGGGAGTCCGACCATCGACACCGGATAGGGGCCGAGCGTGACCGCCAGCCCCATCGCCCCGAACCCGACCACGGCCATCACCCACCCGCGCGCCGTCGTGAGCAGCCCATCGCGCCAAGCGAATCCGAGCTGGTGCAGCGCGAGCCACACGAAGGCGAAATTGAGGTTGCCGACCAGAGACCGACCGCCGCTGAAGCGCACGAGGTCGACGGTGACGGCCACGAAGACCAGCGCCACGAAGACCCGCAGACCCCACCGCTGGTGCAGGTCGCGCATGACCGGCGCGAGGGCGCAGGCTCCGAGGTAGATCCCGACGAACCACAGCAGCTGCGGCACCATGACGAGCGCGTCCCGAGCTAGTCGACCGGCGTCACCCGGCCGGTCGGTCAGCCCTGACAGGTCCGCGACGACACCGAGCACGACCCACACGGAGAGGAACGCGAGGGTGGGGCGCAGCAGGCGCGCGGCCCTCGCGCGGAAGAACACGGCATACCTGCCGGCATGTGCCGGGTGGCGGCGTTCGAGCGACTCGAGCGTGTGTGCGTGGGCGACACCGCCGACCAGGAAGAAGAGCGGCATGACCTGGAGCAGCCACGTCAGCGGCTGGAGCGCCGGGACGACGGCGAGCGCGTTCGTGATCCGGCCGCCGTCTGTGATGGCGACCATGAGCCAGTGCCCGAGGACGACGACGAGCAGGGAGCCGACCCGCAGCGTGTCGACCCAACGGTCGCGGTCTGCGGGCGTTGCGGTGTGGACCTCGGGTGCTGTGGGGCGAGTGGTCGGGCGCGGGCGGGTCTGGCTCACGGCCCATGGAAGCACGGACGGCGATCCGGGCAGGTGAGCTCTCCTGCTCAGACCGCCGTCTCGGATGTGTGCTGGCCGGCCGTCAGATCGTGTCGTCGCGGCGGTCCACGCGGCGCTCGACGACGTCCGGCTCTCCGCGGCGCTCGACGACGTCCGGCTCTCCGCGGCGTTCGGTGACGGTCGTGTGCTGGGTCCGCGTGCGCTGGGCGTTCATGACGAGTCCGAGGATGATCGCGAGCGCCCCGCCGATCATGAGGATGATCCCGATCGTGTTGCCCGTGCCGCTACTCAGGTTGAGCACGTCGGAGTCGAGGTTCGTGAAGTAGAAGATCGCACCGACCACGAGCAGAAAGATCCCGAGTCCGATACCCATGACATCTCCTTGGGTTGGGGGCACGCCACAGCGCGTGCCTGACCACCACATACCCGCACGGGACCGAGTGTCCACGGGGAGGGTGCGGCCGTGGACGCGAGGCGGTCAAAGGACCACCCGCGCCCAGCGCTCAGTTGAGGCGACGCCTGCGGAACGCGAGGCTGAGCGCCGACACGAGCAGCATGACGACGGCCACGCCGACGGCGATCGCGATCTCGTAGTAGAGGTTTCGGGCCGCGAGGCCGTAGGCGGCGTCGGCGATGGTGCGCGCGACGTCCGAGCCGACCGGGCGCAGCAGCGGCTCACGCGAGATCATGATGACGAGCGCGAGCGCGAGCGAGAGGACGATCCAGCCGACCGCGACGAGGGTCGTGGCCGCGCGCCAGCGCCGAGCCAGCACGATCGCGAGCAGGGCCAGGACCGCGACGAGCACCGGCGCCCACGAGCCCCAGGCGTCGGCGACGCGGTAGACCTGCTGTGCCTTCTGGAGGTCGCTGGCCTTGGCGAGCGGGATCGTGACGACGGGTGCGATGGACGCGGCGTCCCGGACTCCCGCCTGCTCGAGCCGCGAGGTCAGCGCCGGCACGGGAATCTTGAGACGCACGGAGACCCGGCCCTGAGCGTCCAGGGTCGTGTCGGCCCGGCCCTCCATGACGCCGATGAGCTGAGTGTGGACGGCGCGGATCCCCTCGGTCCAGGCGTCCTTGACCTCAGGGCTCGCGACCAGGGCCTCGGCCTCGGCGCGGATCGGGGCCTCGAGCGCCTTCTCGATGGCGGGCCGGAGCGTCACGGCGCCGAGGATGCCGTCGACGATGCCGTCGGTGAGGGCCTCCTGCACGAGCGGCTTGCTCACGACGGGTCGCAGCTCGTCGACGAAGACGTCGGTGCGTGTCAGCATGACCGACGCCCAGAACGCGACGAGGGACACGGGCAGCAACACGATGGCGAGGAGCCCGCAGAGCCCCGAGAGGATCGACCTGCCGAGGCCGCCGGATGCCTGCTGTGCCACGCGCGCCACCTGCCCGTCCGATGCCGGCCGGGGCGTTCCCGGCCTGGACCCCCACCTGGACCCCGACCTAGACCCCCCGGAGGTCGAGAGCCAGTCTGGCATCCGCCGACGCGTCGAGGATGACTGGGATGCCCCAGTCCTGCTGGAACAGGTGGCACGCGGCGTGCTCGGGCACCTCGCCCGTGTCGGGGTCACCGTCGCACGCGGCGGCCTGCACCGAGACGTGCAGCGTGCCGGAGCCGATGCCGTCACGCAGCACGAGCGTGCGGGTGAGTCCCTCGGCGCGCCCGGCACCCGAGACGAGGAGGGCATCTGGGGTGGCCGAGACGTCGAGGCGTGTCGGGTCGCCCCAACGGTGGTCGAGCTTCTGTCCGGCAGGCGGCACGAACGTCACCTCGAGCAGGACCTCGCCGGCCGGCAGGGGCGTCGACGGACGCTGCGTGCGGTGGGCCGGCCCGTCGACGCGCTGGGCGTCCTCGGGCAGGGCGACCCTCGTGAGCCGGTGAGCCGCCGACTCGACGACGACCAGGCGCGTCTCACCCGTCTCGGCATCGCGCTCGACGACGGCGTCGCTCGGCTCGGCGAGACCCTGCACGAGGGTCGTCACCTGGCGCCTGACGGGGTCGTAGCGGCGCACCGCGCCGTTGTACGTGTCGCTGACGGCGACTGACCCGTCGGGCAGCTCGGTGACGCCGAGCGGGTGCTGGAGCAGCGCCTCGGCGGCGTCGCCGTCGCGGTGCCCGAAGTCGAACAGCCCTGTGCCGACATGTGTCTCGACGAGCAGGCCCTCCGCCGTCGACACGACAGACCGCAGCGCGGACGTCTCGGAGTCGGCGACCCAGACGCGGTCGCCCGACACCGACGTGGCCAGGCCGGACGGCTGCGCGAACCACGCCTCGGCGGCGGGACCGTCGACGAGCCCCTCGTTCGACGTGCCGCCGACCAGCTCGACGAGCCCGTCCTCGATCGTGGCACCGGGCGTCCAGGACCAGAGCTGGTGCGTGCCGGCCATGGCGATGACGACGCTCTCGCCGAGCCACGCAAGGTCCCAGGGGGTTGAGAGCGGCTGTTCGAGAGCGGGACCACCGCCGGCGCGCTCGCGCAGCTGCCGACCGGTGCCGGCCAGAGTGCGAATCAACCCGTCGGAGAGGCGGATTCCCTTGAGCTGGTGGTTGACCGAGTCGGCGACGAGGACGTCCACGCCGAGCCGTGCGGAGAGCCCGGGGGTCGCGAGCAGGATGCCCTGAGGCTCGTTGAACACGCCCGGTCCACCCCAGCGCGCACGCTCGGTGACGAGGTCGGGCTCGAGGTGGGCGACGGCGTGGTTCGCGGTGTCGGACACGACGAACGAGCCGTCGGGCAGGGCGATCGCCTTGCCCGGGAAGCGCAGCGCGGTGTCGGGCGTGGGCGGCGCGACGTAGGGGTCGTCACCGGGCTGGAGGCTGCCCTTGGCGCGGTGCTCCTCGATGATCTCGGCCACGAGGGAGGCGAGGCCGGGACCGTGCCCCTCGCCCGACATGGAGGCGACGACGAAGCCCTCGGGGTCGATGACGACGAGGGTCGGCCAGGCGCGGGCGGTGTAAGCCCGCCACGTCACCAGCTCGGGGTCGTCGAGCACGGGGTGGTGGACGGCATACCGCTCGACGGCGGCGGCGAGGGCGTCGGCGTCGGCCTCGTGCTCGAACTTCGGCGAGTGCACCCCGATGACCGTCAAGGCGTCGGGGAACCGCTCCTCCACAGGTCGCAGCTCGTCGAGGACGTGGAGGCAGTTGACGCAGCAGAAGGTCCAGAAGTCGAGGACGACCACCCGGCCCCGGAGGTCCGCGAGCGAGATCGCGCGGCCGCCCGTGTTGAGCCACCCGCGCCCGACGAGCTCGGGTGCCCGCACCTTGACGCGCGCCCGCAGCGACCCGGTCTCCGCCGTCACGAGAGCCTCCGGTCGGGCAGCACCGGGAAGCTGCGGCGCCAGTCGAGCGTCGCCGCGGTGTCGATGTCGACGCTCAGCACCTCCTCGTGAAGGCCCGCAGCGGCGAGGACCTGCCCCGTCGCGTCGACGACCTGCGAGTGCCCGCCCATCTCGTGCCGGGCGTGGGTGCCGGCGGTGTTGCACTGGAGGACGACGCACTGGTCCTCGACGGCGCGGGCCTGCCCCAGCAGGGTCCAGTGGGCGACGCGCTTGCGGGGCCACGCGGCGGGGATGACGAAGACCTCGGCGCCGCGGTCGAGCAGGCGCCGGTAGAGCTCGGGGAAACGCAGGTCGTAGCACGTCGAGAGGCCGACCGGCACGGCGTCACCGTCCGCGACCGGCACGTCGACGACGACGAGGTCGTCGCCGGCGTCCATCAGGCTCGGCTCGCCCTCGCCGAAGCCGAAGCGGTGGATCTTGCGATAGGTGGCGACGAGCTCACCCGTGGGCGCGAAGACGAGGCTCGTGTTCCAGAGTCCGCGTCCGCCGTCCCCGACCGGCCGGGCCCGCTCGACGATGGAGCCACCGTGCAGGGTCACGCCGGCGTCGCGTGCGGCGGCAGCGAGGGCCTGCGCGACCGGCCCGTCGACGGCCTCGGCCCGCTCGTCCCAGCGGGTGTAGTCGAAGCCGCCGGCCGGCCACAGCTCGGGCAGCACCACGAGGTCGTGGCCGGCCTGGGCGCGAACGATCTCGGTGACGCGGGCCGTGCGGTCGGCGACCGTCTCGTCGTCGCCGTAGGCGAGCTGGATGAGCGCAACCTTCATGGACCAACTCTCACACGACTGCGAGTTGACCCTCACACCGTGTCAGGCCGTAGACCATGGTCGTCATGTTGACGATCGGAGACTTCGCCCGGCTCGCGGGAGTGACGGTGCGCATGCTGCGCCACTACGACTCCCTCGGCCTGCTCGTGCCGGCCCACGTGGACCCGGTCACGAGCTACCGCCGGTATGCCGCCGCGCAGCTCCCCCGGCTCAACCGTCTCGTTGCGCTCAAGGACCTGGGCCTCACCCTCGAACAGGTGGGGACGGTCCTCGACGCGCAGGTGTCGGCGGACGAGCTGCGCGGGATGTTGACGCTGCGGCGGGCGCAGATCGAGGAACAGATCGCCGCCGACCTGGCGCGACTGGACGCGATCGAGGCGAGGCTGCGAACCATCGAGAAGGAGGGCACGATGTCGGAGCTGGAGTACGTGGAGAAGGCGCTGCCGGCCGTTCGGCTGGCGCAGGTGTCGGGACGGGTCGCTGACGTCACCGAGCTCGGCACCACGATCGGGCCGGCGTTCGACCGCCTCGTCGGCGGTCTCACCGCCGCAGGTGTCTCCCTGCAGACGCCGTCGGTCGCCTGGTACGACGGCGACACGGAGGGCACGACGTGGGGTGTGGGCTTTCCCACGGCGCTCGAGTCGATCGACCACGTCGAGGGCGTCGACGGCGCAGAGGTTGCGGACCTCCCGGCCGCACCGCGCGCGGTCACGGTGATCCACCGCGGGTCGATGGCGACGATCGGCGACACGTGGCAGGCACTCGCGACGGCCGTGGATGCTGCGGGCCTCACGGCATACGGCCCCTGTCGGGAGGTCTACCTCGAGACGCCGATGGACGACCAGGACGCGTGGGTCACGGAGCTGCAGCAGCCCGTGCGCTAGGAGCGCTCGTCGCGCCTCGCCAGGGCGGCCAGGCGCTCGTTGTAGGCCGTGAGCTCGGCGTCGCCGTCACGGTCCGCCCGCCGGTCGCGCCGGGTCGACTCGGCGCGGTCGGCGCGGTACCACTGCATCGCGACGGTGAGGGCGAGGACGAGCGCCGGCAGCTCCCCGATGGCCCACGCGACGCCGCCACCGTAGCGCTGGTCGGCGAGGGCGTCCGGGACCCAGGGGATGTCGACCGTCGTGAAGAAGTCGCCGCCGAGCAGCGCCGTGCCGCTGATCATCGCAACGCCGAAGAAGGCGTGGAACGCGATGGTCGCGAAGAGCACGACGAGGCGCAGGGCAGGGCTCCAGCGCTTCGGGCCGGGGTCGATGCCGACGAGGACCCACGCGAAGAGGTAGCCGGTGAGCACGAAGTGCGCCGTCATGAGCAGGTGGCCCGTGTGGGTCTCGAGTGCCAGCTCGAACAGCCCGGTCCAGTAGAAGACCACGAGGCTCATGAAGAACAGTGCTGCGGCCACCGCCGGGTTGCCGAGCACCGCGAGGAACCGTGAGTGCACGAGGCCGAGCAGCATCTCGCGTGGCCCCAGGGTGCCGTCGCTGCGTGGCCGGATCGTCCGCAACGCCAACGTGACCGGGGCACCGAGGACGAGCAGGATCGGCACCACCATCGCCTCGGTCATGTGTAGGGTCATGTGCCAGGAGAACGCGACGCGACCGTAGATGCCGAGCGCCCCGTTGGTGGCGTAGAGGAAGAGCAGCCAGCCCGCGGACCACGAGAGGGTGCGCAGCAGGGGCCAGGCGTCGCCGCGTCGCCGCATCCGCACGACCCCGACGACGTAGACGCCGATCGCCAGCAGCGCGGTCGCGAGGAAGAGCCACTCCACCCGCCAGGCGGTCAGCCACGACATCGCAGTCGGCGCCGGAGGCACTGGAAAGCCGGTGAGCGCCAGGGCAGCGGACGGGTTCTGCACCGTCTCGGGGACCGGCGGCTCGCTGCGCGCCAGTGCCGTCGCGACCCCGAAGGCGAGCGCCATGAGCAGGGTCTCGGCGACCGCGAGCCGCGTGAAGACGCGGCCGCGGTCACGGCCGGACGCGGTGTCGAGGCGGTCGAGCGTCACCTGGCGGTGCCACGCGCCGGCCGCGCCGAGCACGACGAAGGCGAGCACCTTGACCAGGACGAGTACGCCGTAAGGCGTGGCGAGGTCGGACCAGCCGGCGAGCCGGGTCGTGGCGGACATGACACCCGAGATGCCGAGGGTGACGAAGCACCAGAGGGCCACGGTCGAGTAGCGGCGGGCGACGACCCCGATCGCGTCGCCGAGCTGTCGGCGCAGGACCACGAGAGCGAGCAGGCCACCGACCCAGACGCCCGCGCTGAGCAGGTGGGCGGCAATCGCGTTGACCGCCGTCTCGTGGTCGGCCGACCCGCCGGCGTGGCCGGCGAGACCGAGCACGAGCAGGCCGAACGCCGACACGGCCACGAGGGCCAGAGCCACGGCCCGCGAGCGCGCCACAGCGGCCAAGGACGCGACGACGAACGCCGCCATGGAGCTGAGCAGCCCGACGCGCAGCGGCTCGATGGCCCACACCGAGTCGGCCAGGCTCGTGCCGAACAGGGGGTCGGAGAGCGGCATCCCGGCGGCGTCGGCGAAGGTGAAGACGACCCCGACGGCTCCCGCGACCGCCCACACGAAGGCGGCCGCGGTCGCGACGCGCAGGGCGGCACCGCGTCGCGGCTCGTCCAGGGACACGCTCGCGGCCCTGGTCCGCCCGGGCACCATCGTCGCAGCGAGCAGCAGGGCGCCGATCGTCAGCGAGGCCGCGACGTCGTGGACGACCCGGACGAGCGGCAGGGACCAGCGCACGACCGGGCCGGCGTCGCTCAGGCCGCCGGGCAGCGACTCCGCGGCGCCCGTGTAGCGGGCAGCGACGACGCTCGCCAGCAGGCCCACGGCGAGCACGCCGGCGACGACCGCCGCGGCCCCCCAGGGGGCAGAGGGCTCCGGACCCGTTCGCGGATCGGCGAGACCGTCTCGCTGCGGGGTTGGCATGCCTCAAGGGTAAGTAGTGTGATGGCATGCCCATGCACCCGGCCGCCCCCCACGACCGCGACGGACTGATCGACGCGTTCGACCACACCGTGCAGTCGATCATCGACCTCGGGATGTCATGCCGCGACGCGGACTTCGACCTCCCGACCGAGTGTCCCGGCTGGACGGTGAAGGACCAGATCGCCCACGTCGTCGGAGCCGAGAAGTCCTTCGCCGGGCTCCCGCGCACCGAGGTGGCCGTTCCGGACTACCCGCACGTGAAGGGCGACTTCGCGCGACTCGTCGAGCAGGACGTCGAGAGCCGCAGAGCCGTGCCGGGGCGCGAGGTCGTCGCGGAGCTGGCCGAGTTCCACCCCGAACGGGTCGCGGCCCTGCGAGCCAGCGACGCGGAGCTCGACACCGTCATCGGCGGCTTCTTCGGTCCCGAGACGACGTTCGGGCAGCACCTCCACCGGCGCATCGTCGACGCCTGGGTGCACGAACAGGACCTCCGTGCGGCCCTCGACCGCCCCGGCGACCTCGACTCCGCGGGCGCCGCGCTCTTCACCGCCGACGTCCTCGCCGCAGTCCCCCGTGTCGCCGCCCGTGTCGCGGGCATCGGGCCCGGCCATGCCGTCGTCCTCGACGTGTCCGGTCCCGTCGTCGCGCGCGACGGCGTGCGCATCGTCACCGGCGACGACGGCCGGCCCTACGGGGAGGCGCTCTTCAGTGGTCATGACCGACCCGTGGGTGAGGAGCAGCTCGACGTGACGTCGATCCACCTCAGCACCGACGCGCTGACGCGGCGGGCCGCAGGCCGTCGCTCGGTCGACGACATCCACTACACCGTGACCGGCGACGAGGAGATCGCGCGCCGGGTCCTCGAGGCGCTCGTCATCACCCACTGACTACCCCGCAGCGCGCCGGCGACGACCACCACCGGGACCGTTCGTCCCGTCCGACGCGCCCGCCGCCGCCTCGCGCGGGCCCCCGCGCCTTATACACCTCGACGCATCCGAACGGTAACTAGGCCCACCTTGTGTATTGGTGGTCAAGCGCCTAGCGTCGGGAGTAGTCGGTCAAGCCAGTGCCGCATCGGGGATCCGATAAACGGAGTAGTCATGACCGACCCGACCACGGGTCCGCGCAAGGATGCGCGAACCAGAGAACTCATCACCGTACTGCGCACCTCGGACTGCACGTCCGAGCGCGCCCACGCCCTCGAGTCCGTGACGCTGCTGCACATGCCGCTCGCGCGCTCACTCGCCCATCGCTACTCGGGCAAGGGACTCGACCGCGAGGACCTCGAACAGGTCGCGTTCCTCGCCCTGCTCAAGGCCATCCACCGCTTCGACCTCGACAAGTCCACCGAGTTCGGCGCGTACGCGACGCCCACCATCACCGGAGAGCTGCGCCGCCACTTCCGCGACCACGGCTGGCTCGTGCGGCCACCGCGCGAGCTGCAGGAGCGGCGCCAGCTCGTCACCGAGACCCGGTCGCGGCTCGAGCAGCGCCTCGGCCACGACCCGGACCCGGCCGAGCTCGCGCGCGAGCTCGAGCTGAGTCTCGACGCCGTCAAGGAGGCCCAGGTCGCGGCGACGAACCTGCGCCCGGCATCGCTCGATGCGACGAGCACCGACGGCGGCCGCCCCGTCCTCGACCTGCTCGACGCGCGCGGCGACTCCGCGTCCGACCCGGCGCTGGACGACGGCATCGTCGTGCGCACCGCTCTCGAGCGGCTGCCCGCGCGGGACCAGAAGCTCGTCGAGCTGCGTTTCGGCAACGACATGACGCAGGCCGAGATCGCCGAGTCGATGGGTCTGAGTGCGATGCAGGTCAGCCGGCTGCTGCGACGCACGCTGGACGAGCTGCGCCGGCAGCTGTCGGCGGAGGGCGTCGCCTCAGCCTGACGCCCGGTGGCACAAGCCCCGATCCCGGCGCCTGCGAGGGTGCCGGGATCGGTCGTGTCGCAGAGGTCTCGCTCGTCAGGACCCGGTGGGGCTGGGGGCGCCCTGTCCCCTGCCGGCGAGACCGCCGAACTGCGCCTCCTGACCCTGGATGACCTGCGAGGCCACCTGGGCCAGCTTCATGTTCAGCTCCTGCGAGGTGCTGCGCAGCAGCTCGAAGGCCTCCTGGCCGGAGATGTGGTGGGCGGCCATGAGCAGGCCGACCGCCTTGCCGATCTCACGGTTGCTCTGCAGCCCCTGCCGCAGGGTCGCCGCCTCCTCGCGGGCCCGGATCGCCATGAGCGCCACCGAGGCGAACGACGCGATGACGGCGCCGACGTCGGCCGACTTCGACGTGAGGCCGCCGGGGGTGTCGGAGAAGAGGTTCAGGGCCCCGACCTTGTCGCCGTCGAGGAGCAGTCGGTAGCCGATGGCCGAGCGCACGGGCGTCTCGGCGACGATGCGCTCGGTGAAGCGCGGCCACGGCGTCTTCGAGGTCGTCAGGTCGGCGTCGTGCTGGTACGCCTCGTCGAGGATGGCGTCGACGCAGGGTCCCTCCCCGATCTCCAGCTCGATCTGGTCGATGCGGCGCGCGATGTCGTCGGTGCTCGCGGCGGTGACGAAGCGGTCACGCGTGCGCACGAGCAGGGAGGCGCGGTCGCAGCCCTCGACGAGGCGCTGGGCTGCGTCGACGAGCGCCTGGTGGATCGATCCGGCGTCGGCCCCTGCGTAGATCAGCGCGGACATCTGGTGGAAGGCGTCGTTGATCGTCGGGTCGACCGGCACGTCGCTCGTCATGTCACTCCTGGGAAGCTGCGAATCCCGCCGTGCCGCCTGTTGCTCAACGGTTACGACGTCTGCATCATCGCACCTCCCCGCGGGGTGCGAGATCACAGACAACCACATGGACCGCGAGTATCGCGTCGGCGCTGTCTGCACACGGACAAGGCTCGACAGAGCAGTTGCGTCGGAACGCGTCCGCGCGCATACTTGCTTGCTGCAAGCAACTAGTTGGATCCGCCACCAGCGCGAGGAGATGCGTGGGCGTCAGCAAGGACGAGGCGAACGACGTCTTCCTGGCACTGCTCCGTGTGCAGAAGCTGCTCGTCGCCGCCAAGCACTCGGCGCCGCGCCTCGAGGACGGCGTCGACGTCACGGCATACCCGGTGCTGTTCGTCGTCGCCGGAGCCGGCACCGTCCGCGTCTCCGAGCTCGCGACGATGCTGCACAACGACGTCTCCACGGTGAGCCGTCAGGTCAGCGCCCTCGTCACCGCCGGACTCCTCGAGAAGAGCGCCGACCCGAGCGACGGGCGCGCGTCCGTCGTGTCCCTGACCCCGCACGGAGGCGAGGCCCTCGGACGCATCCAGGCCAGCCGTTCCACGTGGTTCCAGGGGCTGCTCACCGACTGGGAGACCACCGAGACGACCGAGTTCGTCGCGCGCCTGCGAGCGCTCGGCGACGCGCTCGACGCGAACCTCCGGGCCCGGGGAGCAGCGCCGCCCCCGATGCCCTTCGACAGCACCACAGACCAGAAGCAGAGAGAGGACTGACATGTCCGCCACCACCGCCGAACCATCGTCCGGCGACGCTGCACGCGACGCGGCGCCGCTGCTCTCCCACAAGGAGATCATCACCATCCTCGTCGGGCTCATGATGGGGATGTTCCTCGCGGCGCTCGACCAGACCATCGTCGCGAGCGCGATGCGTGTCATCGCCGACGACCTCAAGGACCTCGCCGGCCAGGCCTGGGTGACGACGGCATACCTCATCACCTCGACGATCGTGACGCCGCTCTACGGCAAGCTCGGCGACATCTACGGGCGCAAGAAGCTCTTCCTCTTCGCGATCACGATCTTCACGCTCGGCTCGATGCTGTGCACCCTCGCCTGGTCGATCCCGTCGCTGGCCGCCTTCCGCGCGGTCCAGGGCCTCGGCGCCGGCGGCCTCTTCTCGCTCTCCCTCGCGATCATCGGCGACATCGTGCCGCCTCGTGAGCGTGCGAAGTACCAGGGCTACTTCCTCGCCGTCTTCGGCACGTCCAGCGTCTTCGGCCCCGTCATCGGCGGTCTGCTCTCCGACCAGGAGTCGCTCCTCGGCATCACCGGCTGGCGCTGGGTCTTCCTCGTCAACGTGCCGATCGCCGTCGCGGCGCTCATCGTCGTGACGCGGACGCTGCACCTCAGGCACACGCGGCTCGACCACCGCATCGACTACTGGGGTGCCGCGTCGCTGTCGGTCGCGCTGGTGCCGCTCCTCATCGTGGCGGAGCAGGGCCGTGACTGGGGCTGGGGCTCCGGCTCGGCGGTCCTCTGCTACGCCATCGGCGTCGTCGGCCTCGCGGCCTTCTTCGTCATCGAGAGGCGGATGGGCGACGAGGCGCTGATCCCCCTGCGCCTCTTCACGAACCGCACCATCGGTGCCGCGTCGATCAGCTCCGTCTTCATCGGCATGGGCATGTTCGGTGGCCTCGCCGCGCTGCCGCTCTACCTGCAGATCGTCAAGGGCGCCTCCCCGATGGAGGCCGGCCTCATGCTGGTGCCGATGACGCTCGGCATCATGGCCGGCTCGATCGCCTCGGGCCAGATCATCTCCCGCACCGGGCGCTACCGGAAGTTCCCGATCATCGGTGCCGCGCTGCTCGTCGTGTCGCTGTACATGTTCCACTTCGTCGACGCAGACACCGAGCTGTGGAAGACGATGGTCGTAATGTTCTTCTTCGGCATCGGGCTCGGCTTCAACTTCCAGCCGCTCACGCTCGCCGTGCAGAACGCCGCCGCCCGCCGCGACATCGGCGTGGCCACTTCGTCGGCGACCTTCACCCGCCAGATCGGCGGCACGCTGGGCACGGCGGTCTTCCTGTCGATCCTCTTCGGGCAGGCCGCGGACAAGATCGGCGCGGCGTTCCAGTCGGCGCGCACGTCGCCCGAGTTCCTCGCGGCCGTGCGCAACCCGACGGGCGGCGACCCGCAGGCCAACGCGGCCTTCATCGCCGGCGTCCGGAACGGCAACGGAGGCGTGGGCGCGTCCGCGCTGCAGGACAGCTCGTTCATCAACCAGCTCGACCCGCGGCTCGCGCGCCCGTTCCTCGTGGGCTTCTCGGACGCGATGTCGACGGTCTTCGTCGTGGCGGCCGGCGTGCTCGTGCTGGCCTTCGTCGCCTCGTTGTTCCTGCCGCACGTCGACCTCGGCCCCAAGCCGGGCCAGCCCGTGAAGCAGGGCGACGACGTGACGGCGGTCCCCGCCGGCCACTGACCCCTCTCTCCCCCCGTCGAGAGGGCCACTTCTCGTGGCCTCCCGCACGTCGAAGGGCCACTTCTCGCCCGAGAAGTGGCCCTTCGACGTGTCAGGGGACGCGGGAGTTGGCCACTCGACGGTTGGGGGCGGCGTATGCCGGGTGGCGGGCTCAGCGCAGGTCGTGCAGCTCGCGCCGGCTGAGGAAGGCGCGCGTCCCGAGAGCCATGACGAACGCGAAGCCGCCGGCGATCACGGCGACCCAGTAGCCGTGCTGGGCTCCGACACGGTCGACGACGGCGCCCGACACGGCTGAGCCGGCCGCGATGCCGATGATGAGGCCGGTCAGCACGATCGTCATGCCCTCGTTGAGCTGGGCCTTGGGCACGATGCGCTCGATGAGGTTCATCGTGGTGATGAGGGTCGGGGCCGTGGCCATGCCCGCGAAGACCATGATCACGGCGAGGACCCACAGGTTGCCTGCGAGCAGCACCGGCGCCTCGAGCAGCGCCATGCCGAGGGTGCCGACGATGAGCAGCTTGACGAGGCTGCGCCCGTGGGAGTGGTGGCCGAAGAACACGCCCGCGATGGCCGAGCCCACGGCGTAGAGCGCCAGGATCGGACCCGCGGCGTTCTTCTGGCCGGCGTCCTCCGCGACGGCGAGGGTGACGACCTCGTTGACGCCGAAGATGGCGCCGGTCATCGTCATGATGAACGCGAGCGGGATGAGGCCGGGGTTGTGGTGCGCGTGCCCGTGCGGCCGCTCGTGGTGCGGCACGACGGGCGGTTCGGTGGACCGCGCCGACACGAAGACGGCCACGCCGACGCCGTAGCACACCGCGGCGAAGACGAAGCCCGCCTCGGGGAAGAGCGTGGTCGAGAGCCAGACGGCGAGCACCGGGCCGACCACGAAGGTGATCTCCTCCATGACCTGCTCGAACGAGAGCGCCGTGTGCAGGCTCCTCGGGTCGCCGGCGAAGATGTGCGTCCAGCGGGCGCGCGCCATCGTGCCGAGGCTCGGGATGAGGCCGACGAGCGGGTAGGTCACGAAGAGCACCCACGACGGCCAGCCCCGCACCGACGCGAGCACCGTCATCGTCGCCCAGAACCCCGACCAGATGAAGAAGGGGATGGCGATGCGGCGCTGGCCGTACCGGTCGACGAGGCGCCCGAGGAACGGCGCGAACAGCGCGAGCGCCACCATCCCGACGGCCATGACGGCGCCGGCCAGCTCGTAGGAGCCGCGCCGCGCCGCGATCATCGCGACGGTTGCCACGCCGAACATCGCGCCCGCCGAGCGGGCGATCATTCCCCCCGTGATGAAGACGCGGGCTCCCGGGACCTCGAAGAGAGGTCGGTAGGACGCCAGCACTGTCTATCCTCCTCGATCACGGGGACTCGCTCAGGGAAGCGAACCTGCCCATCCTTGCACCACGGACGGGGTGGGGCCGAAACCGCTCCGGTCGCCCACCGAGGGGGCGGGCGGGGCTCAGGCGTCGTGACGGCGCCGAAGCGACCACATCTGCGGCGACCGCTCGAGCTCGACCGCGACGTCCCACGGGACGCCGCCCGGGACGGTTTCGCGGCGGAAGCTCGCGACCGTCCGGCGGGCCAGCGCAGGGTCCTTCGCGACGCGCGCAGCGAGTGCCATGGCCTGTGCCTGTACGTCGCCGTCGTCGTATGCCGCCCATGCCAGGCCGAGGGCGACGGCGCGCTCGCCGTCGACCTCGTCGCCGAAGAGGCCGAGGGCGGCGGCGGCCTCGCGGCCCGCGACGCGGTTGAGGAGGGTGAAGTGGCCGCCGCCGGGGTGGATGCCGATCTGTGCGAAGCCGGGCAGCAGGCGCGCGGTGCGCGAGACGATGCGCAGGTCCGTCGCGAGGGCGAGGTTGAGCCCCGCGCCGACGGCGGCGCCTCGCACTGCGGCGACGGTCGGCAGGCCGATCGTGCCGATCGTCGTGAACGCGGCGTAGACGGTCTCGAGGTTGCGGTAGGCCTCGTCCTCGACGGGGTCGCGGCCGGTGTCGGACAGGACGCTGCGCACCGCGCCCGCGCAGAAGTGCGAGCCGCCGGTGACGACGACCGCGCCCACGGCGTCGTCGGCCTCGGCCGTACGTGCCGCGTCGGTCAGCTCCCGGGACATCTGCACCGACAGCGCGTTGCGCCGCTCGGGCGCGTCCAGCGTGATGACGGCAACTCCGTTGGTGACGTCGTAGCGGATCTCGGTCTCGGTCATCGTGCGGATCTCCTTCATGCGCAGGCCGGTTCGATGTATTGGGCGGTCATGGGCGACCGTCGAACACATCGAACGGGGGTGTCTTGGCACGCCCGGTCGTGATGAGGGTCCAGAGCCGGTCGTGGCCCGCCGACGACGCGAGCGCCGTGAGGGTCTCGTCCCAGTCCTGGAGCGAGCCGTACTCGCTCCGACGGGCGAGGATCGGCTTGGTGAGCGTGTGCAGCTCGTGCTCGAGAGTCGTGCCGATCGCGCCGAGCGCCTGGTGGGCTCCGCGCACGACCACCGAGGCGGCGTGACCGACACAGGACTTGGCGACCCCGACGGCGAAGAGCATCCCGGGGTCGCGCCAGTCGGACGCCGCGGCCCGCGCGACGGCGGCGTCGGTCGCGGCTCGGGCGAGCGCGGTCTCGGAGGCGATGTCGGCGACGAGGTGCTGCACCGCCTGGAAACGGCCCACCGGCCGGCCGAACTGCTTCCGCTCGCGCACGTGCTCGAGGACGACCTCGACGACCCGCTCCATCGCCCCGACGACCTGTGCCGACCGCGCGAGAGCCCCGCGCAGGTGGAACTGCTCACCGATCTCGTGGGCGACGACGATGCCGGCCTCGAGGTCGTCGAGGTCGAACTCCACCGTGTCGCTGGGCTCGCCCGCGAGGTTGCGGCGCTCCTCGATACCGACCCGGTCGGCCGGGACGTCGGCCACGCGCCACTCGTCGCGGTCCTCCCAGAGGACCACGATCCTGCTCGCGTCTCGGGCCCACGTGACGTTGAGGGCCACTCCGGAGGGGTCGGGGCGGCATACGGTGCGCAGGCCGCCGTCGTTGGGCAGGTCGGCAGCCTCGAGCAGCCATCCACCGAGGACGTCGTGCTCGGCGAGCGGCACGGGCGCCGCTGCCGCTGCAGCGATCCCGAGCAAGGCGGCCGCGTCGACCCAGCTGCCCCCGCTGCCACCGGAGGCCTCGCGGCCGGTGAGCCGGGTGAGCCCGAGGTCCTCGAGGCGCTGCCACAGGTCGCGGTCGAGGTCGACGACGGCGGTGGGCGTGGTGCGCTGCGCGCGGTAGTCGGCGAAGAGGTCGGTGAGGACCGCGACGAGGTCGGGGTCCGGGCTCGTCGGCGCGACGAGGTCGTGGACGTCGCGGCGCTCGGGGCAGCCGGGGCGGTCGGGCATCAACGCAGCCCCAGCCCGCGGGCGATGACGCCGCGCAGGATCTCGTTGGTGCCGCCCCGCAGCGTGAAGCCGGGCCGCTGGAGGATCGCGGCGTGCAGGAGCGTGTCGAGCTCCTCGTCGAGGGCCCAGCCGGTCGCGGTCAGGGTGTCGACGTAGTCGGCGATGTCACCCTCGCCGGTCGTGCCGAGCACCTTGACCACGGCAGCTGCGGTGTCGGCGTCCTCGTGGTTCTCGAGCGCCGTGGCGACGGCGAACGACATGTGGTGCAGCGCCGCGACGCGCGCGACGTGCCGGCCGAGTCCGGCGTCGTTGGGGAGGCGTCCGTCGTCCATGGCTTGGGCTGCCGCCGCGAGGAGCTGGAACGTCGACAGGATGCGTTCGGGGCCGCTGCGCTCGTAGCCGAGCTCGGACGTCACCTGGGCCCAGCCCGCGCCCACCTCGCCGAGGACGCGGTCGTCGGGGACGAGAACGCCGTCGAGGTGCACCTCGTTGAAGTGGTGGTCGCCGCCCATCGAGATGATCGGGCGGATCGTGACGCCCGGCGCACGGAGGTCGACGATGAACTGGCTGAGGCCGGCGTGCCGGTGCTCGGGGTCGAGCGGGGCCGAGCGGGCGAGGGCGAAGAACGCGTCGGCCTCGTGCGCGCCGCTTGTCCAGACCTTCGTGCCCGTGAGGCGCCAGCCGCCGTCGACACGCTCGGCGCGGGTGCGCACGCTCGCGAGGTCGGAGCCCGAGTCGGGCTCGCTCATGCCTATGCCGAAGATGACCTCGCCGCGGCTGATGCCGGGCAGGAAGGCCTGCTTCTGCTCCTCGGTGCCGTAGCGCAGCAGCGACGGGCCGATCTGCCGCTCGGCGACCCAGTGCGCGGCGACGGGTGCGCCGAGGACGAGCAGCTCCTCGGTGACGACGAACCGCTCGAGGTAGGTGCGCCCCTGGCCGCCGTACTCGGTCGGGATGACCATGCCGAGCCAGCCGCGACGGCCGAGCTCGCGCGTGAACTCGCGGTCCCACTGCGTCAGCCACGTGTCGACATGGGGCACGAATGCCCCTGCGGCAACCTGTTCGGCGAGGAAGGCGCGCACCTCGAGGCGCAGCTCGGTGAGGGCCGGCAGCTCGCGTACGCCGGGCGGGACGAGACGTGGCGCCATGCTCACCTTCCTCCGTGGGACAGCCCCGTGGACGTCGCCCTGGACAGCCCCGCGGGACAGCCCCTTGGACAACTCGGCGCCAGCCTGCCACACGGCGACGGATGCCGCGCAGAGCGCCCCGGGCGACAGGCCGGCGCCCGTCGTTCGCGGGGTTCGTCCACCCCGAAGCGGCGGGAACGCCTCCGCTCCGAGTCGTGCCGGCGCCCTCGACACGCGTGTCGGGGGCGCCGGTCGTCACTCGTCGGACCTGGACTAGCTCGCCTCAGGCGAGGGCGGGTGCCGGGACGTCCGACGCCCGGGACCGCGGCGCGACGGCGATGAGGAGGAGTCCCACGAGGAACCACGAGCCGAGCACGATGAGACCGTGGGTGGCCCCGGCTCCGTCGAAGTAGGCCGAGCTCCGGAGCAGCTGCCCGGCCGCGCCCGGCGGAAGCCACGAGCCGAGCGACGACCAGAGCTCCGGCAGGAACTCGCGGGCCGTCGCGAGCCCCGACAGCGGGTTGCCGAGCAGCATGAACGTCGCCACGCCGAGGCCGAGCCCTGCCCAGCGACCCACGGCGTGCAGGCCGAGCAGGGCCGTCGACATCGCCGCGAGGACCGCCGCCATGGCGGCCGCATCGAGGCCCCAGCCGGCAGTGAAGACGCCGTACCAGTGGAGCAGACCGGCCAGCGTAGCGCCGATGACGACGGATGCCGTGAGCACCCCTGCCAGTCGCGACCACCGTCCGCGGACGAGCCGGACCATCGCGATGACCGGCGCCACCGAGCCGATGATGAGCGGCAGGAGCGCCGATGACAGGCCGGCACCACGTGCGTCCTTGGCGGGCAACGGGACCACCTCGGTGACAGGCACCTGGCGGCCGGTCTGCTGCGACAGGCTCGTGGCGAGGTTGGTGAGCAGCTGCGCGACAGCCGGGCTCCCGGCCGGCGCGGTGAGCACCTTCGGGCCGGTGACGGTGACGACGATGCCGCCGTAGACGTCGCGGTCGCGGATGGCCGAGGTGAGGGCCGCCTCGTCGGCGAAGGCGTTCACCTCGAACGCACCCGGGGCGCGGCCGTTCAGGGCGGCCGTGACCTGCGCGCTCGCGGCTGCGGGACCGGCCACGCCGATGGGCACGTCGCGGGGCGCGCTGTTGGCGGCGGGGAGCGCAAAGGCAGTGAGCACGATGCCGAGCACCACCGCGAGCGCGACGATGACGCCGACCGGCGCGCCACGTCCGACGCGGTGGACGGTGTCGTTCCGTGGCACGACGTCGGCCGCGGAGCCACGCGCGGATCGGCCGGCAGAGCTACGAGCAGGGCTTCGGGTGGGTGCGGTGGACATGTGAGGCACTCCTTTCAACGGGTGTTGAATTCCAAGGTAGACCTCTGGCCGGCAGATTTCAACAGGCGTTCAATCGTGGCTAGGATGCCGATATGCCGTCTCCTCCGATCCGCCGCCCACGTCCCGCCCGAGCGGAGGGCTCCAGCCCCGGCGCAGCGGGCGGCCCCGGCCGCCCCGGCCCGCGGGCGGACCGCGACGACGTCCGCGGGGACATCCTCCGCGTGGCTCGCGAGCTCTTCGGGGCGCGAGGTTTCAAGGGCACCACGATGCGTGCGGTCGCAGACGGGGCCGGAGTGGACGTCGCCCTGGTCCCCTACTACTTCGGCAACAAGGACGGGCTCTTCGCCGCCGCCCTCGAACTGCCGATCGACCCGCGCACGAAGATCGACGAGGTCTTCGCCCAGGGCCTCGACGGCATCGGCGAGCGCATCGCCCGCACGATGGCAACGCTCATCGAGGACGAGACGGTGGGCCGGGCGATGATCGGTCTGATGCGCTCGGCCGTCACGGAGGGGCCTGCCCACGACGTCGTGCGGGACTTCATCGAGAACGTCATCATCGAGAGCTACGCACGCCACCTCGACGCACCCGACGCCCGGCAGCGGGCCGCTCTCGCCGCGACCCAGATCGTCGGCATGGCGATGGGACGGTACGTCCTGCGCATCGAGCCGCTCGTCAGCATGTCGACCGATGAGCTCGTGGCCCACATCGGCCCGACGCTGCAGCGCTACCTCGAGGGCGGCTGACCGAGCCGACCGTGCTGGGCCGTCTCACATCGAGACAGCCGTTTCGCGTGCGCCGGTAGGATGGGTTCGTCGAGGCAAACAGGCGCCCTTAGGAGCATCGAATGTCAGACGTCTCAGCCGTCGAACTGCAGCAGGCGTTCAGCTGCTGCGGCTTGACGCGCACCGACGCCGCCGAGGACACGCTCAAGGCGATGTGGGAGCTCGGCGGCGACGGGGTCGCCGTCGGCACGACCACCCTGGCCAACGTCCTGGGCGTCACGCCGCCGACGACCTCGGCGATGGTGAAGCGCCTCGTCGACCACGGGCTCGTCGAGCGGGCCGACGACCGGAGCCTCGCCCTCAGCGACCACGGCGCCGACCACGCCCGGCGCATCGTCCGGCGCCACCGGCTCCTCGAGACGTTCCTCTCCGAGGTCCTCCAGGTGCCCTGGGACGAGCTCTACGCAGAGGCGGAGCTGCTCGAGCACGCCGTCTCGGACTCGCTCCTCGGCCGCATCGACGCACTCCTCGGGCATCCGCACCTCGACCCCCACGGCGACCCGATCCCGCAGGACGACACCGACAGTCTCGTCGCGAGCGACGTCGCCATCGCCGACGTGCAGATCGGCACCCGCTTCCGCGTCGAGCGCCTGCACAACCGCAACGCCGAGGCACTGCGCTACCTCGCCGAGCTGGGGCTGCGGCCGGGCGTCACGGTCGAGGTGCTCGAGCAGTCTCCGTTCGACGGCCCGCTGTGGGTGTCTGTCGACGGCGAGCGGGTCGCGCTCGGCGCCCCGCTCGCCCACCTCGTCCACGGACAGTCCGTCGAGGAGACGTCATGACCGACGAGAGGATGCCCACCGATCCCACCGATCCCACCGACCCCACCGACCCCGCCGGTCAGGCGGCGGTCCCCGGGCCCGAACGGTCGCGCGCCGCGACGACGTCGCGCCGACTCTTCCTCGCCGGCACCGCGGGAGCGGCGGGCGTCGGTGCGCTGCTGACCCGCTCGGCTCTCGCCGACGCAGGTCCGGTCGAGGCTGCCCACACCACCCACTCGGGCGCCGCGAGAGCCGCCTGGACCTCGGGCCCGTCAACCGGGGCGACCGGGGCGACCGACGCACCAGCTGCCGGCGCCCACGCTCATGGTGGCGGCGTCAACGGCGCGACGTTCCGCGAGGGCGCGACGGTCGACCACACGGCCAACGGCTTCAACCCCACGGCGACGCTCCGTGACTTCGACTGGGGCACCACGTCGAAGCGGCCCGACGGCCGCACCCTGCGCGAGTGGGAGGTCGTCGCCCGCGACCAGGAGATCGAGGTGGCCCCCGGAGTGAGCTTCCCGGGGTGGACGTTCAACGGCCGGGTGCCCGGGCCGACGTTGCGCTGCCGGGAGAACGACCGACTCCGCATCCGCTTCGTCAACGCGTCGGCGCACCCGCACACGATGCACTTCCACGGCATCCACCCCGCCGAGATGGACGGTGTCCCCATGGTCGGACGCGGCACCATCGCGCCGGGTGAGGACTTCGTCTACGAGTTCGACGCCGAGCCGTTCGGGCTGCACCTGTACCACTGCCACGTCGGCCCGCTCGCCGAGCACATCGCCCGCGGGATGTACGGCACCTTCATCATCGACCCCGCACGGGGCCGGCCCAGGGCCGACGAGATGGTCATGGTCCAGCACGGGTGGAACACGACCTTCGACGGCCAGGGCAACCAGCTCTACGCCGTCAACGGCATCCCGTTCCACTACATGAACGAGCCCATCCGGGTGAAGCGCGGCGAGCTCGTGCGCATCTACCTGGTCAACGTCCTCGAGTACGACCCGATCAACAGCTTCCACGTCCACGGCAACTTCTTCGACTACTACCCGACGGGCACCCGCCTCGAGCCGACCGAGTACACCGACACGGTGGTGCAGGGGCAGGGCCAGCGGGGCATCTGCGAGCTGCGGTTCCCGCACCCCGGGCGCTACATGTTCCACGCCCACAAGACGGAGTTCGCCGACCTCGGCTGGATGGGCTTCTTCGAGGTGGTCGACTGATGTCCGAACCGGCCGTGGCCCCCCGCACCCCCGACGCTCCCCGCACGCACCGGGTCGCGCTCGCCGCCGTGGTCCTGGCGATCGTCGCGGTCGGGATCGCCGCTCTGGCAGCGCTCGCCGGCGTGCTGCTGCCCACACGCACCGGGCCGCCGGTGGAGCAGCTCGTCGTCGAGCGCACCGTGCTCACGGCGGGCACCATCGAGCTGACGGTACGCAACACGGGCCCCGACCCCGTCACGATCGCGCAGGCCGCCGTCAACGACTCCTTCGTGGCGGTGTCGGGTGGGCAGGCGCCGGTGGGTCGGCTCGCCACCACGACCCTGACGATCAGCTACCCGTGGCAGGAGGGCCTGCCGTATGCCGTGTCCCTGCTCACGTCGACCGGTGCGGTGATCGAGCACGAGATCCCCGTCGCCGTCGCGACACCGCAGGCGACGCCGGCCTCGCTGGCGCGGATCGCGGCCCTCGGCGCGATGATCGGCATCGCCCCGGTCCTGCTCGGGATGAGCTGCCTGCCTCTGCTGCGCCGCGCGAGCCCCGCGACGTCGCGGATCCTGCTGGCCTTCACCGTGGGCCTGCTCGCGTTCCTCGCCGTCGACGCCACGCTCGAGGGCTTCGAGCTCGGCGCCGGGCCGGGAGGCGCCTTCGGTGGACCCGTCCTCTTCGTCCTGGGCGCCGTCGTCGCCCTGCTGGCCCTGGCCGCCCTGCAACGCGTGCTGCCGAGCGGCTCCGGCGGCCGGCGGCTGGCCCTGCTCGTCGCGATCGGCATCGGCCTGCACAACCTCGGCGAGGGCTTGGCCGTCGGGTCCGCGCTCGCCGTCGGCGAGCTCGCCTTGGGGGCCACGCTCGTCATCGGCTTCGCGCTGCACAACACGACCGAGGGCATCGCCGTCGTCGCGCCCCTGAGCGGACACTCGACCGGGCGCTCCGTCGGGGTGGCCACGTTCATCGGTCTCGGCCTGATCGCGGGTGCCCCCGCCGCTGTGGGCACGGTCCTCGGCGCGATGGTCTCGACGGCCCCCCAGGCCACGTTCCTCATCGGTCTCGGAGCCGGCGCCATCGTCCAGGTCATCGTCCTGCTCCTGCCCTCGCTTCGTGACCGCGCGCGTGGTGCGGTGGACGGGCCGGTCATCGTCGGCATCGCGGCAGGCGTCGTCGTCATGTACCTGACCGGGCTCCTCGTCACCGCCTGACCGACCGGCACTGACCGACCGGCACTGACCGACCGGCACGTATCGACCGGCACGTATCGACCGGCACATATCGACCGGCACATATCGACCGGCACGTATCGACCGGCGTGGGCGGGCGGCGCTCAGCGGGCCGCGGCGAAGCCGAGCAGGGCGGCGAGCCCGAGCGCGCTGCGCGGGTCGTACGCCGACGTCCACAGCCCTCCGTGCGCCGCGGCATACGCCTCGTCCTGCCAGGGCGTGGGCTGGGACGGTGCGCCGGTCCGGAGGTCGTGGACGAGCAGGGCGGCCATGAGGGTGTTGGCCGTGCCCGGCTCGAAGACCTCGATGCCGAAGCGGTGGGCGCCGGCGTACGCGGCCGCGAGCGCGCGGTTCTTGACGACCGACCGCGTACGCGTGGGCGGCGCCACCTTGAGCGAGACGAGGCCGCCGTCGGCCCGGTAGGCCGTCGCCCGCCACCGCTGGAGCCGCTTGGCGAGCAGGTAGTTGGGTCCCTGCTGGAGCACGACGCTGTCGTTGATGCCGGGATCCTGGCCCGGCACGTAGTTGCGGCGCAGCAGGCGGCCACCACTGATCGTGCGCAGCGGCACACGAAGCACCTTCGACGTGCGCCGCCGGGCGTAGCTGTCGACCGAGCGCGCGACGGCCGCCCCCGGGACCGCGAACACGTCGGTCGGGGTGGCGAGGAACGCGAGCGCGACGTCGCCGACACCCTTGGCGTCCACCACCTGGCGTGTCAGGGCGTCGACGGCCATCGAGACCCGGACATTGGTCTCACCGTCTGCGTAGACGTAGTTGCCGATGACGAGCGGGCCGTCGAGCGCGGTGACCCACCGGGTGACGGCCGCGAGGTCGTGGACGAGGTCGCCACCCGCGCGTGCTGCGAGCGGCTGGTCGCCGCGCCGCACCGGCAGCGTCACCGAGCCGGCGAGCTGCTTGGTGTCACGGATCAGCCTCTCCCACAGCTCCTTTCGGGGCAGATCGACAGCGGCCACGTCGGCGCCCCAGCGCAGCAGAGACCGCAGCGGACCCATCTCGGCCGCTGCACCGAGCACGACGACGGTGCGGTCGGACAGGTCGAGCCAGTCGGGGTTGTCCACGACCAGCGACACGGCCTCGGCGCACGTCGGCTCGATCGTGCCCGCCTCGACCCAGAGGTCGAGCCGGCGGCGCAGCGCGTCACCCGAGAGTCGCTCACCGGCATACGGCACGGAGAGGGTGCGTTCGGGGACGCTCTCCCCGCGCACCGTCTCGGAGGCGAGGTCGTCGGCGCGTCGATGGTCGGCGAACGCGTCGGAGAGCGGGTGGTCGCCGTCGGGCGAGGCCCAGCGCATCCGGCCGTGGAGCGCCTCGAGGCCACCGGTGGCGATGTTGCGGGCGGCGTCGGGCGAGGTGAGCCCGGCCTCGACGAGGCGTCGGAAGTGCGGGAGGTAGCCCTGGCGCCAGTTCGTCTCGCGCTGGGCGGAGGCGGCGCCGACCGGGTCGACCGCGCGGAGGGCGTCGGCGACGACGGCTCGACCGGTCGCGGTCGTGCTGCGGCGGCCCGAGACCGGCTCGACGGGGAAGACCACTCCGGTGGGCTCGCTCATGCACCCATCCTGCCGGAGCGGCGTGACCCACGCCGCCGGGCGACAATGGACGGGTGGACGACACGCCCGCCACGGCCGAGGAGCGGCTCGCCGACGAGCGGGCCGCGACGGTGGAGCGGCTCGAGGCCCTGCGGCGTGGGTTCGAGGTCGTCGTCGACGCGTCCGTGGGGGCGAATGCCGACGACGAGCACGACCCGGAGGGATCGACCATCGCCTACGAACGTTCCCAGCTGAGCGCTCTCGTCGACCAGGCTGAGCGGCGCCTCGGGGAGATCGAAGCTGCTCTGGCCCGGCTGGCCGACGGCGGCTACGGGCGGTGCGAGAGGTGCGGGCGTGCGATCCCGGCTGGTCGACTCGAGGCACGCCCGACGGCGACGAGGTGCATCGAGCACGCCGGCTGACGACCTGGTTCGATGTATCAGCGCGTCACCCGTGACGCGTCCATACATCGAACCGCCGGGGCGGTGGCGTGGGTCAGCGCAGGCCGGCAGCGAGGTGGTCGAACGCCGCGTCGATGTTGCGCTCCAAGCGGCCCGACCCACCGTTCTGCTGGTGCTCGATGCAGGCCCGGACCGCGGCGATGGCGACGGCCACGGTGAGGCGTGGCTCGAGCGACGTGCCGGACTTGACGCCCAGGCGGCGTTCCAGCGCGGCGGTCAGCGCGTTCTCGATGCGGATGTTGTTGCCGACGAGAGCGGGCGCGAGCGCCGGCTCGCCGAGCAGGATGCGGCGGCGCTTGGCGCGCAGCTGGCGGTCGATCGACGCGGGCGCGAGCATCCCGGCCAGGATCCGGCGGAGGGACTCGAGCGGCGACTCGCCCTCGACGTCCTCCTCGAGCGCGGCGGCATACGACTCGAGCTCCTCGGCCGTCGTGCCGATGACGGCGGCCTCCTTCGACGGGAAGTAGTTGAAGAAGGTGCGCGCGCTGACGCCGGCGCGGGCCGCGATCTCCTCGGTCGTGACGGCGGCGAAGCCCTTCTCCTCCACGAGGTCGAGGGCGGCGAGGTTGAGCGCGCGGCGCGTCTCGCGCTTCTTGCGCTCCCGCAGGCCACACGCCTCGTCCGTCAGCAGGTCCGTGCTCATGTCTCAATGGTGTCACTCGGAAGCATTAACTGCAATTTTGCAGTGACTGCATGTTTGGCGTCCCGTGGTGCGCATGCCACAGACATCTCAGGAGGTAGCCACGGACACCGCCACCAGCTCGACGAGCAAGGCCGCGGGCCTGGACCGCCCGACCCGCAACATCTTCATCGCGCTCATGCTCGGGATGCTTGTCGCGTCGATCAGCCAGACGATCGTCGGCCCCGCCATGCCGCGCATCGTCGCCGAGCTCGGCGGCATCGACCACTACTCGTGGCTCGCGACCGCCGCGATGCTCGTCAGCGCGATCACGGTCCCGATCGTCGGCAAGATGAGCGACCTCTACGGCCGGCGCGGCTTCTACCTCGGTGGTCTCGTCGTCTTCATGGCCGGCTCGGTCCTGTCCGGCTTCGCCCACAACTTCTGGTGGCTCATCGTCGCCCGCGCCATCCAGGGCGCTGGCATGGGCACGCTGATGCCGCTGTCGCAGACGATCATCGGCGACATCATCCCGCCGCGTCAGCGTGGCAAGTACCAGGGCCTCATGGGCGGCGTCTTCGGACTCGCCTCCATCCTCGGCCCTCTCGTCGGCGGGTTCGTGACGGACCACTGGGGCTGGCGCTGGCTCTTCTTCGTCACGCTGCCGGTCGGGGTGTTCGCGTTCTTCGGCATCAGCCGCTTCCTCCACCTCGAGCACACGCCGCGCGAGACCGTCGTCGACAAGGCCGGAATCGCCGTCCTCTCATTGACGCTCATCCTCCTGCTCGTGCCGACGTCGCTCGGTGGGACGACGCTCGCCTGGGGCTCCCCCGCGATCATCGGGATGTATGCCGCCGGCGTCGTCGCGCTCGCCGGGTTCATCGCCGTCGAGCACCGAGCCGTCGAGCCCGTGCTGCCGCTCCGCCTCTTCCGCAGCCCGCTCTTCACCCTGAGCAACATCGCAGCCTTCATGGTCTCGGTCATGATGTTCGGCGCCATGATCTACCTGCCGGTGTACGCACAGGGCGTGCTCGGCGCGTCGGCGACGAACTCCGGCCTCATCCTCATGCCGATGTCGGTCGCCATGATCGGGCTCTCGATCGTGTCGGGCCTCGTCATCACCCGGACCGGCCGATACAAGCTGCAGACCATCGCGGGCATCCTCATCATGGGCGTCGGCTTCTGGCTGCTGACCCAGCTCCACCACGGCTCGAGCCAGCTCGACCTGACGCTGTCGATGATCGTCTTCGGTGTCGGTCTCGGCATGGCGCTGCAGGTCTTCACCCTGATCATCCAGAACTCCGCCCAGCGCTCGGACCTCGGCGTCGCGACCGCGTCGACGCAGTTCTTCCGCAACGTGGGCTCGACGGTGGGCACCGCCGTCTTCGGCACGATCATGACGAGCGGCCTCGCCGGCAACATCGCCGCGCACCTGCCCCGCGAGGTCGTTGCCCAGATGCGGGCCTCAGGACAGGAGGTCAACGCCGGGTCGGTGCTCGACCCGTCGGCGCTCGCACAGCTGCCGCCGCAGATCGCGACCGGCGTCCAGCAGGGTCTCGCCGACTCGCTGCACACCGTCTTCGTCTGGGGCCTCGTGCCCTTCGCGTTCGCGCTGCTCGCCGCGCTCTTCATCAAGGAGCTGCCGCTGCGCGACACCGTCCATGCGGCCGACGAGCCCGTCATCGAGCAGCTCGACACGATCTCGCCGGCAGCGCGTGACGACGAGCTCGAGGTGCCGCTCGGCCATGAGGCCGGCACGTCGCGAACGCACGAGCGCCTGGCGGCTGCACGGTCATGAGCCGCACGGTCATGACCGCGGCCGCGCTCGCCACGACGGGGGCGGCCACGCTGCGTACGGTGACGGAATGAGCAAGGTAGCCCTCGTCACCGGTGCCTCCGCGGGCATCGGCGAGTCGATCGCCGTCCACCTCGCCCAGTCCGGCTGGACCGTGTATGCCGTTGCGCGTCGGGTCGAGCGGATGGTGGCCCTGGAGGCGCGCGGGGTGAGGACGTTCGCGATGGACGTCACCGACGACGCCTCGATGGTCGCCGGGGTTCGGCGCGTCATCGAAGAGCAGGGGCGGCTCGACGCGCTCGTCAACAACGCGGGTCACGGCACCTACGGGCCGGTCGAGATCGTGCCGATGGAGCAGGCCCGGCGGCAGTTCGAGGTCAACGTGTTCGGGCTCGCCCGGCTGACCCAGCTCGTCATCCCGCAGCTGCGACGCCAACGGTCCGGCACGATCGTCAACATCTCGAGCATCGGCGGGAAGATCTACGAGCCGCTCGGGGCCTGGTACCACGCGACGAAGTTCGCGGTCGAGGGGTTCAGCGACAGCCTGCGTCTCGAGCTGCGGCCGTTCGGGATCGACGTCGTCCTCGTCGAGCCCGGACCGATCCTGACCGAGTGGGACGCCATCGCGCGCGAGGGCATGCTGGCCTGGTCGCGCGGCACGGTGTACGAGAAGGCGGCGACGCGGATGGCCGCGATGTACGAGCGCACCTACGACCCTCGCGTCGTGTCGAGCCCCGATGCCGTCGCAGAGAAGGTGCTCGTGGCCCTGGAGGCGACGAACCCGTCGGCGCGCTACCCCGCCGGGCGGGGCGCGCGCACCATCCTCGCGGCCCGGCGACTGCTGCCCGACCGGCTCATGGACGTCGTCATGAGGCGCGTCGCCGGCGGCTGACCTCTCTCCCGTCGAGTGGGCACTTCCCACCGTCGAGTGGGCACCTTCCACCGTCGAGAGGTCAAGATCTGCGCCCCCTCGAACGTCGAGAGGCCAGTTCTCGTGACAGAACTGGCCTCTCGAGCGCGACCAAGCGACGAATTGGCCTTTCGACGGTCGGGGGGCCACGGAAACTGGCCTTTCGACGATCGGGGGGCCACGGAAACTGGCCCTTCGACGGTCGGGTCGGGTGGTCAGCCCCAGACGAGGGCCTGCGCCGGGTCCTCGAGGATGGCCGCGAGCTCGGACAGGAAGCGGCTGCCGAGCTCGCCGTCGATGAGCCGGTGGTCGAAGCTCACCGCGAGCTGCGTCACGTGGCGGATCGCGATCTCGTCGGTGCCGTCGGCGCCGCTGACCACCCATGGCTGCTTGCGGATCGCGCCGAAGCAGACGATGGCCGACTCACCCGGGTTGATGATCGGGGTACCGCTGTCGACGCCGAAGACGCCGACGTTGGTGATCGTCATCGTGCCGCCGGACATCTCCGCCGGCTGGGTGCGCCCCTCGCGGGCCGTCGCCGTGAGCTGCCCGATGGCCTGGGCGAGCTCGAGCATCGACAGGGCGTGGGCGTCCTTGATGTTCGGGACGATCAGACCCCGCGGGGTGGCGGCGGCGATGCCGAGGTTGACGTAGTTCTTCTGGACGATCTCCTGCGCGGCCTCGTCCCACGTCGCGTTCATGCCGGGGTTGCGCTTGACCGCGAGGACGAGCGCCCTGGCGAGCACGAGCAGCGGCGTCACCTTGACGTCCTTGAACTCGCGGCTGCCCTTGAGCCGGTCGACGAGCTCCATGGTCTTCGTGACGTCGACGGTGATCCACTCGGTGACGTGCGGCGCCGTGAACGCCGAGCCGACCATCGCCTGCGCCGTCATCTTGCGCACGCCCTTGATCGGGATGCGCTCCTCGCGCTCACCCGACCCGAACGGAACACCGGCGGCGACCGCAGCCTGCGGAGCCGACGTCGCCTGTGCGGCAAGGCCGTTGGCTGCAGCACCGGTCGAGTGGTTCGTGACGTCGTCGCGCGTGATGATGCCGTCAGGCCCGGTGGGCGCGACCGCTGCGAGGTCGATGCCGAGGTCCTTGGCGAGCTTGCGCACCGGCGGCTTCGCCCTGGGGCGGCCACCGGCCGGGCCTGCCGGACCGGCCACGGGAGGCGCCGGCGACTCGGCGCGCGGGGCCGGGGTGGCCGGCTCGGCGACGGGGGCCGCGGCGGCGACCTGCTCGGTCTCCGTGGGGGCCGACGCGACCGGAGCAGCGGCCTGCGCAGACGGCGCGGCCGCGCCACCCGGCATACCCTTGCGGGCGCGGCGCGCGGTGGCACCGGCCTTGGCGCCGTAGCCGACGAGGATCGCCTCCGAGGCCGCTTCTGCCGGAGCAGGCTTCTCGCCCGCGGCCGACGCCTGGCCCGCCGGTGCTGCGGGGGCCTCGTCGCCGCCCTTGCCGTCGTCGATGGAGATGATCGGTGTGCCGACGTCGATGGTCTGCCCCACCTCGACGAGCAGCTCCTTGACGGTGCCGGCCCACGGGATCGGCAGCTCGACGAGCGACTTGGCCGTCTCGATCTCGAGGACCATGTCGTTGACCTTGACGGTGTCGCCGGGCGACACCTTCCACTCGACGATCTCGGCCTCGACGAGGCCCTCCCCTGGGTCGGGCAGGTTGAATGTGCGAATAGCCATGTTTCCCAGCGCCTTTCGTCAGTACGCGAGCGCGCGGTCGACGCCGTCGAGGATGCGGTCGAGGTCCGGGAGGAACTCCTCCTCCATCCGGCTGGGCGGATAGGGGATGTTGGCGCCCGCGACCCGGATGACCGGCGCCTCGAGCTCGTAGAAGCACTGCTCCGTGACCTGGGCCGAGATCTCCGACGCCATGCCGAGGAAGCTGCTCGCCTCGTGCACGACGACGAGACGACCGGTCTTGCGTACCGACGTCACGATCGTGTCGATCGGGAGCGGGGAGAGCGAGCGCAGGTCGATGACCTCGATGCTCGTGCCCTCGGCCTCGGCGGCCGCGGCCGACTCGAGCATCGTCTTGACGACGGGGCCGTAGCCGAGCAGCGTCACGTCGGTGCCCTCGCGGACCACGTTGGCCTCGAAGAGGCCACGCGGAGCGGTCGTCGCGTCCGTGTCGTACTCGGCGCGATCGTGGTAGCGGCGCTTCGGCTCGAAGAACATGACTGGGTCGTCGCACTCGATGGCCTGCTGGATCATCCAGTGGGCGTCCTCGGGGTTGCTGCACGCGACGACGCGGAGGCCCGCCGTGTGCGCGAAGTACGCCTCGGGGCTCTCCGAGTGGTGCTCCGGGCTGCCGATGCCGCCACCGAACGGGATGCGGATGACCATCGGGATCTTGATGGCGCCGAGCGAGCGTGCCCGCATCTTCGCGACCTGGCTGACGATCTGGTCGAACGCGGGGTAGACGAACCCGTCGAACTGGATCTCGCAGACGGGGCGGTAGCCGCGCAGCGCCATGCCGACCGCGGTGCCGACGATGCCGGACTCGGCGAGCGGGGAGTCGATGACGCGCTCCTCGCCGAAGTCCTTCTGCAGCCCCTCGGTGATGCGGAAGACACCGCCGAGCTTGCCGATGTCCTCACCGATGAGCACGACCTTGGGGTCGGCCTCCATGGCCTTGCGGAGGCCGTTGGTGATGCTCTTGCCGAGGGTGACCTTCTCGAGCGCCATCAGTTCGCCTCCTCGAAGCTCGCCTTGTACGCGAGGTACGCGGCACGCTCCGCCTCCATGACGGGGTGGTCCTCGGCGTAGATGTGGTCCCACATCGTCTCGCCGGCCATCGTCTCCATGGTGACGCAGCCCTCGCGCAGCTCGGCGGCGAACTGGTCGGCCTCCTCGTCGACGTTCGTGAAGAAGGCCTCGTCGGCCATGCCCTCGTGGGCGAGGTAGCTCTTGAGCCGCAGGATGGGGTCGCGGAACTTCCACTCCTCGACCTCGGCCGACACGCGGTACTTCGTCGGGTCGTCAGCCGTCGTGTGGGCACCCATGCGGTACGTGTAGGCCTCGATGAGCAGCGGTCCGTTGCCGTTGCGGGCCTCGTCGAGGCAGTGCTGCGTCACGGCATACGTCGCGAGGATGTCGTTGCCGTCGACGCGGACGCCGGGGAAGCCGAAGCCGGCGGCGCGCTGGAAGAGCGGGATGCGGGTCTGCTTCTCGACGGGCTCGGAGATGGCCCACTGGTTGTTCTGGCAGAAGAACACGACCGGGGCATCGAAGCTCGCGGCGTAGACGAACGCCTCGTTGACGTCACCCTGTGAGCTCGCGCCGTCGCCGAAGTAGCAGATGACGGCGGTGTCGCGCTCGGGGTCGCCGGTGCCGACGTTGCCGTCCATCCGCACGCCCATCGCGTAACCGGTGGCGTGCAGCGCCTGGGCACCGATGACGATCGTGTAGAGGTGGAAGTTGTTCTCCTGCGGGTCCCAGCCGCCCTGGCTGACGCCGCGGAAGAGCTGCAGCGAGCTCTGCGGGTCCATGCGGCGCACGAAGCCGACGCCGTGCTCGCGGTAGGTCGGGAAGACGAAGTCGTGCGGCTTGAGCGCGCGACCGGAGCCCACCTGGGCGGCCTCCTGGCCGAGCAGGCTCGGCCACAGCCCGAGCTCCCCCTGGCGCTGGAGCGCGTAGCCCTCGGCGTCGAGGCGGCGGATGAGGACGAGGTCGCGGTAGAAGCTCCGCAGGTCCTCGGGTGTCAGGTCCGCGACGTACTTGTCGTAGTCGGGGTGGGACACGCGCTGACCTTCGGGGGTCAGCAACTGGATCATGTCCGGGCCGCCGTCTCCGACCGAGGGGGTCGGCTCGTGCAGCTCGGCGACAACCTTGTCGCTCACGTGGGGCTCCTTCGCCGGTGAGACCGGCCTACTCGTTCGGCCCGCAAACGGGGGTCTCCCGCTGTCGGCTTCTGGGGGCGCAGGACCGCCGTTCGTGACGACGGACGCGTGCTTGGTCCTCGACCCGGAACTTACCGGAGAGCGCTGCGAATCTCACAATGCGGGACGGTCCGGTGGAGCCGGCGAACGGGTGACCTGCGACGACGCCGATCCCCCGCCGCTCGGGACGGTCGCCGAGCAAGGACGTATGCCGCCCAGCCGGGAGCCACGGAAAGGTGCGGTCAGCGACGCGTCCCCCATGACCACGCGGGCGTCGTGAGCAGGCCCTGGCCGCGGACGAAGGTCTCGCCGAGGTCCTTGACGAGGGTGACGCCGCGGGCCGGGGTGCCCAGCCCGACCGGCGTCTCGTCCTCGTCGTCGGGGTCGATGACGCCGAGCTCGCCGACGAGGGCAGCGGAGTGCGAGACGACCATGACCTGGCTGCGTCGGGCGGCCGCCTGGATGAGCCGGGCGAGGGGCGCGAGCAGGTCGGGGTGCAGCGACGTCTCCGGCTCGTTGAGCACCATGAGCGGTGGCGGGTCGGTGGTCAGCAGTGCCGCGACGAGCAGCAGGTAGCGCAGTGTCCCGTCGGACAGCTCGGCGCCGGCGAGCGGTCGCAGCATGCCGGGCTGGTGAAGCGCCACGTCGAAGCGACCGCCGTCGACGGTGACGTCGAGGATCGCGCCGTCGAAGGCGTCGGCGACGGCGCGGTCGAGCTCACCCCTGTCGTTCTCGCGGATCGTCTGGAGCGCGGCGGCGAGGTCGGCGCCGTCGTCGGCGAGCACGGGGGTGCGGGTGCCGACGTGTGGCGTGCGGGCGGGCGCACCGGCGTCCGCGCGGAACCCGTCGTAGAAGCGCCAGCCGCGGATCATCCGGCGCACCCTGAGCAGCTCGGGTGCGCGCTCGGGGTCGGCCAGCTCCGTGAGCATGCTCTCCCAGGGCCGGAGCGTGCGGGTCAGCTGCGCCCAGCCGCGGCGCGTGCCCTTCGCTGCCCGCGACCCGGTGCCGGCGCCCGGGGCCGCGACGGGGTCGGACTCCCACTCGACCGCGTCGTCGCGGTCGTCCCAGTCGTCACCCCACCCGTCGTCGCCGCCGAGCGCGGTGCGCGTCTCGACGACGCCCCACCGCCGCCGCACGAGCACCGAGCCCGGACGCATGACCGGGCCGGACCACACGACCTCGCGCTTGATCTCGGGGTCTCGCAGGAACGCCGAGGGCGTGCCCCCGTCGCTGCCCGACGCCTGCTGCGGGAGGCCGAGGTCGACGAGGTAGCCGAAGTCGTCGGAGGCGAAGCCGAGCTGGAGACTGATCGGACCCTTGCGGCGAGTGCCCTGGACCGCGTGGCCGCGCTCGCGTGCCCCGCCGAGCGTGGCCGGCCCCGCCCAGAGGGCCGACTCGAGGCCGCCCTCGCGCGCCAGAGTGGCGATCACGTCGCCGCGACCGCACCCGGCGAGCAGCCGCAGCGACCGGTAGAGGCTGGACTTTCCGCTGCCGTTGGCGCCCGTGACGACGTCGAGGCCGTGGAGAGGCACGACGACGTCGCGCAGTGATCGGTAGCCGGACACGGCGACGGCGGTGAGCATGCCCCGAACGTATGCCGTGGGGCTGACACCTGACAGACCTGTCGGGGACCCCGCCTCCGTTGACGGTCCGGTCGTCCCGCGGGACGCTGAGTCGGAGGGCGAGGAGGGCCGGCCATGACGACGCGCAGGCACCGGATGATGCACCGTGGCAACGCGATGGGCCTGTGGATGCACCGCCGTTTCCATGGCCGGCTCGACAGTGGTGGCGCCGCCAAGGTGCTGATGCTGACCTCACCGGGTCGACGGACGGGGCTGCCACGGTCGGTCATGGTCCGCTACCTCGACCACGAGGGGGGCTACCTCGTGTGGGGCACCGGAAGTGGGTCGCCGACCGAGCCGGACTGGTTCCGCAACCTGCGCCGCGCGCCGCGCGCACGGGTCGAGATCGGGACGACGGGCAGGGACGTCGTGCCCCAGGTCCTCGACGACGGGGAGCGCGACCGCGTCTGGCGCGACGTCGTGCTGGCCGCCGCCCCCGGCGTCGCGAAGTACGAGGCGAAGGCCGGCCGGACCATCCCCGTCGCCGTGCTGCGACCTGTCGAGGTCACGCCTCCGGGTTGACGCCCTCACCGCCGGCGCCGGCTGACCACGCGGGCAGCTGCTGGAGCGACCAGCGGTTGCCGTCGGGGTCGGAGAAGAAGACGAACCTGCCCCAGGGCTGGTCGTCGACCTCGGAGGCCTCGACGCCCCGGCTGACGAGCTCGGCCCGAACGGCATCGACGTCGGCCACGACCATCTGGAGGTTGTCGAGGCCGCCGGGCACGATCTGCGTCAGGCCCTTTCCGATCGCGATCGAGCACGCCGACCCGGGCGGCGTCAGCTGGACGAAGCGGACCTCGTCACTCACGGTGTAGTCGTGGTCGGCGTTGAACCCGACCCTCTCGACGTAGAACTCCTTGGCCCGGTCGACATCGGTCACGGGCACCGCCACCAGCTCGAGCTTCATGTCCATGCACCGACCGTAGGCGCTGGCGCCCACACCCGGGGGCCGAGCAAGGTGCCGGAAGAGGGGCGACCCCGTCCGACGGGTCGACCAACCGGACCGAACCCGCCCTGCGGACACCCGTGAGCACGGCAGGGCGCGGGCGTCCGGTCCGTCGACCCGTCAGTCGGGCGGGTACGGTCAGCGCGGGGACGGTCAGCGCGGGCGGAAGCGGGCCGGGTCGGACCCGGGCTGGGGAGGGTCGTCGGAGAAGCCGACTCCCGCGTCGCCGCCCCCACTCCAGTGCCCCGGCGACCAGCCGGGCCGCACCACGGGCTCGCGGCCGGGGTCGACGTCGCGCATCGTCGCGATGCCGACCCGCGGCTCGGACTCGGCAGGTCCCGCCTCCTCGACCGGGGCACGCCTGCGGACCCGTCGGGCCACCTCCTCGACCATCGCCGCGGCTGCTGCCAGGACTCGTAGCACCGGCCGCCATCCCATGACCACGAAGGCCGCCACCAGCATCGCGATGGCGGCGAGCTGGAGGAGGCCGACCACCGTCGTCGCCCTCCAGATGCCCTCGGTGCCGCCGTAGAAGTCGCTCCACAGCCGGCCCGCCGTCTGACCCAGGTCGGCGCTCACGTGGCCCGTCAGCCATGAGGTGCCCGCGATCCCGAGCAGCACGCCGTCGGAGCCTCGTCGCAAGGCGTAGCAGGCACCGGCCGCCACGCCGACGAGGAGGGCGACGCCGAGAAGCAGGAGGCCGGCGGGGTTGCCGAGGTCGAGACGGTTCTCACCGGCGTCGACGCCGATGTTGGCGATGCGGCCCCACGACCAGAACGCGATCTCCTGCACCGGCGCGCTCCCGCCCACGTCGGGCAGCGGCAGGTAGGAGATGGTGTGCGTCGGCCAGATCGCCGTCGGCGCGGCGCAGAGCACGCCGGCGAGGACGAGCACCGTGCCGACGAGGCGGCCCCGCACGACAGGGACGCGCGAACGCAACCGACGCCAGGCGGTGTCGACCGGCGCGGAGAGCGCCGTCCCGCCGACTTCCGCGACGTGGCGGGAGGAGGGCTGCTCGGGAACGCTCACCGTTGCTCCTCGTCACCGAGCTCGACGGCAGGGGCGGCGAGGTGCTCGCCGTCGGGTCGAGACGTGATGGTCGCCCGGGCCCGGCGGGTCGAGGCCCTCGCGTGCTCCTGCACGCCGCCCGGGTCGCGCTCGTCAGGTCCGCCGCTCGCCACGGTACGCAGCCGCGTGACCCAGGCGGACGGCATACGGACGCCGGTGACCGACGCAGCCATGAGCGCGACGGCGACGACGAGCGCCAGCGCGGCCAGGGACTCCAGAGCCCCGACGGTCGTCGTGGAACCGATCGCGGCCAGACCGTGCACGTCGTCGCGGACACTGGCGCCGTGGCGCTCGGCCACGGTCGTCGCGAGCCGGCCGAGCAGGGCCGCCGCGGTGACCAGCGCGGCCACCGAGGCCCAGGGCGCCGACGTGAAGAGCCACACGAGCGCCCCAGCCGCCGCGACCGCGAGCAGGGCGACGAGGACGACGAGACCGAACGCGTTCGGGAGGTCCTGCACGACCGCCCCGCCGGCGCCGAGCACCCGGGAGCGGCCCCAGCTCCAGTCCTGCTGGTCGAAGAGCAGGACGCCGCCCGCGCTGTCGAGCGTCGTCAGCTGCCAGGTCGGCGCGACGACCGACGGGAGGGCCATGACGACGCCGACGAGCGCCATCGCCACGGCTGGGACCCTCTCGCGCACGAACCTCATCGCGCCCTCCTGACACCGCGCCTGACCGTGCGTGACAGCGCGACCGACCGCGGTTCAGACCATTGTCGCCTCGTTCAGCGCGCGCCGAAACGTTCGGCGACCTCGAGCAGGCGCGAGTTGGCCTCGGCCTCGCCGATGGTGACGCGCACGCCGTCGTCGCCGTACTGCCGCACCATGAGCCCGGCCTCCTCGCACGCCTGCGAGAACGCGGTCGAGTCGGCGCCGAGCGGGAACCACACGAAGTTCGCGTCGGACTGCGGGAGCTTCCAGCCCTGGTCGGCGAGGGCCTGCACCACCCGGTCACGCTCCGCGACGATCGAGTCGACGCGCTCGCGCAGCTCGTCGAACGCGTCGAGCGAGGCGATGGCGGCGACCTGGGCGATCGAGTTGACGCCGAAGGGGGTGGCCGTCTTGCGGAGCGCGGCGGCCACGGGAGGGTGGGCGACGGCGTACCCGACGCGGAGGCCGGCGAGGCCGTACGCCTTGGAGAAGGTGCGCAGGACGACGACGTTGGGGCGCTCGCGCCACACCTCGAGCCCGCGGACGGCCTGCGGGTCGCGGACGAACTCGACGTACGCCTCGTCGATGACGACGATGACGTCGCTCGGCACCTTGTCGAGGAACGCCTCGACCTCGGCCTGTCGCACGCACGGCCCGGTGGGGTTGTTGGGGGTGCAGAGAAGGACGACGCGGGTGCGGTCGGTGAGAGCCGCGAACATCGCGTCGAGGCGGTGTCGGGCCTGCTCGTCGAGCCCGACCATGACGGGCTTCGCGCCCGCCAGCTGCGTGACGATGGGGTAGGCCTCGAAGGAGCGCCACGCGAAGACGACCTCGTCGCCGGCGTCACAGGCCGCGTTGACGATCTGGGCGAGCACCGCAACGGACCCGGTGCCCGTCGCGAGGCACTCGGCCGGCACGCCGAGGAACCGCCCGAGGCGCTGCGTGAGGGCCGTCACCGCCATGTCGGGGTAGCGGTTGACGGTCGCCGCCGCGTCGTCGATCGCCGCGACGACCGACGGGAGGGGGCCGTACGGGTTCTCGTTGGAGGACAGCTTGTATGCCGTCACGCCGGCTGGTGCCGCCGCCGGCTTGCCGGGCTTGTAGTCGGGCATCTGGGCGAGGACGTCACGCAGGCGCACCGTCGCGTGCGCCTGCTCCCGCCCGCCGTCGCGCACCTCCTCCGGGGTGGCGCTCTCGGTCACGCTGTCGGTGGTGCTCTCGCCGGCGTCGCTCATACCCGAACTCTAGAGGCAGTGTCCATGGCGGCGACCGGCCCATGGACGCAGGCCTGACGGCAGGGGCTCTGTGTGGCTAGGCTCACAACGTCGCGTCACCGCCGCCTCGACACCCATTCTTCATGCCACTCTTCCGAAAGTCAGATCATGCGCATCGGCATCCTCACTGGGGGCGGGGACTGTCCCGGCCTCAACGCCGTCATCCGGGGCGCGACCCGCGCCGCCGAGGTCACCTACGACAGCACCGTCATCGGCTTCCGCAACGCGTGGCGGGGGGTCATGGACAACGACTACGAGATCCTCGACGTCGACCGCTGCCGCGGCATCCTCCCCCTCGGCGGGACCATCCTCGGGACGTCCCGTGACCAGCCGTTCGCCCACGAGGACGGCCTCAAGCGGGTCCGCAAGGCCTACGACCGGCATGGCCTCGACGCCATCATCGGCATCGGTGGCGAGGGCTCGATGGGCGTCGTCAACCGGTTGCACGAGAACGGCTTCCCCGTCATCGGGGTGCCCAAGACCATCGACAACGACATCTCCCTCACCGAGATGACGTTCGGCTTCCAGACGGCCGTGCAGATCTGCACCGACGCCATCGACCGGCTGCACACGACGGCCGAGTCGCACCACCGCGTCCTCGTCGTCGAGGTCATGGGTCGCCACGTCGGGCACATCGCCATCTGGTCGGGCCTCGCCGGCGGCGCCGCGATCACCCTCGTGCCCGAGGAGCCGTTCGACATCGACGAGGTCTGCGAGCGGATCGTCCACCGGCACAAGAAGGGCCGCTTCGCGACGATCGTCGTCGTCGCCGAGGGTGCGCTGCCCAAGGAGGGGACGATCGAGATCCCCGAGCCCGAGGTGGACAAGTACGGCCACCAGATCCTCGGCGGCATCGGCTCGATCCTGGCCCGCGAGATCCAGGGACGCACCGGCATCGAGAGCCGCATGACGGCGCTGGGCCACATCCAGCGCGGCGGCTCGCCCGTCGCGTTCGACCGCGTGCTCGGCACCCGCTTCGGTGTGGCCGCTGTCGAGGCCGCCCTCGACAGCGCGTGGGGCCAGATGGTCGCGCTCCAGAAGGGCCACATCGAACGCGTCCCGGTCGCCGAGGCCGTCGGGTCGCTCAAGATGGTCGAAGCCGACCTGTTGCGGCTCAACGCGATGTTCCAGCCACGCATCCCCGGCGACGAGCACCCGGGCCTTCCCGCGGATGCGCCTGCGCCCGTGGAACACTGACCGCATGCTCCTGAACTTCGCGATCAAGACCGTCGTCAACGGCGTCGCGCTGTGGATCGCCGCGCTCCTCGTCGACGGCATCAACTTCGGGACGAACCCCGACACGTGGGCTGTCGTGCGCACCGTGCTGCTCGTCGCACTCGTCTTCGGCATCGTCAACGCGTTCGTGCGGCCGATCGCCAAGGTCGTCTCGCTGCCCTTCATCATCCTGACGCTGGGACTGTTCGTCTTCATCGTCAACGCGCTGATGCTCGAGCTGACGTCCTGGCTCTCGGACAAGCTCGGTCTCGCGTTCCACGTCGACGACTTCTTCTGGGACGCGGTGCTGGGGGCGCTCATCATCACGTTCGTCTCGATGATCCTCGGCTTCTTCAACCCCAGGGACGATTGAGCGCGCGTCGCCGTCCTTTGCATCGCGTATGCCGTGAGCCCGCCTTCCCGTGGAGGCGGGCTCACGCCGTACCGGCGGCTCCGGGGAACCCGGCGGACCCTGCGGACCCGGCGGACCCGGCCACGGCGTAACGGAGCCACAGCGTGCCGTCGTCGAGGCGATCGAGCTCGACGAGCTCGAGTCGGACCCCAGCCGGGCCGAGCGGGCGGGACAGCATGACGAGCCCCTGGCCGTCGGGGTCGCCGGAGACGACGGGGTCGAGCAGCAAGGCGATCTCGTCGACGAGCCCGGCCTCGAGGAGCGCCCCGTTGAGGGCGCCGCCCGAGTCGGTGCGGACCAGCATGACGCCGTGCCGCTCGGCGAGCAGGTCGAGCGCGGCGGTGAGATCGACGCGGCTGTCGCCGACGACGTGGTGCTCGATGCCACGGCGATCGAGGTAGTCGAGGTAGTCGGACGGCGTGGACGCCGTGACGAGGACGACGATGCCGCGCCACCACGGCTCGGCCTGCGCGTGGATCCAGCTGCGCACGCGACCGGCGCTGTCGGGGACGACCAGGAGCGGCAGAGGGTCGTGCACCAGCTCCTCGAAGCCGGGATAGACGGCCTTGCGTGGCGGGGCGGGGACGACGCGAGCCTGGTCGGCGGGCGACTCGGGTGGGCCGAAGGCGAGCGCGGTGGTGCTGCCCATGAGGTTGGCGTCGGCGCGCCATCGGAACGAGCGGGTGTAGTAACGCCCAGGGTCGGTCTGGAAGCCGACGACGCGGCCGTCGATGCTCACCTCGTTGTAGACGACGACGTGTGGACGAGCCATGCGGTCACGGTAGGCGGCGGCAGCGACGGTGCCGGACGGCATACGCGAGCCGTGTGGGTGGAGCGCCGGCGCCGGGTGGTGACGGCTCGGCCACGGCTCGCGGCTCACCGGGGTGTCGGCTGGGACCGTGTCGGCGCGGGGTCCTACCGTCGAGCCATGCGGTTGCTCCACACCTCCGACTGGCACCTCGGGCGCACGCTCCACGGCGTGAACCTCCACGAGGCGCAGTCTGCCGTGCTGGAGCGCATCTGCGAGCTCGTCGAGGACCCGCCCGACGGCATCCCCGTCGACGCCGTGCTCGTCGCGGGCGACGTCTACGACCGTGGGGTCCCGCCCGTCGAGTCGGTGCAGCTGTTCGAGTGGACGCTCTCGCGGCTGTCGGCCGTGACGACCGTCGTCGTGACGTCGGGCAACCACGACTCGGCGATCCGGCTCGGCTACGGCGCCGGGCTCTTCCGCGAGCGCATCCGCATGGTCACCGACCTCGGGATGCTCGACCTGCCCGTGCGGCTCGAGGGCAGCGACGGCGTGCGCGCCGCGGTCTACGGCATCCCCTACCTCGACCCCGACCACGCGCGGGCCGCCCTGGCGCGTGGCCGCGAGCCGTTGCCGCGATCGCACCAGGCCGTCGTCGGGGCGGCGTGCGACCGCATCCGGGCCGACCTCGCGGACCGGCCGGGAGTGCGGTCGGTCGTGCTCGCGCACGCGTTCGTCGCGGGCGCCGAGCCGAGCGACTCGGAGCGCTCGATCATGGTCGGCGGCGTCGACCGCGTCGCGGGCACGGTCTTCCACGGCATCGACTACGCAGCGCTCGGACACCTCCACGGACCGCAGGCTCCCGAGTCGGCCGAGGGGTCGGTCGTGCGCTACTCCGGTTCGCCGCTGCGCTACTCGTTCTCCGAGCAGGACCACACCAAGGTCGTCCTCCTCGTCGACCTGGCCGCCTCGGGGCCGGCCGTCGTCACGCCCGTCGAGATCACCCAGCCGCGCGCGATGGCGACGCTGCGCGGCCGGCTCGACGACCTCCTCGAGTCTCCCGAGCACACCTCTGCCGAGAGCGCGTGGGTGCGCGTCACGGTCACCGACCGCGTGCGTCCCGACTCGCTCATCGACCGGCTCAAGTCACGGTTCCCGCACGCGCTGCAGGTCTTCCACGAGCCCGTGGGGGCCATCGAGCGCGGGCGCTCGGGCACGACCGTCGTCAGCGAGCGCGAGCCGCGCGAGCTCGGCTGCGACTTCATCGCCTACGTGACCAAGACCGAGGCGAGCGGCGGTGAGGTCGACGTCTTCGAGGCCGGCTTCGAGGCTGCTGTCAGGGCGCAGCAGCGGGCCGAGGCGCAGGAGGTGGCGTGACGTGCAGCTGCACCACCTCTCCATGACGGCCATCGGCCCGTATGCCGGCACCGAGGTCATCGACTTCACCACCGTCGGGCGCGCCGGCCTCTTCCTGCTCGAGGGCCCGACCGGCTCGGGCAAGTCGACGATCATCGACGCGATCACCTTCGCGCTCTACGGCAAGGTCGCGCAGGCCTCGGCCGACGTCGAACGCATCCACTCCCACCACGCCGACCCGCGCACCGTGCCGGTCGTGACGCTCGTCTTCGAGACGCAGTCCGGGCTGTTCCGGGTGCAGCGCACCCCGCGGTTCGAGCGGCCCAAGGCGCGGGGTGCGGGCACGACGGTGCAGCAGCCGACCACCAAGCTCTGGCGGCTCCAGACGCCCGACGACCTCACGGGCGGCGAGCTGCTATCGACCAACATCGGCGACTGCGACGACGAGATCACCCGCGCGGTGGGCCTGACCCGCGACCAGTTCGTGCAGACCGTGATCCTGCCGCAGGGCGAGTTCGCGACGTTCCTGCGGGCGCGGTCCGAAGACAAGGGCAAGCTCCTCGAGAAGGTCTTCGGCACGGCGTTCTTCCGGCGCGTGCAGGACGAGATCGTCGAGGCCGGCAAGGCCGCGCAGGCGCGACGCCAGTCGGCCGTCGACGAGATCCGTCTCGCGGTGCACGCGCTCGCGGTGTCGGCCGGCCTCGAGACGGAGCGCCGCGACGTCCTCGAGCAGCTGAGCCGCACCGCGCCCGACGCGCTGGGCGGCGAGCTGGCCCAGGTCGTCGACGAGCTCACGACGCGCGAGCGCCACGCCGGCAAGGCGAGCCGTGAGGCCATCGAGACGCACAAGCAGATGGCCGACATGGTCAGCGACGCCCGCCTGCGCATGCAGCGCCGCGAGCGCCTCCTCGCGCTCCAGCAGCAGGAGCACGACCTCGGCAAGCAGGCCGTCCGCTTCTCCGAGCTGCGCCATGAGGTGGCCCGCGCGCAGCAGGCCCGGCCGGTCGCCGGCGCGGTCCGCACCCTCGCGCAGTCCGAGGCGGCACTCAAGCGGGCCGGGACGGCCCTGACCCAGGCACGCGACCGCGTCGAGGCGGCGCTGCGTGACCACGGGCCCGCCGCGCTGCGTGAGGCCGCCGCCCAGGCCCGCGAGGTGGTCGGCTCGCTCACCGGAGCCATCGCCCTGGAGTCGGCGCTCGCCGGCCGCGTCGAGGAGCGGCGGCGCCTCGCCGAGCGGCTCGACGGCATACGCCGGTCGGTGGCCACGGTGACGAGCGAGCTCGACGCGCTGCCCGCGACGATCAGCCGGCACGAGCAGGCCCTGACCGAGGCGCGAAGGCTTGCGGCGCTCGTCGACGGACGGGCCGCCGAGGGTGAGCGGGCCCGTGACCGGCTCGAGGCCGCCGTCGCGCACGCGGCCGCCGGCGCCCGGGTCTCCGCGGCCGAGTCCGCGGCGACCTCGGCCCTGTCCGCGGTGGCGCAGGCCGAGACGGGTCTCGCCGCGCTGCGTCGGGCCCGCATCGACGGCATCGCGGGCGAGCTGGGCCTCTCACTCGTCGATGGCGACCCGTGCCCGGTGTGCGGCTCGACCGAGCACCCCTCGCCGGCGCGCCCCACGCTCGATGCGGTGACCCCTGAGCAGATCGAGGCCGAGGAGGCGCGGGTCGCACGCCTGCGCGCCCAGGCCACCGTGGCGGCCGAGGCGCTCGGCACCCTCCGGTCCGAGGTGCGCGAGCTCGCTGCCCGCGCCGACGGGCTCGAGGTCGCGGCGGCGCGCGCCAGGGCCGAGTCCGCAGCGCGCGAGCTCGCCGAGTCGGTGCAGGCCCGGTCCGACGCCGAGGCCGGCGCGCGGCGGCTCACCGAGCTGCGGGCGCGCGTCGACGAGCTGTCGGCCGAGGCCGGCCGGCTCGGAGCCGGCCTCGCCCGCACCGAGCAGTCCGTGACAGACCTCGACACCCGCATCGCCGAGGAGACCGCGCTCGTCGAGCAGGCCCGCGACGGCCACCCGAGCGTCTCGGCGCGGCGCGACGAGCTGGTCCAGGCCGCCGGTCGCATCGACGCACTCGTCGACGCGCTCGCGCAGCGCGACGTCGCCGCCACGGCGGTCGCCGAGGACACCGCCGCGCGTGACGCCGACCTCGCGCAGTTCGGCTTCGCCGACGTCGCCGAGTGGATGGCGGCCGACCGGGGCGGCTCGTGGATCGACGCCAAGACCCGCGAGATCGACGACTTCGAGCGCGCCTGCACGCAGGTGCGGGCCGGCCTGAGCGGTCCCGAGCTCGCGGACGTCCAGCTCGACGCGCTCTTCGACGACATCGAGCAGCTCGAGGCGCTCGCCGCCGCGGCCAAGAAGGAGATGGAGGCAGCGAGCAACGAGCACGGCAGCCTCCGCGACCAGGTCACGCGGACGAAGCGCCGCGTCGGCGACATCAAGGACGCCATGCAGCGCAACGCCGCCGTCATCACCGAGACCGCCGACGCCGTCCGGGTCGGCCAGCTCGTCGCCGGCAACGGCGACAACCAGCTCAACCTCGACCTCGCGAAGTACGTCCTCATCCGGCGCTTCACGGAGGTGCTCTCGGCGGCCAACACCGAGCTCGGGCGCTTCTCCGGCGGCCGCTACACGCTCGAGCACACCGACGCGAAGAAGGGCAACGCCAAGTCGGGGCTCGGGGTGCGTGTGCACGACATGCACACCAACCAGGTCCGTGAGGTCGGCACGCTCTCGGGCGGCGAGACCTTCTACGTCTCGCTCTCGCTCGCACTGGCTCTCGCGGAGGTCGTGCGAGCCGAGTCGGGCGGCGTCGACCTCGGCACGCTCTTCGTCGACGAGGGCTTCGGCACGCTCGACCCCGACGTGCTCGACGACGTCATGCACACCCTCGAGGGTCTGCGTGAGGGCGGGCGCACGGTCGGGATCGTCAGCCACGTCACCGAGCTGAAGTCCCGCGTCGCCGACCGCATCGAGGTGCTGGTCAACCCCGACCGCACGAGCACCCTGCGCGTCACCGCCTGAATGACCTGACGAGCCCGTGGGCCCCCTACGATCCGAGCATGAAGATCGCCGCGAGCGTGTTCGTCGCACTGGCCGCCCTGCTCCACGTCTACATCTTCTGGATGGAGAGCATCGGCTGGACCCGGCCGGAGGTCTGGAGGCGGTTCGGGGTCGCCGACCAGGCCGCGGCAGACGTCACCCGGCCGATGGCGTACAACCAGGGCTTCTACAACCTCTTCCTCGGCCTCGGCGCCGCCCTCGGGCTCGTGCTCTGGTGGGCGGGCCAGGACGCGGCTGGACAGGCCCTCGCCCTCTTCTGCACCGGCTCGATGGCCGCGGCCGCGGCCGTGCTCGTCACGACCGGCCGCAGCTACCTGCGCGCGGCCCTGTCGCAGGGCACGCTGCCGCTCATCGGGTTCGTCCTCACCCTGATCGCCTGAGCCGCGCCGGGTCGCGCCGGGTCGCGCCGGGTCGCGCCGGGTCGCGCCGGCTCGACCCGGCTCCGGCGAACCGCCGCCCACCGGCGCCCCTGACGGCTACCGTCGAGGAATGAGCTCGCGGGCGGGCGGGAGCAGCCTGTGGACCCCGGACTTCATCCGGATCACGGTGATGGACCTGGCCTACTTCCTCGCGGCCGGGATCATGATCTACGCGCTGCCGCTCTACGCCGTCGGACCCGTCGGCGCGGACGAACGCGGCGCCGGCGTCGCCTTCGGGGCGTTCACCATCACCGCCCTGATGCTCCGGCCGTATGCCGGCCGGCTCACCGACCGCCTCGGCCGGCGACCGCTCATGGTGGCGGGCGCCCTGCTGGCTGCCGCCCTCACGCTGTGCTTCCTCCTGACGTCATCGATCGCGGCGGTCATCGCGGTGCGTCTGGTGTCGGGAGTCGCCGAGGCGGCCTTCTTCGTGGCCGGCTTCGCGATGCTCGCCGACCTCGCGCCACCCGGGCGGCAGGGCGAGGCTCTCAGCCTCAACTCCATCGCGCTCTACCTCGGCATCGCGCTCGGGCCGATCATCGCCGAAAACCTCATCGACCTCAGCGGCTTCGGGGCAGCCTTCTGGGCCGCGGCCCTGCTCTGCCTGGTCGCGGCCGTCCTGGCGTGGCTGACGACGGAACCGCCGCGCGAGGACGACGGCCCGGGCACGGGTCCGAGCGGGCTCGGCGCCGCACCGGCGCAGCTCATCCACCGGCGCACGATCGCACCGTCGATCGGCTTCGTCGGCGGCCTGCTCGCGTCCTCGGGGTTCATGGCGTTCTGCTCGATCCGCGCCGGTGAGATCGGCATGACGACGCCGAGCCTGGTGCTCATGACCTACGGAGCCACGGTCGTCGGCGTACGGCTGACCCTTGCGACCATCGCCGACCGGGTGCCGCCACTGCGCGTCCTCACCTCCGGACTCGGCGTGCTGTGTTGCGGAGCGCTGGTCGCTGCGTTCGCGACTGGACCGGCGCTGCTGGTGACCGCGGCGGCGGTCATCGGGCTGGGAGTCGGCCTGCTGACACCCGCGTTCTTCGCCGCGGTCTTCGCGGACGTCGCACCGAGCCAGCGCGGCGCCGCGTCCGGGACGGCGTCCATGGCGATCGACCTCGGCCTCGGCGTCGGCCCGATCCTGCTCGGCTTCGTCGCGCAACCGCTGGGCATCCCCGCCGCCTTCGTGGTCGGAGCCGCGGCCGCAGGCCTCGGTGCCGCCTGGACCGTGGGGCTCATGGCACGACGCGCGGCAGCCGGCAGACGCGTGGCCGACGAGGTCGGCTGAGCGACCGCGCGCCGCCGCGCGCGCCACCGGGCAGTGGCGTCAGGCGGCGGCCGCTCGCACGCGGCGCCGGGCCGCCATCGCGAGGACGAGGATGAGCACGCCGATGACCGACGCGGAGCCGGAGAGCGTGCCGTAGCCGTAGCGGTCGACGACGAAACCGGCGCAGGCGCCGCCGAACGCTCCCATGAGCCCCATGACGAGGTCGGCCAGGCCCTGCGACGCCGGTCGCTCGTCCGTCGAGACCGCGGCGGTCAGCAGGGTCGAGCCGGACACGAGCGTGCACGACCAGCCGACACCGAGCAGGAACAGCGCAGAGAGCAGCAGTCCGGACCAGCCGGCCTGCGAGCGCGACGCGAGGACCGCGGCGAGCGTGAGGATCACGCCACCTGTCATCGCGACCCGCTGACCGCCGAAGCGGTCGACGGCGAGACCGACGATCGGCGACAACGCGAACATGCCGAGGATGTGGACGGAGATGACGAAGCCGATCACCTCGAGCTCGGCATGGCCGTGCTTCATGTGGATCGGCGTCATGACCATGACGCTGACCATGACGAGGTGCCCCAGGGCCATGACGAGCACGGCCGGCAGCGCGCCCGGCCTCGACCGGACGACCGCGAGGCCACGGCGCATCGAGCCGTCGTGGTTCGGCACGTCGGCGACACCCCCGGAGGCCGGGTCCACGACGGCCTCGGAGGGAGGCGTGCCGACCGGCGTCGCGACGGCCGGCGTCGCGACGGCCGGCCTCGCGACGGCCGGCGTCGCGACGGCGGCTGTGGCACCGGCCGCCCGCGTGGGGTCGTCCAGCGACCGCGCGGTGAGCAACGGGTCGGGCCGGAGCCGGCGGTCGACGAAGAGCCAGGCCAGCAGGAACCCAGCGAGCGAGAAGACGAACACCCCGCTCAGCTCCGGCAGCCGCAGTGCGTTCGCGAGGGCCTTGCCCGGGCCGACGAGGTTCGGCCCGGCGACCGACCCGATCGTGGTCGCCCACACGACGATCGACAGGTCACGCCCCCGGCGCGCCGGCTCGGCGAGGTCCGCTGCCGCATACCTCGTCTGGTTGTTGGCGGTCGTGCCGCCGCCGAAGAGGAACATCCCCACGACGAAGAGCGGGAACGACCTCACCACGGCCGCCGCGACCACGATTGCGGACCCGACGAACGCCAGGCTGAGCCCGAACCGGAGGCCGATGCGCCGCCCGCGCGCTGCCGTGGCCCGCGCGACCGGGATCGTGATGAGCGCCGTGCCGAAGACCTGCGCCGTCGTGCCGACACCGGCCAGTGCCTCGGTGCCGCTGAGGTCCTCGGCGATCAGTGCTCCCACCGCGATGCCGCAGGCCATGCCGACACCGCTGAGCACCTGTGAACCGACGAGCGTCCGAACCACCTTGCGCTGCAAGGCGGCCCGGTCCAACGACGCAGGTGTGACCACCACGGGCGGCTCAGACATGACGCCGCGACGTGATGACTCGGAACCGGTTCGCGACGAACGCGGCGTCGGTGTACGCGGCGTTCGCGGCGGGGTTGGCGCCCGTGCCGTGCAGGTCGGAGAAGGCCGCGGTCTGGTTGACGAAGACCTGACCGGTGAGGTTCTCGGACAACGCGACCCCGCCCTGCGCCGCCGCGTCACGTGCCTGCTCGAGCACCTCCTCGCTCGTCGAGTACACCGCCGCCGTCATGGCGCCGTGCTCGCGCACCGTGTCCGCGAGCTGGGCGAGCGACTGCTCGGTCGAGGCAGTGCGGATGAGGAAGCCGACCGGGCCGAAGCACTCCTGCGTGTAGACGTCCTCGCGGGCCACGTCGACCGCGACGAGGCCGGGGGCGCGGACGACGGCGTCGGCATACGCCGGATGGGTGACCCGACGCGACTCGAGGACGACCCTGCCGTCGGCGTCCGCGGCGAGCTGCGTGAGCGAGTCGGCGTTGCTGCGCACCTGGTCGTTGACCGTCGCCCCGAGCAGCTCGACGGCCTTGGCATCGTCGCCGGTGAGCCGCCCGACCGCGCCCGCGATCCGGTCGCCGAGCTCGTCGAAGGAGAGGTGGCCCTCGTCGGTGTCGATGCCGTCGCCCGGCACGTAGAGGTTCTGCGGCGCCGTGCACATCTGGCCCGAGTAGAGCGTGAGGCTGAACGCGAGGTTGCCGAGCATGCCCCGGAGGTTGTCGGTGGAGTCGATGACGATCGAGTTGATGCCGGCCTTCTCGGTGTAGACGAGGGTGCCGTTGGCGGCTGCCGACTGCTCGAGCCAGGCGCCGAACGCCGGACCACCCGTGTAGTCGATGATCGCGACCTCGTCGCGCTCGGCGAGCGTCTTGGCGAGCCCTTGGCCGTCCGCCTCGGCAGCGAGCTGCACGAGCGCCGCGTCGAAGCCGGACTCGGCGAGCACCTCGCGCGCCACCTCGACCGAGATCGCGAGCGGCAGGACGGCGCGAGGGTGCGGCTTGACGACGACGGGGTTGCCCGTGACGAGGGAGGCGAAGATGCCGGGATAGGCGTTCCACGTGGGGAACGTGTTGCAGCCGATGACGAGCGCGACGCCGCGCGGCACGATCCGGTAGTCCTTCTGCATCCGCGTCGGCGCGGGGTTGCCCTCGCGGTCGCGGCCGGGCTTCTCCCACACGACCGAGGAGGGCACGCGCTCCTGCTCGACGAGACCGGCGGCGACCGCCTCGATCGCGCGGTCCTGCGCGTGCGGCCCGCCTGCCTGGAACGACATGACGAACGGCTGGCCCGACGTGTGCATGACGGCGTTGGCGATCTCGAAGCTGCGCCTGTTGATGCGGTCGACGATCTCGACGCACACCGCGGCGCGCACCTGCGGCCCCGCGTCACGCCAGGCCGGGATCGCCGCACGAGCGGCTGCGAGCCCGGCGTCCACGTCGAGCGCCGGGTAGGTCACGCCGAGGGTCGGGCCGTAGGGCGAGACCTCGCTGCCGACGAAGGTGCCGTCGGTCGGCTGGCTCGACAGGGCGGCATACGGCTGCCCGAGGTGGGCCTCGTGCGCGGCCAGGCCCTCTGCTGCGGCGGACTCGCCGTAGACGCGTGGGCTGGGCGACTCGGGGTAGCGGGAGTACCAGGAACGGCTCGTCAGGGCCTGACGGATCTCGTCGAGGACTCCCTCGTGCGCTTCGAGCAGGGGGTGGGTGGGCGTCGTTGCCTGTGCTGTCACGCCACGATGCTAGTCCCGGTAGGACGCCCGTCCGTATGCCGTCGGGCACCGGGCTGGCGGCGCCGGCGACGCCCGCCGCGCGCACGGGGCGGGCGACGCGGCAGGATGGCTGGCATGGACACGGACGCCACGGAGCCCGCCCAGCCACGCCCCGACGAGGACCGCACGAGCGAGCCCGACACGGCCGACGTGGGGTCGGCGTTCGGACCGGTCGGAGTCGTCGGAGCCGGCGCGATGGGAGCCGGCATCGCGCAGGTGGCGGCGACGGCAGGCCACGCAGTGAGCCTCGTCGACGCCGCGCCGGGCGCTGCAGCGGCTGCCGTCGAGAGGATCGGCGCCGCGCTGTCGCGCCTCGTCGACAAGGGCCGCCTCCCGGCCGACGACGCCGCGGCGGTGCTCGCGCGCGTCACCCCGGCCGAGTCACTCGACGAGCTGCCCAACTGTGGTCTCGTCATCGAGGCCGTGCCCGAGGACCTCGACCTCAAGCGCCGGATCTTCGCCGAGCTCGCCGACAGCCAGCCCTCGACGACGGTCCTGGCCACGAACACGTCGAGCATCGACATCGACGACATCGCGACCGACGTCGCCGACCCCGAGCGCGTACTGGGCCTGCACTTCTTCAACCCGCCGCCCGTCATGGAGCTCGTCGAGGTCGTGCACGGCAAGCGCACGGCCCCGGCGTTCGTCGAGCACGTCACCGCGCTCATGGCGAGCTGGGGCAAGACCCCGGTTCGGTGCAGCTCGACACCGGGCTTCATCGTCAACCGGGTGGCGCGGCCGTTCTACGGCGAGGCGCAGCGCATCGTCGAGAGCGGTGTCGCCGACGCCGCCACCGTCGACTGGGCGCTGCGTGAGAAGGGCGGCTTCCCCATGGGCCCGCTCGAGCTGACCGACTTCATCGGCCAGGACGTCAACCTCGCTGTCGGCACATCGGTCTGGGAGCAGACCGACCGCGACGAGCGTTATGCCCCAACGAATTTCCAGCGTGACCTCGTGGCTGCCGGCCGGCTGGGCCGGAAGTCCGGGGCGGGTGTCTACACATATGCCGCCGACGGCTCCGCGCAGGACGCCGAGCCGGACCTCGAGCTGGCCGGTCGTCTCGTCGGCGGGCCGATCGCGACCGACCCGCTCGCCCGTACTCTCGCCATGCTCGTCAACGAGGCTGTCGACCTCGTGGCCCGCGACGAGGCGAGTGCCGACGACGTCGACACCGCGATGCGGCTCGGGGTCCGCTATCCCAAGGGGCCGATCGAGTGGGGACGCGAGATCGGGTTCGACCTCGTGGCGCGGCAGCTCGCCGAGCTCGACGAGGCGTTCCCGGGTGGGCGCTACCGGCCGAGCCCCGCGCTGACCGACGGGAGCCTGACGTGAGCGGCGTCGAACCGCAGCCCGGTGTCGACGGTGTCGCCTTCGCACGGCAGATGTGGGCCGACGACGAGGCCTCGCGGCGCCTCGGGATGGAGGCCGCCGTCGTCGAGCAGGACCGTGCGGTCGTGCGGATGGCGATCCGCGACGACATGGTCAACGGCCACGCCATCTGCCACGGCGGCTACATCTTCATGCTCGCCGACTCGTGCTTCGCGCTCGCCTGCAACTCGCGGGGTCGCGCCACGGTGGCGGCCGGGGCCGACATCTCCTTCACCGCTCCGGGCCGGCTCGGTGACGTGCTCGTCGCCGAGGGGAACGTGCGGTCGGCGTTCGGGCGCAGCGGCATCACCGACGTGACGGTGAGGCGCGAGTCCGACGGGCAGATCATCGCCGAGTTCCGCGGCCGCAGCCGCAGCCTCAAGCGCCCCTGACCCTCAACCGTCGAAAGGCCAAGACCTGGGCCGGCTCGACCGACGAGTGGCCAAATCCCCGCGGCGAGAGGTGGCCACTCGACGGGTGGGAGGCCACGAGAGGGGGCCTCTCGACGGGTGGAGGGGTGGTCAGCGGGAGCGGCGGGAGCCGGCGCGGGTGCCGGCCGAGAACGCCGCGGCGCCGCCACTGCTGCTCGTCGAGTAGACCGTCGCCGTTCCGCCGCGACGGCCGGAACCGGCGCCGCCCGAACGGCGACCGCCGGCCTGGCCCTCGCCAGCCTGACCGGCCGCGCGACCGCGGCCCGAGCCCTGGGCACCGGAACGGCCACCCGAGCGACCAGCGCCGCGACCCGCACCGCGGGACTCGGCAGCCGCACCACGGCCGCCGCCGGCTGCCGCGCCGCCGTTGCCGCCACGACCACGGCCGCGGCCGGAGCCACGTCCGGAGCCGTTGCCGGCGGTCGCACCCGAGCCGGCCGGCTCGGCCTCGCGAACGAGCCCGCCGGCATACGACCGGTCGCCCGGGGCGAGCTCGGTGAGGAGCGGGTGACCGATGGCGACGCGCGTCGTCGTCGGCTTGATGCCGGCCTTGCGGGTCAGGTCGCGCACGTCGCGGACCTGCTCGTCGAGCATCATCGTGACGACGGTGCCGTCGTTGCCGGCGCGGGCCGTGCGGCCCGAGCGGTGGAGGTACGCCTTGTGCTCGACGGGCGGGTCGGCGTGGATGACGAGCGCGACGTCGTCGACGTGGATGCCACGCGCGGCGATGTCGGTGGCGACGAGCGTCTGCGCACGGCCGGAGTGGAAGTCGTCCATGTTGCGCGTGCGGGCACCCTGGCTGAGGTTGCCGTGCAGCTCGACAGCCGGAACTCCCGACGCGTTGAGCTGCTTGGCGAGCTTCTTGGCCCGGTGCTTCGTGCGCGTGAAGACGACCTTGCGACCCGGGGCCGCGGTGAGGTCGAGGATGACGGGCAGGTGCGAGCCGTTGTCGACGTGGAGCACGTGGTGGCTCATCGTCGAGACGGGCGACTGCACCGAGTCCGCCTCGTGCGTCACAGGATTGTGGAGGAACTTGTTGACGATCACGTTGATCGCACCGTCGAGGGTGGCCGAGAAGAGAAGCCGCTGGCCATTGCGCGGCGTCTTCTCCATGATCCGGCGGACGCCCGGGAGGAACCCGAGGTCGGCCATGTGGTCGGCCTCGTCGAGGATGGTGACCTCGACGCTGTCGAGGTTGACGTGGCCCTGCTGCATGAGGTCCTCGAGGCGGCCCGGGCAGGCGACGATGACGTCGACGCCGTTGCGCAGGCCCTGGACCTGCGGGTTCTGGCCGACACCGCCGAAGATCGTCTGTGAGGTGAGGCCGAGCGCCTTGGCGAGCGGGGCCATCGCGGTGTCGATCTGCGTGACGAGCTCGCGCGTCGGCGCGAGGATGAGGGCGCGCGGCCGGCGGGCCAGGCGGCTGCGGCGCGACTGCGACAGGCGGGTCAGCAGCGGCAGGAGGAAGGCGTACGTCTTGCCGGAGCCGGTGCGGCCACGGCCCAGCACGTCGCGGCCGGCGAGCGAGTCGGGCAGCGTCGCGGCCTGGATGGGGGTCGGCGTGGTGATGCCGAGGCCGTCGAGGACCGTGACGAGGTTCGCGGGCACGCCGAGGACGGCGAAGTTCGTGTCAGTGGACACAGATGGGTACTCCAAAACGTGGATGAGGTCGTTCTGCCCGGCGCGATGGGCCTCAGCTGTGAGGCGTCGCGGCGCAAGAGCGAATCGACGGGGCCGGCGACACTCCGCCAGGCCAAGAAGAGGCGACCCGAGGCAGAACTGGGCGGGCCGCTGTGGGAAGCGTACCGGAGCGGGCGCCCCAAGCGTTAACCGGGTCGATCCGCCGACATCCGACGTGTTTCCACAAACACATCAGACAGCGGGACCGGGCTCAGTGGATGTCGCGGACGCCCTCGTCGGTGATCTCTTCGGCCTCGATGACCATCGGGTTGAGGACCCGGTGCAGGAACGACTTGGTGCGCGCCTCCTGTGGGTCGCCGATGACCTCGTGAGCCGGCCCCTCCTCGACCACATAGCCGCCGTCCATGAACACGACGCGGTGGGCCACCTCTCGCGCGAAGGCCATCTCGTGGGTCACGATCATCATCGTCATCCCCTCTGCGGCCAGCGCCTTCATGACGGCCAGCACCTCCCCCACGAGCTCCGGGTCGAGCGCGGAGGTCGGCTCGTCGAAGAGCATGAGCTCGGGGTCCATCGAGAGCGACCGGGCGATGGCGACGCGCTGCTGCTGACCACCGGAGAGCTGCGCGGGGTAGGCATCCTCCTTGTGGGTCATGCCGACTCGCTCGAGGTTGTGACGGGCCACCTCCTTCGCCTTGGCCCTCGACCGCCTGAGCACCTTCGTCTGCGCAACGGTGAGGTTGTCGAGCACGGTCAGGTGCGGGAAGAGGTTGAAGGACTGGAAGACCATTCCGATGCGCCGACGCACGCGGTCGATGTCGACGTCGGGGTCGGTGATCTCGTCGGTTCCCACGAAGATTCGGCCGGAGGTGGGGTCCTCGAGCAGGTTGACGCAGCGCAGCAGGGTCGACTTGCCCGAGCCGGACGGGCCGATGACGCACACGACCTCTCCCAGGTCGACGTCGAGAGTGATGTCCTTGAGCACCTCGTTGTCACCGAACGACTTCTTGAGGTTGCGGATGGAGATGGCGTGCGCCGGGTTCGGGCCGCGCTCGGCAGTGGACGGGGTCGACATGGTCATCGGGCCTTCGCGTAGCGGCGCTCGAGCTGACGCACGAGCATGGACAGGGGCAGCGTGATCGCGAGGTAGCAGACGGCCCCGACGATGAGGGGCGTCGGGCTCACGGTCCGGTTGAGGAAGTCCTGCGAGAACTTCGTCAGCTCGTACTGGTTCGCGGTCACACCGACGACGTAGACCAGCGACGAGTCCTTGATGAGCAGGATGATCTCGTTCGTCAGCGGGGGGATGATGATCCGGAACGCCTGCGGCAGCACCACGGTGCCCATGGTCCGCGAGTGCGACATGCCCAGCGTCCGAGCCGCTTCGACCTGTCCCCTCGGGACGGCCTGGATGCCCGCCCGGATCGTCTCGGCCATGTAGGCGCTCGCCGTGACGCCCAGACCGACCATGACCATGCCGGACGTGCCGAACGGGAAGGAGAAGCCGGGAAAGGCGTTGGGTATGCCGTAGGCGACCATGAAGAGGACGACCAGGGCCGGCACCCCACGGAAGAACTCGATGTATGCCGTCGCGAACCATCGATAGGGCCCGATCGAGCTCAGCTTCATCATCGCGAGGAGCAGACCCACGCTGAGCCCGAAGACGAACGCGAGCGCGGTGTAGATGAGGGTGTTGACGACACCGATGGTGATGACGCGCGGCACCATCCGCTCGAAGATGTCGCTGCGGAGGAAGGCCCCGCTGAAGGTGGCCCAGTCGGTCTTGAGGGCGATGAGCGCGACGACGACCAGGCCGATCGTGTACTGCACCCCCCGGCCGAGTCGGGCCCGCTGGCGGCGGGTCAAGCCGCTCCGGCGGTTGTCGACGGTCTCGATGGTCATGCTGTCCTCACTCGTTCGCAGGGGCGGACAAGGGCAAGGCTGGCGCAGACCCGATGCCTGCGCCAGCCCTGGGCGCTCAACGGCCGTTCAGGCCGTCAGCCGGTCGTCAGGAGGCCGGGACGTCGCCGATCCACTTCTTGTAGAGCTTGTCGTAGGTGCCGTCCGCCTTCGCCGACGCGATGACCTCGTCGACGACCTTCTTGAGGGCTTCGTTGCCGAGCTTCATGCCGAAGCCGTACTGCTCACCGGTGTCGAACTGGGTGGCGATGGCCGCCTTGCCGGGGCTCTCCTTGAGCACCTCGGTCCAGACGGGGAGGTCGTTGATCGCGCCGTCGACCTGGCCGGTCAGCATGGCCTGGGTCTCGGCGGCGAGGTCCTGGAACTCGACGATCTCGTAGCCGTTCGCGTCCTTGTTCTTCGTCGCGTAGTCGAGCCCGGTCGTCGAGGCCTGAGCGCCGAGCTTCTTGCCCTTGAGGTCGGCGAGCGTCTTGACCGTCGAGCCCGTCGGGACGAGCAGCGCCTGCGTCGCGTCGAAGTACGGCTCGGAGAAGAGGATGGCCTTCTTGCGCTCGTCGGTGATCGTCATGCCGGCGGCGGCGATGTCGCACTTGCCGGTGGCCATGTCCTGGCCTGACTTGATGCCCTCGAAGGGGGTGTCGACGATCGCCTGCTCGACACCGAGCTTCTTCGCGACGAGGTCCATCATGTCGACGTCGAAGCCGACCGTCTTGCCCGAGTCGTCGTTCGACTGGAACGGGGCGTAGGGAAGGTGGGTGCAGACCGTCAGCTGGCCTGCGCTGATGAGGGTGACGCCCGAGGCGCCGCTCGCGGGGGCCGCGGGGGTCGTCGTCGTGCTGGTGGGGCCACTGCTGCAGGCCGAGAGCGCCAGGACGCTCAGCCCTGCGACGGCGATCAGGGACCGGAGGGTGTGTCGAGACTTCACGGAGTCGCTCCTTACTCTTGGTCACGACGATCGTCGTGACCGGCAGGCGCCGATGATTGCACCTCTGGACGCCGGATGGCACGTCGCCTGCCTCATGACGACAAATCTTCACCTCGAGTCTCCACCTTCTCGCGGGGAAGGGAAGGGCCCGCCTGCGCTGTGCCGCTCGAGCGCAAGAGCAGAATGGGCGGCATGACGCCGGAGTCACGCACGCCCGCCCTGCCCGATCACGAGATCCCGACCATGGAGCTCGCCGAGCTGCGGGGCACCCAGCTCGAGCGGCTCCAGCGGACGGTGCGGGCGGCATACGGCAACGTCGAGCACTACCGGGCGGCCTTCGACGCCAAGGGGTTCCACCCCGACGACCTCCGGTCGCTCGACGACGTCAGCCGTCTGCCGTTCACGACGAAGGCGGACCTGCGGGCCAACTACCCGTTCGGGATGTTCGCCGTCCCGCGCGAGCAGGTCGTGCGCGTCCACGCGAGCTCGGGCACGACCGGGCGGCCGACGGTGGTCGGCTACACGAAGGCCGACATCGACACGTGGGCCGACCTGATGGCCCGGTCGATCCGTCTCGCAGGGGGCCACCCGGGGGACGTCGTGCACGTCGCGTACGGCTACGGGCTCTTCACCGGCGGGCTCGGCGCGCACTACGGCGTCGAGAGGCTGGGTGCGACCGTCGTGCCCGCGAGCGGCGGCATGACCGAACGGCAGGTGCAGCTGATCCGCGACTTCCAGCCGCGCGTCATCATGGTGACGCCGAGCTACTTCCTCAGCCTGATCGACGAGATGGAGCGCGAGGGCATCGACCCCGCCTCGACCAGCCTGCAGGTCGGCATCTTCGGCGCCGAGCCGTGGACCGAGTCGATGCGCCGGGAGATCGAGCGACGCACCGGCATGGACGCGGTCGACATCTACGGGCTCTCCGAGGTGATGGGTCCCGGCGTGGCCCAGGAGGCCGCCACGACGAAGGACGGACTGCACGTCTGGGAGGACCACTTCTACCCCGAGATCATCGACCCCCTCACCGACGAGGTGCTGCCCGACGGCCAGGTCGGCGAGCTCGTCCTCACCTCCCTGACGAAGCAAGCGATGCCCGTGATCCGCTACCGCACAAGGGATCTCACGCGTCTGCTGCCCGGCACTGCCATACCGTCGATGCGCCGGATCGAGAAGATCACCGGGCGCACCGACGACATGATGATCATCCGTGGTGTCAACGTCTTCCCGACGCAGATCGAGGAGCACGTGCTCGCCGAGCCGCGGCTGTCGCCGTACTTCCAGTGCGTGCTGAGGCAGCCTGACCGCCTGGTCGAGCTGACCGTCCTCGTCGAACCGCTGTCGCAGCTGCCCGCCGGCGAGGCCGATGCCATCGCACGCACCCTCGAGGCGACCATCAAGGCGCGCATCGGCACGACCTGCCGCGTCGAGGTCCGTGAGCCGGGGTCGATCGAACGCTCGATCGGCAAGGCGCGACGCATCGTCGACGAGCGTCCCGAGGCCTGACCGCTCGCGCGGCCGAGAACGTATGCCGGCTTGCGCGGTTCGCTGGCCGGCACCGTCGGGTGGTGCTTGACTCGGAAGCGACCGAGGGCTTGAGGTTCGAGCGAGAGGAACATCATGGCGTCGATGGCCGAGCGTCTCTGGCGGGCCGGCACCAAGGCGGCCGTCTGGGTCTACCGCCGAACCGGTGGGAGGGTCGGCGGCAAGGCCAAAGGTGGCAGCCCGGTGCTGCTGCTCACCGTGCCCGGCCGGAAGTCCGGCGTCCCGCACACCGTGCCGGTCGCGTACGTGCAGCACGACGGCGCCTACTACCTCGCTGCCTCAGCCGGCGGGGCGCCCACCGAGCCGCAGTGGATCCGCAACCTGCGCGCGACGCACTCGGCGACGATCGAGGTGGGCTCGACGAAGCACCCCGTCGAGGTCGAGGTGCTCCGCGGCGCCGAGCGCGACACCGCGTGGAATGACGTCATCGTCGCCGCCTACCCCTTCTTCGCCGACTACGAGACGAAGTCCGGGCGGAAGATCGCCGTCGCCCGGGTGACACCGACGGCCTGAGCCCTGCCGGTCGGGTGACATCTGCCGTGGCCGCCGGCTCTCGGGTGCTGGCCCGTCGGGGGGCCCGGAGGGCCGTTTCAGGGCGCGCTGATCCGCCGCCGTGGCCTCTTCTCACGTGGTGGAACTGCCCTTGTTCGTGTGCGTGTCGCGGTGGTTGTGTCCGGTTTCGGTGACCGCGCCGGAGGCTCCGGTACTACGTGGTTGCGCAGTGTCGCGATTCGGTTGACAGCCATCGCGAGCCGCCGAGACGGAGGTGCCATGCGGTACGGGACCGCACTCGCGGGAGCAGTCGTCGTCGCGGCGGCCTCGTTCGTCGCGGTGGCCCGGCCGCATCGGCAGGCGGTGGGGCGTGGCAGGTCCACGACCGACCTCGACGACTGGGCGCTCGCGGGTCGGGCCAACGGCGGGCTGATCCTGTGGTGCGTCCTCGGCGGGACGATCTTCACCGCGTACACGTTCCTCGCGGTCCCCGGCGTCGTCCACAGCTCTGGCGGAGTCGGCTTCTACGCTCTCGCGTACACCACGATCGTCTTCCCGCTGGCTCTACTCGTCCTCCCACGTCTGACCGGCATCGCTCGGCGTCACGGCTACGTCAGCGGCGCCGACCTCATCCGGGGCTCGTACCGTTCGCCGGGCCTTGCCCTCGCCGTGGCCCTGACCGGCATCCTCGCGACGATGCCCTACATCGCCCTGCAGCTCGTGGGGCTCCGCGCCGTCCTCGCCGCGCTGGGCCTCGAGCTCCACGGTCTCGGCAGTGACCTGGCCCTCGTCGCCATCTTCGCCGTCCTCGCGCTGTCGACCTACCGGCACGGGCTGGCGGCCCCGACCCCGGTCGCGGTGCTCAAGGCCGTCCTCGTCATCCTCGCCGCCGCCACGCTCATCGTCCTCGTCTCCCGGCAGCACTCGTGGTCCACGATCGCCGCGTCGGCGCAGGCGGCGCTCGAGGACCGTGCCCTGACGCTCTGGCCACCTCCGGAGCACGGGCTGGCCTATGCCAGCCTGGCCGTGGGGTCGGCGCTCGCGCTGTTCGCTTTCCCCCATGTCCTCATGGTCGCCCTCTCGGCTCGCAGTGAGCGCACGGTGGCGGTCACGCTCCCGGCGATGCTGGGGTGGACGCTCCTTCTCGGCGTCTTCGCCGTCATGGGTGTCGTCGCTGCCGCCGTCGGCATCGAGGTGCCGTCGGGGCGCTCGGACCTCGCCATCCCCCTGCTCATCGAGCGGCTCGCCAGCCCGTGGCTTGCAGGGCTGCTGCTCGGGGTCATCGCCGTGGCCGCCCTCGTGCCCGCCGCCGTCATGTCGATCGGGGTGGCCACCCTCTTCGCCCGCAACGTCTACGTCGAGTACGTCAACCGCGGCGCGAGCAGTGCGCACGAGGTGAAGGTGGCGCGGCTCATGTCGCTGCTCGTCAAGCTGGGCGCCCTCGGCTTCGCGCTCGGGTTCCAGAACCAGAGCGCGATCCATCTCCATCTGCTCGGCGCAGCCTGGGTGCTGCAGACCCTCCCGCCCCTGCTGCTCACCCTGGCTCCGCGCCGCCCCGGCCGCACGGCCCTGCTGTCGGGGTGGGCCGTCGGCATGGTGAGCAGCACGGCGATGGTCACCCTGGGCGGCTTCTCCCCGACGGTGGACGTTCCCGGCGCCGGACCGGTCTATGCCGGCGTCGCCGCCCTCACGCTCAACATCGTCACGGTGTGGGCGGTCGAGGCCGGCGGACGCGTCCTGTGGTCCGAAAGCCGGGTGCGTCCATGAACCTGCGACCCGCGACCCGTGCCGGGCGGGAGCTGCGCCGGGACCCGTCGCCTCCGCAGTCCTCCTCGGATCCCTCCGCCTCGTCGGATCCCTCAGCCCCCTCGGCGGCCTCGGCCGACTCGACTCGCGGAGTAGTGGCGCAGGCCGACCACGTCGACCTGCGCGACATCGACCGGGAGGCCGCGATGGCCGCACTCTTCGACACGCACCACCTGCAGCTGACACGGCTGGCGCTCCTGCTCGGAGCAGGACACGACGCGGAGGACCTCGTCTCCGAGGCGTTCTGCGAGCTGCACCGCCGGTGGAGCCGGCTGCGTGACCCCAACTCCGCACCGGCGTACCTGCGCAGCACCGTCACGAACCTCGCCCGCATGCGTATCCGCAAGCTCGAGGTACGGCGACGGCACGCGCACACCGAGGCCGGCGACCTCGAGCGTGCCACCGTGGAGTCCGCGGAGAGCCTCGCGCTGCTCAAGGACGACCAACAGCGCGTCATCGACGCGCTCCAGACGCTGTCCACCCGCCAGCGCGAGGCTCTTGTCCTACGCTATTGGCTGGGCCTGAAGGAGACCGAGATCGCGGAAGCCCTCGGTATCAGCACCGGAGCCGTCAAGTCACACGTCTTCCGTGGCATGGGCGCCCTGACGGCCCGGTTGGAGCCGCAGTCGGAAGAGTGGTCGAAAGAGCGGACGGAGGGACAGCCATGACCGACCACACGATGGACGAGCGCCTGGCCGAGTCCCTGCGCGCCTTCGCCTCACAGACCACGTCCTCGCCCGACGCATACGCCCGAGCGAAGCAGGAGTGGCAGCGCCGCGACCGCCGCCGGCGCCTCGTCATGGTCGCCGTCGCCGGCGTGCTCATCGCCGCTGCCGACGTGGTCGGCCTGTGGGCGCTGCACGCCAGCGAGCAGACGCCCACGCCGGCGCCGTCATCGACCACGCCGCCCGCCGTCAGCAGGGTCGTCATCCTTCCGTAGGGCCGCGGTCCACGCGTTCGGGATCGAGCACACGGCCGCTCGACGCCACCCTCCCAGCGGTCCCCAGTTCGGCGGCATTCACCGCGTCCCGTGAATTTCCCTGCCGTTCAATGAGGCTCGTGTAAACCTTCTGCTCGACGTGCGCAACCTCCATGTGACCCCGACGACGCAGTCGCGCGCCGCGGCGGTCAACAGACCCAGTCGTCCGAGAGCAGAGGACCCATGTCGCCCCACTCGAGCACGCCCATCCACCGCCTCCCCCGTACGCTCACCGCCGCCCTCGCGGCCGGACTCGCCGGGGCCGCCTTCGCCTGGGGCACCCAGAGCGGCGTGGCCAGTCCGGCTGAGCCCCTCGCATCCGCCGAGCCGACCACACAACACCGCGTGATCGCCTCCCCCGAGGCTCCGGCCGCGATCGGGCCCTACTCACAGGCCATCGCCGCCGGCAACCAGCTGTTCCTGTCCGGCCAGCTGCCCATCGACCCGGCGACGGGCCAGATTCCCGCCGGGTCGCGCATCGAGGACCAGACCCGGCAGGTGCTGAAGAACCTCTCAGCGGTGCTCGAAGCAAACGAGATGACCCTGTCGAACATCGTGAGCACCACCGTGTACCTGTCCGACCTCGACGACTTCGCCGCGTTCAACGCGGCCTACGCGGAGTTCTTCCCGCAGGCTCCGCCAGCCCGGGCGACGGTCGAGGTGGCTCGGGTGCCCCGGGACGCCAAGGTCGAGATCGCCGCCATCGCCGTTCGCTGAGCTGTCCACCGGAATCCATTGGAACCAAAGGAGATACTCATGACCAACGTCCTCAACACCTCACACGCCTCCCGTCGCGGCATCCTGCGGCTGATCGGCGCCGGAACCTTCACCGCCGCGACAGGCGGCCTCGGCCTGATCGGATCGTCCCCCGCGTCAGCAGCGTCGGCCACGACGGCCTCCACGGCTCGTGGCGCCGCCGCGGTCCCTCTCGCCGGTGACCCCACCTTCTGGCAGCAGGTCGAGAGACAGTTCGTGCTCGACAAGAACGTGCTGTTCATGAACGTCGGTACCGTCGGCTCCCCGCCGAGGTCCGTGCTGCAGACCCTCGAGGACACCAACCTGCGGGTCGCCGTCGCCGCGGAGTCGGGCTACAGCTCGTTCGACGACGTCCGCGCGTTGGCGGCATCCGGGCTGGGCTGTGACGTGGACGAGATGGCGATCACCCACAACACGAGCGACGGCATGGCCAAGATCCTCGCCGGCCTCGAGCTCGCCGAGGGCGACGAGATCCTCACGACGAACCACGAGCACTCGGGCGGCAACTCGCCGATGCAGCAGCTCCGTGACCGCAAGGGGGTCGTCCTGCGCCGGGTCGCGCTGCCCGTCGGCAACGCGCAGCGCGCCGAGGACTACGTCGAGCTCTTCCGGCAGGCCATCACGTCGCGGACCAAGGTCATGCTGTTCTCGGCACCGACGTACAAGACCGGCACGATGCTCCCGATCCGGATGCTCGTAGAGCTCGCCCAGGAGCACGGCCTCGTGACGGTCGTCGACGGCGCCCACGTCCCGGGGATGATGAACTACTCGATGCACGAGCTCGGGGTCGACTTCTTCGCGGGCTCGGCCGCCAAGTGGCAGTGCGGTCCCGGTGGCACGGGTGTGCTCTACGTCCGCAACAAGGTCGACGCGCGCTACAACCCGAACCCGCTGCCCGCGTTCTGGCCCACGATCACGAGCAGCTACCCCGACGCCGGGCTGCCACCGCGGACGACCAACGCGACGGCGTCCTACGACATGGGTCGCTACCTCACGTCGGTCGGCAACGGCAGCATCGCCCTGCAGGCCGGCGTCAAGCAGGTCATGACGATGTGGGACACGATCGGCCGGCAGCGCATCGAGGACCACGTCCTCGGCCTGTCCGCGCACCTCAAGGAGCTCATCGCCGAGCGGTGGGGCGTCGAGCGCCTGTACTCGCCCAAGGACGACCCCCGCCTGGTCTGCGCGCTGACGTCGTTCAACCCGTTCGCGAACGCAGCGGACGTCACCACCCAGGCGAAGTCCGTCGAGTTCGTCTCGCGGATGAGGTCCGAGCACTCCATCGTCATCCGCAACGTCGACTTCCCGGTCATCGGCGCGAGCAGCTCGCACTGGGCGGTTCGTGTGTCGACGCATCTGTTCCACCAGCACGACGACGTCGAGCGTGTCGTCGACGCGATGTGGAAGCTCTCCCGGGCGATGGCCTGAGCCTCCGGCCGACGGGCCCTGCACCAGCCAAACCCCTCCACCGAGACCCCGATGAGGAATACCCAATGAGCACAACCCTGCCCGACCAGCACTCACGGCCCCCGGCGGCGGTCGACCCAGAGGTCGCCGACCAGCACGACCGGCGATGGACGCCGCGCAAGATCCTCGGCTGGAGCGCCGTCGCCGCGCTGGGCGCCGTCGCGTGGTCGATGATCGCGATCTTCCGCGGGGAGACGATCAACGCCATCTGGTTCGTCTTCGCGGCCGTCAGCACCTACCTGATCGCGTTCCGGTTCTACGCGAAGTACATCGAGCGTCGCGTCGCCCAGCCCGACGACACCCGGGCGACGCCTGCCGAGACCAAGGACAACGGCAGGGACTTCATGCCGACGGACCGCAGGGTGCTCTTCGGTCACCACTTCGCCGCCATCGCCGGTGCCGGGCCGCTCGTCGGCCCGGTCCTGGCCGCCCAGATGGGTTACCTGCCCGGCACCCTGTGGATCATCGTCGGCGTCGTCCTCGCGGGCGCCGTGCAGGACTACCTCGTCATGTTCTTCTCGATGCGGCGTGGCGGCCGCTCGCTCGGCCAGATGGCGCGGGAGGAGCTCGGCGTGGTCGGCGGGACCGCGGCCCTCATCGCAACGCTCACCATCATGATCATCATCACCGCGATCCTCGCGCTCGTCGTCGTCAACGCGTTGGGCGAATCTGCTTGGGGCGTCTACTCCGTCGGCCTCACCCTGCCCATCGCGCTCTTCATGGGCGTCTACCTTCGGTTCATCCGGCCGGGCAAGGTCATGGAGGTCTCCGTCATCGGCTTCGGGCTCCTGATGTTCGCCATCATCTCCGGCCGCTGGGTCGCCGAGTCCGCATGGGGCGCCTCGTTCTTCCACCTCGACCGCACGAGCATCGCGTGGATGATCATCGTCTACGGCTTCATCGCCGCGGTCCTGCCGGTGTGGCTCCTGCTCGCACCGCGCGACTACCTGTCGACGTTCATGAAGATCGGCGTCATCGTCCTGCTCGCGGTCGCGATCGTCGTGGTCCAGCCCACGATCACCGTGCCGGCCATCTCGGAGTTCGCCAGCCGCGACAACGGACCGGTCGTGCCCGGCTCGCTCTTCCCGTTCCTCTTCGTCACGATCGCGTGCGGCGCGTTGTCCGGCTTCCACGCGCTCATCTCGTCGGGCACGACGCCCAAGCTCGTCGAGAAGGAGCGGCAGACCCGGTTCCTCGGCTACGGCGGCATGCTCATGGAGTCGTTCGTGGCGATCATGGCGCTCGTCGCCGCGATCAGCATCGACCGTGGGATCTACTTCGCCATGAACGCGTCCCCCGCCGCGACCGGTGGCACGGTCGAGGGTGCCGTGGCGTTCGTCAACTCGCTCGGGCTCTCCGGCGTGAACCTCACTCCGGACGCTCTGACGACGTTGGCGCACAACGTGGGCGAGGAGTCCGTGGTCTCACGCACGGGCGGGGCGCCGACGCTTGCCGTCGGTATCGCCACGGTCCTGCACCAGTGGTTCGGCGGCACCGCGCTGATGGGCTTCTGGTACCACTTCGCGATCATGTTCGAGGCGCTCTTCATCCTCACCGCCGTCGACGCCGGGACGCGCGTGGCCCGGTTCATGCTCCAGGACACCGTCGGCAACGTCATCCCGCGGTTCAAGGACACGTCCTGGACCCTCGGCGCCTGGATCTGCACTGCCGTCATGGTCGCCGGGTGGGGCTACATCCTCGTCCTCGGTGTCACCGACCCGCTCGGCGGGATCAACACGTTCTTCCCGCTCTTCGGGATCGCGAACCAGCTGCTCGCCGTCATCGCGCTCTCCGTCGTCATGGCGATCGTCGCGCGGCGCGGCAGCTTCCGGCACCTGTGGGTGGTCGTGCTCCCCCTGGGCTTCGCCGCCGTCGTCACGGTGACCGCGTCGATGTTCAAGATCTTCTCGCCGGTGCCCGCGGTCGGGTACTGGGCCCAGAACGAGGCGTTCCGCACCGCGCTGGCGGAGGGAAGGACGAGCTTCGGCACGGCCAAGTCGGTCGAGGCCATGGAAGCGGTCGTGCGCAACACGACGGTCCAGGGCACCCTCTCGGTCGTCTTCGTCGTCCTCACCCTGATCGTGCTCGTCGCAGCGATCGTCACCAGCGTCAGGGCTGCCCGCGGACATCGCGGTGTCGACACCGAGGACCCCCGTGTGGAGTCCCGGATCTTCGCCCCCGCGGGCCTCGTCCCGACGCCACACGAGCGCGAGCTCCAGGCCGAGTGGGACGAGATCGCCCCACGTATGCCGTCCGGGCGCCACTGACCGTGGCGCCGACCAGTCGGTCCCTCCTGTCGCGGCTCGCCTCAGCCGGCATCCGTGGCTTCCGGGGCGGGACGGCATACCTTCGCGCAGTCATGGGGGCTGACGCCTACGACCGGTACCGCGCACACCTGACCCGGCACCACCCCGGCGCCCGGCCACTCGGGGAGCGCGAGTTCTGGCGCGAGCACCTGGACTGGCAGGACCGTCACCCACAGGGTCGCTGCTGCTGACGTCACGACCGGGGGTGGCCGACGGAGCACGTCGGCCACCCCCAGTCGCTCGGCGGGCCGACCGGTCTGCGCCTCCCTCGGCGACGAGCACCGCGCCGATGTCCATCGCTGCCGGGCTGCACGCACACCCGCCTTCGCTACTCGTGTTTGTGGGACTGCGTTCCGGGCTGCGGGTCGCTGGTCTGAGTTGTGTGACGGTGGGCGGTGGCCGACCAGCTGGCCAGGAGCGTCAGCGCATCCTCGCTGCATGACCCGGGCTCGGCGGTGTAGACGAGGAGGCTCTGTCCGGGGTCCGCCGGCAGCGGGAAGGGGGCCGGCCGTGGGCTGGGCGTCGACATCGCCAGAGCGGCCCTGGCTGCAGGTCAAGCGGTGGTCGCCGCCGCACGCAGGACCGACACCGTCACCGCCGCGCTGGGCGAGCACGACGACCTGCTGGCCGTCGCCCTCGACGTCACGGATCCCGTCGCCGCGAGCGCAGCCGTCGAGGCCGCCGTCGAGCGGTTCGGCGGTATCGACGTGCTGGTCAACAATGCCGGAAACTTCAAGGCCGGGTTCTTCGAGGAGATCGCTCCGGTGGACTTCCGGGCGCGGATCAAGACCACCCTCTACGGCCCGGTCAATCTCACCCGCGCCGTCCTGCCGCAGCTGCGGGCTCAGCGGTCCGGCCTGGTGACGACCATCTCCTCCACCGCCGGCATCAGCGCGGCCGGTGACTTCATGACGGCGTACGCCGCTTCCAAGTTCGGCGTCGAGGGATTCATGGAGAGCCTGACCTCAGAGGTCGCACCGTTCGGGATCCGCACCATGGTCGTCGAGCCCGGCTTCTTCCGCACCGAGCTGCTCACCCCGCAGTCCACCCAGTTTGCGGTGCCCTCGATCGACGACTACGCCGACCGCACCGCCGCGACGGTGGCGGCATGGCAGGGCGTGGACGGCCAGCAGGCTGGTGACCCTGCCAAGCTCGCCACGGCTCTGGTGCACCTGGCCGGACGGGACGAGCCGCCGCTGCGCTTCGTCGCCGGCGCCGACGCGGTGGAGGCAGTGGAGGACAAGGCCAGGCTGCTGCTCGCCCAGGCCGACGCCCACCGCGAGCTGTCCTCGTCACTGGCGCACGACAACGCCTGATCGAGCGGATCTCAGGGCAGAGCTTCCCTGCCGGTGGCCGCGCACCACTCAGGAGGACCGGGAGGATTGCCGCAGGGCCGATCGAACGAGCTCGATGGCCGCGGCGTCGTCGATCCCCGCCGCCCGTGCCGCCACGGCGAACCTCGTGGCCAGGGCCGCGACGGCGACGTCGGCCGTGTGCTCGCCGGACGCGACGACCGTGCCCGCGCGGCGGCGGGTCTCGACGAGACCGCTCGCCTCGAGCTCCTTGAACGCCCGGGCCACCGTGTTGACCGCCAGACCCAGGTCGGCGGCCAGCGCACGCACCGTCGGGAGCCGGTCACCCGGGAGCAGGTGACCCGCGGCGATGAGCGCGGCGAGCTGGGCGCGTACCTGCTCGAAAGGCGCCTCGTGCGAGTGCGCGTCGACGGTGATGGGCAGGTCGGCCATCCCGCGATTGACCCACCGGGCCGGGGCGCTGTCAACGCGGCGCGCGGCCGCGCGAAAGCCGCCGGCACCCCGGTGCGCAGCATCCACTACAGTCTGTAGTATCTACTACGACATGTAGTTCCACTGACCCCTCGGGGAGCCTCCATGGATGCAACGGACCTGGCGAGATGGCAGTTCGCCATCACGACCGTCTACCACTACCTCTTCGTCCCCATCACGATCGGCATGTCCGCCATCGTCGCGGTCTTCCACACCGCGTGGGTCCGCACCCGCAATGAGCAGTGGCTGCGGCTCGCCAAGTTCTTCGGCAAGCTCTTCCTCATCAACTTCGCGCTCGGGCTGGTCACGGGCATCGTGCAGGAGTTCCAGTTCGGGATGAACTGGAGCGACTACTCGCGCTTCGTCGGTGACATCTTCGGCGCCCCGCTGGCCATCGAGGCTCTGCTCGCCTTCTTCCTCGAGTCGACCTTCCTCGGCCTCTGGATCTTCGGCTGGGGACGCATCCCCGAGACGCTCCACGCCGCGACGATGTGGGTGGTCCACATCGGGACGGTGCTCTCGGCGTACTTCATCCTCGCCGCGAACTCCTTCATGCAGCACCCCGTCGGCTATACGTACAACCGGGCGACCGGGCGGGCGGAGCTCACCGACTTCATCGCCGTCCTGACGAACAAGGTCCAGCTCGTCACCTTCCCGCACGTCGTCCTCGCGGCGTACATGACCGGGGCTGCGGTCGTCATGGGCGTCGCCCTGTGGCTCATGCGTCGCGAGGCGCAACGAGCCGACGACGACGCGCAGCCAGTCGAGCGCACGGACGCGCCGATGTACAGACGGGCCGCCAGGATCGGCGCGCTCGTCACCCTCGTCGCCGCCATCGGCGTGACCGTCACCGGCGACGTGCAGGGCAAGATCATGACCGAGGTACAGCCGATGAAGATGGCGGCCGCCGAGGCGCTCTACGAGTCGGTGCCCGCGGGCGAGGGAGCACCGTTCTCCGTGTTGACGATCGGCTCGCTCGACGGGTCGCACGCGAACGCGCTCATCGAGGTTCCGGGCCTACTCAGCTTCCTCGCGACGGGCGACGTCGACGGCGCCGTGCAGGGCATCAACGACCTCAAGGCGGCCTACGCCGAGACGTACGGCGCGAGCGGCAACCCCCTCGTCGCCGACCCCGACACGGCATACGTCCCGAACATCCCGACCACGTACTGGACGTTCCGTCTCATGGTCGGGCTGGGCATGGCCGGCGCAGCGGTCTCGCTCGCCGTCCTGTGGCTGACACGGCGGGGACGCACCCCGTCGTCGCGGTGGCTTGCGTATGCCGCCGTGGCCACTCCGTTCCTCCCGCTCTTCGCCAACAGCTTCGGCTGGATCTTCACCGAGGTCGGTCGTCAGCCCTGGGTCGTCTTCGGCCTCATGACCACAGCATCCGGCGTCTCACCGGGCGTCTCGATCGGCGAGGTCATCACCTCGATGACCGTCTTCACCCTGCTCTACGGCGCCCTGGCCGTCGTCGAGGTCAAGCTCTTCCTGCACTACGTCCGCAAGGGCGCCGAGCCCTTCGAGCAGCCGCAGGATCCCGCCGATCGGGACGAGGACGCCCCCCTCGTCTTCGCCTACTGAAAGGGGTTGCGTCGCCATGGATCTCGCTACCGTCTGGTTCATCATCCTCGGTGTCCTGTGGACGGGGTACTTCGTTCTCGAGGGTTTCGACTTCGGCGTCGGCATGTTGCTGCCCGTGCTCGGGGGCCGGCGTCACGCGGCCGACGCCATGGACGCCGAGAAGCGCCGCCGCGTCCTGCTCAACACCATCGGTCCCGTCTGGGACGGCAACGAGGTGTGGGTGCTGACCGCCGGAGGCGCGACCTTCGCAGCCTTCCCCCACTGGTACGCGACGCTGTTCAGCGGCTTCTACCTGCCGCTGCTCGTCATCCTCGTCGCCCTCATCGTGCGCAACCTCGGGTTCGAGTACCGCCACAAGCGGCCGGAGGCCCAGTGGAAGGCGCGCTGGGACCTCGCGATCTTCTGGGGTTCGGTGCTGCCGGCATTCCTCTGGGGTGTCGCGCTGACGAACATCGTGCGCGGCGTGCCGATCGACGCCGACAAGGAGTTCACCGGCAACGTCCTCACCCTGCTCAACCCGGCCGGGCTCCTCGGCGGCCTCGTCTTCGTGACCCTATTCCTCACGCACGGCGCGATCTTCGTGGCACTCAAGACCGACGGGGACATCCGTCACGAGGCGCGCCTCATCGCCCAGCGCGTGGGCGCGGTCGCGGCCGTGCTCGCCGTCGTGCTGCTCGTCTGGATCGGGCTCGCCGACGGCAAGGCCGCCTCCTGGGCCACAACCGGCGTCGCGGCCGTCGCCCTCCTCGGAGCACTCGCCGCGAACCGGGCCGGACGCGAGGGCTGGGCGTTCCTCGGCACGGCCGTCACCATTGCGATGGCCGTCGCGACGTACTTCCTCACGATGTTCCCCAACGTCATGCCGAGCTCGACCAACCCGGCGTGGAGCCTCACGGTCGACAACGCGTCGAGCACGGACTACACCCTCAAGGTCATGACGGTTGTGGCGCTCGTCTTCACCCCGATCGTCGTGATCTACCAGGGCTGGACGTACTGGGTCTTCCGGAAGCGCTTGGGCACCAATCACATTCCCGAGGACGCCCCGCTCGAGCCAGCGTCACGCTGACGACGGACCGGTGACCCGATGAAGCCCTTCGACCCGCGACTCCTCCGGACGGCGCCAGCCGTCCGGAGGCCGGTAGCCGTCCTCGCGGCCACCGGCGTGGCCAGCGGGATCGCCACGATCGCAACGGCGTTCGCGCTCTCGGCCGTCGTCGTCGCGGTCGTCGCGGGCAGCGGCCTCACCACCCCGCTGGCGTGGCTGCTCGGCCTGTTCTCGGTCCGCGCCGTCATGGCGGCCACGACGGAGTGGGTCGCGGCGTGGGCCGGTGTCTCCGTCTCCTCGGCACTCCGGGCGGCGTTGCTGCGCCGGTGGGGCTCCGTCGACGCCGACTCACGCCTCGACCCCGGCGCGGCCGTGTCGCTCGCGACGTCCGGCACCGCGGCGGTCGAGCCGTATGCCGCCCGCTACCTCCCGACGCTGGTGCACGCGGCCGTCGTGCCGGCTCTCGCGGTCGGCACGCTCGCGGTCGTCGACTGGCCGAGCGCGCTCGTCGTCGTGCTGACCCTGCCGCTGCTGCCGCTCTTCGCCGCGCTCATCGGGCGCGCCACGCAGGACTCGACCGAGCGCCGGTGGGCCGCACTCGCGACGCTGTCGGGCCACTTCCTCGACGTCGTCCGCGGCCTGCCGACCCTCGTCACGTACGGCCGCGCCCGTCGCCAGGTCGACACGGTGCGCGAGGTCAGCGAGCGACACCGGCGGGCCACGATGGAGACGCTGCGGATCGCGTTCCTGTCGTCAGCCGCGCTCGAGCTGCTGGCCACGATCTCGGTCGCGATCGTGGCCGTCACCGTCGGCCTGCGCCTGTCACACGGGTCGATGGACCTCGGTCCCGCGCTCGTCGCGATCCTGCTCGCGCCAGAGGCGTACTGGCCGGTGCGCCGGGTCGGAGCCGAGTACCACGCGGCGGCCGACGGTGCCGTTGCGCTCGACGCGGTCCTCGCCCACCTCGCCCCCGCCCCCGTCGCCGCCGCAGCCCCCTTGGGCGCGAACGAGTCGTTCGGTGCCGAGCGCGGTGGTGCACCGGCGCGTTCGGGGTCGAACGACTCGTTCGGTGCTGGGGGGTCGGGCCGGGGGGCGCCTTGGACGGTGCGGGTCAGCAGGGCCACGTACGCGTATGCCGGGTCGTCCGTTCCCGTCCTGCGTGACCTCGACCTGGTGGCCGGGCCCGGCCTCACCGTCGTCACCGGGCCGTCCGGCATGGGCAAGTCCACGCTGCTCGACTTGCTCGCCGGCCTGCGGCGCCCGGACGAGGGCGCGGTCACCGCGCCGCCCGCGCACTACGTCACGCAGCGGCCGTTCCTCGCGACCGGGTCGATCCGCGACGCCCTCACCATCGGTCATGCCGCCACGGACGAGCAGCTGTGGGCGGCACTGCGCGCGGTCGAGGTCGACGGCGCCGTCGCCGGGCTCCCCGGCGGGCTCTCTGCCGATCTCGGCGACGACGGGTTCGGGCTCTCGGCCGGCCAGCGCCAGCGACTCGCGCTCGCCCGGGCCTGGCTCGCACCCGAGACCCTGCTGCTCCTCGACGAGCCGACCGCCCACCTGGACCCTGAGGGAGCCGAGCACCTCGCCGCGGTCATCGCCGAGCTCGCCGAGCGTCGCGTCGTCGTCGCGGTGACACACCGGGACGAGCTGCTCGCCCACGCGGACCAACACGTCGTGCTCACGGCTCCCGACTCGCTCGTGGAGGCGGCGGTCGCGGGGCCCGCGCGCGGCTCGACGTCACCTCGAACGAACGGACGGGAGGCGGCGCAGTGAACGACAAGGCGCCTGTCGAGACGACCACGGCTCCCCCGCAACTGGCTGGCCCAGCTCGCGCCACTGCCCGGGCCCGACGCGTCTGGTGGCCGTCGTCCGGCACCGTCCGCGGCGGCCTGCTCGGTGGCGTCGCCACGGCCTCCGGCATGGCTCTGACGGCCACGTCGGGATGGCTCATCGTCCGAGCCTCCGAGCGGCCCGTCATCCTGACCCTGCTCACCGCGATCGTGGCGGTGCGGGCCTTCGGCATGGCGCGTCCGGTCTTCCGCTACTGGGAACGGCTGACGAGCCACGACGCGGCCCTCGCCCTGCTCGCCGAGCGGCGCACCGCCGCCTACGAGGCGCTCGTCCCGCTCACACCGGCGCGGCTCGGGAGGCGTCGGCGCTCCGACGTGCTGACCGGGGTCGTCGACGACCTCACGGACGTCGTCGACGCGCAGGTGCGGGTGACGGTGCCGGTCATCTCGACCGCCGTCGCCGGTGGTCTCGCGATCGCCCTGACGATGGCCTTCGCGATGCCCGTCGGGCTCGTCCTGCTCGCCCTCGGGGTCGTCGTGTGCCTCGTCAGCGGACTGGCTGTCCGGCTCGAGTCCCGTTCGCTGGCAAGCCTGCTCGCTGCCCGCGCCGAGGTGAACAGGGTCAGCGAGCTCATGGCGAGCCAGGCGGACGAGCTGCGGGCCGTCGGCGGTTGGACGACCGCGCTCGGCTGGCTCGATGGGGCCCACGCGACCCTGGACCGCGTCACCCGGCGGATCGCGGTCGGACGCGCAGTCGCCTCCTCCCTCTTCCTCGTCGCGGTCGGTGCTGCCGTCGCCGCGACCGCCGTCATCGCCCAGGGCCTCGCGGTGTCGACGCCGGTCAAGGCGCTGCTCGTCCTCACGCCCGTGGCGGTCTCGGAGGCCATCACTCCGCTCGTCGACGCCATGCGGGCGCTGGCCCGGGCGCGAGCGAGCGAGCGGCGCATCGACGACCTGCTCGACCTGAGGCCCACCGTCGCCGGTGCGGCCGAGCGGGACCGCGAGGACACCCCGGCCACGCAACCTGGCCACCCGGCATACGGCGGCATCGACGTCGGGGCTCGGGGGCTGACGGCGTCCTGGACCGGCGAGCGCACCGACCTCGACCCGACCGACCTCGACGTGCCCGCCGGCAGCAGCGTCGTGGTGACCGGCCCCAACGGCAGCGGCAAGTCGACCCTGCTCGCGGTCCTCGCCCGGCACCTCGACCCGACATCCGGCACGTACCGTCTCGGCGACACCGATACGCTGGACCTGCCTGTGGCACAAGCGCGGTCACGCATCGCGGTGGTCGACGACGAGACCCACGTCTTCGCCACCACCCTGCGCAACAACCTCACCCTGGCGCTGCCAGACGCCGACGACCGGGCCGTCGAGCACGCACTCACCGCAGCCGGGCTCGGCCCGCTCCTCGCGGCCCTCCCCGACGGCCTCGACACGACGCTCGGCTCGACCGGTCGCGGGCTGTCGGGAGGCGAGCGCGCCCGCCTCGGGATCGCCCGCGCGCACCTGAGCGGCCGCCCGCTCGTGCTCCTCGACGAGCCCGTCGCGCACCTCGACCCCCCGACCGCGCGCGCCGTCCTCGAGGACCTCACGAGGTCGGCCACGGGCACCCACCGGCCCGACCGAACGATCATCATGGTGACCCACCGCGACGACGGGGCCGAGCTCTTCGACCGTGTCGTCGAGGTGCGGCGCCGGCCATCGGGGACGATGGCACCCACCGCGGACGCCGAGACGGACGACCGCATGCACGAAGCCGACCACCCGGGTCGTTAGATTGGAACACCATGCCCAGCACACCCCGCAACCGCCTCGGCGACCTCGAACGCGCCGTCATGGAAGAGCTCTGGGCCACCGCGGAGGCCCACCCCGAGGGACGCACCGTCCGTGAGGTCCACGACGCCATCGGGGTCGAGCGGGGGCTCGCCTACACGACCCTCATGACCGTGCTCGACCGGATGGCGAAGAAGGACCTCGTCCGGCGCGAGCGCGACGGCCGCGCCTGGCGCTACACCGCCGCCTCGACCCGCGCCGAGCTGACGTCGGAGTCGCTGCACCACACCCTCGGCGAGCTCGCCGGGGACACCCGGCGGTCGGCTTTGCTGCACTTCCTCGACGAGTCGACCCCGGAGGAGATCGACGAGCTCAAGGCCGCCCTCGCCGAGCTCGAGGCCCGCCGGCCCGGCGCTGGTCCCGACGCCACTCGCGGCAAAGGCTGAGCCGTGCTCGTCGTCGCGGCGCTCGTCGTCCTGGCGGGCCTGCTCGCCTGGCCTGTGCCGCGCGTCCTCGCCCGGGCGACGGGGCTGCGCAAGGCCCCGCGGGCTGCGCTCGTGCTCTGGCAGTCGACCGCGGTCGCCGCCGTGCTCGCCGCGCTCCTCGCGGCACCCGCTGCCGTGCCCGCGCTCATCGGCCGCCAGGTCCGGCTCTCGGAGCACTGGGTCGTCGTCGGGGTCGCGGCCGCCCTGAGCGCCGTCGTCGCCGCCAGGCTGCTCCTGTCCGGCGACCGGGTGGGACGCAACCTGCGGGCCGCCCGACGCCGACACCGCGAGCTGGTGGACCTGCTCGGTGACCCGCGCGACGGCGACCACCGGACTCGGGTGCTCGAGCACACGACTCCGACGGCATACTGCGTGCCCGGCGTCCACCGCCGCGTCGTGCTCACCCAGGGCACCATCGACCGGCTCGCCCCCGACGAGCTCGACGCGGTCCTCGCCCACGAACGCGCCCACCTCGCCGCCCGCCACGACCTCGTCATGGAGTTCTTCACCGTCGTCCACGAGGCCGTGCCCCGGTTCGTGCGCTGCGACGCCGCGCTGCGCGAGGTCCACCTGCTCATCGAGGTCCTCGCCGACCGCGCGGCCGTCCGGGGCGCGGGAGTCCTCAGCACCGGGCGGGCGATCGTCGCCATGGCAGGCGGCCCGAAGCCCGCCGGCACGATGGCCATGCGCGAGAGCACCGCCGACGCCAGGGCACGCATCGAGCTGCTCGACGCCGAGCGCGTCGCCGGCCTGCCCGTCCCCCTCGCTGCCGCCGCGATGTATGCCGTGTCGGTCGCCATCCTCGCCGCTCCCCTCGCGCTGTTCGCCCTCGCGATCACCGAGCTGAGGCTCGTCTGACGGGCGGACGCGGGCTGATCCGGTCGGGGCCGCCCTCGATAGGGTGGGCGCCATGCGCGTACTCGTCAGCGGCGGCGCCGGTTACATCGGCTCGCACACCGTGGTCCAGCTCGTCGCCGCCGGGCACGACGTCCTCATCGTCGACAACTTCGCCAACAGCAAGCCGACGGTGGTCAACCGGCTCGAGGCACTGACCGACACGCACCTGCCGGTGCACTCGTTCGACCTGCGCGACCACGACAAGACCGAGCACCTCTTCGCCCACGAGCACATCGACGCCGTCATCCACTTCGCCGGGCTGAAGGCCGTCGGTGAGAGCGTCGAGCTGCCGCTCGAGTACTACGAGAACAACCTCGTGTCGACCTTCTCGCTCGTGCGTGCGATGCGCCGCCACGGCGTGACCAAGCTCGTCTTCAGCTCCTCGGCCACGGTCTACGGCCACAACCCACCGCCGCTGACCGAGGACATGACGACCGCCGCCACCAACCCGTACGGCTGGACGAAGGTGATGATCGAGCAGATCCTGCGCGACGTCGCCGCCGCCGACCCGTCGCTGCGCATCGCGCTGCTGCGCTACTTCAACCCGGTCGGGGCGCACGCGAGCGGCACGATCGGCGAGGACCCGCAGGGCATCCCCAACAACCTCATGCCGTTCATCGCCCAGGTCGCGGTCGGCCGCCGCGAGAAGCTCCTCGTCTTCGGCGACGACTACCCGACGCCCGACGGGACGCCGCTGCGCGACTACATCCACGTCGAGGACCTCGCCGCCGGCCACCTGGCCGCCCTGACCAAGCTCGGCCAGGTCGACGACCCGGTCTCCACGTGGAACCTCGGCACCGGTCACGGCACGAGCGTGCTCGAGGTGCTCCACGCGTTCGAGCGGGCCGTCGGTCGTGAGCTGCCCTACGAGGTGGTCGGTCGCCGCGCCGGTGACCTGCCCGAGTCGTTCGCCGACCCATCACGCGCCAATGCCGAGCTCGGCTGGCGCGCCGAGAAGACCATGGACGACATGTGCGTCGACCAGTGGCGTTGGCAGAGCGCGAACCCGACCGGCTACCCCGACTCGGACTCCTGACCCCGGACGCACCCTGCCACCCCCGTCGAGTGGGCACTTTGGACCCGCCAGGCCCGGTGGAAACTGCCCACTCGACTTAACGGGACGAGCCGGGCCTATGCCGGGGCGGGTGGAAACTGCCCACTCGACTTAGCGGGAGGACCGGGGCGTATGCCGTGATGGTGGGAACTGCCCACTCGATGGTCGAGTGGGCACTTTGCACCCGCCAGGTCCGGTGGAAACTGCCCACTCGACTTAGCGGGAGGACCGGGGCGTATGCCGTGATGGTGGGAAGTGCCCACTCGATGGTCGAGTGGGCACTTTGCACCGCGAGGCTGGGTGGAAACTGCCCACTCGACGTTGGGGGGAAACGGCGGGTCGTCAGGGGCGGGGGTCGAGGGCGTCGTAGTCGCGGAACGAGGTGACGCGCGCGACGGTCACCACGACGAGCACCACGACGAGGAACCCACCGACGAGGGAGGGCACCCACGTCGCCGTCACCGTCGCGAGGGTGCCCGCGAACATCTGACCGAGCCGCGGGCCGCCGGTGACGACGACCGTGAAGACGCCCTGCGTGCGGCCGCGCAGGTGGTCGGGGACGGCGGCCTGAAGGATCGACTGCCGAAAGATCGCGCTGATGTTGTCGGAGCCGCCGGCCACGGCGAGGCACAGTGCAGCGAGCACGAGGGCCACCCGGTTGACGTCGCCGAAGTGCATCGAGGTGACCGCGCCCCCGCCGAGCTCGGTGACGGCGAGCACGACGCCGAAACCGAGGATCGCCAGGCCGTAGGAGACGATGGCGTTGCGGATCGCCCGGCCCTGCCAGCGCAGGCCGGTCACCCGGCCAGAGCCGAGGCTCGACAGGATGCCGCCGACGGCGAACGACGCGAGCAGCAGACCCGCCGTGACGGAGCCGCCACCGATGACGACCGCCCCGACGGCCGGGAAGAGCACCATCGGCTGGCCGAAGGTCATTGCGATGACGTCGACGACGAAGCTCATCCGCACGTTGGGAGCGCGGCGCAGGTGTGCGAGCCCGTCGACGACGGACCGGAAACCGCCCACCGTCGGCCGCTCACCCTCGGGCCGGATGCGCGGCAGCGTCCACAGCCCGAAGAAGCCGGCGAAGAAGAGAACGACGTCGACCGTGTAGGTCCACGCGTAGCCGGCTCGCGCCACGAGCACCCCAGCCACGCCGGGGCCGACCGTGACCATGACCCCGGCCGAGACACCGAGCAGCGCCGCGGCCTTGGGCAGGAGCTCGTTGGGCAGCAGGCGCGGCGTGATCGCCTGGCGCGTCGCCGACGCGATGGTCGCGGCGACGGCGTTGACGGTCGTGATGACGTAGAACATCCACACGTGCTGGGCACCGAACCACGTGATGCCGGCGAGCACGACCGTCGAGGCCCACGCGACGGTCGAGGCCGAGAGCGCCACCAGGCGCCGGTCGAAACGGTCGGCGATCGCACCTCCGTAGAGGCCGGCCACGATCATCGGCAGCAACGAGAACCACGCGACGAGGGAGACCATGAACGTCGAGCGGGTCAGGTCGTAGATGTGCAGACCCACGGCCGTGTTGGTGACGAACGTGCCGATGCCGGCGAGCGTGTTGCCGAACCACAGCCGCGCGAACGCGGGGCTGACCCGCAGCGGGGTCAGGTCGATGAGGTGCGACCTCCGCCGCGACGCGACGGACCCGGGCTCGACGGGCGCAGGCGCGTCAGGGCCGTGGGATGCGTCGGTCACAGAGCGAAACTACGCCACCGCGAGCGAGCCCGAGTCGACCGGGAGGCAGGCCGGGACGTCGCGCAGGCGCGACCCGTCACGCACCCAGACCCAGCGGCCCTGGGCGCAGCGGCGCGCGACCTGGGTGCGCACGGTCCCGTCGGCCGTGGTGGAGGTCGTCATCGCGAGGTCTCCCGAGACGACGGCGCGGGCGGTGACCGTGGAGCCCGCGCCGACCGGACCGAGGGCACCGGCAGCGAGCGCGGCCGCGAACGCACTGCGGATCGCCGTGGACCCGGCCGCCTCCCGACCGCGCGGGAGGCTCACGACGGCGTCGGCGGCATACAGCCCGACGATGCCGTCGAGGTCGCCCGCGGCCACGAGCGCGGCGAGCCGGGGCTCGAGCTCCTCGGGGGCGCTCGCCCCCACGGTGGTCGGCTGCTCGCTCGTCGTCATGGGCCACACCGTGCCACCGCCCACCGACAACGGGTAAGAGCAGTGGGGTCGCTTCGGGGATCGGCTCGGGATCGGAGGTGTTCAATGGGGCGCATGTCGTCTCGCCCACTCCACGTCACGTTCGTGTGCAGCGGCAACATCTGCAGGTCGCCCATGGGGCACGTCATCCTCCAGCGCCTCGTCGACGACGCCGGCCTGAGTGCGCTGGTGAGGGTCACCTCGAGCGGCACGGGCGACTGGCACGTCGGCGAGCACGCGGACCCCCGGACCGTCGCCGTGCTCGCCGCGCACGGCTACGACGGCTCGCAGCACCGGGCCCGCGAGTTCGACCCCGACGAGTTCGACGACGTCGACCTCGTCCTCGCGTCCGACGAGGGGCACGTGCGCGCCCTGCAGCGGATGGCCCGCACACCGGCCAACCGGCGCAAGATCCGGCTCGTCCGCGAGTTCGACCCCGAGGCCGTCGCCGCGGGCACCCTCGAGACGGGCGACCCGTGGTACGGCGGCGACGAGCACTTCGCCCGGTGTTTCGCCGAGGTCGAGGCCGCCTGTCATGGCATTCTTCACCACGTCAGGGACCAGCTGGACGGCCGGCTGGACGGCGAGCCGGACGGGCACGTGATCGACGCGGACGACGTGGACGACATGGGCGACCGGGTGGACACGGAGCGGCCCTGACCCGATGCGAGACCTGAACCTCACAGTGCCCGACTACCCCTATGGTTCCCCGTGCTGGGTCGACCTGCTCGTCAGCGACGTCCCGCGCGCGAAGACGTTCTACACCGAGCTGTTCGGCTGGACGTGGATCTCCGGCGACCCCGCGACCGGGGGCTACACGATGGCCCTGCTCGACGGGCACCCCGTCGCCGGCATCAGCCGCAAGCCGGACGGTGCGCCCATCCCGAGCCAGTGGACGACCTACCTCCGCGTGGGCGACATCGACGCCGCGGCCGAGGCGATCACCGCGCACGGTGGCAGGGTCCTCGGGCGGCCCGTGTCGATCGGCGCCCTCTCGCGGACCCTCATCGCCGTCGACCCGGGAGGCGCCTACTTCGGCGTCTGGGAGCCCGGCGACCTGCCCGGGAGCGGGGTCCTCGACGATGCGGGCTCGCTCACCTGGAACGAGCTGCTGACCCGTGACTACGACCTCGTCCAGCACTTCCAGCTCGGCGTCTTCGGCCATGAGTTCACCGACGAGACGGAGCCCGGCGGACCGCGATGGGCCACCGCGCACACGGGCGACCGCAACCCGGCATACGGCCTGGCCGAGATCGACGAGCAGTGGCCGGAGGACATCCCGCCGCACTGGGTCGCGTCGTTCGCGACGCACCACGTCGTGCCCGCGCTGGCTCGAGCCCTCGAGCACGGCGCGACGCTGCTCCAGGGGCCGTTCGACGGGCCCTACGGCGTCGGCGCGGTGCTGAGCGGCCCTGAGGGAGAAGTGTTCTCGCTCCTCGTGCCCGACCTCGACTGAGCACTCGCCCAGCCCCGAACCCACGATCAGGAGGAGCCATGCCCGTCCACGAGGAGAGGTTCGCCCCCGGCGCGCCGTGCTGGGCCGACGTCATGGTCGACGACCTGGACCGCGCCCGCGACTTCTACGGCGCGCTGTTCGGCTGGACGTTCGAGGATCCTGTGCCCGAGGCGGGCGGCTACGTCATGGTCCGCAAGGACGGCCACGTCGTCGCGGGCGCGATGGCCAGGAACCCTGACGACCCCGGCCAGGTCAACGCCTGGACGGTCTACCTCGCGACTGACGACGTCGACGAGACCGCCGCGCGTGCGGCGGCCGCCGGCGGCGTCTTCTTCCTCGAGCCGATGGACGTCCTCGAGGTCGGCCGGATCGCCGTCGGCGCCGACCCGGCCGGCGCGGCGTACGGCCTCTGGCAGTCCATGGAGCACACCGGCACCGACCTCGTGGACGAGCCGGGGGCACTGTGCTGGGCCGAGTCGATGAGCCGCGACTACGAGGCGAGCACGAGGTTCTACGCCGACGTGTTCGGCTACCGGCTCCAGGAGACCGGCGAGGGCGGCGTCCAGTACTCGGTGGCGCGTCTCGAGGGCGAGGAGCCCGTCGCCGGCATCGGCGCGATCCCCGCCCAGGCGGCGGCCGACGTGCGCTCGCACTGGATGGTCTACTTCGCGGTGGCCGACTGCGACGCCGCCGCCGACCGGGTCACCAGCCTCGGCGGCTCGGTCGTCCAGCCACCCTTCGACACCCCACACGGACGCCTGTCCGTCGTCACGGGCGCGCAGGGCGAGACCTTCTCGGTCATGCAGCTGCCCGCCGCGGCCGCGGAGCCCGCCGGCTGACCGGAGGCGTATGCCGCCCTCCCGCACCCCGCGCGCGGGGCACCCTTCGGAGGCGGACGGCAGACGGACCACTCCGCAGGCTCTGGGAGGATGGGGCCATGGCTTCGCTTGCTGACGCAACCCCGCCCATCGCGCTCGGGGCGCTCGACGGTCGCTACCGCGGCGCCGTCGCGCCGCTCGTCGACCACCTGTCGGAGGCGGCGCTCAACCGCCAGCGGGTGCACGTCGAGATCGAGTGGCTGGTCCACCAGACGACCCACGGCGTCGTGCCGGGCGTCCGCAAGCTGAGCGACGACGAGATCGCGGCACTGCGCGCCATCGTCGACGACTTCGGCACCGACGAGGTGGCCGAGCTGGCCGAGATCGAGCGCGTCACGGTGCACGACGTCAAGGCCGTCGAGTACTTCCTCAAGGAGCGCCTCGCCAGGGTCACGCCCGCCGCCGAGGACAAGGGCATCGCGGAGCTCATCCACTTCGGCTGCACGAGCGAGGACATCAACAACCTGTCCTACGCGCTCATGGTCAAGGGCGCCGTGCAGCAGGTCTGGCTACCGAAGGCGCAGGCCTTCGTCGAGCAGGTCGCGACGATGGCGCGTGAGCTCAAGGACGTGCCGCTCCTCGCGCACACGCACGGCCAGCCGGCGACGCCGACGACGATGGGCAAAGAGCTCGCCGTCCTCGCGCACCGTCTCGGCCGGCAGCTGCGCCGCATCGAGAGGCAGGAGTACCTCGGGAAGTTCAACGGCGCCACCGGCACCTACGGTGCGCACGCCCTCGCCCTGCCCGACAACGACTGGCCCGCCATCTCGCGCGCGTTCGTCGAGGGCCTGGGCCTCACGTGGAACCCGCTCACGACCCAGATCGAGAGCCACGACTGGCAGGCCGAGCTCTACGCCGACGTCGCCCGCTTCAACCGGATCCTGCACAACCTCTGCACCGACGTGTGGACCTACATCTCGATGGGCTACTTCGCGCAGGTCCGCGGCCAGGGCACCGTCGGCAGCTCGACGATGCCGCACAAGGTCAACCCGATCCGCTTCGAGAACGCCGAGGCCAACCTCGAGGTGAGCAACGCCCTCCTCGACGTGCTCGGCGGCACGCTCGTGCAGAGCCGCCTCCAGCGCGACCTCACCGACAGCTCGATGCAGCGCAACGTCGGCACGGCCTTCGGCCACTCGCTGCTCGCCCTCGACAACGTCGCCCGCGGCCTCGCCGGTCTCGACGCGGTGCCCGAGGCGATGGCCGCTGACCTCGAGGCCAACTGGGAGGTGCTCGGGGAGCCGATCCAGTCCGCGATGAGGGCCCTTGGGGCACAGGGAGTCCCGGGCATGGAGGAGCCCTACGAGCGGCTCAAGGAGCTGACCCGTGGCCGCCGGATCAACGGTGACGACCTGCGCGAGTTCGTCCGCGGGCTCGGGCTGCCGGCCGAGGTCGAGGCCCGCTTCGTCGCGCTCACGCCCCAGACCTACACGGCCCTCGCGAGCCGGCTGGTGGACGACTACCTCGCCTGACGGCATACGGCCCCCCGGCTTCTCCCGCAACACACCGAGGAGGTTCCAACACACCGTGGTCCGATCCCGGTGAGTTGAGACCTGCTCGGTGTGTTGCGGGCCAGGGGGCCGGGGGGGGCGGGGGTCAGCCTGCGGTGCGGAACCGCTTGAGCCGCAGGCTGTTCGTCACGACGAAGACCGACGAGAAGGCCATCGCCGCCCCGGCGAGCATCGGGTTGAGCAGCCCGGCGGCGGCGAGGGGCAGGGCTGCCACGTTGTAGGCGAACGCCCAGAAGAGGTTGCCCTTGATCGTCGCGAGGGTGCGCCGCGCGAGCCGGATCGCGTCGGCCGCGGCGCGCAGGTCGCCGCGTACGAGCGTCAGGTCGCTCGCCTCGATCGCGACGTCGGTGCCGGTGCCCATGGCGAGGCCGAGGTCGGCCTGGGCGAGCGCCGCGGCGTCGTTGACGCCGTCGCCGACCATCGCCACCACGCGTCCCTGCGCCTGGAGCCGCTTGACGACATCGACCTTGTCGGCAGGCAGGACCTCGGCGACGACGTCGTCGGCCGCGATGCCCACCTCGGCTGCCACCGCTTGCGCGGTCGCGGTGTTGTCGCCGGTGAGGAGCACTGGTCGCAGGCCCAGGTCCCTCAGCTCGGCGATGGCCCGCGCGGAGGTCGGCTTGACCGCGTCGGCCACCACGACCACACCCCGTGCCGCGCCGTCCCATGCGACGACGACGGCCGTGCCGCCCGACTCCTCGGCCCGCCGCAGCGCGTCGGCGACGTCGTCCGGCACCTCGACGGCCCAGTCGGTCACGAACGAGAGGCGGCCGACGACGACGGCGCGCGAGGTCCCGTCGACGGTGACGACCCCCTGGACGCCGAGGCCGTCGGTGGTGGCGAAGTCCGTCACGGGCGGCAGCCCGGGCACACCCTCCGCCGCGAGGCGCTCACGCGCCCCGGCCGCGACGGCCCGCGCGATCGGGTGCTCCGACGCGTCCTCGACCGCGCCGGCAAGCCGCAGCACCTCCGCGGCGGACTCCCCCGAGGCCGGCACCACGTCGCGCAGCACCATCTGGCCTGTCGTCACGGTGCCGGTCTTGTCGAGGACGACGGTGTCGACCCGGCGCGTGGACTCGAGGACCTCCGGGCCCTTGATGAGGATGCCGAGCTGCGCGCCGCGACCGGTGCCGACCATGAGCGCGGTCGGCGTGGCGAGCCCGAGCGCGCAGGGGCAGGCGATGATGAGGACGGCGACGGCCGCGGTGAAGGCCGCCGCGGTGCCGCCGTCCGTGCCGAGCCAGAAGCCCAGGGTCGCGACCGCGAGGGCGATGACGACGGGGACGAAGATCCCGGACACGCGGTCGGCGAGACGCTGCACCTGCGCCTTGCCGTTCTGCGCGTCCTCGACGAGCCGGGCCATCTGCGCGAGCTGCGTGTCGGCCCCGACCCGTGTCGCACGGACGACGAGCCGGCCGCCGGCGTTGACGGTCGCGCCGACGACGGCGTCGCCCGGGCGTACCTCGACGGGCACGGACTCACCCGTGAGCATCGACGCGTCCACCGCCGAGGTGCCGTCCTCGACGACGCCGTCGGTCGCGATCTTCTCCCCGGGCCGGACGACGAACCGCGCGCCGACCCCGAGCGCACCGACCGGCATACGCTCCTCGACGTCCACGCCGTCGGCCCCCGGGCGCAGCACGGCGACGTCCTTGGCTCCCATCTCGAGCAGCGCCCGCAGGGCGGCGCCGGCGCGGCGCTTCGACCGCGCCTCGAAGAAGCGTCCGGCGAGGATGAACGTCGTCACCCCGGCCGCGACCTCCAGGTAGATGTTGGCCGAGCCGTCGGTGCGCGCGACGGTCAGCTCGAAGGGGTGGGTCATGCCGGGCACGCCGGCCTCGCCGAGGAACAGGGCCCACAGGGACCAGCCGAACGCGGCGACGGTGCCCAGCGAGACGAGGGTGTCCATCGTCGTCGTGCCGTGACGTAGGTTCGTCCACGCCGCCCGGTGGAACGGCCAGGCACCCCAGACGATGACCGGCGCCGCGAGAGTCAGCGAGAGCCACTGCCAGTACGTGACCTGCAGGGCCGGCGCCATCGCCATCGCGACGACGGGGACCGTGAGCGCCGCCGAGACGAGCAGGCGCTGCCGGAGCGAGCGCACGTGGTCGTATGCCGGGTCGCCCGCTTCGGCGCTCGGCGCGGCGTCACCGTGGGGCCCGGTCGCCGGCGGTGCCGGGACCGTGGCGCCGTAGCCGGCCTCCTCGACGGTGCGCACGAGGTCCTCGGGGCGCAGGCCTTCCGGTGCGCTGACCCGGGCCTTCTCGGTGGCGTAGTTGACCGTCGCGGTGACGCCGTCGAGCTTGTTCAGCTTGCGCTCGATGCGGTTGGCGCACGAGGCGCAGGTCATGCCGGTGATGTCGAGCTCGATCGTGCTCTCACGGGTGGCGTCGACCAGGGCAGTCGTCAGCGGGAGCCCGCGGGGCTCAGTGGCCGTGGCCATCGGATCCTCCTGTCGTGGCCTCGTGGGCCGGTGGCATGGCGGCACCTGCGGCGGTGACGACGAACGACGCCGTGCGCACGACGCCCCGGTGCTGGAAGTCGAGGTGGAGACGGAAGCGGCCGTCGCTCGGCACGGCGGCGTGGAAGACGACCTCGGGACCGGCCGTCGTGCGGCCGTCGCCGGGCTCGCCGTCCGGGTGGACGTGGAGGTAGGCGAGGTCTCCGTCGCGCAGGGCGACGAGGTGGCCGTAGGAGCCGAGGTACGGGTCGAGGTCGGTCACCGGCCGTCCGTCCTTGCTCACGCTCAGCGCGAGCCGGGCGTCGCGGCCGGCGACGACGTCACCGGTGAGCGTCACCGTGTAGCCGTCGACCGTGGCTGTCCGGCTGGGTGCGGCGGGGGGCTCCGGCGCGAAGTCACCCGCGACCGCCAGGTCGGCTCCGAGCGTCAGCGGCTGGCCGCCGGTCGCCTTGAAGTCGGCGAAGAGACGCCACGTGCCGGGGCGCAGGTCGAGGGCGGTCGACCACGTGCCGTCGGCGGCGAGCGTCGGGTGCACGTGCTGGAAGCCGGTCTGGTCACGCCGCACGGCGATGAGGTGCAGCCGCTTCTCGTGCTGGACGTCGAAGCCGGTCACGGGCGCGCCGTCAGGTCCGGTCACGGTGAACGACACGGGGACGCCGGAGCCGGCCGGCGCGGTCGGCGCGGCGAGCCGCAACGCGTAGCCGTCCTGCGCGACCGTGAGGCCACCGGGCAGCGACACGGCGGCCGCGGCGGGCTTGTCGGTGCCCTGGTCGGCGCCTCCTGACCTGTGAGCGTCGTCGTGCCCCGGCGCCGCCGCGACGGGGGCGCTCGAGCCGACGGCGGCGCCCACTCCGAGCGCCGCGGCGAAGAGGGCGGCGAGGCCGAGGACGAAACCGGCGACGCGTGCTGAGGTGCCGAACCGGTCGAGCGTCATGACGCACCCGCCAGGGTGTAGCCGGCGTCCTCGACGGCCGCGCGGACGGCGGCCTCGTCGACCGGTGCCGTCGCGGTCACGGTGAGCGAGCCCGTCTCGAGGTCGACCTCGACGCGCTCGACACCACTGACGGCGCCGACCTCCTCCGAGACGGACGAGACGCAGTGTCCGCAGGTCATGCCGACGACGGTGTAGGTGCTGGTCTGGCTCATGGTGGTGGCCCTTCTCGTGCTGGTTGGTGGCCGTCTCTGAATACCCATGGGGGGTATATGGACCACCATAGCCGAACCAACCCGATACCCACCAGGGGTATTCCTTTCCCGAGGTGCGCGGCTCAGCTGCGCGGGTGCTCGAGCCGCTGCGCCGCGTCGCGCAGCACCTGGGCGAGGCGCGTGCCGAGACGCTCCCCCGGCGAGGGCTCACTCGCGATGCGCTCGCGCAGAGCATCCGCCTCGGCCTGTGCGGCGGCCCGGACCTGCGGGTCCCGCGACTCGAGCCGCGCGGCGAGTCCGGCGACCTCCCGGATCGCATCACCCAGGGCTGACACCGCCGCGGACGCCGACTGCGTCAGCTCTTCCGGCCTCCGCCGGGTACGCCCGGCAAGCCACCGCGTGCCCGGGCCGTATGCCGTGGGCTCGCGTTCGTCACTCATGGGTGCCTCCGTGCGGGTCGGCTGCCAGGCCGAGCAGGTCGGCGGGGCTGCGCTCACCCCGGGCCACGGCCGCGAGGTCGCCGACCGATGTCACGACGTGGCCGGCCTCCGGGTGGCTCGTCAGGGTGAGACCCGTCGCGCAGGACCAGACGCCGTCGCCGACCCGGTAGCCGACGAGCGGCACGCCCGCGTCGGCGAGCATGACGTTGACGTCGGTGAGCTCGTCGTCGTCGAGGGTGACGACCGGCCCCGCCAACGCCCGCGCGGCAGCACGCGACCGCGCGTCGAGCGGGTTGCCCGAGAGGTCGAGCACCTGCAGGCCGGCGAGCCCGATGACCGCCGTCGCATCGCGAATCCGGTTGCGACGCAACACCGCAACGTACAGCTCCAGCTTCTCGATCCAGGCGAGGTCGACGACGTCGCTGTTCTCGACGGCGAGGACCCGCAGCGCGGGGAGCGACGCGACCGGCGCGTAGTCGCCGACCTCGCACGAGAGCAGCGACAGGGTCTCAAGACGCGTGAAGCCGTCGAGTCCGTCGAGAGACCGCGCGTGCGACACGACGAGGTCGACGACCTCGCCCGGCTGCGTCCCGGGCGCGACGGCTCCGGCGTCGACCAGGTCGGCGAGGGCGCGCTGCACGTCGGTCGTCATGCTCCAGTCTCCGCCTCGACAGCGGCGGATGCTGTCGCGAAGTTGGCCTGGATGCGCTGCCAGTTGAGCCGCTGGCGCAGGGCGAGCTGGGCGACCGTGAGGGCGGCGTCGACGCCCTCGCTGACGCGGTACAGCATCCCCACGGGCTGGTTGAGCGCATGCACGGGGATCATCTCGGTGCCGCCGTCCCAGACCCGGGTGGGCAGCTGGCCCTGCAGGTGCTGGACGTAGCCGGCTGCGCCGAGGCCGTTCTGCGCAGTGAACTCGGCCCTGAGCCAGTCGTGGAACTCCTCGGTGCCGATCGTCCCGGCGTTGACGAGCTCGTCGCCCTCGCGACGGCGGAAGGCGCCCACGTGACCGGACACGCCGACCGTGACGGCCGGCCCCTGGTGGGTCTGCACGCCACGGGGCGAGCCGGGTCCCCGGCCGTCCGCCGACGGTGTCACGACAGGCAGCACGGACGGCCTGTGGAGCACCCACCGCGTCGGTGACCTGAGCCGGTCCTGCGCCACGACCCAGCGGAAGCCGTCCCGGATGCTCGACGCGTTCGCGGTGTTGATCGCGGTCTCGACGACCTGGGGGATGTACCCGGTCGGGATCCACTCGTGGCTGCCCCGGTCGACGTTGCGGAACAGAGCTTTCACGTAGTTCTTCGTCTCAGAGCTCGCGTTCCACACGCCGAGGAACTGGGTCCACGTGACCCCGGAGTAGCTGCCGGGCGAGACCATCGCCCGGAGGAAGCGGACGATGTCGCCGGCCTGGTTGATGGCGGTCTTGATGAGCGGGTTGACCGTGTCGACGGGCAGGTTGACGAACGCGCCCCAGCGGCCGCCGGACGTCGTGAACGAGATTCCCTGGAGCTGGCGGAGGAGGGCCGAGTTGTCCTCCGTCGCGATGTCCCGGTTCACGACCCGGACCATCCGTGCGGCGGTGTCGTTGCCGAGGGCGGTGATGAACTGGGTGCGCACCGTGTGCGGCGGATCCGGGGTGTCGGTCTCGAAGGCGTGGTTGCGGAACGTCCCCGACGAGGCCGATCGCGGGTTGCTCTGGCTGCCGGCGAGGAACCACGGCAGCAGCTCGCGCCGCGTGCCGTCGCGGCGCAGCAGGGCCAGGGCGCCGTCCGGTGACACGACACTCGTGTCCCAGATGGGACGCGTCCCGTCCGGCGCCAGCTTGGCGCGGATGATCGTCGACTCCCACTGTCCCGTCACCGTCTCGGCGTACGCGCGGCCGTGTCCCGGCAGGTTCGCGGTCATGTCGGCGAGGTAGCTCGCCTCCGACGCGCGGCCGCCGAAGATCTCGAAGAGCTCGCGAAGCATCCCGGCCAGGGCACGCTCACGTGACTCGAGGGCGTTGTCGTTCGGGGGCTCCTGCTCGTCGTTGGGGTCGCGGTTGGCCGCGAGGAACTCGCGCGCGAGCCGGTCACCCTCGGCGTTCGCGTCGTCGGCCACCGCGGCGAGGGCCTCGATCTTCGCCCTGGCGCCGGCCTGGTCGTCCTCGGGCAGCTCGTCCACCTTCCCGCGCCACTCTGCGATCTTCGTCTCGATCGGCTCGGGAACGGACGCGACCATGAGGGTGCTGTCGTCACCGGCGACCTGGAACCACAGCCGGTGGCTCTCGTGGGCGGCGCTGAACCGGACGGTCGTGCCCAGCTCGGAGTCGTCGTTGTCCCCCTCCTCGCCTTCCTCACCACCGATACCCATGCGTGCCAACAACGCCCGCCCCCGCTCGGCGAGGAAGCCGATGACCCGGTCCATGGCGGCATACACGATGGTCTGGAGCCGGGTGATGACCTCGGCCACCTCGCCGGGGAGACCGCCGAGGTGGAGGAGCCCGGCGAGGAAGTCGATGACGGGTGGGATGAGCGAGGCGAGCGCCCGCTCGACGGCCGCGGCGAGCCCGCCGATGTTGCCGGCGATGACGTCGGCCATGCCGTTCACGACCGCCTCGACGAACCGGAAGATCCGGGCCGCGTTGCGGAAGATCCACGAGCACACCTGGTAGATGAGGTCGATCGCCTGCGCGATGGCGCCGACCGGGTTGAGCATCCCGACGACGCGCACGACGACCTGCTGGATCAGTGTCTCCACGAGGTACTGCACCGCAGCCTCGAGGATCATGTTGACGATGTTCTCGGGGCTCAGCTGCTCCCTGATGAGCTCGACGAGCCCCTCGGGTCCGCGCTCGATGAGGACCGACACGAGCTGCCACGCCGCCTCGATGACCTCGACGGCGGTCGGCCCGATGTGCCGCACGAGGATCTCGCGCACGCGCGGCCACGTGATCCCCATGAGCTGGAGCGCGAAGGTGAACAGCGAGCGGGGCGAGAAGTCGCGGGGCATGGGGATCGGGGTCTCCAGCCCGGAGAACAGCCAGTCCCAGAAGCCGCGCAGCACGTGGGTGCCGAAGTTGCCGAAGAACTGCTCGAAGCCCAGCTTGACCCCGGCGACGAGGTTGTTGATGAAGTTCTCTGGGTCGTCGGCGATGTCCGAGATGACCTGCTCGATGCGGGCGATCAACGCCCAGAATGCTGCTGGCGGGATGCCGACGAGCCGGAGGAGCCCGTTGACGATGGCCCGGATCGGGTCGTCGATGAACTCCTCGATGGCGGCGACGACGCGCCCGATGAGGCCCCCGGCCTCGTCGCGCCGGGCCTGCGCCTCGGCGTGCACCTCGTTGACCGCCTGCACGGCTCGTTGCGAGACGTCCCGCACGAAGCTCGTCTGCGCGTCCGTGACGCGCTGGCTCAGGCCGTCGAGCATCCCGGCGAACCGGGCCCGCTCCGAAGCGGCCCACTCGGGGAACTCCGCCTCCATCGCCGTGAATGCCGCATCGATGTCGTCGCGCGCGTGCTGGATGACGGCCTGGGCCGCGGCGACGACACTGTTGACGTCGCTGGAGATGTCGGTGAGCAGGGTGCAGACGCCGTCGCCGAACTCCCGCTCGGCCCGGTTGTACTCGTCGGTGACCCAGTCGGGCAGGCCGCCGATGTAGTCGCCGACGGCGAGGATCGCCCCACCGACGCCAGAGTGCCGCTCGTCGATCCAGCGCTTGACCTGGTCGAGCGTGTCGTGGAACGCCTGCGACAGCTGGGCGAGCCCGGCGTCCCAACGTGCGATCGCCGTGCGGCTCAAGGGCTCCAGGAGGGTGTTGACCTGGCGCTGCGCCTCGTCGTAGATGCCCTGCGCGCGAGTGGAGACCGACTCGCGGGTCTGCTGCTCCGTCGTGACCATGCCGCCCTGCGCGGCGTCGACGGACCCGACGGTGCCCGACCGAGACGCCCGCATCGCGGCGACGGCCTGCTGCTGGAGCGCGGCCATGTCGGACTGCGCCGTGTCGACGGCCTGCTGCTGCTCGTCCTGGATCTGCTGGGGGGTCCGCTCGGCAGCCTCGCCGAGCTCGCCTCGGGCAGCCCGCGCTTCGGCGAACGGCCCGTCGGGGATCTCGCGCGTCACCCGGGTGTCGATGCCGGAGTCGGCGATCCGCTGGTCCGTCGCGGCGACGTCGGCGTCGAGCGAGGTGTTCTCCGGCGGGATGGGGTCTGGGGCGGCGCCTGCTGCGTCGACGCCCATGCCGGGTGACGAGGGCGAGGGCGTGACGACGGGTGTCGGCGTCAGAGCGGGCGTGCCGGCCGGCGGCGAGGCCATGGCGTCGTAGCTGTCGCCGACCTGGGTCGTCTGCGTCTCGACCGAGCCGGTGATCGTCGCGCCGGCCGCCTGAGCCTCATGAGTCGGGTCGGTCTCGAGCAGCTCGTCCTCGTCCTCGGGGCGGTTCTCGCGGATGGCCGTGCGGATCCGCTCGCACAGCTCGACGATCTCGGGGCTCGGGGCGGGGCGCTCGCCCAGCTCGCCGGCGAGCTCCTCCCGCGCGCGGGCGGCCGTCTCCGACGCCGGCTCCTCGACGGCTCCCCGAGAGTCTGCGACGTTCTCGTCGGCGGTGGGGAGGTCGCGCGCCGCGGCACCGGCACCGCGCGCTCCCCCGGCCACCGCACCACCACGCGCTGCCGCCGCGGGCGTCAGCGTCGACGGCGGCTCCGGCATGATCAGCTCCACGACGGGCGGGGCCTCCTCCCCCTCGGCCGCGGGCTCGGCCGTCGCGTCACCACCGGGTATGCCGACCGCCGCGGTCCCGCCGGCCGCATCCTCCGCTCCGGGCTCGGCCACGGCCGCGGTCGCCTGCTCGGGCGTCTCGGCCGTCGTGGTCACGTCCGCCTCGCCGGTCCGGGCTGCCGCGGCGTCGGCGACCTCGGAGGACGGACCGCCCTCGGGCACGGTCGCCGGCACGATGGTCGTGTCGGCCGGTGGCGCGGCCGGGGTCGGCGGCGCTGGAGGCACGAGCGGCTCGGGCTCACCGGTCACCGCACCGAGGAGCCCGCCGAGGGCCGCCCGGATGGCCGCATCGAGCACGGCGAGCATCTCGGGGCTGTCCACGCCGTAGACGCCCGGGGCGAGGAAGAGGTTTTCGTCGGTGACGAAGGCCGGCGCGCCCGCCACGGGGCTGTCCGGGTGCACGCGGATGCCGCTGACGTCCACGCCGAGCAGCCCGCGGTACACCTCGGCGACGCGCGGGCTGAGTGGGAGCCCCGGCGGCACGGCGTCTCCCGGCAGGTGGATCGTGGCCTGCGCGCCGGTCCTCGGCGCGTCGACCCCCTCGGGCGCCGACCACGCGGCCTCCGCGGGCAGGGGCCGTAGGTCGACGCCGAGGGTCGTGCCGCGCAGGGTCACCGCCGGTGCGGCGAGCGCCTGCTCGGCACTCCACGCGTCAACGCGCCACGTCGCCTCGCCGAGGTGCAGGCCCAGCAGCCCGATCCGCGCCCGCATCTCGACGGTGCCGTCGAGCGAGCCGTCGGACCGGAAGCCAGCTCGTCCGGTGAGCTCCGCGAACGGCACCCGGCCGCTGAGGACGACCACGCCGCCGTCGACACCCCACTCGACCTGCACCGCCGAGAGTCCGCCCGCGGTCGTGGCCGGGTCGAGCGTGACGACAGCGGAGTCCCCGGCTGGACGGGGCACGAGACCGAGCACCGACGCTCCGTCGGCGACAGGCGAGCCGCGCCCGGCGGCATACGTGGTCCGGGCCGACCGGCTGCCGGCCCGTTCCGCCTCGCCGCCCGCGGCGGCAGGGCCCGCCCGGGTCGTGACGGGCGTGCTCACCGTGGCACCGTCCGCCCCGCCTTCTCGAACTGTCGGCGGATGCCGTCCAGCAGGTGCTCGGTCGTCACGACGCGGCCGTTCGCGGCGGCGAGGTAGGCGGCGTCGAGGGTCGCGTCGCGGATCTGTGCACCGGTGAGCGGGTAGTGCCGCGCGATGCCGTGGAGGTCGATCTCCGGGTCCATCGGCAGGGACGGGGGCGCCACTGCGGCCCAGAGCCTCTCGCGTTCCGGCGGTCCGGGCTCGGGGAACTCGACCATGACGTGGATCCGGCGCTGGAACGCGTTGTCGATGTTCGCGAGGAGGTTCGAGGTGAGGATGACGATGCCGGGGTGCTGCTCGACGCGCGACAGCAGGTAGGACACCTCCTGGTTCGCGTATCGGTCGTGGGCGTCGCCGACCTCGGTCCGGGACCCGAAGACCGCGTCGGCCTCGTCGAAGACGAGGACGCACCGCTCACGGGCAGCCCGGTCGAAGACCTTCGCGAGGGACTTCTCCGTCTCGCCGATGTACTTCGACACGAGAGCGGACAGGTCCACGAGGTAGGCAGGGAGGCCTGCTGACGCGGCCAAGGCCGCGGCCGTCATCGTCTTGCCGGTGCCCGGCGGCCCGTGGAAGAGGGCGATGAGCCCGGTGGCGTTGTCGTGGTGGGCGCCGAAGCCCCAGTCGTCGACGACCATGTCTCGGTGGGTGATTCGCGCCGCGAGGTCGTCGACACGGGTTCGGGCAGCGGCAGGCAGGACGACGTCGGCGAGAGTGTGGACCGTCGTGAGGGGCCGGGCCGGGAAGTCGGCGGAGGCGGTCGGCGTCTCGGGCGGCAGGCCCAGCAGCCAGGCGACGAGGGCGGGGTCAGGACGCAGCTGCCCGGAGAGGTCGCCGGGTGGGTCGAGGGTGAGCAGGCCCTGGGCACGCAACCGTCCCTGCGGCGACAGCAGGACCGTGGCGTCGAGCCGGCCCTGGAACGACCGTGCCACGAGCGTCCGCGCGACCTCGCCCGTCAGGCCGCCGACCGACGGGCGGTCGGTCAGCGCGCCGAGGCGCACGGCGAACCGCTCGTCGACGTAGGTCGCGACGGCGGCGAGGACGATGACCGCCTCGGCCGCGGAAAGCCCTGCGCCGCTGACGAGCTCGGCGAACGGCCCGATCCCGGCGAACCGCTCGACCGGCGGCAGTCCCTCGCCGTCACCGTCGATCGAGAGCCGCCGTCCGTCGAGCCCACCTCTGCGCTCCTCGACGCGTACGGCGACGAGGGCGTCCAGGGTCTCGAGGGCTGCGCGCAGCTCCGCGACCTCGGGGGCCGCTCCGAGACCTGCCCTGAGACCTGGCCCGAGAGCCGGCCCGGTGCTCACCGGAACCTCACGGTGACCGGCGGTGACCACGGAAGCTTGAGCAGGCCGACGGGGTAGGGCAGGCGCGGGAGGAGCACGTCGAGCGGGTGGGTCGCCGCCGTGAGCAGCACCGGGTCCCGCTCGGTGTCGAGCAGCCCCACGCGCGCGACCCACGACTCGCGGACGAACCGTTCGCTCGACCGCTCGAAGCCGGGAAGCAGGGCTGCGAAGCCGGAGAGGACGGACCCCGCGGACTGGGCGACCTCCCGGGCGGCACTGAGCGGCATACGGGCTCGGGGTCCGCCGTCGCCGTCGAGCGGGCGACCGGCAAGGAGACGGACGAGGGGGTCGTCGACGAGGGTCGGGTCCTCCGGGTCGACGACGACGGCGAGCGCGGCTTCGCGCACGTCGACCGGGTCGAGCCTCGGGTGCAGCGCCTCGGCGCGGCGGCAGTGGTCGGCGAGCCACGGGTAGAGCAGCACCAGGCCGGCGGCGCGCGTGAGGTCGGCGAGGACGACGGGCCCACCGCTCGGGGGCGCGACCTGGGCGACACCCGCCAGTCCGGCGAGCACCGTGGCCTCGGTGTCGCGCACGATGTCGACGCCTTCCGGCTGCTCGGCCGCGCCGTCGGTGCGTTCCGTCGGAGCGGGCTGGTGGTGGTTCAGGTCTGCCGCTGCCGGGCTCCCGGCACGAGCCGGAGCGGGGGCGGTCGGCGGGGGCGGCCACGGCGTGCGGGGTCGTGGCTCGAGGGAGCTCGCGACGAGTCCGATGAGCTCGCGCCACTCGTGGTCCTGCAGCTGCCGGCGAACGGCACCCGCGACCTGCGGGTCCGCAAGGGCGACGACGGCGGCCGGGAGGTCTGCTCGCCCCGCACGGGAGGCGAGGACCCACTGGCGGGCCGCTGCGACCACGTCACCTGCCCACGGCGCGCCGGCGGCAGCCGGCAGCCCGGTCGGGACGGCCGGCGCTGGGGCGTGAGCAGGTCGCGCTCCACCGTCGGCCACGACCTGTGCGCGGATGGCGTCGGCCCACAGCACGGCCAAGGTCTCGTCGTCGTGGTCGTCGACGACGAGGTCGAGCCGCACGGTGACCTGCGTGAGGTGGACGTCACCGACGTCCGAGAGGGCGCGGTCGAGTGCCGCCGGCAGAGTCGTGGCCGCGACGCGCGCCAGCCGCTGCGCCCCCGGCCCGCGCAGCCGCACCGTGTCGACGGCCACGTCGGTCATGGCACGTGCTTCCCCAGGTCACGCAGCTGCGCGTCGAGCTGCTTGCCGAGGTCCTTCGGGATGCCGGACGCCTTGACGAGGGTCCGGACCGTCGACAGCACCTCCATGGCCGCCGCCGTGATCGTGGCCGCGTCGGCGACCGGGGCCTCGGGTTCCTCCGGCGACACGGCTTCCGCGAGGGCCGCGTGGGCGCGGTCGGCCGCGGCGGCATACCGGCTGAAGCTGCGGTTGCGCGGCTTCGGCAGCGAGCGCATCGCGTCGACCGTCGTGCGCGCGAACTCCGCGATCCCCTGGGCCAGCTCGCGGTCGATCTGGCCGCCCGGCCGTACGATCACGCCGCCGCCGATGCCGCCGGGGCCGCCCACGACGTCACCGATGACGCCCCCGCCGCCGACCTTGCCGGGGTCGAGCCGTATGCCGTCGCCGAACTTCGAGATGACGTCGACCTTCCCCTCGAGCACGTTGATGCGGGTCTGCACTCCCTCGAGCTCCTTGAAGCCCTCCTCGAGGCTGCCGATGCGGTCACCGATACCACCAGGGTCGAAGCTCGTCTTGTACGTGAGGAAGTCGGTCTTCAGGGTCGTGAGGTTGGTGTCGAGACCGGCGATCGTCTGGTCGAGCTCGGTGAACCGGGCCTCGAAGCCGGTCGACAGCCCGCGCAGCTCCGTCGCGGCCGCCATCGCCTCGTTCGCGGCGCCGACCGCCGCGGGCAGCGCCGAGCCCACGGTGCGGACGTTCTGGACGGTCGGCACGCGTCCGGTCGAGACGACCACACCGTTGGTGTCCACACCGAGCACGACCGAGTCGGAGGGCGCGAAGCCCCCAGCGGGTGAGTAGCCCTCGAGTGCCTGGACGTCGCCTGCTGCCATCACGCGGACGTCGGCGATCGCACCCTGCTCGCTGATGAACCCGCCGAGCACCTCCTTGACGTCGGTGCCGGTGTGGCCGAGGTAGTCGGTGAGCGGGAACTCCTTCTCGCCGAGCACGTCGACGGACGCGCGCTCGTAGACGACGTCGGGGTTCTTCCACGTCTCGATCGGTGGGTACCAGATCGGTTCGCGGGGGTCGAAGAGCCACTTGTGGGCCCACTTGTCGGGGATCTCCTTCGGCGGGAAGGTGATCTTGATGCACCTGTCGCCGACCCGGATCGACCCGACGGGGCAGGCGATCGGTGGCTTCGGGTCGCCGACGGGCGCGGGGTCGGGTGGCGCGAAGCCGGCGAGCAATGCCTCGAGCTCGTCGCGGAAGGCCCCCGCCGGGTCGGAGCACGTGCCGCCGAGGAAGGCCTCGGTGAACCCGCGCGGCGGCTCCCAGGCGTGCCGCCACGCGCAGTCGAAGACCCAGGTCCCCGACACCTGGTGCACCCAGCCGAGCACGACGCCGGGCCGCGTCGTCGTGCGCTCCGACGTCAGGCTGAGCAGGGCGCGCACGCGCAGCAGGTCGAGGGTCGCGAACAGCACCATGTTGAGCCAGCCGCACTTGTAGCCGCGGATGCCGGCCGTGTCGCCCGTCGCGATCGACGTCGCCTGGAGCTTCGCGATGAGCGCCGGGTCGACGAGCGGCGCCGTGCCGTTGGTCAGCCGCGTGGCGATGGCGTTGCGCAGCGCCGTGTACGAGTTGGTCGGCGTCGAGTCGAGGGACAGCCGGATCGGCTCGACGGTGAGCAGCGACTCGGCCGCGAAGTCCATTCGCGTGCCGGTGACACGGCCGGCGACGACGTGCAGGGCAACGGACCGCGTGTGCAGCTCGGCGTGCCCCGCGCACCCCGACTCGCCGCAGGCCGGGGACGGCTCGACCGTGTCGGTCGACTCGAGTACGACGCTGAAGCCGCCGGGAGCCGCGCTGACGAAGTCGTAGGCCACCGACTCCGCGACGGGCGGCAGCGGGATCGTCGTCGACGCGCCGAGCACGAGCGGCTCGCCCGTCTGGTCGACGGCGAGCCCGGGGCTGATCGTCAGGGTCGTGCCCGACGTGACGGCGCCGGCGAGTCCCGCGTTGACCCCGAAGCCGACGAGGCGCCCGACGAGCCGGTCGCGCTGGTGCAGGAAGATGCGCAGGTCGTTGAGCTCGGCCTCGGTGAGCGTCTGGCCGTCCACGAAGACGGGGTACTGGTTGTCTGACATCGCTGGTTTCCCTTCGGACTCAGTCCGTCGAATCGGTCGGCAGGAGGCCGACGCCGAGGCGGTCGACACCGCGCCCTGCGTCGATGCACTCGTAGAGGTGGATGCCGCTGGCGTGGCTGACGACCGACACCACCGAGCAGAGCAGGGCGTTCAGGTCGTTCTGCTGCTGTTCGACGGCCGTGGCGTATGTCGTGATGTCCGCCGGCGTCGGGTCGTCCGGGAGCGTGGGCGGGGAGGCGAGGACCGCGTGGTCCTCGAAGACCTCGGGGTCGGTGAAGCAGACGCGTAGGCTGACGTGCGCGGGGGCGTACCGGCGGACGAACTCGACCGCCTCCTCGCGTCGCTGCCAGTCGAGGAAGCCCTTGGCCGTCGACGGATCGCCGGTGCTCGGGACGGGCACGCTCGTCGGGACGAAGAGCGTGGCCGTGTACGGCTCGCCCGTGAGGCCGGCGCCGGGTGCCTTGTAGTGCTCGAGCAGGTAGGGCCGGCCCGCGGCGGGGAGGTCGAACCAGAGGCAGAACCAGCGCAGGAACCCGCGCGGGGTGCCGCGCCGGCGCCAGAGACGGGCGCACCGGGCGAGCAGCTCACGTCGCTGCTGGAGCCCGCGCTCGGTGCCGGGCCAGCTCGACGGGAACGTCACGCTCGCCCACCGCGCCACCTCGTCGTAGGTCGCGAGGTGGTGCGCGACGAGCGCGTCGACCCCGGCGTCGAGCGGCAGGTCGGCGGGCCACCGCAGGGTCGCGTCGGGTCCGAGGATCGTCAGGGCGTCCTCGAGGCGTTCGATGACGGCGTGGCTCAGCTCGTCGGCGAGCCCGAGGAAGGCGTCGACCTGGGCGAAGGACCGCTCGTCCTCCTGGTAGACGGCCGGCAGCGAGCTCGCGAGGCGCGTGTGGTCGGGTCCGCGGGCGGGGGCGGTGGGCGGCAGCAGGCTACGCATCGCCGCACCGGCTCGTCAGGGAGAAGCGGACGCGCAGGCATCGGGCGTCGGCGAGGGTCGGGACGGCATTCTCGGGAATCTCGAGTGGCCCGGCGGAGGCGGTGACGAACTCGGCGGCCCCCTCGACCTTCATGGCCAGGTCCTCGACGCCCCAGACGGCGGCGTTGCCGACGACCGCCTCGACGACCTCGGTGAAGCGCACGGGCTCGCCGGGCACCCACCCGAGGCTCGGCTGGTCCGCCCGCGGCCAGGGACCGTCGACGACCGGCGCCGGGGACGGCACGAACGTCTCCGGACGGCCGCGCGCGAAGAAGGCGGCGATCCGGGCCCGTGCGTCCTCGACGACGGCCTCCCGGTCGACCCCGACCTCCGTGACGAGGGTCGCCTGGACGAGGACCGGCGCGCGCTCGAGGAGGCTGGCGCCCACCTCGTCGCAGATGACCCGGCGCGGCTCGAGGTCGTCGACGTCGTCGCGCCAGTCGGGGAACGGCGCGGTCACCTCGTGCCCGATCGCCGCCGCCAGCACGCCGCGCAGGAACCCGTCACGAGCCGACGGCGCGAGCGTCTCGCGGCTCTCGACGACGAGGGTGAGCGCATCGGCCGCCGGGTCGACCTCGATGGACGCGAGAGTCCCGGTGGGCAGACCGTTCCACGCGATGCCGGGCAGCCGTCCGCGGACCGCCCAGGCCCGGGTCACCCCGGTGTGAGTGCGGGCCCGGCGGGCGTAGTCGTCGGCGGTGACCGGCTCGCACGTGAGGGCCTGGACCGGGTGCGGCGGCCACACGAGCGAGCGTCCTTGCGCGTCCTCGAGGTCCTCGGGAAGCAGGCCCGCCGCCTGGGGTGCGGCCGCGACGGCAAGGAGCGCCTCGTCGGCGTCGAGCCCCGCCTGGGCGAGCTCGGCGCGCATCGCGGCCCGGGTCTCGGGGGTCGTGGCACGCACCGCGTCGAGGCGTGCGCGGACCACCTCACGCGAGAGCCGGTGCCGCTCGCGGCGGACGAGGGCGACGACCTCCTCGTCCCACAGCGGCAGCGACCACGCGAGCTCGGCTGCGGCGGCCGCGTCGATCGCGACGACGTCGAGGGGCGCGTCCGGGTCGGCGCGGCGCGCTGCTGCGGTCACGGCGTCGGCGTGCGCGGTGGCCACCGCCGCGGCGACGAGGTCGGCCTGCTCGTGCGCGACCTGGCGCACGAACCGCGAGCGCAGCAGGGCGACCACGGCGGGACGGTCGCCGGGGCGCAGCGCGCCGGCCCACGGCTCCGTCGAGAGGAGCGCGATCGCGTCGGCGCGGGACCGGCTGCCGCGGACGAGCGGCTCGAGCAGGGCGGCGGAGGTCGCCGGTTGCGCGAGGGCGTCGGCGACGCTCGACACCGGGGCGAGGTCACGGGCCGGGACCGCAGGGTCCGACGGGTCGACCTCGGGGTCGAGACGGCCGGCGGGCAGCGTTGCGTGCCAGTGCCGCTCGGGGTCGTCGGCCCAGGCACGCACCTCGAGCGGCCAGTCGTCGAGAGCGCGCTCGGCCACGCGGTAGTGCAGGTCCGCCAGGCCGTATGCCGCCGCCTCCGCGAGGGTGATGCCGGGGTCCGGCGCGTTGTGGTCGGTCCACTCCGGAGCGGCCACGGCAAGGCGGGCGACCAGGCGGGCGCGAATCGTCTCGAAGTCCGCGTCGGGCGCGACCGGCACGAACCGGGTGATGGGCACTGCCTTGGAGGCCTGCGCGGTCGGTGGTGTCTGCGGGATGCTCACAGCTGCTCCTCGCACGTGAGGTGGTGGTCGCCGGAGGAGCAGAAGAGCCCACGGCACGGGTCGACCTCGACGAGCTCGACCGCGGCGCCGGACCCGTCGCGCAGCTCGAAGTCGGTGACGACGTCGACGACCGGCTGCCGTTCGAGGAACGCGATGAGGGTCGAGGCGTAGAGCGTGCGCCCCCACCGGACCGGCAGCCTTCCGGTCGGGTGCAGCGCGACCTCGAGGGCGGTGGTGACCGCCTCGGTCCCGGTGAGGGCCGCGACCCCGGGCCGGAGCCGGATGGTGGCGACGACGGCGACGGGCGCGTAGGCGGGACACATGACGTGCAGGCTCGCGCCGAGGGGCGCGCGTGGCCGGACGACGTCGACGACGCGGCCGGCGAGACTGACGGACGGACGAGGCGCGGCGTCGAGCGGCCGGTCGGGCACGACGACGAGGCCCACGTGTCCCGGCGCGCGCAGGCCGTCGGGGTCGGTGTGCGGCAGGCACAGCACGGCGGCGACCTCGGGCAGGGCGAGTGCGACGTGCTGCTCCAGGTCCCACGGTGTGATGGCCCGGTCGCGGTGGCGCACCCGGGCCGACGCCCGGGCGAGGTAGGCGGCATCCGTCTCCGGCGCGCGACCGCGGACCGAGGCGAGGTTCGTGACCTTCTTGACGCCGGCGACCGGAGCGAGCGTCCCCTTGATCGTGCCGGGTGGCAGGGCGTCCGCGGAGCTCGGGTCGAGCCCGGGATCGGCTGCGGCGGAGATGAACTCGGCCACGACGGCGTCGACGACCACGTCGCGCAGCTCCCCGAGACGGGCCGGCTGGTCGGTGACGAGCCGGACCCAACGCCCGGTGTCCGCCGAGAGGTCGTCGCAACCGACGGCCCACGCACGCGGGGCGACGAAGCGGAGCAGGCCGGCCTCGCGCAGCTGGTGCGACGCATCCGCGACGGCCAGCGCGGACCACCCGGCGCCGTCCCAGAACTCCCAGGAGGCGGCGACCGGCTCGGCGCTGCCACACGGAGACGCGGACTCGACGTCGAGGTAGAGCGAGACGCTCGAGCCGAGGGCGGCCTCCGGCAGCTCGAGCCCGACGGCGACCATGCCCGGGGCGCCGGTGTCGGAGACGATGAGGCGGAACGGCGTGAACCGCTCGGCCGACCCGCCGGCTCGCGTCTGCCGGCGCCAGCCGCTGCTCGCCTCGACGAGTGTCGCCTCGACCGGTGAGGTCGTGTAGCGCAGCGTCACTCCGGACGCGATGGGCGGGACCGGCACGGGCGGCATGACGGGGTTGCCCGACGGGGTGCGCACGGCCGCGGTGGCGAAGGCAGCGACCTTCTGCTGGTAGTCGGTCCACCCGAAGTCCCCCTGGGCGAGGAAGGCCCGGACGTAGTGGCCGGGCTGCCCTGCCACGGAGAACGTCTCGGAGGCGACCGCTGATCCGCTCACCGTCGCGGAGAGCGTGCCGAAGCTCGAGGACGCCGAGCCCAACGGCTTCCATGCCCCCTCCTCGCGGCGCTGCCACACGACGGACGGCGTGGTCGTGGTCGACACCGACGTGAAGATGCTGGTCCACTGCGACTCGACGGCCGAGTAGCCCGACCCGAGGTTGGTCTTCATCAGGAGCAGCTGGTTCTTCAGGTTGTCCGCGAGGTAGGTCGGGATGCCGCTGCCGCCGGCCGACGACGAGAGCGGCGCCCCGCCCTCCTGCATGACCTGCACGGCGACCTCGACGGTCGCGAGCGCCTTGCCGAACGCCTCGTCGGACCGCAGGTAGAAGGCGTCGCCGCGCTTCGCGACGGCCCCGAACGGCTGGAACTCCTTCGTCACGTCGACTGCGCCGTCGTTGTAGAACGCCGCCTCGGGGACGTATGCCGTCCGCGACGTGACGCGGACCGTGACCCCGGTGAACGAGAACCCGACGGGGACCGCCACTCCGGCGGCCAGCTCGCCCTCGATCCACGGCACCTCGCCCTCGGGTGCGCCACAGCCGTCGGTCAGGGTCACCGTGACCGTCGAGCCGGACACCGCACCGCCGGTCGTCGCGCTCGTCGTGCCGTCGGCGCGCGACCACCGCCACACGAGTCCGGCGAGGCCGGCGGGCGCAGTGGCGCCCGTGAAGGCCAGCTGGGCGGTGAGGTCGCCGCCGGTGAAGACGAGCGCCGGCGAGTGGATCCGCAGCCGGTGGGTGCCGTCGTCGCCGTCGGGCGGGCTGAGCGGGAACGGCGGGGCTGCTGCCGCGACGCCATGAGGTCGCACGGGTCCGTCCGGTGGGTCCGGCACGAACGACCGCACGCCCGTCAGGGCCGCACCGTGCGCCGTGAGGGCGTCGAGCGTGGCGTAGCGCCGCTCGTTGCCGTACGCGTCCTTGCCGCCGCGCAGCCGCGTGCCCTTGGCCACCACGGCAGGGGCGGCCTTCGGGTCGACCGTCGCGTGGGCCACGACCCGGTCGGGCACGGCGGGAAGGCGCTCGATGCCGAGGACCTCCTCGAGCCAGGTTCGCCGCAGCCGCTCGGGCACCGTCGCCAGGTGCTCGTCGAGCGCCGCGTACTCGGCGGCGAGGGCGCTGAGCAGCTCACGGTCGGGGGCACCCGCCGGGGCGGGGGTGAGCACGCCGTCGGGGCCCGTGGTGAAGAGGACGTCGGCCCACGAACCGTCGTCGTCGAACTCGGCGAGACGGGCTGCGGCCGCCATCGCCTCGAGGACCTGTGCGGGCGTGCGTCCCGCCGTGGTCACGATGCACCCGCGAGGTAGAAGGGCACGACGAGGCTCGTCGGGCGGCGGTGGCGGTCGATGCGGAACTCGATCGTGACGTCGACCCGGTCGTCTGCCTCGCCCGCCGGCACGGCCTCGACGGAATCGACGATGACGCGCGGCTCGCCGAGCACGAGCGCCCGTCGTACGTCGTCGGCGAGACGGTGGCAGGCGTCGGACGTGCGGGGCTCGAAGACGTAGCGGTCGACGCCGGCGCCGAGACCGGGCCGCATGACGCGGCTGCCGAGCATCGTGCGCAGCAGCAGGACGAGGGCCTCTGCGACGTGCTCGGCGCCGTCGTTCGTCACCAGCGTGACTGCCGTTGCCCCCGCAGCACCGACGCGCTCCCAACGCGGCGGGAACGCCCAGCCGCGACCGACCTGCGGGTAGTCGCCGGTGCTCATGCGATCACCACCGTGGGGCTGCCGACGACGACGGTCGCCCCGCAGCCGCAGGCGTCCCCTGCCCGCAGCGCGGGCCTGCCCTGGATGAGGACCGTGGCCGACCCCGCGACGAACGGGGTGGCCGGCGGGTGCGGAGGAGGCGACGGGATGACGCAGGCGTGCATGTCGCCGACCACGGCGGCCGGCATACCGGCGATGAGCACGGTGGCGACTCCCGGCCCGACGACCGTGCCACCGTGCGCCGTGGTGTCACCCACGCGTGCTGCCCCCGGCATGGTTCCTCCTGGTCTTTCCTCGATGACGTACGTCTGGTCGGTCAGTTGATGGTGACGAGGGATCCCTTGAGCCCCAGCGACCCCGACGCCTTGACGTCGAGCGTCGCGGAGCTCTCTATGGTGGACGGGCCCGAGGCCTTGGCCGCGAGCTTCAGCGACTCCAGCGAGATGGTGCCCGTCGACGACGAGAGGGTGATGTCGCCCTGGGCGGCGGTCAGCTCGATGCCGTCGGCCGACAGGCGGATGGCGTTGCCGCTGTCCTTGTGGGTGATGACGACCTCGGAGTCCTTGTCGGACAGGACGATCGAGTGGCCCTTGCCCGTCGCCAGCGTGACGGCGCTGTCGTCGCCGTCCTCGAGCCGCAGCGTGTGCTGGTCGGGCGTGACGAGGGCGCGGACCGCGTTCGTGTCGGCGTCGACGGTGAAGGGCGGCTGCTGGCTGCCGTTGTATAGGGAGCCGAGGACAACGGGATGCGCCGGGTCGCCGCCGACGAACCCGACGAGCACCTCCTGCCCGACCGCGGGCACGATGACGGCGCCGTAGCCGTCGCCGGCGTCGACGTTCGACTGGCGGGCCCACACCCCGTCGCCGCCGTCGGAGCGCCAGGGGAAGCGCACCTTGACGCGGTTGAGCGAGGCCGGGTCGTCGAGGGCCTCGACGAGTCCGAGGGCAAGGGTCGGGCCGCGGTCGGAGGGCGCCGAGAGGAGGTCCGCGACGGTCGCCCGCGGCGCCAGGACCGGAGGCGATCCGACCTGGAACTCCGTGACGTAGCCGCGCGCCGAGAGCCGGTGCCGCGCGGCGGTGACGTAGTGCGGACCCGACATCCGACGACCGACACCGCCGATGCTGACCCAGCCGTCGCACCGCAGACCCGGATCGCCCTGGACGACGCCGGTCCCGTGCACATGTGTCAACGCCGAGCGGCGCTGAGCGGCAACGGCTCTCGCGTCTGCCTCGTCGGCGGCCGCCACGGCGTCCGACTCGACCCGCGCCTCGCGCAGCGGCCACCCAGCATCCCCGACGGCCGCAGCATGCGTCCGGCGGTCCCCGACGTCGATGCCGGCCGCGCTCGCGCTCTGCTCGCTCTCGGTCGCCTCGGCGGCGTCGACGTCCCACCCCACACCGACGGCCGAGTCGATGGCCCGCGTCAGGTCCTCGCTGAGGTGCAGCTCGACGAGCGTGCGGGTCCAGTCGAGCTCGAGCGGCTCCTGGAGCGGCGAGGGCGGGCGCAGGACGAGTGTCGTGCCGCGCACGAGGACGACCCAGCCGAGCTCGCCCGCGCGCCGGGTCAGCGCGTCCCAGTCGGAGACCCGGTCGCTCGCCCAGAACGGGTGCGTGACCCCGTCTGTCGTGTCGGTGTCGAGGGAGTAGTCGGCGGCGATGGCCGAGGCGATGTCGCCGTCCGTGACGTCGGCGAGCTGGCGCGAGCGTGGCGGGTGGTCCAGCAGCACCGAGCGCGAGCGTCCCTCGACGCGCAGCACCGGCGGTCCGCCGCTGGGGAAGTGCGTCGTCAGCGAGGCGATGACGCCGTCGAAGACCTCCGTCAGGTCGGCGTGGTAGCCGAGCGAGACGGCGATGCCGGCGCCGGGCGTGAAGGGTCCGTCGTCGCTGTGCCGCACGGCCCGCTGGTCCGCGTCCCAGTTCTGGACGAGCAGGGTGAGCCGCCCGTGCCGGCCGATCTCCTCGTGCACCTCGACGTCCACGACGTCGGCAGCGACGAGAGGCTCGAGCGCCGTGCCGCCGACCCGCACCTCGAAGGCGGGCCGGTCACGCTGCGTCGTCGGGGAGGTCGTCGCAGACGTCGTGGGGCTCATCGCGTCGCCGCCAGCGGTGGGAGCAGGAGCAGCTGACCGGTCACGAGACCGCGCGGGTTGGTCAGCCGGTTCGCCGCCGCGAGCGGGCGCCAGTACGCCGGGTCACCGTAGACACGCGCCGCGATGGCGTCGATGGCGTCGCCGTCCTTGACGAGCCAGGTCTGGTAGAGGTCGGGCGACGCCGGGCGGTCCTCGGCCGCGACCTCCTGGGGTGAGAGCGCCTCCTTGAGGGAGAGCTTGACCGTGGCGCGCAGGGGCTCCCCTGCCCGGTCGAAGAGCTTGTAGGTCACGTCGGCCTGGGTCAGGATGCCGCGGAAGCTGAACCGCCCCCAGTAGCAGTGGACGTAGTACGGCTGGTGCGTGTCGCCCTGAAACTTCGTCAGGGCGAGCAGGGCGTCGAGCAGCTCGCCGATGCCACCGGGCTCGCCGACGACGCCGGTGCCGTCGAGGAGCAGGTCGAGCTGCACCTGGTCGGGCTCGCCGCCGCTGAACGACTGCTGCGGCGCGGACGTGCCGGCCGACTGGGTCGCCTGGTAGAGGTTCTTGCGGGAGAACGACAGCTCCGTCGGGTTGAGCAGTGCCTGCCACCGCAGCCCGGTCGGCTGCTCGAACTTGAGGTCGGCGTACGCGTCGATCGTCAGCTTCGTCAGCTGCGTGGCGGTGAGGTTCATCGGTCCCACTCCCGCCGCAGCACCTCGAGGACGCGTTCGACCGCGCGGCGCACGAGCGCGTCCATGGCCGCATCACCCAGCGGTGCCTCGGGGGTCGGCCCGGCGGCATCCGGCCTCGGGGTGACGACGACCTCGGTGACGATCTCGCCTATGACGACAGGCACTCAGACCACCTTCTTGAGGACGAGCCCGTGGTGGGCGATCTCGACGGCTTCGACGGCGACCGCGGACGACTGGGCGTCGAGGTCGGGGCCGGTGAGCTTGACCGGCCAGCCGCGGGTGAAGGACCACACGCGGACGGGCGCGAGCGCGCCCTCGACGGTGCTCATGAGCACGACCGTGCCGTCACGCGGCGCGACGACGCCCGTGACGTGGAACTCGTAGAACCACTCCCACAGCTCCTGCAGCGGACCCGCGCCCTGGTTGAGCACGAGGTTGGGGAAGGACGCCCGCGTCGGGAAGCGGTGCGCGAAGCGGTTCTCGCCGCCTTCCTGGTACTCCTCGACGCTCACCTCACCCGAGAGCCCGGTGCACTTGCTGAAGCTGACGGACGCGAGTCCGTCGATGGCCAGCACGAAGTGCGCCGTCGTGAACGGCACGAGCGCGGGTGAGGAGAGCGGGAGCATCGGCTACTTCGCCTCGATCTCGATGCCCTCGCAGGCGAACTCGACCGACTCGATGGCGACGTCGGTGCCCGTCGCCTTGAGGCCGGGGCCCTCGATCTTGACCGGCCAGGCCTCCTTGATCTTCCACGTCATGACCGGCTCGCGTTCCTCGTTGAGGAGGCTGACGGTGACGTCGCGACGCTCGACCGCGCCGATGGTGATGGAGTTGTACCACTCGAAGAGACCGTTGCCGGCCTCCGTGGGGGCGATGCCCCGCTTGAGGGTGACGTTGGAGAACTTGCGCAGGCCCGGCTGCTTGCGCGTCGAGAACTGCGGGTCGGCGCCGCCGCGGTACTCGACGACCTCGGCCTCCATGGTCAGGCCGCTCACCTCGGAGAAGCTCGAGGTCTGCTGCCGGTCGCCCCAGCTGACGGTGAAGTGCAGGGTGGTCATGGGATACATGTCAGGCTCCTTGGCTCACAAGAGGATTCGCGTGGTGCGCTGTGGGCGGGTCACTCGGACAGCCGCTTGTGGCTGAAGCGGAAGACGACGAACTCGGCGGGCTTGGCCGGCGCGATCGCGACCTCCGTGATGATGAGCCCGAGGTCGATGTCGGTCTCGGTCATGGTCTCGCCGAGACCGACCCGCACGCGGTACGCCTGCTCCGGCTTCGTGCCGGCGAGCGCCCCCGCGCGCCACTGCTGGTCGAGGAAGTTCTCGACCGAGACCTTGACGCGGATCCAGGTCTGGGCTGTGTTGGGCTCGAAGACGACCCACTGCGTCGCCCGGTCGACCGAGGTCTCGATCATGTTGAAGAGACGACGCACGTTCACGTAGCGCCAGGTCGTGTCGTCGGTCGCGTTGCGCGCTCCCCAGAGGCGGGTGCCGCGGCCCGGGAACGCGCGGATCAGGTTGACGCCGCCGGGGTTGAGCAGGTCCTGCCGGCGCTGCGTGTAGGCCTGCGAGAGCCCGACGATGCCGGTCACCGTCTCGTTGCCGGGCGCCTTGTGGACGCCGCGCAGCCGGTCGGTGCGGGCGAACACGCCGGCCACGAAGCCCGACGGTGGCACGGTCGTGAACCGGTCGATCGAGTCGGGGTCGACCGTGACGATCTGCAGGTGCGGCGCATACAGGCCGGCATACGTGCTCGACAGCGTCGTGTTGCGCCACGCGAGCAGGTCGGTGTCGTCGAGGTCGGGCGCGTCGACGATGGCATACCGGCGGAAGCTCTCGCAGTGCGTCACGACCTGGCCGACGAGGTCGGCGTGCAGGAGCGGGTCGCCGAGCCTCAGCGCGTCGGGACAGATCACCATGGCCGGCTCGGCGACCTCCTCGAGCCGGGAGAGGCCCGCGCGGAAGTCGTCGTTCGTCGGGGCCTTGTCGGCGCCGATCCGGTCGACCGCGGTGTAGAAGGGCGCGGCCGCTACAGACGGGGCCGGCGCACCGACACCGCGGGGTGTCACGGTGACGAGGGCCGAGGCGCCGTTGACGACGTCGTCCTTGGCGAAGTAGGCGGGGTGGTCGGGGCTCAGCGAGAGCCCGCCGAACGACTCGGCGAGGACGCCGCCCACCGAGACCGCCAGCGTGAACCGCGCCGCGACGACGGACGCCGACTCGACGGCATACAGCGGGAACCTCGTCTGGGCCGTGTTCGAGACGGCGGTGCCGGCCGCGAACCGGAGCACGTACGTGTCGCCCCCCACGGCGTCGACCACGGTGACGGGGGCGAACGCCGTGCCGAGACCGAGCACGTCGCCGACCCGGGGAGCGACGCCGCAGCGGACCGCGATGCCCTCGTCGGCGTCGGCCTGGAGCGTGAACGTCGCGTCGGTGTACGTGTCGGTCGCGACGGGTGCGGGGGCAAGGGTGAAGCCGCCCGCCGAACGCGTCGCGACGACCGCCGGAGTCGACCCGGCCCCGGTGTACGTGACGCGGGCGCCGGTCGGCAGGAAGCCGTACGCGTTCGCGACGTCGGCGGCGGTGAGCCCGGTGATGCCGAGGCCGCCGTCCGCGAGGAGCACGGCGCTGACCGGCGCGTTGACGGTGACGGGTCCGCTCGGTGGGGCCGTGGCGCCGACGACGACGAAGCGGTTCGTCTGCCACAGCGTGCTGCGGCCGTCACCGGTCGTGAGCCGCGCGGCCGAGCGCTCGGGCGTGCTCGCCGTCAGCTCGGACGCGATGGGCGCCGTCAGCGGGCGGTCGAACGCCAGCGCCGCGGCCGTGAGGTTGAGCGACGGCGGGCTGCCGGCGGGCGTGCCCGCGACGGTCGCGGTCGCGCGGAAGTCCGCGCGACGCTGGACGAACGCCGCTCCCGGGACGGCGCCGAGGGACGCGTCGAGCGTCAGGGTGACGCCGCTGCCGGCCTGGGTGACGTCGGTGACGACCGCGCTCGACCGGCTGCCGTTCGGTGCGACGGCCACGACGACGTCGCCCTTGCGGAACCCCTTGCCCGACGGCAGGAACAGCGACGTGGCGCCGCCGGCCGCCGCGCTCGCGACGACCGACCCTGCGGGCAGCGTCACGCCGCCGCTCGCGCTGCCGACGGTGATCGCTGTCGTCGTGAGAGCGGTGACGACGGCGGTGGGCGGGGCCGCGACCGACCCGGACGTCGGTGCCGCGACGAGGGCCACGGTGTCGCCGGGCTTGAGGCCCGCGGTCGACGCGACGGGGATCGTGCCGCCGCCACCGCCCGAGATCGCCGGCGTCGCGGCAGTCGTGGACGCCCGGTAGAAGGCGCCGGACGCGCTCGACTCGTCCGCGGAGACCGAGACGGACACGTCGTTGCCCCACGTGCCCGAGGAGCTGGCCTCGATGTCGAAGCTCTCGACGCCGGCCACGTCGAACGCGGTCCACGACGCGCTCGTCGACGGGTCGACCCGCACGATCCACGCGGCCGGCCCACCGTTCTCGAAGTAGCCGAAGACGGACTCACCCGTGAAGCCGCGGGACGTCGCAGCGCCGAACGTGCGCACGAAGTCGGCCCAGCCGGTGACGCGGGTGGGCTCCTTCACGGGTCCCTTGCGCGTGGTGCCGAGCACGGCGACGACGCTCGTGGGGGCGGCTGCGATCGGCTGCGGCCCCGACGGGACCTCCTCGACGTAGACGCCGGGTGATAGGTAGGTCGTCACGGTGCCCTCCTCGGCTCGTGCTCTGTGCGGTGGGAGTGGGTGGTGCGGGTGGAAGCGGGTCGTGCGGGTGGGAGCGGCGTGCGGTTCACGTCGTGTCGACGAGGTGGACGCGGGTGGTCACGGTGGAGAAGTCCATGGAGAGCGTGCGCAGCGGGTCGCCGCCGACGAGGACGTCGAGCGGCGTGAACGCGGCGGTCCACTCCCGGGCGGCGGACCGGTAGGTGCCCGGCGAGACCTCGGGCAGGGGGACGGTCGGCTTCGGGTTCGGGCCGGACGTGGCCCGGGCCGTCACGGTCGCCCCGGTGCGCGGGACGCCGGTCGAGGGGGTCGTGAGGACGACGGTCAGCGTCATCGGCACGGGGTGCACGAGGTGCTGGACGTCGGCCGTCGTGAGGTCGACGACGAGGGTGCGCGGGGCCCGGTCCGCGAGCGCCGGGAGGACGAGCACGTCGGCGAGCGCCCCGTCGGTGAGGGTCACGACCGCCTTCGGCGGCGAGGCCGGTGTGGGTGCGTCGGCGCGGGCGCTGACGACGAGCACGTCGGGCAGCACCCGCAGCGACCAGCCGCGGAGCGCCGGCTCGAGGTGCGCGCCGAGCCCGCGGACGGAGGCTCCCGTCGAGGCGTGGACGAGGCGCACGGTGTGGCGCAGCGTCGTCGTCACCGTCGCGAGGTGGGGCCACGCGGCCGGCTGGGCGGTCACGGCGCACCCACGTAGTCGATGCGGTGCTCGCGGACACGGCCTCGGCCGTCGCGCTCGAGCACCGGGACGGGCGCCACGTCGACCTCGTAGAAGAGCGAGAGCCGGCCGGGTCGGCCGAGCGAGCCCCACACCTGGTTGCGCTCGTCGGCGCTGGGCGCCAGGAGCCGGACCGCAAGGCTCTCGACCTCGTCGGAGAGCGGCGGCGCGAGCTCGGGCGGGCGCACGACCGGTGTCGTGTGGAACGCCTGGACGACGCGACCGAGCCGGGTCTGCGCCTCGTCGTGGTCACCGATGTAGGTGACGACGTAGGTCAGCTGGAGCGACAGCGGAGCCCGGACCAGCCCGGTGAGGCCGTCGACGAGGGGCCGGTTGCGCAGGTGCGGGTGCTCCGCGACGGCGACGAGCGCGAGCACGCCCTTGTTGTCCTGGAGCGGCGTCTTGTCGCCCTGGGACAGCGAGTGGAGCACGACCCACGAGCCGAGGTCGGGCGTCGCCCGGTGGACGACGTCGCGCAGCGCCTCGCTGACCTCGCGGATCACGGTCGCTCCCAGCGCCGCGGGGTCACGCCGTCCTCGTCGAGACGCTTCTCGACGATCTGCTCGATCTCGGCGAACGAACCCACGTAGGTCTCCTCGTCCGTGGCCATGTCCCGGACCCGGGCGCGGATCACGGCCGGGAGCGACTCGACGTCACGGGGCTCGGCCCAGACGTCGATGAGGAATCGCTGCCTCCATGCGCGCATCACCAGGCCGGGACCCTTCTCTTCACGCCCGAGGGTCCCGAGCCCCGATCACCGACCGCTCACGGCCACTGCCGTCCGCGATCACCGACCGATCACGGCCCCTCCACCGTCGAGAGGCCACCTTTCGTCGCCCCCGCCCCGTCGAGAGGCCACCTTTCGTCGCCCCCGCCCCGTCGAGAGGCCACAACGTGCTGTCCCCGCCCCGTCGAAAGGCCACCTTTCGTCGCCTCCGGAGGCGACGGCATACGTCAGGGTGTGCGCGTCAGGGCATGCGGTGGAGGTGGTCGAGCGCGCGGTCGACGATCTCGGCGAGGCGCACGACCTCCCGGCGGGCCCGCTCGAGCTCGGCCACGAGCGCCGCGACCGACGCGGCCTGGCCGGCGTCGCCCCGCGTGATCCGGGCGTAGAGCGCGACCGTCTCGGGCATCGGGTCTGCGCCGAGCTCGGAGAGCAGCGTCAGCCGGCACTGCTCGAACTGGCGCTCGACGAGGTCGTGCCGGCCGGAGGCGGCGTACGCGCCCATGAGGTGTCGGTGGATGTCCTCGCGCAGCGGCTCGAGCGCGAGCGCGAGCCCGCCGTAGCGACCGACCGCGGCGACGTCACCGCGCGAGCCGTGGTGCTGCACGAGGTAGTCGAGCGCCGTGAGGTAGAGGGTCTCGATCCGGTGCCGCGCGCCGAGGACCCACTCGTCGTCGCACAGCTCGACGAGCCGACCGCGGTGCAGCGCGACGGCGTCCTCGAGGCGGCGCACGTCGTCGTCGGTGAGGTCGACGACACTGCGGCGCAGGACGGGTTCGAGCAGGTTCTCGAAGCGGGTCGCGTCAACCGTCATGTCGACGGCGGGGCTGAGCGCCACCGAGCGCCCCCCGGACCGGCCGACGAGCTCCACCCCGGTGCTGGCGCGCACCTCGGACTGCAGGCGCCAGAGCGCGGTGTTGAGCCGGCGGCGGGCCGAGTCCTCGGTCGAGTCCGCGAACAGCTGCGCCGCAGCGACCGAGCGCTGACGCCCCTCACGCGGAGCGAGGGCCAGGTAGGCGACGAGCATGGCGGCCCCGGGCGACAGCGCCACGGGACGATCTCCCGAGACGAGCGTCGGAGGGCCGAGAAGATTGAGTCTGAGCCCCGAGTTGACCACGCTTACCCCCACACTTCGATGTGGGCTGCTCACGGCCGAAAATACTCCCGCGGGCGAACTTTCGTGACCGGTTTGGCCGGATCCGGCCCCGCCGAGCGTGGCCCCTTTTGGTATGCCGGGTGGCGGGCTAACGTGCCAAGGCATGGTCCGCTCGCGCAAAGCCACGCTCCGCGACATCGACGAGGCCGCGCTCGCGCTGCCCGAGGTGACGCGCGACCCGCCGAGCGGCGGCCGGCCGACGTTCCAGGTGCGCGGCCGGACCTTCGCGTTCGCGCGGGGCGCGCGCAAGGATGCCTTCGACCCCCAGACGGGCCAGCCGTACGAGGACGTCCTCGCCTTCTCGTGCACGGCCGAGGACAAGGAGGCGATGGTGTCCGACGAGGACTCGCCCTGGTTCACGACGCCGCATTGGAACGGCTACAACGCGGTCCTGCTCCTCGAGCGGGACATCGGGCGACTCACCGCGCAGGAGATCCGCGAGGTCGTCACCGACGCCTGGCTGGCGAAGGCGCCGAAGCAGGTCGCGAAGCAGTTCCTCGGCGGCGCCTGACGCACAGGAATACCCCCGAGGGGTACCGTGTTGTCTACCACGAGGAGGTGCCATGGCTGGATACACCGGCAGCAAGGACGACTACCTGAAGAGGCTGCGCCGCATCGAGGGACAGGTGCGCGGAGTTCAGAAGATGGTCGACAGCGACACGTACTGCATCGACATCCTGACGCAGGTCAGCGCCATCACGAAGGCCCTGCAGGCCGTCAGCCTCGGACTGCTCGAGGACCACGTCGCCCACTGCGTCGTCAACGCGGCCCGCGAGTCCGACGAGGCGGCGCAGGAGAAGGTGCGCGAGGCCTCGGAGGCCATCGCCCGTCTCGTGCGCAGCTGAGCGAGCACCCCGACCACATCCCGAGCCAGAACCCGAGCCCCGAGCCCCGAGCCACCAGGAGTCATCCGATGAGCCAGTCCACCGTCACCGAGGTCACCGTCGCGGGCATGACGTGCGGCCACTGCTCCGCGTCCGTCACCGAGGAGCTGTCCGCGCTCCCGGGCGTGACCGACGTGGTCGTCGACCTGCACCCGGGCGAGGACTCGCCCGTGACCATCACGAGCGAGGCACCCCTCGACCCGGCCGCCGTCGCGTCCGCCGTCGAGGAGGCGGGCTACAGCGTCCGATGAGCCCCGGAGAGGCACCGACGCCGACCGCCGAGCGCCCACGCGAGGAGGTCCGGCTGGCCATCACCGGCATGACGTGCGCCTCGTGCTCGGCCCGGATCGAGCGCAAGCTCTCCAAGGTCGCCGGTGTCGAGTCCGCCACGGTCAACCTCGCCACCGAGAAGGCCGTCGTCTCGTTCACAGCCCCGGTGACGGTCGACGAGATCGTCGCGGAGGTGCAGAAGACCGGTTACGGCGCGACCGTCATCGGCGGTGCCGGGAGGCCGGCGGCCGGGACACTGCTCGAGAAGCTGCGGGCCCAGGAGCTCGCCAGGCAGAAGGTGCGCCAAACCGCACCCTCGAGCCCCCGGACCAGCCCCGGCACCGACCACGCCGAGCACGCCGACCACGAAGGTCACCCCGGGCATCCCGGGCATCCCGGGCATCCCGGGCACGCTGGCGCGTCGGAGGGCCATCTCGACCACACGCCACCGCCGAGCGTGCTCAAGCGGCGCCTCGTCGTCGCCATCGCGCTGACCGTGCCGGTGCTGCTCCTCGCCATGGTGGCGCCGGACTTCGGTGCGAGCCCCTGGCTGCAGCTCGTCCTCGCGACACCGGTCGTGTTCTGGTGCGCGTGGCCGTTCCACCGGGCGGCCGCCGTCAACGCCCGTCACCTCGCCTCGACGATGGACACCCTCGTGTCGCTCGGCGTGCTCGCCGCATGGGGCTACTCCGTCGTCGAGCTGCTGCAGGGCGGGATGCACCTCTACTTCGAGGTCGCCGCCGTCGTCACGACCTTCCTGCTCCTCGGCCGCTTCCTCGAGGCCCGCGCCAAGGACTCCGGCAAGGACGCCCTGCGGTCGCTGCTCGACCTCGGAGCCAAGGACGTCGCGGTGCTGCGCATCGACCCGAGGTCGCGGATCACGAGCGAGACCCGCATCCCCGTCGACCAGCTCGTCGTCGGCGACCAGTTCATCGTGCGACCCGGCGAGAAGGTCGCAACGGACGGCATCGTGCGAGACGGGTCGAGCGCCGTCGACGCGAGCCTCGTCACGGGCGAGTCGACGCCGGTCGACGTCACGCCGGGCGACGAGGTGACCGGGGGCAGCATCAACGCGACCGGCCGCATCGTCGTCGAGGCCCGCAAGGTCGGAGCCGACACGATGCTGGCCGGCATCCAGCGACTCGTCGAGGCCGCGCAGACCGGCAAGGCCGACGTGCAGCGCCTGGCTGACCGGGTCTCGGCCGTCTTCGTGCCGGTCGTCCTCGTCATCGCGATCGGCACGTTCGTCGCCTGGCTTGCGACCGGGCACGACGTCGCGTGGTCCCTCGCCGTCGCCGTGACGGTCCTCATCATCGCCTGCCCGTGCGCGCTCGGGCTCGCGACGCCGACCGCCCTGCTCGTCGGCACCGGTCGCGGGGCGCAGCTCGGCACGCTCATCAAGGGCCCGCAGGTGCTCGAGGACACCCGGCGCGTCGACACGGTCGTGCTCGACAAGACGGGCACCGTGACGACGGGCGAGCTGAGGCTGCGCAGCATCGCCGTGCGCGGAAAGCTCTCGAAGAAGGCCGCGCTCACGGCAGCCGCGGCGGTCGAGCAGGGCAGCGAGCACCCGATCGCCCGCGCCATCGTCGACGGCGCGAAGCTCGCGCGTGTCGACCTGCCCCGGATCCGCGACTTCCAGGCCAACCCCGGCGAGGGCGCCACGGCGCGGATCAAGGGCACCGAGGTCACGGTGGGCAAGGCGGTCCTCTTCGAGAGCGTCGACCCGCAGCTGCTCGAGCACGCCGCCGGCCGCGCGGGCACGACGGTCTTCGTCGGCTGGGACGGCGTCGCCGAGGCGGCCCTGACGGTCGAGGACACCGTGCGCGAGTCGTCGAAGGCGGCGGTCGCCCGGCTGCGCTCGCTCGGCCTCACGCCCTACCTGCTCACCGGGGACAGCGCCTCCAACGCCCGTAGCGTCGCCGAACAGGTCGGTATCGACGCGGGCAACGTGCGCGCCGACGTCCTTCCCGCGCAGAAGCACGAGGTCATCACCGAGCTGCAGGGCCGCGGCAAGGTCGTGGCCATGGTCGGCGACGGCGTCAACGACGCCGCGGCCCTCGCCCAGGCGGACCTCGGTCTGGCGATGGGCTCGGGCACCGACGTCGCGATGGACTCGGCCGACATCGTCCTCGTGCGCCCCGACCTCGGCGCGGTCGCCGATGCCATCGGGCTCTCCCGCGAGACGCTGCGCGTCATCAAGCAGAACCTCGCGTGGGCGTTCGGCTACAACACGGCGGCCATCCCGCTCGCCGCGTTCGGCCTGCTCAACCCGATGATCGCGGGCGCGACGATGGCACTGTCGTCGGTGATCGTCGTGACGAGCTCGCTGCGCCTGAAGCGCTGGGGTCGCTGAGCGGCATACGCTGAACGGCATGCGGCTGAACGGCATTCGGCCTCGGTGCCCGGAGGAGGCCGAAGGGCCACAGACCGATGCGGTCCGTGGCCCTTCGAGGTGTGTCTGCGAGTTGGCGGCTCGGCTCAGATCGTGACCTTGCCGTTGGGCGTGTCGAACGTGACGGACAGCAGGCCCGGCGTGCCGTGCGGCGCGACGAACGTGAAGTCGATGCCACCCTTGTCGAACGTGTCCTCGGGGCCGAGCCACTCACGGACGCGCTTCGGGTCACCGGCGATCTGGATGTTGTCGATGGAGACGGCCGTATCGGCGCCCGCGGACGGGTGGACGGTCATGTCGTCCCACTGGATGAAGTAGGGCACCTGCGGGTCGGCGAGCAGACCCTTGATGCCGAGCTGGCGCCACTTGAGCTCCGTGCCGTCGGGGCGGTGCCGGTTGCCCGGGACCGACTCGCGGCCGAGGCGCTGCTCGACGGGGTGGATGTCGTCGACCGCGACGACCCAGGCGAGCCAGCCGCCACCGGCCTCGGACGCGGCGCGGACGGCCTGCCCGAAGGGGGCCTTGTCGGACGCCGGATGGTCGAGCACCTCGACGACCTCGAGGTAGTGGTCCTTGGCCAGGGGGAAGATCACGTTGCGGGTGCCGAACCGCGGGTGGACGCCGCCGTCGACGGCAGCGACACCAATGAGCTTCGACAGTCGGTCGGCCGTGGCCTTGAGGCCACCGGCCTCTGCTGCATAGGAGACGTGGTCAACTCGCATACAGAACATCGTGACACACGCGCAGGGGTGCTCTTGACCACCCCTCCCCCGGCCCGCGCGACTCGTCGCGTGCGTCACATGAATGAAACCTGACAGTCATGTCGTATGCCGTCAGGCCGCCTCCCACGGGCTTGGCGCGCGCTCGTGCTGGCTCAGCGCGCGTCGCGCTGGCGGACCGCCTCGTAGAGCACGATCGCGGCCGAGGCCGCGACGTTGAGGCTGTTCGCCTTGCCGTGCATGGGAATCCGCACCCGGTGGGTGGCGGCGTCGAGGAGCGTGCCGTCGGCGCCGTGCTTCTCGCTGCCGACGGCGACGGCGACGCGGCCGGTGTAGTCGACGTCGGTGTGGAGCAGATCCGTCTCCGGTGTGGTGACGACGAGGCGCACGCCGTTGGCCGCGAGCCACTCGAGGGTCTGCGCCGTCGTCGCACTCGCGGCGGGGACCGCGAAGACGGTGCCCTTGCTCGCACGGACGACGTTCGGGTTGCCCCAGTCGGTGACGGGGTCCGCCGCGATGACGGCGTCGACGCCGGCCGCGTCGGCCGTGCGGAGCATCGCGCCGAGGTTTCCGGGCTTCTCGACGCCCTGGCTGAGCAGGGTGAGATGGTCGACGCCCTCGACGCGGAGGTCGTCGAGGTCCACGCCGACGCGCTCGACGACGGCGATGAGCCCGTCGGGGCCCTCCCGGTAGGACACCTTCTCGAAGGCGCCCCGGCTCAGGTGGACGACCTCGACCCGATCGCCTCGCAGCCGGGCGAGCAGGTCGGACTGGTGGCCGATGTCCTGCGAACCGGCGCGGCCGGCGGGGCTGAAGAGCTCCTCGCACACGTAGACGGTTCCCGGACGCACACCCGCGGAGAGCGCCAGACCGATCTCCTCGTATCCCTCGACGAGCGTCTGGCCGGTCTCTTCGCGAGTGCGGCGCCGGCGCAGGCCGAGCAGGGCCTTGAGGCGCGGGTTGGACGCGGACGTGATCGTGAGCTCGCGCGGCTGGTTCGTCATGGCAGGCCTAGCATCCCATCGCTGGGTCACGGGTGCAGGCGCGCTCCCTTGAGGATGCGGTCGACCGCGTTCTTCGGTGCATGCAGGGCGAGTCCGACGAGGTCGAGGTCCGTGGTCGCGACCCGGGCGACCGCGCCACGGTTGTCGGCGTCGTGGCCCGTCGCGAACATGTCCTTGGTGTAGACGGCGAGCGCCGTTCCGCGACGCAGCGCGCGTCCGTGCGCGGTGGTCACCGTCGCGGCGTCGCCCTCGAAGACGAGGACCGGCCTCCCCAGCAGCGGCAGGTACGTCTGGCCGTCGGCGTCGGCATACGCGTCTCCGACGAGCTCGGGGTGCGCGGCCGTCACTCCGCTGACGAGGAACGCGGTGACGTTGAGGCGCTGCCAGGCCTCGAGGTCGTCACGCACGAGGACGGCGATCTTGGTGTCGAACGGCGGCGTCAGCAGGTCTCTCATCACTCGATCGTCGGTGCTGCCGGACGCCGGCGTCTTGTACGTCCTTGATGTCGCGGGCTCGTCGTGCATCGTGATCGTGCGGATGGTCGCGCGGCCGGGGCGGTCAACGGCCGGACTGGAAGCGGCCAGGTGTCGTGCCGAGGAACCGTCGGAAGTGCCGTGTCAGGTGCGCCTGGTCGTGGAAACCGGTCTCGGTCGCGACGACCGCCGAGGGCACGCCGTCGCGCAGCCGGCGCCGGGCGAGGTCGAGGCGGCGGCCGACGACGTACTGGTGCGGCGCGATCCCGAACGCGCGACCGAACGAGCGCACGAGGTGCGGCGTGGTGACCCCGAGGTCGTGGGCCACGGCGGCGACCCCGGGGGTGCCGACCGGGTCGGCGTCGAACATCTCCCGCGCGAGACATGCGACGCGCCCCGGCGCGGGCTGAACGGTGCCGACGACACCGGGCCGACCGCGTACGAGATGCGCCGTCAGGCGTTCGACGACCAGCGCGAGCCGCGACTCGGCCTCGAGGTCGTCCCGGGCGACCAGCGCGCGGTCCAGGCGCGACACGGCCTCGCGCAGGCCCGCATCCGGCAGCAGGGGCGCGTCGACTGCCGGTCCGACGAGATCGGCACCGAGCACGTCCTGCTCGAGGTAGACCACCCGCTTGCGGAACCCGGTCGACGTCAGCGCCCGCCCGTCGTGGACGACGTGCGGCGGCAGCAGGGTGACGCCGGAGCGCACGGCCGTGTGGTCGTGGCGGTCGAGGTCGTAGCCGATCACGCCGTCGTCGACGACGAGCAGCGTCCACGTGTCGTGGGTGTGGCCGGGGTATGCGTGGTCGCGCCAGTGGGCGTGGAAGACCTCGGCGACACCCGTGACCGCCGGTCGCCACGACATCGCCCTGTCGACCCTGTCGACCCTGCCGACCCCGTCTCGCGCCTCCACACCGGCACCGTAACCCCGCTCCTAGACTTGACGACGTCGACGAACGAGGAGGGCCGCATGGCCGAGTACCCCCGACTGCTGCACACCGCGCTCGACACGCCGGAGCCTCGGGCCCTCGCCGAGTTCTACCGCGAGCTGCTCGGCCTGCACTACCGACCGGGCGACGAGCGGCCCGCCGACGGGCCCGACGACGCCGACTGGCTCGTCCTGCTCGACGCCGACGGGGTGCGTCGGCTCGCGTTCCAGCACGTCGACCACCTGCCGCGCTCGACCTGGCCGACCCACGACGTCCCGATGCAGCTGCACATCGACTACGCGGTGCCGTCCCTGGCCGAGCTCGAGCGCCACCGCGCCCGGGCCGAGGCGCTGGGCGCGCAGGTGCTCCTCGACCGCACCGACGACGACGTCGAGCCGCTGGTCGTGCTCGCCGACCTGTCCGGGCACCCGTTCTGCATCCTCGTCGGCTGAGCGCCGCGGTGGGTGCCGGTGTCGGCGCGGCGGCGTAGCGTCGGGGGCAGGACAAACGGCGGTCTCGGAGGCACGCATGACCACTCTCGAAGGACGACCCAACACGGCGCTGCTCGTCATCGACGTCCAGAACGACGTCGTCTCCGGCGCGTGGGACCGCGACGGCGTGATCGCCCGCATCGGCTCGCTCGTCGACAAGGCACGCACCGAGCACGTGCCGGTCATCTGGGTGCAGCACTCCGACGAGAACATGCCGAAGGGGTCAGACGGCTGGCAGTACGTCCCCGAGCTGGTCCGCGACGTGTCCGAGCCCCTCGTGCACAAGGAGTACGGCGACTCGTTCGAGGCGACCGACCTCGAGTCGCTGCTGGCCGAGCGTCAGGTCGGCCGACTCGTCGTCACCGGAGCGCAGACCGACGCCTGCATCCGGTCGACTCTTCACGGCGCGCTCGTCCGCGGCTACGACGCGACCCTGGTCGAGGACGCACACACGACCGAGGACCTGCGCCAGTGGGGTGTTCCCGTCAGCCCGGAGCAGGTCATCGCCCACACCAACACCTACTGGGCGTGGTCCGAGGCGCCGGGTCGCAAGGGCGACGTCAAGCCCACCGCCGAGGTCGACTTCGGCGCCCGGTGAGCCCACGAGCTCCCGACATCGACCCGCGACGGAGACCTGGGCGCGGACCCGCGGTGGCCTGCGCCTAGGGTGACGTCATGCTCGACAGGCTGGCCGAGCTGCCCTTCTGGCAGGCGTTCCTCGCGTTGTTCGTCATCGTCATGGCGCGCTCCAACGCGACGTACTGGGTCGGGCGCGGCGCCGTCGCCGGCTGGCGTCGCTACCGCGGCAGCCATCGCGAGCTCACGGTGCGAGCCGAGGCGCTGCTGCGACGCCTCGGTCCGTTCGCCGTGACGCTGTCGTACCTGACGATCGGCATCCAGACGGCCGTGCACCTGACGGCAGGCGTCATGCGGATGCCGCTGCGCTACTACCTCCCGGCCGCCGCCGTCGGCTCCGCCGCGTGGGCGGCCGTCTACGCGACCGTCGGGCTCGCGGTCGTGCAGGCCTGGCTCGCAGCCGAAGCCGGGTCGTGGTGGGGGGTGGCCGTCGTCGCACTCGCCGGCCTCGCCCTCGCCGGCTGGCTCGTCGGCCGGTCCCGCTCGCGGTCCCGTTCGACCGGCACGGTCAGCGAGGAGTCGACGGCGCCCCGCGCCTGACCCGCCCTCACGTGCCCTGACACGATCCTGACGTCGCCGTGACGCCGACGTGACTCCGGCCGGCGCCGCGCTCACTACGCTGCGAAGCGTGTGCCCGGAGCCAGACCCACGCCCCGCACCCGGCCGCGGCCTCGTGCTCGTCGTCGAGGACGAGCCGGCCATCGCTGACGTCCTTCGGCTGAACCTGCGCGCGGCCGGCTACGGCGTCGAGGTCGTGGGTGACGGCGCCGCCGCGCTCGACGCGACGCGCGACCTGCGCCCGACGGCCCTCGTGCTCGACATCGGCCTGCCCACCGTCGACGGCATCGAGGTGTGCCGACGTCTCCGTGCCCGCGGCGACTGGACGCCGGTCCTGTTCGTGACCGCCCGCGACGACGAGGTTCACCGGATCCTCGGCATCGAGCTGGGCGCCGACGACTACATCACGAAGCCCTTCTCCCCACGAGAGCTCGTCGCACGGCTCGGCGGGGTGCTGCGGCGCACCCGTGGCGACGCGAACACTGCCGAGGTGCTCCGTTCCGGCGGCCTCACCGTCGACGTCACGACGCACGAGGTTCACGCCGATGGTCGGCAGATCGCCCTCACCGCAACGGAGTTCGACCTCTTCGCCCATCTCATGCGCCGACCTGGGGTCGTCTTCACGCGCGAGCAGCTGCTCAGCGATGTCTGGGGCTATGCCGCCACCGCGGGTGGGCGCACCGTCGACGTCCACGTGGCGCAGGTCCGCGCGAAGCTCGGCGAGGCCAGCCCGATCCGCACGGTGCGCTCCGTCGGGTATGCCGCCGAGCGAGCCCCGCGCCACGACGCCGGTGGCGCGGAGTCGGGTTCATGACCACGCAGCCCGCCACTCCTCCAGGGCCGGGATCGCGCCCGGGCCCCGGCCTCCGGCGCGGGTCCCTCTCCCAGCGAGTCGTGGTGCTGTCCGTGGGAATCGCCGTCCTGACAGCCCTGCTCGCGGCACTGCTCGCAGTGGGGCTGACGCGCACGTCAGCGGACGAGTCGGCCCGACGCACCCTGTCGCGCATCGCCGACGGCGCTGCCGACCGCGCCGACACGGGGGCCGCGGCCCGGACCTCACAGGCTCGCGCCGTCCGCACACTCGGTGCGCTCGGCATCCAGTCGGCGAGCATCGGCCGGGGTGGCGCGATCACGTCCACGAGCCCACTCGCCCGGGAGGCCCTCACCCCGGCCCGGCAGCGCACCCTCCTCGCGGGGCGCACGATCTCGGCGCGCGACGACCTCGGTGGCACCCTCGTCCTCGTCGAGGGACGCCCGACCGACGCCGGCGGCATCGTCCTCGTGCAGCGCACGTCGGACGCGACGGCCGACTCCGACCGGCTCGTGCGGCGGGTGCTCCTGGCGCTCGTCATCGCGGCGGTCGTGGCCGTCGTCGTGGGCGCGGCCGTGGCCCGGCGGCTTTCCCGTCCGCTGCGACGCACCGCCGACGCCGCCCATGCGCTCGCCGCCGGGCGGCGAGACGTCCGCGTGCCGGTCGAGGGGCCCGACGAGGTGGCCGAGGTGGCGAGCGCCCTCAACTCCCTGTCGGGGTCGCTGTCGCGGTCCGAGGGCCGCCAGCGCGACTTCCTGCTCTCGGTGTCGCACGACCTGCGAACCCCGCTCACCGGAATCAGCGGCTACGCCGAGTCGCTCGCGAGCGGTCTCGTCCCGCCCGAGGAGACCGCCAGGGTCGGCGGTGTCCTCCTCGGGGAGGCCAAGCGCCTCGAGCGGCTGGTCGGCGACCTGCTCGACCTGGCCAGGCTCGGCGCCGACCAGCCCGGCGTCGCCCCGACCCCGACCGACCTCGTCGCGCTCGGCCACGAGATCGAGGCGGCGTGGTCGCGGCGGTGCGCGGCCGTCGGCGTGCCCTTCACGTTCGTGGCCTCGGCGCCCGAGGTGTCGACCCTGACCGACGCCGCCCGGGTCCGGCAGCTCGTCGACGGCCTGCTCGAGAACGCGCTGCGCGTCACGCCGTCCGGACGACCGGTCGTCGTCGAGGTGCGCCGCGAGGCCGCGACCGACGTCGTCGAGGTCCGCGACGGTGGCCCCGGCCTCACCGACGACGACCTCGCCGTCGCGTTCGAGCCCTCGGTCCTGCACGACCGCTACCGCGGCATCCGGCCGGTGGGCACCGGTCTCGGGCTCGCGATCGTCGGCCGGCTCGCCCAGGTGCTCGGCGGCACGGTCGTGGCGGGTCACGCGCCCGAGGGCGGAGCATGCTTCACGCTCCGCCTGCCCCGCGAGCCCGACCGCTGACCGGGTCCTCGCCGTTTTGGCCCTGTCCTTTCCGTTCCGTACAGTTGCCGTCGAGGGGAGTACTTCCTCGCGCGTTCCGGTCAGTACGGTGGTCCCGCGGCCACTCCGGTCCGCGGCCGGCGCCCGCCGGTGAAGGAGACCTCAGACGTCATCGTTCTGAGGAGTCCCCATGCTCTCTGCCCTGACCGCCGCCGAGTCGGCGTCCGCGACCGCGTCGATCGGCTCGCCCACCCTCTGGGCCGCGACCATCGCCGGCGTCCTGGCCCTCTTCGTCGCCGACTTCCTCGTCACCCGCCGCCCGCACGACCCGAGCATGCGCGAGGCCGCCTGCTGGTCGGCCTTCTACATCGCGATCCCGCTCGCCTTCGGCGTCTGGCTCTGGTGGCAGTACGGGTCGCAGCAGGGGGTCGAGTACTACACCGGCTACGTCGTCGAGAAGTCTCTCTCGGTCGACAACCTCTTCGTCTTCATCATCGTGTTGTCGGCGTTCGCCGTGCCGCGCGAGCTGCGCCAGCGGGTGCTGCTCATCGGCGTCGCCGGCGCGCTGGTGCTCCGCGGCATCTTCATCGCCCTCGGCGCGCAGATGATCGAGAGCTTCTCGTGGACTTTCCTGCTCTTCGGCGCGATCCTGCTGGCCACGGCCGTCAAGGTCGGCCGTGACGCCCTCTCACACACCGACCACAGCATCGACGTCGACCGGCTCCGCAGCGTCAGGCTCATCCGCCGCTTCCACCCCGTCACCGAGCGCTACTCCGGCACCGACCTCACGGTCCACCACGACGGCCGTCGCACCCTGACCCCGCTCGCGCTCGTCGCGGTCGCGATCCTCGGCACCGACGTCGTCTTCGCCATCGACTCCGTGCCCGCCGTCTACGGCATCACCGGTGACCCGTACCTCGTCTTCGCGACGAACGCGTTCGCCCTGCTCGGCCTGCGCGCGCTCTACTTCGTGCTCGAGGGCGCGCTGGCCTCGCTCGTCCACCTGGGGCACGGGCTGTCGCTCATCCTCGCGTTCATCGGCGTCAAGCTCGTCCTGCACTGGGCGCACACCGTGTGGCCGTCGGTGCCGGAGATCCCGACGTTGCTCTCACTCGGCGTCATCGTCGGCATCCTCGCGGTCGTCACCGTGACGAGCCTCAGCTCGTCGGGCTCGGCGACGGTGAGCCGGCAGGCCGAGGCGTCGCGCTCCTGAAGACGACGAGGCGAGCCGTGGGGTTCGTGGCGCCGACCCCGGTGACGAGGGCCTTGGACCCGACCTTCACCGCACCGATGCTCGACCGCGAACCCGCCCCCTTCGCGCGCGAGCGGACCGTCGTGTCGGCCGTGACGGCATACGCCAGGGCGAAGCCGTCCTCGGCCCTGACAGTGATCGACGTCGCCGACACGGCGGTGACCTCGCCGCGGACCGCCTGGTGCGTGACGGGGCCGGTGGGGCTCTTCGTCACCCAGGTGGCGTGCAGGGCGCGGAGCAGCTGGGCGCGCAGTCCTTTCCGGTCACCGTCTCCGTCGCCACGGGCTCGGTCTGCGTCGGTCGGGCTCTCGAGGACTGCGTCGACGAGGTCGATGGTGTCGCCGTCGGCGGCCGGGGTGGCCGGCTCCGCCTGCTGCGCGGGCGCGGCGAACGCGCCCTCGGAGCCGGTCTTCGAACAGGCGCCGAGAGTGAGGCTGCCCAGCAGGATGGTGGCCGCAGCGAGGGCCGTGGACGAGCGCATGAGACCGGGCGTCCGGCGAGGGTTCGTGTTCATGCCACCCACGCTCGCGCACGGAGGTGAAGCCGAGGTCCGGGTCGTGTTCGGATCATGTTCGAGCCCCCGCCAAACCGTCGAGTGGGCACTTTCACCCGGGTGGAAAGTGCCCACTCGACGGGGTTGGCGGGTGGAAACTGCCCACTCGACGGGGTTGGGCGGATGCGTCAGGCGAAGATGGGGCCGACGGCGGGGTAGGCAGCCGTGAGCGCCGAGCGCACGGCCGAGAGTGAGGGCACGTCGGCGCCGCCCTGGAAGCCGGTGTCGAGCCGCATCGGCTTGCCCCAGGCGGTGAGGTCCTCGATCGTCGTGCCGGTCGCAGCGCCCGAGAGCTGTCCGAACCAGTCGGCGCGCGCGTAGGTCACGTCGCCGCCGATGCAGACCAGCTCGACCCAGGAGGGGTCGGCGAGGCACACGTTCTCGTACGGGTCCTGCTGGTGGCGCTCGAGCACGACGAGGTCGGCGGGCCGGCCGACCGCGATCGCCCCGAGGTGCTCGTCGAGGCCCGCGACCCGGGCGGCCACCGACGTCACCATCGCGACGAGGTCTGCAGCCGCGATCGGGTGCCCCTGGCGGGCGAGCTCGCGGCGCGCCACCTTCATCTCGCCGAGCAGGCTCGTCGAGCCCGACGGCAGCCAGTCGGCTCCGAGCGCGACCAGCATCCCGGCCGCGATGGCCTCGCCCGCGAGGGTGGTCTCGCCGTAGAGCCGGAGGTTCGACTGCGGCGACCACACGAGCCGACACCCGGTGGCTGCCACCTCGTGCAGGTCGTCGGCCGTGAGGGCGCTGCCGTGGATGATGTTCGTCGCCGGGGTCGCCGCCCCGAGCTCGATGAAGCGCCGGAACTCCTTGGCGCTCACCTCATCTCCGCGTCTTCCTTCGGAGAGGTGGACGTAGAACGCGTTGACGTCCTGGTCCGAGATGCGCTCCATGATCCGGTCGAAGCCCTCCTTGCCGAAGCTGCCGGAGGGCAGGTCGATGAGGGAGCGGGCGCGGTGCGCCCCGAAGGCCCACTGGTCGATGTTGCGCACGAGCGGCTCGGACGACGCGGTGCTCGCGCCGGACGCGCCCTGGATGCCGGTGACGCCGCCGACGAGCGCCCGCACCTCCGCGTAGCGCGTCTGCGTCTTCGGCGGCACCTGGGTCAGCAGGACGTTCTGCGGGTCGCGCACGAGCGCCTGGTACGGCTTGGACCGGCGCCACGCGTACCGGTTGGCGTAGACCTTCGGCGGCTCCCACGCGGCGAACACGTTGAACTCCGGATGACCATGCAGGTCGAGCAGTCCGGGCAGGATGACGCCGTCGGTCTCGAGGACCGCGATGTCGGACGGCTTGCGCTTCGAGACACGGTCGACGAGGCCGCTCGCGACCGTGACGTACCCGCTCGACCAGGCGCCGTCGGGCGTGATGACGGCGCCGTGCAGCGCGAACGGCGCCGGCGGCAGCGCGCGACGGCGGCGGGACGGCTCGGGCAGCTCGTCGGTGATCCCCCGCGAGTAGGCCTTCGCGAACGGTCCCGACCGGCCGCGCGACCCGTCCGGCTCCCAGTGCTCCAGGGCCGTCTTCGTTCCGGCGGCCGAGCGGGCAGGTCGGGTTCGACGGGTCAAAGCGCCGGCCATGTGCGGGCTCCCTTCGGCACGACGACGCTGATCGTCGCGCGCTTCGTCTGCTTGTCGTCACCCTGGCGCGTGGCCCACGCGGCGACGTCGCGCCACCAGCCCGGCGCGCCGGCCGGGAGGTCGACCTCCGGGATCGGCGCCAGGTCCGTGGGACCCCATCCGGCGGCATACGGGGTCAGGTCGGTCGGCCCCTCGGCCGCCACGTGCGCGGCGAGGTCGTCGAGGTGCTCGTTCCAGTTCGCGAGCTGCGCGGCGGTCGTCTCGGCGAGCGGCCGGCCGGACGCCCGGGCCGAGCCCTCGGCATACGTCGGGTGCCGGATCGCCGCGACGTGCAGGGCCGCCGCAGCGTCGGGCTGCGTCCTCGCCCACCGCTCGTACGCCTTCGCCGCGAGGTCGCCGAGGGCGAGGACCGCGGTGACGTCGGTACCGACGAGGAGCGCGTCGAGCCAGCGGTGACGGTACTCGGCGATGGCCTCGTTCTTCACGTGCCGGCTGCCGGCGGCCTGCCCGAACACGCTGTACAGGTAGACGTTGACCATGACGTATGCCGTGTGGACGCCGACCTTGGCCAGCAGCCCCTGGACGCGCTGGCCGGCCTCACCGACGAGGATGCGTCGCGAGATCGACTCGTGCGTCGCGGGGTCCTGACCGAGCACGAGCACGCGCGCGCTGCCGTCGAGCCGGCCGCGGTGGAACACCGGGCCCCACTCCGTGCGGAAGTCGGCCTGCGGGTACACGTCGTCGCCGGGGTAGCCGGCCACGAGGGACGCGAAGGGCTCGGCGACGTAGCCGACACAGCTCTGGTGCACCACGGCCATGGCAACCTCCGCCCGATAGACAGCCGTCGTCAGTGCAGGGTGTCTCGACGGTAGCCCTGATACGTCGGGCCCGTGGGTGGATTGGTCAGGCCTCGCCGGCGGCCCTTCGGAGCAGGAGCGCCTTCTCGGCGTCGTTCTGGGTCATCTCGGCCGCGCGGGCGAACTCGGCCCGTGCCTCCTCGTCGTGGCCCAGGCGTGAGAGCAGGTCGCCGCGGACGCTCGGCAGCAGGTGGTAGTCGGCCAGTGCGCCGGTCGCGACGATGCCGTCGACGACCGCGAGCGCCTCGGCGGGTCCGTCGGCGTACGACATCGCGACGGCGCGGTTGAGGTCGATGACCGGGGAGGGCCGCAGCCTGCCGAGCCGCTCGTAGAGGGCGACGATCTGCGACCAGTCGGTCGCGTCGGCGGTGCGGGCGCGCGCGTGGCACGCGGCGATCGCGGCCTGCAGCACATAGGGCCCCGGGCCAACCGGCTCGGACACGAGTGCGGTCGCACGGTCGAGGGTCGCCAGTGCGTGCCGGATGAGCGACCAGTCCCACTTCGTGCGGTCCTGGTCGAGGAGCAGGACGGGCTCGCCGTCACGGCCGATGCGCGCCCGGGTGCGCGAGGCCTGGATCTCCATGAGCGCGAGCAGGCCGTGCACCTCGGGCTCTGCGGGTGCGAGCGCGGCGAGCACGCGACCGAGCCGGATGGCCTCCTCCATGAGGTCGCCGCGCACCCAGTCGCGACCCGTCGTCGCGGCATACCCCTCGTTGAAGACGAGGTAGACGACCTCGAGCACCGACGCGAGGCGTGGCGCGAGCTCGGCCCCCGACGGCACCTCGATGGTGACGCCGTCCTGGCTCAGCGTCTTCTTGGCGCGCGAGATGCGCTGGCCGATCGTCGGCTCGGTCGTGAGGAAGGCGCGCGCGATCTCGCGGGTCGTGAGCCCACCGATCATCCTGAGGGTCAACGAGATCCGCGCCTGCGCCGTGAGGACCGGGTGGCACGCAGCGAAGATGAGGCCGAGGACGTCGTCGTCGATGTCCTCGAGCGCCGCGTCGAAGTCGGCCTCGGCCAGGTCGGCCACTCTCAGCTCCTCTGCGTGTCCCACCTGCTGCAGCTTGCTCGCGAGGTTGACGTCGCGACGGATGCGGTCGATGGCCCGTCGTCGAGCCGTCGCCGTGAGCCACGCCCCCGGCTTGCTCGGGATGCCGTCGCGAGGCCACTGCTCGAGCGCCTGGACGAACGCGTCCTGCGCGAGGTCCTCGGCGAGTCCGACGTCGCCGACGACCCGGGCGACGACGGCGGTCACCTTGGCGGCCTCCATGCGCCACACGGCCTCGAGCGTGCGCTGGACCTCGGCCTTCGGGGTCAGCGTCCGAGTGTTGTCGTCGGCGGTCGCGTCGGTGGACTCGTCGGTGTGGTCGGCGGTGGATGACACCCCGCCACTCTGGCACGACCAGGTGTCACGCCTGCGTCAGTGCCGCGCGAGGGTCATGTGCGCGACGCCGGGGCCTCAGCCGCGCGCGGCGTTGCGGGCGGCCTCGGCGCGCATCTTCTCCTCGCGCTCGCGCAGCTCGGGCGTGAACTCGTCGCCGAAGTCCTCGGGCGCGTAGACCTGACGCAGCTCGAGGGCCTGGCCGGGGTCGGGCACGCACGAGACGGGCCACTTCTTGAGCCACTCGAGGGCCTCCTCGCGCGAGCTGACGTCGATGATCGTGAAGCCGGCGATCAGCTCCTTGGCCTCGGCGAACGGCCCGTCGGTGACGACCCAGTCGCCGTCCTCCCACGTGACGCGCGCGCCCTTGGCCGTCGGGTGCAGGCCCTGGCCGTCGACGAAGACGCCCGCCTTGAGCATCTCCTCGTTGTAGGCGGTCATGTCGGCGAACTGCTGCTCGGTGCCCGTGGAGCCCTGCTCGGAGTCGGGGCTGGCCGGGACGATGATCATGAAGCGCATGGTGGTCTCCTTCTGTCGACGCGGTGTCGACGCGGTGTCGACGCGGTGTCGACCCGGTGTAGACGGGTGTCGGTGCGGTGTCGGCGGGGTTGTGATCCCGCTTCACCCCTACGTCGAACGCCACGCGCCGACTTCGACACGGCCCCTCGATCGTGTGGTGCTCGCGTCGATGGTGCACGCGCTCGGGGGCCTCCGGCTAGAGCTCGAGCCGTGCCGTCGCAGCCGACTCGACGCCGTCGCGGAACGTGATGCCGTCGCGGGCGGCCTGGGCGACGGCCTCGAGGATCGGCACGAGCCCGTCGTCGTCGACGTGGCCGGTCACCTCGTCGGCGATGGCCTTGACCTCGTCGGGCGCGTTGCCCATCGCGACGCCCCAGGCGGCCCAGTGCAGCATCTCGAGGTCGTTGCGCTGGTCGCCACAGGCGACGGTCTGGCTGGGCTCGACCTGCAGGCGCCTACGCACGAGCTCGAGGGCGCTCGCCTTGGAGACGCCCTCGGGGTTGATGTCGAGCCAGGCCGACCAGCCGACGGCGTAGGAGACGCCGTGCAGTCCGGCGCGCTCGACCATCTCCATGAACTCCTCGGCGCTCGCCTCGGGTTGGCGCAGCGTGACACGGGTGACGGGGTGCTCGACGAGCTCCTCCCAGCTCACCTCCCGCGACTCGCCCATGAGCTCGCCGTCGGGAAAGTGCTTGCTCACCTTGAACCCCACGCCGAGCTCCTCGACGGCGATGAGCGCGTCAGGCAGCTCGACGCGCAGCTTCTCGAGGACCGCCCGCGGGTCGAACGTGATGGTGTCGACGATGGTGTAGCCCGTCGGGGCAGTCGGGTCGATCTCGAGGGTCACGGCCCCGTTCGAGCAGACCGCGAAGCCGTGCCGCAGGCCGAGCGCCTCGAGGACGGGCGTCGTAGCGATGATCGAGCGACCGGTCGCGACGACGACCTCGATGTCGTCGGGCAGGGCGTGCACGGCCTCGCGCACCCGCTCGGAGAGCTCGCCCATGTGGTTGAGCGTCGTGCCGTCGAGGTCGAGGGCGAGCAGTCGCTGTGCCATGGGCTCACGGTAGCGTCCGGTCACGCCAGGCGGCCGAGCGCGTCCTCGATGCCGCGGTGCAGCGTCGGGTAGGCGTAGATCATCGACCGGAGCCGGTCGACCGGCACCTCGCCGTGGACCGCGACGGCGAGCGCGCCGAGGACCTCGCCCCCGGCGGGCCCCATGGTCGTCGCGCCCACGAGGACTCCGCGCTCGGCGTCGGCGACGACCTTGATGAAGCCCTCGGCCCTGGCGATCCAGCCGCGCGTCGTCTCTCCGAGCGGCGTCACGCCGACCCGGACGTCGGCCATGCTGTCGCGTGCCTGCTTCTCGGTCATTCCGACGGCCCCGATCTCGGGATCGGTGAACGTGACGCGCGGGAGGGCGGCATACTCCGCCGGCGGGCCGTCGTCTCCGAGGATGTCGCGGATGACGATGCCCGCCTGGTACATCGACACATGCGTGAAGGCGCCCCTGCCCGTGATGTCGCCGACGGCCCAGACGCCGTCGGTCACGCGGCACCGGTCGTCGACGGAGGCCGTGCGCGCGTCCTCGGGGACGCCGACACGGTCGAGTCCGACCGCCGCGGGGTCGGCGCGACGGCCTGCGGCGACGAGCAGCTTCTCGGCCGTGAGCGTGGATCCGTCGGCGAGGTGGACGGTGAAGCTCGACCCGTCGTGTCGGACCTTCTCGGCGCCGACGCCCTCGAGCACGGTGACGCCGTCGGCCTCGAGGGCGGTCCTGAGGACGTCGGACGCCTCGGGCTCCTCGTACGCGAGGATGCGGTCGGCAGCCTCGACGATCGTCACGTCGACGCCGAAACGGGCCACGGCCTGGCTCAGCTCGCAGCCGATGGCGCCGCCTCCGAGGACGACGAGCGACGCGGGCAGCTCGGCGGCCTCGATGATCTCGTGGTTGGTCCAGTAGGGGGTGTCGGCCAGACCGTCGACGCCCGGGACCACGGTCGCCGTGCCGGTGCCCACGACGATGCCCTTCGTCGCGGTGTATGCCGTGCCGTCGACGTCGACGCGGCCGGGCCCCGAGATCGAGCCGGTGCCCCGGACGAAGGTCGCGCCCTTGCCGGTCAGCCGGTCGACGGCGACCTGGTCGTTCCAGGTGTCGGTGGCCTCCTCGCGGATCCGCTTCGCGACGACGGACCAGTCCGCGGTCACCTGGCCGACCGAGCCCGCGAGACCGTCGACCCGGCGCGCCTCGGCCAGCGCGTCGGCGGCGCGGACCATCATCTTCGACGGGATGCAGCCCCAGTAGGGACACTCGCCCCCGACGAGCCTGCGGTCGACGCCCAGGACCGAGAGCCCGCGCTCTGCAAGGGTGCCCGCGACGTGCTCGCCGCCCGGTCCGAGTCCGATGACGATGACGTCGAAAGAGCGTTCCGTGTCGTTGGCCATGGCACAGCCTTACCTGCCGGCGGCATGCGCGTCGAGCCGCGCCGGGCGGTGACGGCCTCACGCACCGGCTCCTGGGCTGCGAGGACGCTCACGACGACGAGCAGCATCGCGACGAGGTGGACCGGACCGAAGTGCTCGCCGAGGAGGGCGACACCGAGGAGGACGCCGACGACGGGGTTGACGAGACCGATGATCGAGGCCAAGGTCGGCCCGAGGCGCGCAAGACCGTGGAACCACAGGACGTAGGCGACGCCGCTCCCGGCGAGTCCGAGGTAGGCCAGGGCCACGACCGCCGGAAGGTCCAGGGCCGGTGGTGGGCCCTCGACGACCAGCCCGATCGGCAGGAGCACGAGGCCACCGGCGACCAGCTGCCACGCCGTCATGGTGACGACCCCGTCCCTCGGGGCCCACTCCCTCGTCAGCACGAAGCCGAACGACGACAGCACGACCGCGAGGATCCCCGCGCCCAGGCCGATCGGGTCGAGCGGCTTGTCGAGGCCGTTCTGCAGGACGAGCATCCCGACCCCGACGAGGCCGATCAGGCCGGCCGCCAAGGAGATCCGCGCCGGCCTCTGGCTCATCAGCAGCCAGGTGACGCCCATCGTCACCATCGGGGCCGTGGCGACGAGAGTCGCCCCCAGACCGCTCGGGAGCCGGTAGGCGGCGACGAAGAGGAGCGCGTAGAAGAGCCCGATGTTGAGGGCGCCGAGCACGAGGGAGCGCCACCACCAGTCTCGCTGGGGAAGCCGGCGGAGCCAGACCAGCATCAGCAGGCCGACGGGCAGGGCCCGCACGGTCGCGGCGAAGAGCGGACGGTCGGGGGGCAGCCACTCCTGCGTCACGGCATACGTCGACCCCCAGATGGCGGCGGGCAGCGCGGTCAGCGCGATCGTGGTCCACCCGCTGCGATTATCTTCCATGGAAGGCAACTTACCTTCCATGGAAGATACAGTCCAGACATGGACGGACCCGTGGACCACGCCCAGCACGTCGTCGACCAGTGGGCGGCCGTCCGGCCCGACCTCGACGCCTCACCTGTGCTCGTCATCGGGCGGCTGCACCGCGTCGCGCTGGCCCTGACGACCGAGCTCGTCAAGGTCTACAACGCCCACGGGCTCGGCGAGGGCGACTTCGACGTGCTCGCGACGCTCCGAAGGACCGGCGAGCCGTACGAGCTGACCCCGACCGAGCTCATGGACCAGACGATGGTGACCTCGGGCGCGGTGACCAAGCGCCTCGACCGGCTCGAGGAGTCCGGCCTCGTCGAGCGGCGGGTCTCGGACGGCGACCGTCGCAGCCGCATCGTCGCGCTGACCGACAAGGGGCGCCGCCTCATCGACCGGGCGGTGCCCGAGCACTTCGCCAACGAGGCGCGCCTCCTCGAGCCGCTGACGGCGAGTGAGCGACGCACTCTCGCCACGCTGCTCGGCAAGCTGGGCGGTTCGCTCGGCGTCTGATCCGGCGGGCATACGCTCGCGACCATGACGCTGACGACCTTCGCGCTGCTCGGAGTGGCCGCTCTGCTCGTCGGCTTCGCCAAGACCGCGATCGGCGGTGTCGGAAGCATCGCCATCGCCATCTTCGCCGTCGCCCTGCCGACCCGGGAGTCGACGGCTGCGATCCTGCTGCTCCTCCTCGTCGGTGACCTCGTCGCGGTCTGGCACTACCGTCGCGATGCCGACCTCGGGATGCTGAAACGCCTCATCCCGGCCGTCCTTCCCGGGCTGGCTCTCGGCGCCCTCTTCCTCGCACGGGTCGACGACACCACGCTGCGTCGGTGCATCGGTGTGCTGCTGCTCGTGCTCGCGGCGCTCCAGCTCGTCCTGTCGTGGCGCTCTCCGGACACGGCCCGCATCGGCTCGTCGCGCACCGCGGCGATCGGCACCGGCGTCGCAGCAGGCTTCGCGACGATGACGGCCAACGCGGCGGGGCCCGTGATGACCCTCTACCTCGTCGCGCAGGGCGTGGAGAAGCGCCGCTTCCTCGGCACGAGCGCTCTCTTCTTCTTCGGGGTCAACCTCTGCAAGGTGCCCTTCAGCGCCGGCCTGGGTCTCTTCAACCTCGACACCCTCTGGCACACGGCCCTGCTCGTCCCGCTGGTGCTCGTCGGCTGCTGGGTCGGGCTGCACACCGCGCGGCGGCTCAGCCAGACCCGGTTCGACCAGGCCGTGCTCGCCGCGACCGTCGTCTCGGCCCTGGCCCTCGTCGTGCGCTGACGCTCAGGCGGGCGCGACCTGCTGCAGGGCCCCGCCCCGGAAGGCGTCGACGAACAGCTGGTGGTCGCTCCGGGACCGGTTCGCGTACTCGTGCGCGAAGGTGGTCAGGTCGGCGACGAGGGCGTCCACGTCGCCGCCGATGCGGGCGCCGACCGCCTCCTCGACGCTGACCGTGACGAGGTCCTGGTCGGACTCCGAGTCGGCCACGCAGTGCACCTTGGCGGTCGCCCGACCCAGCTGCGGCACCAGTAGCGCGAGCTCGTCGGGCTCGGAGAGCTCGTTCCAGTCGAGGTCGGACTCGTAGGGCGAGACCTCGCTCACGACGTAGCCGACGTCTTCACCGTCATCGCCGGGCAGCACGGTCCAGCCGAGGAACCGGTCGGCGCGCGCCTGCAGCGCCCGCTGCGAGATGGCGGTCCGGTGGCCGTGGTGCTCGAAGTGCCGTCGCGCGCGCTCCTCGTCGACGACCCGACTGGGGGCTGCGACGTTGGCCTGCTTGAGTGACAGGACGACGTCGTTGTCCAGCGCCTGGGTGTAGCCCTCGATGAGGATGTTGTACGCCGGCAGCCCCGCGCTCCCGACGCCGAAGCCCGAACGTCCCACGACGTCGAGCACGTCGAACGTCACCGTGCCTCGGCGCGACTCCGGGATCGTGCCGAGGTAGGCCGCGAACGCCTCCTTGACCCTGCCCAGCTCGTCGTCCTCGAGGCGCCGCACGCCCGAGCCGTCGGCGAAGCGGCGGCGGTAGTCGTCGACGACCGTCATCGAGTCGAGCAGGTGGACGCGCGTCGAGAGCTTGGCCACGTGGAGCGCATCCAGGACGGCCCCCTCGGCCGTGTCGAGGGTGAGCGCCCATTCGCTGTCGTCCTCGACCTCGCGGTAGTGCTCGACCTGCTCGACGTAGCCCCGGACGTACGCGGCGATGAGCTCGTCGATGAGGGTGTCGGGCAATGCCTTCTGCCAGCAGATCATCGCCAGGCTCGCGCAGAAGCGGGCGAGGTCCCAGGTCCAGTGGCCGAGATAGGCCTCGTCGAAGTCGTTGACGTCGAAGACCAGCCGGCCCTCGGCGTCGAGGTAGGTGCCGAAGTTCTCGGCGTGCAGGTCGCCCTGGATCCAGACCCTCGAGGTCTCGTCGTCGAGCCAGCGCTCGTCGAAGCCGCCGAACGCACCACCCGGCCCGACGTCGGCATAGAAGAGGCAGGCGGTCCCGCGATAGAAGGCGTACGGGTCGCGGGCCATCTTGCGGAACTTCGTCCGGAAGCCGCGAGGGTCGGCCGCCATCAACGGCTCGAACGCCTCGACGAGGGTGCTGATGATCAGGTCGGTGCGCTGCGCCTCGGCTCCGTCGACGACATCCGCCTCAGGCTGGTCCATCCAGTCACCTTGCCACAGGGCACGGCCGGATCGAGGTGCCCGACCCCGCATCCAGGGGTCGGGCACCTCCAGCCGACGGGCCTCAGCCCTCGCTGCTCTTTTGCTGCACCGTCGCGGGCGACGTCTTCTGCGTCACGGCCGTGCCCGTCCCCGAGTCACCGGTCGGGTTGGCCGAACCCGCATCCGCGCCACCGGTTCCAGAGCCCGGGCTCGTGGTCGGGGCCGCCTTGCCGGAACCGCCGACGCCGTTCGCGCCGCCACCCGTCCCGGAGCCACCGGTGCCACCGGTGCCACCCGTGCCACCCGTGCCGCCGGAGCCGCCCGAGCTCGTCTGGTCGTCGACGACCGTCTTGCTCGCCTGCGGTGTCGCGCCGGCGCCCTTGTCGTCGAGGAGCTTGAGCCGCTTGCCGACCCCGAAGCCGAGCTTGACCTGCTTGAGCTTGCCGTCCTCGATCTCGAACTCGAGCACGGGCCTGGAGTCCAGCCGGTTGAAGAGCTTCGCCTGCCGGTGCTGGTAGGTGTTGTAGTTCTTCAACCAGCCCAGGGCCTGACGACCTCGCGCGGTGTCGGCGTTGTCGGCGAAGAAGCCGAGCAGCTTCGTCGACTGGTCGGCGTTGATCGGGTCGCCGTCCGGCTTGAGCGACTGGATCGTCCGCAGCACGTCGATCGCGTCGAGGTTGGCGGGCTTACCGAGGCGCCCGTCGGTGTCGACGTAGCTCGTCGGGTTCGACTGGCCGTAGGTGTACGACGTCGTCAGGGTCGGGTTCTCCACGAGGGCCATCGGGTCCTCGGTGAGGATCGGGTCGACCGTGAGGAAGCGGGCCTGGGTCGGTGAGTACCAGCGGTCCCCGAAGTTCACCAGCCCGTGGTCCTCGTCGGTGTACCCGCCGGCGAACTGCCACGGCGTCCGGAAGATCGTGCTGTCCTCGTTGATCCACACCTGCCCCGTCGGGAAGTACTCCTGGTGCTGGAACACGATGCCGACCCGGTTCGTGACGATGTTCGTGCTGCCCTGCAGGTCCTTGCGCGGGAAGTAGAGCCTCGTCTCGTAGGTGCCGCCGCCGTCGCTGAACTTCACTGCGAGACGGTCGTTCCCGGCCCAGATGTTCTTCGACATCGTGCCGTTGCGGACGGTCACCCACGGGTTGACGTAGTAGGTGACGCCCTGCTCCTTGATCTCGGTCGCGAGCTGGCCCGCCCAGTCGTAGACGTAGTCCGTCTGCTTGCGGCCGGTTCCCTTGGCGTTGTGGTCGACGATCTCGATCATCTTGCCGGCCCAGTCCCACGTGATGTTGCGGACCGTGTCCGGGTTGGTGACCGTCGTCTGTTCCCCGTCGGAGTCGTACGTGAAGACGTCCGCCTGCCTGGAGATCGAGTCGAAGACCCGGGTCGCCTGGTTGGGCTTGTTCGGGTCGTAGGTGTACCCGGTCTTGTCGAACGTCGTCGCGGCCTGGGTGACCTCCCGGCACTTGGTCGTGCAGCCGGTGTCGACCGTCCAGTCTCGCTGGGCCATCCGGGTCACCTTGCTCGTCGCGTCGTCGAGCGTCGCCGACCACGTGTACTTGCGTGTCGTCTTCGGCGCGTACGTCCACGTGCCGTTGGCGGCCGTGAGCCGGTACCGGTCGTCGTAGGTGTAGTTCTGCACGGTCGGGCCACCGAAGAGCGACGGGAGGTCGTCGGGCAGGTGGTTCTCCGCCTTCTTCACGTTGCCGACGAGGTCGTACGTGTACCGGAGGTCCATCAGCTCGCGACTGCCGTCGGGCGAGAGAGCGGTGCGGCGGTCGAGCCGTCGCGTGTCGGCATCGCGATAGGTGGTCTCCACCACGCCGTCGCCGGTCTTCCGCTGCGACGTCTGGCCGTAGACGTCGTAGCGCTGCTGGTCGAGGTAGCCGTAGACGCACGGCACGGCGACGTCGGCCACCACCCTGGTCCCGGCCGAGTGGGCCGCTGCAGTCGGCACGTCGACCGTGCCGTTGATGCCGCGCTCCACGGTGTAGACGAACGTGCCCGCGACGGCGCCCGGCGTGCGGGCGGTGACCCGCAGCTGCTCGCTGCCGAGGGTGATCGTGAACGGTAGTGCCGGGTCCCAGCTGGAGGCCGGGTCGGCGTGCTGCGTCTCGGTCACGGTGATCGTCGTCGCCGTGGCGTCGACAGCCGTTGTGAGAGAACCGATCTCGCGGCAGTCGCGTGTCCCGACGACCTTGGTGAGCCGGCCGCCACTGTCATAGCCGTTGCGCACGACCTCGCCGTCGGGCAGCGACACCGTCGCGAGCCGTCCGAGCCAGTCGTTGTCGTAGTCCGTGGTGAACGGTCCCTTGTTCGGGTGCGGACCCGTCATCGTCGTCACGTCCTTGGCGATGCGCCCGTTGACGTCGTAGGCCAGGTCCTGGACGCGTGCCTTGTCCTCGACGTGCACCATCCGGCCGGCCGCGTTGCCCGCGGTCGGGTGACCGAGGTAGCCGCCGTAGTCCATCGTCACGGGGGCCTCGTCGGGGTAGGTGATCGACGTCAGCAGGCCGAAGTCGAAGCCGAAGACGGTGCGGACGTTGCCCTCCTCGCGGAGCACGGGGCTCTGCTCGGAGGTCTTGTTGCCGGCCAGGTCGTACGTCCAGTCGACGAGCCCCCCGTCGGGCGTCGTCGTCGACGTCCTGCGGCCGAGCAGGTCGTAGGTGTGCGTGGTGGTGAGACCGCCCGGCGACTGCACGGTGAGCAGCTGTCCGAGCCGGTCGTAGACGTAGCTGGTGCGCAGCGCGACGCCGGCCACCGTCCTGTCCTCGCTCTCGACCACGTTGTCGTGCGCGTCGAGCCAGGTCTTCGTGTGCCGACCCTGCGGGTCGGTCACGTCGACGGTCGCGACCGTGCCGTAGCCGGCCAGTGACTCGTGGGCGTATGCCGTCCGCGTCGTCGCGCCGTTGGACAGCCGTTCCACGACGACCCGGTCGAGGGCGTCGAAGGTGGTGATCGTCGCCTTGTCGTAACCGGGGCTCGTCGTGTCGACGGTGTAGTCCGCGAGGGTCGCGCCGGTCTGGAGGAACGGCTTCCACTGGTGGACGGTGCGGCCGAGGCCGTCGACGTCGGAGCCACCCTCGGCGGCGAACCCGGGCCCGGTGACGCCACTGGCAGGGTCGTGGACGAGGGCGTCGCGCTTGCGTCCGGTGACGCGGCCAGAGCCGTCGGCGTACGTCGCCGTGTCGATGGTCGTGCCCGGGTGGAACTCGTCCGAGTGGGTCACGGTCGCGTACGGGTAGTCCGGGTCGTCCGGGTGGTAGCTGAACGTCGCGACGCCGCCGTCGGCCGACGTGATGGTCCGGGTCCGGCTGTACGCGTCGTACGTGTACGTGACGACGTTGCCGTTCGCGTCGGTGCGGGTCCTGACGCGCCCCGTCGGCGCGTCGAAGGCCGCGGTCGACGTCAGTCCGACGGCGTCACCGGTCGGGTCGACGTCCTCCTCCATGAAGATCCGGGTCGTGTCGAGCGGGTCGGTGCCCTCGGGGTCGCCCGAGCCCTGCAGCTCGTAGTCGGTGACCGTGCTGACGTTCGCGTGGTTCGCGTCGTCGTAGACGTACCGCACGGCATACCTGTTGCCGTCCGCGTCGGGCGGCATGACGATCCGGTTGTAGCTGCCCCACTGGTCGTAGAGCAGACGGGTCTCGGCGTACGTCGCCGGCGTGCTGCCGGAGGCGGGCACGAGCAGCTCGCGCTGCACGGTCACCGAGTTGTTGTCGCAGTAGGCGGTGTGCCCGGCGCGTGAGCGCAGGACGGTGCCACCCGGCGCCTTGACGGTGATGCCGACGGGCTGGCTGTCCCAGGTCTGGCAGTTCGTCGCAGACCAGTACGGGGACACCTTCGGCGGGGTGGCCTTCAGCGTGCTGCCACACCCGAAGAAGTCGTTCATGTCCGCGCTGGTGCTCGTCTCACAGCTCCCGTACTCGATGGTCGCCGTCGCATCGTCCGCCGCTGTGCCGGGCAGACCCGAGTCCACGATCGTCGTCGGGTTGCCCAAGCGGTCGTACGCGTACGTCATGGTCGTCGTGAGACGCACCGTTCCGCCGGTGTACCAGTCCTGCTCGACCTTCGAGACCTGTGGCGTGGCACGCAGCGCGAGCTGCTGGTCGACGGTGAGTCCGCCGAGGTCGAGCGGCCCGTAGCCGCCACCGCTCGCCGCGTTCTTGTCGAGGTCCATGAGCGCCCACGTCGTGCGTGTGCGCTGCATGACGGTCCCTGTCGCGTCGGTCCCGTCGTAGATCGTCGTCCGGTGCTCGAGCCCGGACTCGAACACCGAGTCGTTGCGGTACTCGTGCACGGTCGTGTGCAGCTTGGTGGACGTGGCCGGCGCGTTGACGTCCGCGCTGTGGTCCCACTTCGTGTAGCGCTCCGTGACGGTGACCTTGTCGTAGCCGAGGTCGGTGCGCTGGATGAAGTCCTGAGCCGTGGCGCCGTAGCCGATGGTGCTGCGCCTCTGCGCGATGCCGTCGGCGCCGCGGCTGGAGTCGACGGTGACGTCGTCGAGCAGCCACTGGCTGTCCGGGTGCGTCGTCGTGTTGCCGTCGCGGTGGTAGTCCATCGTCATGGTGCCGCCGAGCGGAGTCGTCACCGACTTGAGCAGGTTGGTGCGGCCCTGCGTGTTGAGGGCCACCCTGACCTGGCTCGAGTCCTTGACCCGCGACACGGAATCGGCGTAGCCGTCGCCGTTGACGTCGGTCAGGTCGACGTCGGTCGAGGTCATGCTGTTCTCGAAGTGCCCGCCGGGGTTGAGGATGAGGTAGCAGGCCACGAGGCAGAGCGGGATGCCGATCGTGACGTCGGCGCCGCCACCGAGGCTCTCCGAGCTGTCCTGGCGGATCTGCGGCTTGCCCTCGAGGTCGAAGATCCCGAGGATCTTGAAGCTCGACGCCTGGTGCGTGCCGTAGGCCGCTTGGTCGGTCAGGCCGGTGCCGTTGCTGAACGCGACCTTGACGTTGCCGTCCTTGCTGTAGAGCGCGTCGAGCAGGCCGTCACCGTTGACGTCCTCCCAGGACACGTTCGGCAGGTCGACGTTGGAGTTCTTCGCGATGCCGCCGGCGAAGCCGCCGTTGTCGACGTTGAAGCCGAGGCTCGCGCCGATGGAGCCGCTGTAGGAGTTCGTCGAGCTGAAGGCGCTGACGGTCCAACGGAACTGCGGCGTGAACGTGTGGCCGAGGTTGAGCCGCACGCGGATCTCGTCGTCGTCGACGGTGATCCGGTCGGGCAGGCCGTCACCGTTGATGTCGGCGATGGTCTCCTGGACCGGGATCGTCTCGTCGCGCGGGACCTTCGTCAGCGCCTCGTCGTCCTGGTGCTCGTTCTGCGAGGTCGGGTTCGTGAAGCTCGCTCCGCCACCGATGGAGCCACCGATGTTGGCGCCGTAGGACGTCTCTGACGCGCTGCCGCCCTTCGTGGAAGAGCCGCCCTTCGTCGGGTTCGTCGTGCCCTTGCTGTTGCCGGAGATGCCGATGGGTGCGCCACCGAAACCGCCCGAGACCGCGAGGGTCGTCGCGGAGTCGACGACGGAGACGCCTCCGCCGGTGCAGGCCACGCGGGCCGCAGCGGGTCCGCACTCCTGGGTGCCGCGCGGGTTCGTGTAGGTGATCGAGCCGGGCCGGACGGTGTCGGGATAACCGTCACCGTTCATGTCCATGTAGTCGACGAGGCTGCGGCTCCAGCCGGCGGCGAAGCTGCCGCCCAACGGCCCGATGCCCGCCATCAGCATGAAGATCGGGCCGGTCTCGCCCAGCAGGTTGGGTGCGCGGGTGGTGCCGCCACCCCCGGGAGTCGTGATCGGCAGGTCCTCGCCGAAGCGGGCCGAGCCCGTCATGCCGTCCTCCCCGGCGAAGATCTTGGCCTTCGGGCCCTGCCACGTCATGACCAGAGTGGACGAGTCGACGACGGGACGGTACGCGAACGCGTCGGGGATGTTCTCGGTCGCCTTGTCGACGTCGAACTCGGGCGGACCGCCCGAACCGGGGTCGTAGTCGCCGAAGCCGTCGTTGTTGACCGACGTGTCCGTCGGGCAGGCGCCGCCGAAGAGGTCCTGGCAGGCGGCAGCCTTGTCGTCGTACGGGTCGCCGCCGGCCGTCGTGTCGAAGTCGCCCTCGACGACCGCCGTCGTGGCACGGGCACCCGTCGCCGTGTAGCCCGCTGCAGCCCAGCCGCGGTGCGCGATGGGGAAGTACCCCTGCGGACCGGCCCAGTTGACCGTCTGCGGGACGTTCTCCGACGTGGCGACGGCGCCCTCGGCCCACGTCATGGCCAGATCCAGGCTGTTGACATGTGCGGACAGTCCGGCGTCACGCATCGTGACGTCGAACCAGTAGTCCGCGCCGCTCACGAGCGTCAGGCCGTCGAGCGTCGCGTTGATGGCACCGCCCCCGCTCGGGACGGTGAACGAGTCCTTGTAGACGAGACCGGTCGACGTCTTCGCGGTGACCACGACGACCCCGCCGGGGTTGTCAGCGTCACGCGTGCCGGTGACCTTGGGCGTCACGGTTCGGCCCAGCGTCGAGTCCCAGGCCGTGGCCGGGCCGGAGCGGCTCGTCTGCGGGTAGACGTCGATGTCCGGGTGTGGTGTGTAGACGGCCTTGGCCGTGTCGCAGACGCCCCCGGCGAGCGTGCAGAGGGTCGCAGCCTCGACGAACTCGATCGTCGTGACGTCGATCGGGCTGTCCACCGCGATCCCCGCACGGACGGCATCGAAGGCCTTGGGGACACCGTCCCCGTCGAGCACGGGAGCGGCGAACGTCGGATCGGCCGTGATGCGGAACCGTCCGATCTCGTCCTCGCCGATGATTGCGAGGCGCGCAATGGCTGCGGCCTGCGTTGCGTAGCAGCCGAAGTCGGTCGTCGAGTCGCTGACGCACCACTGGCCCGCCGTCGCCGTGACGGACTTGACGCGCGGTGTGTCGTCGGCGCCCGCCGCCGTGATCGGCGTGACGGTGATGGCCGCGCTGGACGTGGCGCCGCCCGCCCCGGCCCGCCGGACCACCTGCGGGCGCAGGTCGTCCGTCGTGGCAGCGGTCTTGTTGATCGCGACGCTGTAGTGCATCGCGCCGCCCTCACCGATGGACGTGTAGACCCCCGGGCGGCCGGCGAGCGTGAAGTCGTCGGCGAGCGAGTAGGCGCGCTGGTTGAGCCCGTTGGCGTCGGGGGCCGACCCACCGGCATACGCGATCGTGGCCTCCCACGTGACGGTGTCGCCGTTGCCCTTCGGACGCGAGCCCGCGCGGAAGTAGATCGACTGGCCCTTCGTCACCGCTGTGGTCAGGGTCGCGGGCGCCCACGAGGGGGAGGCCGACGACAGGTTGGCGGTGGCGAGCTCGCTTCCGCCCTTCTGGATGGCGGCACGGACGGAGCCGCCCGCGGAGTCGCCCGGGCTGCCGATGGCGGCCTCGGCGTCGATGGTGACGGTGCCGGCGAAGGGCGCGGTCCAGCGACGCACCGTGTCGATGGGCGGCACGGCCTCGCGCAGGCGGTCGACCATCTCCTCGAAGTCCGAGTCGCTGACGGGCACCGTCTGCGGCGAGAGCGGGACGCGGGTCAGGGCGTCGGACGAGCTGAACGTCGGTTCGCACGCCTCGACGCCGGTCTTCGCCGGGTCGCACACCAGGTGGTTGAAGAGCACCTCGGTGCCACGCACGAGGTCAGGCAGACCGTCGCCGTTGGCATCGGTGAAGTAGCTGTCGACCCAGCTCCACTGGCCCCCGACGTTGAAGACGCCGTACACGCCGAAGTACGCCTCGACGCCGCCCTGGACGCCGATGGAGCGCTGGACGGGCAGCTCGGAGAAGCCAGAGAGCGTGTGCGTCTCGCCGAACGTCAGGGCCGCGGTGCGGGAGGCCGACGGCGTGCTCGTGTTGAGCTGGTACCTGATCGCGCCGTTGCCGCCGGTGAAGCTGACGCCCTGGCGGTACACCTTGTCCGGCAGGGAGTCACCGTTGAGGTCCATGAACTCGATGACCGACTCGTTCGTCGCACCGTTCATGGCGAAGGAGCCACCGACCGAGCCGGTCTTGGACGGGCTGGCCGGGTTGAAGCCGACGTAGATGCGACCGTCTCCGGCGTTCGTCGTCGAGGCGCCGAGACCGCTCAGCTTCTCGGTGATGTAGCCGGCCGTGCCGCCGGCCGGCGTCGGGTTGGTGCCCGTCTCCCAGCGGGCTGTCGTGTCGAATCCGCTTCCGGCGGTGGCGATGTCGTCGAAGTAGCTGAAGGTGTGCTTGAGACCGGTCGTCGGGCAGGAGGCCAGGCCGTTGCAGCCGATCTGCGTGACCGAACGGAGGCGGTTCTTCCCGAAGTGCGGGTCGGCGTCGTAGCCCAGCTTGTAACGCGTGACGACGTCACCGCTGGCACGGTCGACGACGTCGACGTGGTCGAGGAGGTCCTGGTCGAGGTCGAGGACGCCGCCGCGGCCGTCGAGGACGGCATCCGAGCGTGTTCCGGCCGAGCGGACGAAGCGGATCTCGTAGGCCGGGTCCTCCGGCTCACCGCTGACGGTGTTGGCCGCGGTGTAGAGGATCTTGCTGAGGTAGACGTGCTTCGGGCAGACCTGTCCTGCAGGGCAGCCGGCTCCCGCGGCGAGGGGTGACCAGCCGGTGGCGGCGGTGGTGTCGCGCTTGTACTGCACGGTGTCGTACACGTAGCGGTGCATGTTGACGCCGATGTCGCGCTTGGCCGTGAGGAACCAGCGCACGCCGTTGCCACTCGCGTCGGTGAGGATGCCCTTCGCGTCACGAGTGCGGTCGTCGATGCCGACCTGCTTCCCGGCCTCGCCGAGCGGGCCGCCGCTGTCGGGCGTGCCGCCGTAGTAGCGGATGTTGCCCTGCTTGTCGCGGACCTCCCACCAGTAGCTCGACGGGCTGTCGCCGTGCCGGATGATCTGCTCGAAGCTCGTCTCGACCTTGCGGGTGAAGTCCTGGCGGTCGGCGACGCGCGGCTCGAGGACGGCCTTGACGGCGTTCGGCACGAGCGGGTCGCCGTCGAGGGTGTACGACTCGCTCTCGACGTTGCCGCAGGGCGGGCTCTTGGTCGAGCCGTCACAGAACCGCGGCGCACCGAACGAGGTGTCGACCGCGATCTCGGGTGCACCGACGTCCCAGCCGAGGCCGGCCCACGTCGAGCCGCCCTCCGACGAGTAGCCGAGGCTCACCTCCGGCGTGAAGCCGCGACCCTTGGGCAGCTGGAGCGGGTACTCCAGCTCCGCCGTGCCGCTCGGGTTCGCCTCCGGCGGGTTCACCATGGCTAGACCCTCGGTGACGTCCGCGTACAGCAGGTCGGTCGTCGTGCCCTCCCCGATCTCCTGCGGCGTCGTCGGCGCGATGCCGGGCAGCGTCGCCTCGAACTGGCCGCCTCCGGGCGTACCGGCGAGGGCGGTCGGGATCGCCGTCGTCGTGGCGAGCAGCGCCGCCAGCACGACGGCCCAGGCGCTCCGCCGCCTTCGGGGTCGTCGGACCTGGTGAACCGGGGGTACCGGCTGCTGGTCGGGGTCGGAGGATGACGGCATGCGACGACGAACCATGAGGAAGCTCCCTGTGCTTCTCTGCAACACACGCGGGCCGACGGTGCGACGACCCGAGACAGGCACGGCACAGTGGACAGGCCGTGGCAGACGTGCGCCCTGCGGAGGGGCGCGATGGGTCGGCGAGGGGCGGCCTGGAGTGAGGGGTCGTCCGGCGTCGGCCGGCTTCGGCGTTCGGCGGTACGGCAAGCCACGCTAGAGGCCGGAGAGAGTCTCCGTCTCCGAAACGCCAATGTACTGTCACAAAGCGGCTCACGCTGCCGCCCCCAGCATCGAGGCCGCGCTCCTGACGCTCGACCCTCTGGGCCTGCTCTGGCGAGTTCGGCTGTGGCTCAGCGCCGGTCGCGCTGCCCGCGCTCCGGCATCAGACCGGGCCGCGGCCCAGGACGTCGCCGTCGGGGGTGACGACGTAGCCGTCCTTGGACCTCGAGGGGTAGCCGGTGTCGAAGTGCATGTAGTCCTTCCACTCGTCGGTGCCCGACCAGTACCAGCTGTAGGACCGGAACAGCGTCCACACCATGCCGCCGTAGCGGATCGTGCCGGGTGCGCTCGAGGGAGCCGGGGCGTTGGGGTCCCAGGTGCCGGTGCGGGGGTTGATCCACGGGTTCTGCACGGGGTTGAGGTCGATGGCCCGACCCCAGGCGTGCGGTGACGAGCCGTTCGGCGAGTTCTGCTCCGAGGCCCGGCGACAGTTGAAGGCGGTCGTCGCGTTGGCCTTGGAACCGAGCCAGTCCCAGCCACCGAACATCTCGATGCCTTCGACCCGGTGCAACGGGAAGCGCTTGGCGTACAAGGTGTTGAAGATCTTGGCCGTGCTCGTCGTGATGTCGGCGTTGACGTTGACCCAGCCGCGGTGCGTCTTGCCGTCGAAGCCCCAGTAAGGGACCTCCACCCGGCGGAACGTCGTCCGGTAGCCGGGGCAGTCCCCGCTGCGCCACACCCCGGCCGCCTTGATCCGTTCCCACTGGGCGTCCGTGATGAGCTTGACGCTCGCCGGGGCGTACGCCGCCACGGGTGGGGTCGCCGGCTTGCCGGTGGTCGTGAACCCGTAGGGCGGGGGCAGGATCGCCGGTGTCGCGGCGCTCGTTCGCGCGGTCGTCGTGTAGCCGCTGCGGCGCCCGGTCACGGTGACGGTGAGCCGCTTGCCGAGATCTGCCGTCGTCGGGCGGTACGAGCGACCCGTCGCGCCCGTGATCGGCGCCCCCTCGCGACGCCACTGGACGGCGACGGTCGCCGTCGGCTCCCAGGTGCCGGTGCTCACGGAGATGGGCTGGCCGACACGCCGGAAGAAGCCGGCGATCTTCGGGGTCGGGGCGGTCGTGAACGGCCGCGTCACCGGTCCTCGGCTGCCGCTGGTGCGTACGACCGTGAGGAACCCCGGGCGCCGGGCAGTGACGACGACGCTGACTGAGTGACCGAGCCTCGTGGCATCGAGGTAGAACCAGTGGTTCGTCTGACGCGCGACGTTCTTGCCGTCGACGCGCCACTGGTACGTCCGGGTGGCCCACGGTGACCACGTGCCCGTCGTGACCGTGACGGTCGAGCCGATCTGGACGATGCCCGACACGACCGGCGTGGGCGCAGCCGTGAAGACGCCCCAGTCGACGGCCGTCGAGAGCGCTGAGGTCCGCTTGACCGACGTGTAACCGCTGCGGCTTCCCGTGATGGCTACCGAGATCCGCTTCGTCCGGTCGGTGGCCTGCAGGACATACGTGCGCGCGGTCGCCCCGCTGATGGGGGCGCCGTTCGCGAGCCACTGGTATGCGAAGGTGGCGCTGGGCGTCCAGGTGCCCGGGTCTGCCGTGAGAACTCGGCCTACTCGAAGGGTGCCGCCGATGCTCGGGACCGGCGCCGAGGTGAAGACACCAGGGGCCACCGGGCCGACCGGGTCGCTGGTCACCTCGTCGATCTTCGTGTCGCCGCGGTACGACGTGACGACGACGGAGACCTGCTTGGCCAGCTGGGGCGCCGTGAGCGCGAGCGTCGGGCGGGTCGCGTCGGCGACGGGAGTCCCGTCGACGAGCCACTGGAAGGTCAGGGTGAGGTCGGGATCCCAGCCCTCGGTGACGGCGGTGAGCGTCTCGCCGACCCTCGCCGTCCCGGTGACCGTCACGGTGCCCGCCGGCGCGGGGGCCGAGGTCGGGCCGGAGTCCGTGGGCGTGGGCGTCGCCGATGAGCTCCCCGCCGGTGAGCTCGCCGCCGTCGACATCGGCCGCGGCGTCGGGCTCGGCGTCGCCCCCGACGCCGCAGCGTTCGGAGCGGCTCCCAGCGCGGGGAGCAGCGCGAACACCAGCGCCGCCGTGGTCAGGTCACCGGGACCGCGCGCAGGAGGTGTCGACGCGTGCCGTACGCGGCGGTGACCGGTCATGAGGACCTCCCCGGAGGGTGCGCTCGACGATGGTGGTTGTGAGACTAGGGCCGAAATGGTGCGAAAAGGACGATACGGACGCCCGAACCACGAGCCCTGGCCGTTTGGCCACCGGGCGGCCGGGTACGCGTCCGACGTGGAAGACGACCCGGCCGGCGAGGATGCTGCCACCCCCTCGCGATGGGCGGGTCACCCGCCGTCCGACCAGACGGCAGCTGCCCGGTCGTTCGAGAACCCGCCGGGGCGCGTCGTGGTCACGGGGGGCGCCGGGTTCCTCGGCGCCTGGGTCTGCCGCCGGCTGCTCAGCGACGGCTGGGAGGTGGTGGCCGTCGACAACTTCGTCACAGGCAGCCCGTCGGTCGTCGACGAGCTCGACGAACACCCCGCCTTCTCGTTCGTCCATGCCGATGTCACGCGCCGGCTGGAGGTGCCGGGCCCCGTCGACCTCGTCATGCACCTCGCCTCGCCGGCCTCGCCGGTGCACTACGCGGCGCTGCCGGTGGAGACCATGCTGGTCGGCAGCCAGGGCACGATGCACGCCCTCGACCTCGCGCAGGTCCGGGGCGCGCGTCTCGTGCTGGCGTCGACGTCGGAGGTGTACGGGGACCCGCTGGTGCATCCACAACCCGAGAGCTACTGGGGCAACGTCAATCCCGTGGGGCCGCGCAGCGTGTACGACGAGTCGAAACGCTTTGCCGAGGCTCTGACGACGGCCTACCGGACCAGTCGGGGCGTCAACACCGGGATCGCGCGGATCTTCAACACCTACGGGCCCGGCATGAGGACCGACGACGGGCGGATGATCCCGGCGTTCATGACCCAGGCCCTGAGGGGGGAGCCGATCACGGTTGCAGGAGACGGCAGCCAGACGCGCTCGCTGTGCTTCGTGAGCGACACGACCGACGGCCTGTGCGCGCTCGCCGCGAGCGGCCACGCCGGGCCGGTCAACCTCGGAGGCAGCGAGGAGATCTCCGTCCTCGAGCTCGCCGAGACCGTATGCCGTCTGGCCGGGTCGAGCTCACCCATCACGTTCGTCGACCTGCCCGAGGACGACCCGCGCGTGCGACGACCCGACACCTCGCGGGCCGAGGAGCTGCTGGGGTGGCGGCCGCGGGTCGCGGTCGAGGAAGGGCTGCGTCGCACGCTCGACTGGTTCGAGGAGCAGCTGCGCTCAGCGGCGTAGGCGTGCCGCCGGGCCGGCGAGTCACCCGCCCGAGGTCACCACCGCGTGGGTTGCACTGTGCTCCAAGCGTTCCCGGGCTGCGCGGATGACCTCGCCCACGCTCGTCGTCAGGAGCACGGGATCCACGACGTCGCCCAAAGGGTCACCCCGACCGCCGTGGGCGGCGCGGGCGGCGCCGTGCCAGACGACGGTGTGCGGGCCACCGGGGGGCGGCCCCCACTCCGCCGGGGCCACCGGACCGAAGAGGACGACGGACGGCGTCCGGTGAGCAGACGCGAGGTGGGCCATCCCCGTGTCACCGCACACGACCAGCCGCGCGCCCGCGACGAGCGCAGCGAGCGTGCGCAAGTCGGTCCGGCCGGCCAGCACAGCGCCGGGCCGGAGGCCGCTCGAGTCCGCGACGTCGCGGGCGAGCCCGACCTCGTCAGCAGACCCGGTGACGACGACGTCGTGCCCCTGCTCTCGCGCCCAGTCGGCCACTGCCGCAAAGCGCTCCGCGGGCCAACGCCGCGAAGGACGAGCGGCCCCGGGGTGGACGACGACGGCTCCCGGCGCGGGGCTCACGAGGTCCGGTGGCGGCAGGTGCAGGTCTGCCGGGTCGGCCGGCCACCCCGCCGCGTCGACGACCCGGCACCAGCGACGCACCTCGTGCTCTCCCGACCGCCAGTCGGGACCCCGGACGCCCACCGCTGCGCACGCGTACGCCACGAGCCGCCCGGGGGCCAACGCCTGCAGCAGCCGATGGCTCTCCGGCCCGGAGCCGTGGAGGTTGACGGCCACGTCGGGAGGCGGTCCACGCCACTCGACCGGCGAGAGCGCGCGCGTCGGCAGCACCCGGTCCACGAGGTCGGGCCCCACGACCAGGTCGGCAAAGGCGGCCGGCGCGGCGAGGACGAGCTCCTGGTCGGGCCTCCCCCGCCGGATCGCACGCAGCGCTGGAACTGCCGTCAGGATGTCCCCGAGCCCGAGGGCGCGCAGCACGAGCACCCGTCCGCTCAGGGCCACGAGCCCTCCACCGACGGAGTGACGACGAGCTCACGGATCTCGCAGCCGGCGGGCTGCCGGAGCGCGAACAGGACTGCTGCGGCAACGTCCTCGGGCCGGTTCAGCTTCGCGTCAGGCCCCGGCCGGTACTGCTCGGGACGGCCGTCGAAGAAGGCCGTGTGCATGCCGCCGGGCACGAGAGTGGTCACCCCGACGCGTCCCTGCGTCTCGACGGCGAGAGCTCGGGAGAACCCGATGACGCCGAACTTCGAGGCGCAGTACGCCGTCGCGTCGCTCAGCACGCGCAACCCGAGGGTCGAGGCGACGGTGACCACCCGCCCGCCGCTGGAGAGCAGCCACGGCAGGGCGGCGCGGACGACGGCAGCCGTTCCGATGAGGTTGACCTGCACGACCCGGTCCCAGTCCAGCCCGTCGACCTCGTCGAAGCGCCCGCACGCGTCGGTTCCGGCGCACGTCACCACGGCATCGAGCCCGCCGGCCCGTTCGGCGAGGTCGCGAACGGCGTGCTCCGCCTCCCGCGCGTCGGCGAGGTCGACGATGCCGACGTCGGCGTCGGGCACGTCCACCGTCTCCGGTTCCGGCATCCGTCGGTCGAGGACGAGCGGCCGTCCTCCCTCCTGCGCCACCGCTCGCGCCACGGCGGCGCCGAGGCCCGAGGCCCCGCCGGTCACCAGCACCGTTCCCACTGTCGAGGTCGTCATGCGTCACTCCTCTCGGTTCGCGCGGCCGTGGCCGCTCCCAGGGGCGGTCGGGCGCTGCGCCCGGAGGCCGCCTCGACCAGGGCTGTCGTCGAGCGGCCCTCGACGTAGGGCAGCACGACCGCCTGCCCGTCCCACTCCTCCAGCACGGCGAGCTCGGGCACGTCCACGCCCGCGTAGTCGCCGCCCTTGGTCCAGATGGCCGGTCGCACCCTGCGCAGGACGTCGACCGGCGTGTCCTCGTCGAAGAGGACCACCTCGTCGACGCATTCCAACGCCAGCAGGACGCGGGCGCGGTCCGCCTCGGGAACGATCGGGCGCCCCGGTCCCTTGAGGCGGCGCACAGAGGCGTCCGAGTTGAGGCAGACGACGAGTCGGTCGCCCAGTGCGCGAGCCGCGCGCAGCGTCTCGACGTGGCCGGTGTGCAGCAGGTCGAAGCAGCCGCCGGTCGCGACGACGGTCGGCCTCCGGTCTTCCGTCGAGCCGTCGGGGCCCGAGACGTGAAGCGTCTGCCAGGCCGGCGCCGTCCCGCTGCGCCGGTCGAGGGTGGCAGGCCCACCGCTCGCGACGTACTCCGCCGCACGACGGACTCCCTCGGCCACGGCGTCCGCGATGACGGACCCCGACGCCAGGGCGGCGGCCGCGGACGTGGCCAGGCGGTCGCCCGCCCCGCAGGCGTCGATGCACTGCACTGCCGGCGCGGGAACGAGCACTGGCGTACCGGCGCCGTAGGTGAGCAGCGCACCTCGCGCGCCGAGCGTCACGGCGACGCCGCGCGCGCGCCACACCCGCCCGAGCGCTTCGGCGCGTCGCCGGACGCTGACGAGCGAGTGCCGCGGGCCCTGCACCTCGAAGCCCCGACGGGCGGCCAGAACGGCCGCCTCCTCCTCGTTCGGCGTGACGAGTCGGGCGCCGGGCGCCGGCTCGCCACCTCGCGGATGGGGGTCCCAGACGACGGGGATGTCGGCCGCCACGTCGGCGAGCACGTCGCGCAGGCCCTCCGCGTCCACCGTGCCACGGCCGTAGTCGGAGACGAGCACAGCACCGGCACGGCGCACGGCGTCGAGGGCACGCTGCGGGGCCGGGGCGACGCCGCCGGGCGCACCACCGCTGTCGAGGCGGACGAGCGACTGGCCCTCGGCGCGGATCCGCCGCTTGACGGGTGTCGCACCGCGCGCGGACAGCGCGACCACCTCGACACCTTCCAGCAGCCGTTGCAGCCGGTCGCCCGCCTCGTCGTCGCCGAGCGCGGTGACGAGCACGACCTCGACGCCGTCGTGGCGCGCCAGTGCGGCGGCCAGCGCGGCTCCACCGGGGCGGGCACGCTCGGTGAGGTCGTCGAGCACCGGCACCGGGGCGTCCGGGCAGAGCCGGCCGGCGCGGCCCTCGACGTCGACGTCGAGCAGGGCGTCACCGATGACGACGAGTGGTCCTTTCATGCCGGCCTCCTCACGGGTGGCACGTCCTCGGTCGTCCGGGCCGGAAGAACACCCAGGGACCGGTCGAGGCCGGCGCACAGGATGTGGACGGCGACGAGGTGCAGCTCCTGGACGGTTGCGGTGAACTCCGCGTCCACAGTGAGCACCTCGTGGGCGACCTCGGCCAGCGGGTTGGGAGCCGGCCCCGTCAGGGCCCAGACCGTCAGGCCCCGTTCCCGCCCGCGACGGGCCGCCTCGACGACGTTGGGGCTGCGTCCGCTCGTGGACAGGAGCACGAGCACGTCACCCTCCCGACCGTGCGCCTCCACCTGCCTGGCGAAGAGCTCCTCCGGCGGGTAGTCGTTGAACACGGCGGTCAGGGTGGAGGTCTCGGCGCTGAGGCAGATCGCCGAGAAGGGCCTCCGGTCGAGGCGATACCGGCCGACGAGCTCGGCCGTCAGGTGCTGCGCCTGCGCGGCGCTGCCGCCGTTGCCGGCCGCGAGGAGGCGGCCACCCTGGTCCAGCACGGCCGCCAGACGGCTTCCCCAGCGGTCGGCCAGCTCGACGCACGGGCTGAAGGTGCTCATCGCGGTGACGAGCGCGTCGAGGTGCTCGTGGTCGCAGGGCGTGAAAGTCGTCGGGCCGCCGCTCACGGTGCCACCGCCCGTCGCGAGGCGGCCGCCGAGACGCTGGCATACACGTCCTCGGTGCGCTCGGCGACACAGGACCAGCGGTACAGGGCCACCGCCCGGTCGCGGCCGGCACGGCCGTAGGTCGCCCGTCGCTCCGGGTCGTCGACGAGCCGATGCACCGCTGCCGCAAGGAGATCGGGACGTCTCGGTGGCACGAGCTCGCCCGTCAGGCCGGGCAGCACCGTGTCGAGCAGGCCACCGACGGCGGACCCGACGACGGGCCGGCCGCACGCCATGGCCTCGACGGGGACGATGCCGAACGGCTCGTACCACGGCACCGCCACGACGACGTCGGCCTCGTTCATGAGGCGGGGCACGTCGTCACGGCCCACGCCCCCGAGGAAGCGCACCCGGTCCGCGACGCCGCACCGCTGGGCAACCTCACGCAGGCGTCGGACCTCCGGGTCGGCGTCGAGACGCGACGGCTCCGGTCCGCCCGCGACGACGAGGTCGACGTCGGGCACGGCGGCCAGCGCCTCGATGGCGTTGCCGACGCCCTTGCGTTCGACGAGCCGGCCGATGGACAGCAACCGCGGTCGGGGAGCCGCGGGGACGGCATACGGACGGAAGAGGTCGGTGTCCACGCCGCACGGCACGACGGTCGCGTGGTGCGTCGGCAGTCCCATGCGACCGAGCTCCTCGACCTCGTCGCTGCACGTCGCGACGACATGGTCGACCTGGCGGCACAGCCGACGTTCGATACCGAGCCTCTCGGGCGGGCTCGTGTCGCGGTCCCCCTGGTGCCGGCGCTTCACGGTCCCGAGGGCGTGGAAGGTCTGCACCACCGGGATGCCTACGCGTCGGGCCGCCCGCGTGCTTGCCACGCCGCTCATCCAGAAGTGCGCGTGGACGATGTCGACGGGCTGCTCGCTCCAGCAGGTCTCGAGGTAGCGGGCGAAGGCGGGCATGTACGGGAGGAGCTCGTCCTTGGGCACGTCCTCCGGGGGGCCGACCGGCACGTGCTCGACGACGTACCCGTCCGGCGTGTGCACGCGCACCGGCACGTCCGGTGCCGTCCAGCGGGTGTAGACCGTGACCTCGTGACCGCGCGCCACGAGCTGCGCCGACAGGGCTCCGACGTGGACGTTCTGACCGCCCGCGTCAGCGCCGCCGAGCAGCGCCAGCGGGTCGGCGTGCTCCGACACCATCGCGATCCTCATGACAAACCTCCTGGGACGGTCTGGACGAGCGCGGCGGCCCCAGCCGGCGCGCCCGACCACGGGTGGGACGTGCGGGCCCGCGGCCCGAGGGAGTCGAGCGCGTGCAGCGCCTCGGCGGCGGTGACGGCTGACAGGCAGGGATGACCGGGGAAGGGGCACTCGGTGACGCGGCTGTCCCGGCACGGCGCGTCACCGCGACCGAGCGCCACGACCGGCACACCCCACGGGCGCCAGCGCTCGAAGGGCACCGTCGGCGCGAACAGCGACACGACCGGCGTCCCGACGGCCGCAGCGAGATGGGCCGGACCCGTGTTGGCCGCCACGACGGCCGACGCGGCCCCGAGGACGCCGGCAAGCTCGGCGAGCGACGTGCGCCCGCCGAGATCCACCACGTCACCGCTTCCGTATGCCGCCGCCACCCCAGCCGTCAGCGCCCGCTCGCTCGGGCCGCCCGTCACGACCACACGCCGGCCCCGTTCGGCCAGCAACCGTGCGAGCTCCTGCCAGCGGTGCACGGGCCACGCACGAGCCGGCACCGAGGCCCCCGGGTGCAGCACGACGAAGTCGCCCGACCACGGCTGGCGCGGGAGGGACGACGACCGCACCGCAAGGCACCCCGTGTCGCCGTCGGGCAGGGCGTAGCCGGCGGCCCGCACGAGCGAGAGTGCCCGCTCGACCTCGTGGAGCCCGTCGGGCGGCCGGTGCCGCAGGTCGAGCAGGCTGCCGGAGAAGTCGGTGCTCACGGCGCCGATCCACGGCACGCCGGCGAGGCGCAGCAGCAGGGCCGTCGGCAACGCGGACTGGTGGAACGACGTCAGCACGAGGGCCCGGTCCGGGGCGAGCGCCCGGACCGTGGCGAGGAGCCGGTCCACGTGCTCCGCCTGTACCGGCGCGGGATCCGGGTCGATCCACGGGCAGCGCCACTGCACCACCGAGTCGACGCCGGGCAGCAGCTCACCCGCCTCCGCCCCCTGGGGCCCGCACAGCAGGGTGACCCGCTCGGCGCCGGCCGCGACCGCACGCACGGCCGGACCCGCCAGGAGCACGTCACCGGCGTTGTCGAGTCTCGCGACGAGCACGTGGGTCACCAGCGACCGCCCAGGAGGTCGTCGACGACCGCGCCCAGGTCGCTTCTCACGACGGGTGCGGCGGCCACCTCTGCGCGTCTGGTCGCACCGTTCGGCACGAGCACCGCCGCGGCACCCGCAGCGCGGGCCGCCGCCACATCGGCGCCGATGTCTCCCACGACGACCGTGCGGCGCGGGTCGACCGCCAGCCGTGCGCACGCGTCGAGGACGAGCCCCGGCTCGGGCTTGCGGCAGGCGCACCGCTCCTCGGGCGCGTGCAGGCACTGGCACCAGACGTCGAACGGGCCGAGCAGCGCCTGCACGCGGGCGTTCACTGCGTCGAGCTCCTCGGTGCTGACCAGGCCACGGCCGACTCCCGACTGGTTCGTCACGACCCCGACACGGATCCCGTTGCACCTCAGCCGATCCAGCGACTCACGCGCGCCGCTGACGACCCGCACCGCCTGGGGATCGGTGTTGTAGGGGACGTCGTGCACGATGGTGCCGTCCCGGTCGAGCAGGACCAGGTCGGGCGGCCCGCACCACGGTGCCGCACCGCGGTGCTGCACTCGGCCCCGCACGGCATACGTCACGGCCGCGAACGGGATGACGACGCTGGTGACGACCATGCGGGCGACCTCCTCGAGGTCGCGTGGCCCGGGAAGCAGCCGCGCCGCAGCGAACTGTCCCGTCAGCGCTGCCCAGCCGAGACCGGCGACCCAACCGGCTCTGCGCCGGCGGGCCAGCGTCGCGGCGACGGCGGTCACGCCCGCCGCGACCGTGGCGCCGTGCAGGCGCAGGCGGCCCCGCGGCGCGTGGGCTCGGGCCCGCCAGTGCGGACCGTGCAACCGGCGCATGAGGGCGTCGTCGACGTTGCCGGCCTGACGCCGCACACTCACCCAGGCGTCGGCCGGGCGCACAGGATGGAGCACCTCGCGGCTGCCCCAGTCGATGCGTCCGCCCGAAGCCGTGACCCGCAGCCCGAGGTCGACGTCCTCACGGTAGGCCCGTGGGAACCGCTCGTCGAAGCCGCCCACGGGAGCCAGCGCAGCCCGCCGGTAGGTGAGGTCGGCAGTGATCCACGGCGCCCCTTCGAGCCCTGCCGTCGAGCGCTCCCAGTCGTCGGGCCTACGGTCGGTGGGCAACGGCACCCGGACCTGGCCCTGGCTGCCGACGACGTCGGGGCCGGCAGCACTCAGGTCGTCGAGCAGGTCTGCGTACCAAGTGTTCCCGGGCACGACGTCGTCATCGAGGAAAGAGACCCACGGGGTGCGGGCATGCCGCCAGCCGAGGTTCCGGGCAGCTGCCGGTCCACGTCCACCGCTGGTGAGCACCGTTGCCTCGAAGGGCAGGTCCTCGAGCCACGCCGGCGGGCCGAGGGGGTCGGCTGCGCCACGGTCGTCGACGAGGAGGACCGGTGCGGACACGCGCGTCGACTGCTCGGCCAGGCTTTCGAGCAGCGTCAGCAGGCTGTCCCGACCGACCGTCGGCACGACGATCGTCGTCGCCGTGGAGCCTCGGGTGCCGCTGCTCATGACCCCGGCCTCCTCACGACGAACGGGCCCAGGGCCAGCAGGTCGACGGGTGCGGACCCGAAGCACTCGAGGGCGTCACGGGGGCTGTCGACCATGGGCCGTCCAGCGGTGTTGAGGCTCGTGTTGACGACGACAGGGATGTCGGTGAGCTCCTCGAAGGCCGCCAGCATCCGCGCGACGAGCGGCTCGTGCTCCGGGTCGACGGTCTGCACGCGTGCCGTGCCGTCCACGTGGACGACGGCCGGAATCCGGTCGCGCCACTGGGGGTCGACGTCGTGGACGAAGAGCATGTACGGCGACGGAAGGGGGCCTCGACCGAAGATCTGCGCCGCCCGCTCGGCTCTCACCATGGGGGCCACCGGGCGGAACTGCTCGCGGCCCTTGACGTCGTTGAGCCTCTCGAGATTGCGCGCGTGACCGGGGTGGGCCAGCAGCGACCGGTGGCCCAGGGCCCGAGGGCCGTACTCGCTGCGGCCCTGGAACCACGCGACGATCCCGTCGGCGGCGAGGCACGACGCGACCGCGCGCGCCACGTCACGGGGGCGCTCGTAGGGCAGTCGCGCCGTGCGCAGGACGTCTTCGAGCTCGTCGTCGTCCCACGACCGGCCGAGGTCGGCACCGGGCATCGGCTCACAGCGATCGCCCGCGTCGGTCGCCACCGTCAACGCTGCTCCGAGCGCGGTGCCGGCGTCGCCCGCGGCAGGCTGGACCCACAGGTCGTCGTACGGTCCGTCGGCATGCAACCGCGAGTTCGCGACGCAGTTGAGCGCCACCCCGCCGGCGAGTGCGAGGCGCCGTGCCCCCGTTCGCTCGTGGAGCCAGGCGACGAGCTCGAGCAGCACCTCCTCGAGGCGCGTCTGCACACTGGCGGCGAGGTCGGCGTGCTCCTGCATCCAGGGGTCGTCGCCTCCTCGTGGCTTGGCGAGCGCACCCCACTCGACGGGCTCCGTGCGATACCCGCCGTCACCCGACGTCGTCACAGCGCGGCGCATCACATCGGCGAACTGGGGCGTGCCGTACGACGCGAGCGCCATGACCTTGTACTCGTCGCTGCTGCGCAGAAATCCCAGGTGTTCGGTGACATCCTCGTAGAGCAGGCCCAGCGAGTGCGGAAGCCCTTGTGCAGCAAGGGTTTCCAACTGCCCACCCGCGTAGTGCCCCGCGAGGTGGCTGGCTCGCTCGCCGCGCCCGTCCAGCACGAGCACGTCGGTGTCGGCCGCCGGACCGGCCAGCGCGGCCGAGGCCGCGTGTGCGACGTGGTGGGGCACGAAGCGTACGCAGCCCGGGTCCAGGCCCGGCAGGGCGCTCGCGATGAAACCCGGCGCACGCTGGGCGTAGGACTGGCGCAGATGGTCCCAGGGGTCATGGAGCCCGAGCCGGTCGGCCGGCTCGGCGAGAGCGGGGTCGTACGAGTAGGCCACGGCGTCGAGGTCGGACGGCTCGATCCCGGCGTGCTCGAGACACCACCGCGCAGCGAGCTCGGGCAGCTCCCATGCGGCGAAGGGCACGGGCCGGTGGCCATGCTTGCGCCGCGACAGTCGCTCTTCCTCGAGGGCAGCGACGGTCACCCCGTCGATGACGAGAGCAGCTGCGGGGTCGTGGAAGAGCGCGTTGATGCCAAGGACCTTCACAGGGCCTCCGATGCCGGTGCGGGTGGTTCGTCTCGGAGAAGCGGTTCCCACTTCTCGGCTCCTCAAACCGCTTCTCTCCGGAGAAGTGCTTCTCGTGCGCGAATTGGACTGCTTTGTGGGACCTTCCGGCCTCCCGGCAGGCGCCGGCACCGTCGGCTGCGCCTCCACCATGTTTGGCGTCGCGCGGCAGCGGGAAAGAGTCACGCGTGCGTATCTCCGTCCTCGGCACCGGTTACCTCGGCGCGACGCATGCTGCCGCTCTGGCCCGATGGGGTCATGACGTGGTCGGCGTCGACGTCGACGTCCGGCGCATCGAGCAGCTCGCCGACGGCGTCGCCCCCTTTCACGAGCCGGGGTTCGCGGAGCTGCTGCGCGAGGGCGTGCTATCGGGGCGACTCGCCTTCAGCACCGATGCCTCGGCGGTGGACAGTGCGGACGTGCACTTCCTCTGTGTCGGCACACCGCAGCTCGACGGCGGCCATGCAGCGGACCTCAGGGCCCTCTGGGCGGCCGTGGACGCGCTGGCACCCCGGCTGCGCCACGGCGCCCTCGTGGTGGGCAAGTCCACTGTGCCCGTCGGCACGGCGGCGCTCGTCCAGGAACGCCTCGAGGACCTCACGGCCCCTGGACACGGCGTCGAGGTCGCCTGGAACCCGGAGTTCCTCCGGGAGGGCCACGCCGTCGAGGACTCGCTGCGTCCGGATCGGCTCGTGCTCGGTGTCGCGTCCGACGCCGCCGAGGCTCGACTGCGCGAGGTCTACCGGCAGGTGCTGTGCGACGGCGTACCTGCAGTCCGCACCGACCTGCAGACCGCAGAGCTGGCCAAGGCCTCGGCCAACGTCATGCTGGCCAGCCGGATCTCCGTGGTCAACGTGCTCGCCGAGGTGTGCGAGGCGGCCAACGCCGACATCGAGCGCCTGACCGAGATCCTGGGGCTCGACTCGCGGATCGGTCCGCGCTACCTCTCCCCCGGTATCGGTTTCGGCGGGGGGTGCCTGCCGAAGGACCTGCGCGCCTTCTCGAGCCGCGCGGCCGAGCTCGGCGTCGAGACGGCGTCGCAGCTGCTCGGCGCAGTCGACGAGGTCAACGTGTACCAGCGCCAACGGGCGGTCGACCTCGCCAGAAGGCTGCTGGACGGCAGACCCCGCGGCCGGCAGGTCGCGGTTCTCGGAGCCTCGTTCAAGGCCGACTCTGACGACGTTCGTGACTCGCCCGCCCTCGCCGTCGCCACGGGGATCGCGGCGCTCGGTGCCTGCGTCCACGTCTACGACCCGGAGGCGGGGCACCACCTGGCTGACCGCCTCGACCTCGAGGTGCGCGACAGCGCCGAATCCGCTTGCGAGCGAGCGGAGCTCACGCTGGTCCTGACCGAGTGGGCGCAGTTCGGCGCACTGGATCCCGTGGCACTCGGCAGGATCGTCCGACGACGCGTCGTCGTCGACGGCCGCCTCGTCCTCGACCCGCACCGGTGGACCCGAGCCGGCTGGCAGGTGCACGCCCTTGGACGGCGCGACCCCGACCCGCAGCTGGACACGCGTCGAAGGGCGGGGTGACGACGTGCGCATCCTCATCTGGCACGTGCACGGCTCGTGGACGACCGGGTTCGTGCAGGGGTCTCACGACTACCTCGTGCCCGTCGTGCCCGACCGTGGCCCGGACGGCGTCGGCCGTGCTCAGTCGTGGGACTGGCCGGCACGGGTGCGGGAGGTTTCGCCCCACGACCTTCGGGACGAGGAGCTCGACGTCGTCGTGCTGCAACGCCCTCGTGAGCTGGACCTCGTCCGGGAGTGGACCGGCCGGACGCCTGGGAAGGACCTGCCGGCCGTCTACCTCGAGCACAACGTCCCCGGCGGGCGGGTGCCCTTCGACCGGCACCCGATGGCCGACCAGAGCAGCATCCCCGTGGTGCACGTGACCCACTTCAACGCCCTGCTGTGGGACAACGGGTCGGCTCCGGTCAGGGTCATCGAGCACGGCGTGCCGGACCCCGGTCGTCGCTACACGGGCGAGCTCGCTCGCGCTGCCGTCGTCGTCAACGAACCCGTCCGTCGCGGCCGCGCGGTCGGCACCGACCTCGTCCTGCGGTTCGCGCGCCACCAGCCCATCGACGTGTTCGGCATCGACGCCGACGCGCTCCGGGTGCTGCCCGACGTGCCGCCCGCCCTGAGAACCGTCGAAGGCCTCGACCAGGAGCGACTCCACACCGAGATGGCGCGACGCCGGGTCTACCTCCACCCGAACCGGTGGACGAGCCTCGGGCTGTCCCTGGTCGAGGCGATGCTGCTCGGAATGCCGGTCGTCGTGGTCGCGAGCACGGAGAGTGCGGTGGCGGTGCCCCCGGGGGCCGGCTTCGTGAGCACTCGCCCGGACGAGCTGTCCACCGCCATGCGCGACCTGTGCCACGACGCCGACCTGGCCCGGTCGGTCGGTGAGCAGGCCCGTGCCCACGCGTTGCACCGGTTCGGCCTGAGCCGCTTCCTGCGCGACTGGGACCTGCTCCTTGCCGAGGTCGCCCGCGGCAGTGCGGCGAGCCCCGCCTCGGGCCCCGAAACACCCGAGAGGGTGGCGACGTGAGCCCGGAGCCCGGCCCGCGCGTCACCGTCGTCGTCGCCACCCGCAACCGCTGGGACGACCTTCGACGCTCACTCCCACGCCACCACCCGGCGCCGGTCGTGCTCGTCGACAACGCGTCCGACGACGCGACTCCACAGCGTGTGGCCGAGGCGTTCCCGGACGTCAGGGTGATCCGGTTGGCCCGCAACGCCGGTGCGGTCGCCCGCAATGTCGGCGTGGCTGAGGTCGAGACGCCGTACGTCGCGTTCGCCGACGACGACTCGTGGTGGGAGCCGGGTGCACTCGACCGTGCAGCCGACCTGCTCGATGCCAATCCCCAGGTCGGGTTGATCGCCGCGCGCGTGCTGGTCGGCGAGCCGGGGGTGCTCGAGCCCGTCTGCGCCGCGATGTCCGAGTCCGCACTCGAGACCCGCCCCGGCGAGCCGGGGCGGCGGGTCCTCGGCTTCATCGCGTGCGGCGCCGTCGTCCGCCGGTCGGCCTACCTCCAGGCAGGCGGCTTCGACCCGGTGGTCTTCTTCGCCGGCGAGGAGGAACGGCTCGCGCTCGACCTCGCAGCCCACGGATGGGCGCTCTGCTACGTACCCGAGGTCGTCGCGCGCCACGTGCCCTCGACGGCACGTGACGTGCGGGCACGCCACGTCCGGGTGGCCCGCAACATCATGCTGACCGCCGTCATGCGTCGCCCCGTGCGCGAGGTCCTGCGCACGGCGCGCCGCACCGCACGGGGTCGCCACGGCGTGCGGGGTCTGCTCGCGGCGGTGCCGAGGGTCCCCGCCGCCCTCCGCGCCCGACGACCGCTTCCACCCGATGTGGAGGCGGCCCGGCGACTGCTCGACGCCGCTGCATCCTGACGCAGACCGTGTCGGTCGGTCCGTCGGTCGGATCGGCCGGTGTCGCCGCCGGCCGTCAGGGCGTGAACGCGGTGCGGAAGCGCTCGAGCGCGAGCTCGTCGTCGCCGGACGCGAACCCTTCCAGCCCCACCGGGCCGGTGTAGCCCAGCTCCACAAGCGCTCGGGCGATGGCCGGATAGGCGATCTCGCCCGTGCCCGGCTCGCACCGGCCCGGCACGTCGGCCACCTGGATCTCGCCGATCCAGGGGAGTGCCCGCCGACAGAGCTCGATGAGGTTCCCCTCCCCGATCTGCGCGTGGTAGAGGTCGAGCATCAGCCCGAGGTGCGCGCTGTCGACGGACTCGACGAGCGCGAGACAGTCGGCGGCGGTGGCGAAGGGCACGCCGGGGTGGTCGACGGCGGTGTTGAGGTTCTCGAGCACGAACATCACGTCCTCACGCTCGCCCAGCTCGCCGATGCGGCCCAGCGTGCGCTGCGCGGTGAGCCACATCGGGCCCGTCTCGACGGGTTCGGCCCGCACCGGCAGGCCGCGGTCGTCGAGCCCCGTGCCATGGAGGTTGAGGCGCGGGATGCCGAGGCGTTTCGCCACAGGCACCGACTCGGCCGCCGTGGCGAGCAGCTCCTCGGCGCCCTCGGCGTCACCGAGCCGTCCCCGGACGTAGCCCGTCATCGAGGAGAAGACGACGCCCTCCTCGCGGAGGCTCTCGAGCGCGCCGAGGTCGTGACGGGTCCAGTCCCAGATCTCGACCTGGAACCCGAGCTCGTGGATCCGGCGCACCCGTTCCGCGAACGGCCGGTCGAGGAAGACCATCTCGGCGCTGACCGCGAGCGTGAACGGGCTCGCCACTGCCTGGCTCGTCATCGCGCAACCGCTCCCTCGACCGCACGGTCGGCGTCGCGCACGGTGACGGTGCCGCCGGTCTCGACGGCCTCGATGCACGCCAGCGCGATCCGCAGCGCGGCGCGGGCGTCCTCGCCTCGGACCTGCGGCGGCGTGCCGTGGCGGACCGCGCCGCAGAAGGCCGCGAGCTCGGCGGCATACGCGTCGGTGAAGAGGTCGGTGTCGGCGCGGGCCGTCGGGCTCGAGACCCCGGTGGCGCTCCAGTGCGCGCTGGTCAGGTGCGCCGGGCTCCCGGCCGTGACCATGCCGGCCGACCCGAAGACCTCGCCGCGCACGTCGTAGCCGTACGCCGCTGAGAAGCTCGCCTCGGCGACGGCGATCGCGCCGTTGTCGTAGCGGATCGTCACCACCGCGGTGTCGAGCAGCCCGGCCTGCTTGAAGTCGGGCGCCACGAGGGCGTCCGCCATGACGGACAGCTCCACGGCCGTCGCGCCGGCGTTGAACCAGTTGAGCGCGTCGAAGTCGTGGATGAGCGTCTGGGTGAAGATGGTCCACGGCGGGACGGCCCCCGGGTTGGCGAGCCCGGGGTCGCGGGTCAGCGAGCGCAGCAGCTGCGGCGTGCCGATGCCGCCGCTGGACACCGTCTCGTGAGCCGTGACGAAGTCGCGGGCGAAGCGCCGGTTGAAGCCCACCTGCAGGGGTATGTCGGCGGCCCGGCAGGCGGCGATGGCGCGGTCGGCGTCGGCGAGGGTCATCGCCATCGGCTTCTCGACGAAGACGGCCTTGCCGGCCTCCGCCGCCGCGACGACGAGGTCGGCGTGCGCCGTGCTCGCGCACGTGACCGCGACGGCCTCGACGCGCGGGTCGTCGATGAGTGCTTGAGGGTCGGTGAGCCACTCGACCCCGAGCGACTCGCCGAGGCGTTCGGCGGCCGCACCGTGCGGGTCGGCGACGGCGACGAGGTCCGCTGCGCCGAGGTGGTGCGCGAGTGTCGTGGCGTGATGGGTTCCGATGCGGCCGGCCCCGATGAGGCCGAACCGGACCGGGTCGGGATGCGTCATGTCTGCTCCTTCGCAGATAGGTGACTAGAGCGCTCTAGTTCTGCGCACATTGAATCCTCCGCCGCCACGCCGGTCAAGAGGTGGTCCACCGCCGTGGAGCGCTCTAGAGTCGCGGAGGTGGGAGCCGAGAAGGTCACGATGGAGCACGTCGCCGCGCGGGCGGGAGTCTCACGCGCCCTCGTGTCGATCGTCTTCCGCGGTGTCGCCGGGGCATCCGACGCGACGCGCGAGCGGGTGCTCGCCGCAGCACGAGAGCTCGACTACCGCCCCGACACCCGAGCGAGCCGGCTGGGCCGCAGCCGAACCCGAACGCTCGGCGTCACCTTCAGGGTCGGGCACGCCTTCCACGGCGACCTCCTCGGGAGCCTCTACACCTGGGCCGACACAGCGGGCTACGAGCTCGTCCTGAGCGGGGTGACGCCGTCACGCTCCGAGACGGCCGCCGTCGAGACGCTGCTCGCCGAAAGGTGCGAGGGCATCATCCTGCTCGGCAGCAGCCAGTCCGCGGCACTGCTCAGGCACCTGTCGGCGCGACTACCGGTGGTGAGCGTCCTGCGCCCCGTGCCAGGCGCAGACGTGGGCGTCGTCCGCACGGACGACGCCGCCGGCCTGCGCCTCTCCGTCGAGCACCTACGCAGCCTCGGCCACACGCGCATCGCCCTGCTCGACGGCGGGCGCACGGCGGGAGCCGCCGAACGGCGACGCGGCTACCGAGCAGCGATCCGTCGGTCTCCGGGCCTCGTCGAGACGGTCCTGCCCGGGGGGCTGAGCGAGCTCGAGGGCGCCGAGGCGGCCCGCGCGTTCCTCGCTCTCGGCGCTGCGCGCCGGCGGCCCACCGCGGTGGCTGCGTTCAACGACCGGTGCGCGATGGGCTTCGTCGACGTCGTCAGGCAGTCGGGCCTGCGCGTGCCGGGTGACGTGTCGGTCGTCGGCTTCGACGACATCACCGAGGCCGGCTATCCGCACGTGGCGCTGACGACGGTGCGCCAGGACGCCGAGCGCCTCGGAGCCGCGGCGGTGCGTTCCCTGACCCGCCGCCTCGACGACGAGCCCGAGATCAGCGACACCCAGGCGTCGGTGGCCATCACGTCAGTCGTCATCGAGCCCGAGCTCGTCGTGCGCGCCAGCACGGCACCACCAGCCCGATGGGCGGGCTCCTAGTGGTGGGGCGCGCGCTCGGGCCGGACGTGCACGAGCGCCTCACGTCGGTGCAGGGGCGCGTCGTGCGGTCGCTGGCCGTCGGCGACGGAGCATCTGGCACCGGGCCGCTCGTCGTCATCCTTCCCGGACTCGGCCTGCCCTTCTACACGCTGCGAACGGCACGAGCCCTCCTCTCACGAGGCATCGACTGCACGGTCCTCGACCTGCCCGGCTTCGGGTCCGGCCGGCCGTGGCCGACGCGACCGAACATCCACGCCATCGGCCTCACGGCCGCACGCTGGCTCGAGAGCGAGACGGCCGACCGGCCCGTCGTCGTGCTCGGCCACTCGACCGGTGCGCAGGCCGCGCTCACGGCCGCGCTCGCGCTCGGCGCGCGCCGGCGCCGCCTCTCGCTCGTCATGGCCGGCCCGACCTTCACCCCTGGGCAGCGGCGCCTTCCCCGGCTGGCCCGGACGACGCCACTCGCCTACCGCAACGACGGCCCCCACGAGCTCGACCCGGTCGAGGTCTATCGCGGTCGCACCGGCATCATCGCGATGCTCCAGGGCAGTCTGCGCGATTCGCCGGAGGAGCGGATCGTCCATCTTCCGACGCCCGTGACGGTCACGGCGGGCGTCCACGACGCGTACGCGCCGGTCGAGTGGCTCGACCGGCTCGCCACCTCGGCACGCTGTGCCCCGAGCGTGCGGACCTCGCTGCTCGGCGGCTCGCACAACAACCTCTTCACCCATCCCGACGAGGTCGCCGACCTCGTCGTGCTCGCCGCCGGAGACGCCGCAGCCCCCGGCTGAGGGTCGTAGAATCCCGGAGCGCTGCGGCCGACCCGTCTGGCAGGTTGGACCCATGCCGACCTACACGTCCTACGACGGCGTCAAGCTCGCCTACCGGGTCGAGGGAACGGGCGAACCGGTCGTCGTCTGGCCCGGTGGGCCGGCCCGCGACCCCGCCTACCTCGGCGACCTCGGCGGGCTCGCGCAGGTGTCCGAGCGCTCCCTCGTCATCCCCGACCCCCGCGGCACCGGAGCCTCGCCGCTCCCGGGCGACCGGACGGCATACGGCGCCGCGCACCTCGCCGACGACCTCGAGGCGCTCCGCGCCCACCTGGGACTCGAGACCCTCGACCTCCTCGGACACTCAGCCGGCGGTTCGGTGAGCCTGCTGTACGCCGCCCGTCATCCCGCGCGGATCCGGCGGCTCGTGCTCGCCACCCCCGGCACGGCGACCGTGGGACTCGACCTCACCGACGAGGAGTGGGAGTCGCGAGCCGCGTTGCGTTCGCAGGAGCAGTGGTTCGGGGAGGCGAAGGCCGCACTCGACGCGGACGACGGAACGCCGGCGACGCGGCAGGCGATGTCACCGTTCCTCTACGGGCGGTGGACCGACGCCGCTCGGCTGCACGCAGCCTCGGACGACACGCAGCGCAACCGCGAGGGCACGCGCGCCTTCTGGGCCGACGTGCCCGACCCCGCGACGACTCGTGCGGCACTGGCCTCACTGACCGCACCGGTGCGGGTCCTCGTCGGCGAGCTCGACCTCATGCCGGGCCCGGACCTGGGCAGTCAGCTCGCGGGGCTCTTCCCCGACGGACGCTGCGTCGTGCAGGCGGGTGCCGGCCACTTCCCGTGGGTCGACGACCCGGGCCTCTTCGCGCGCCTGGCCGCCGCGGCCCTCACCGACTGATCGGATATCCGGGTCAGTCGGGCGGCGAGGGGTCGCGGCCCTGCCAGGTGCAGACGCACGCCTCGTTGCCCTCGGGGTCGGCGAGGACCCAGAAGGCCGGGGCCGCCGAATCCGACACCATGCGCCCACCCGCCGCGAGTGCGCGCTCGATGCGCCCGGCCGCCTCGTCGTGGGCGACGGTGACGTCGAGATGGATCCGGTTGCGCTGCGGCCTCGGCTCGTCCATCTGCTGGAACCACACCGCCGCACCCATCCGGAGGAGGTCCTGCAGGTCGTCGCGCGCGATGACGTCCCAGCCGAGCACGGCGTGCCAGAAGGGCCGCACCGCGTCGATGTCCATGGCGTCGATGGCGATCTCGATCACCGTCAGGGACCGCGGCTCCGACGCCAGTCCCAGCTCGTTGACAACGGCGTCGATGGCCCGCCCCAGCTCGACGTCAGCCTCGGTGACGCCGCCGGCCGGCTCGGTCGACACGGTCAGGTGCACGACCTCGCCACGCACGTCGACGTCGGGCCGGCGACCGGCCGTGGCCGCCACCTCACCCACTCGAGCGACGAAGGCGAAGGCGGACGAGGTGTCGGGCGCGCGGACCGTGAGGTGCATGCGCTGGAGCAGGCACCGCCACTCGGGCAGTGCGTCGGAGGCCGTTTGGCGCGTGAGCTTCTCGAGCATCCTCCGACCGTAGTCCCGCCGACGCCTCCGGTCAGTCCTTGCGTATGCCGCCCCGCCGGGCCGTCCTGTCACCGCGCGGTGACGTCGTGCCGCGGATCACGAGCTGCGGCTCCAGGACCAGCTCGACGGGTTCGGTGCGGCCGTCGTCCAGCCGCTGGGTCGCGGCCTCGACGGCGGCGGTCGCCATCGCATCGGGGAGCTGGCTGACGCTCGTGAGGTCGACGGTCGCGAGACGGGCGATGAGGCTGTCGTCGTAGCCGACGACCGAGACGTCGCCGGGCACGTCGACGCCGTCCCGCCTCAGCCGGTCGAGAAGGCCGAGGGCCGCCCTGTCGTTGAAGGCGACGACCGCGGTCGTGCCGCCGCTGCGCAGGCCCTCGGCAGCAGCCGCACCCGACTCCTCGTCGTCACCGCCCGCGACGACGAGGGCCGCATGGGCGAGACCGAGGCGCTTCATGGCACGTCGGTAGCCCTGTCGGCGCAGCGTGGAGATCGGACCGCGCGGGCCGTCGACGAAGACGATGCCTCGGTGCCCCAGCTCCGCCAGGTGCTCGACGGCCAGGCCGACACCGACGTCGTCGGCGGCGCGGACGACGTCGACCCCGGCTGCCTGTGCGCGGCGGCCGATCGCGACGACGGGGTGCTCCTCGGCCAGGGCGGCGAGCTCGGCGTCGGACAGCCGTGGGCCGAGGAGCAGGAGGGCCTCGCAGCGGAAGTCGAGCAGCGACTCCACGGCGCGACGTTCGTCCCGTGTCCTCGTCAGAGGGCTGACGACGACGTCGTAGCCGCGCTCGTCCGCAGCGGCCTGCAGGTCCTCCAGCAGCTCGCCGTGGAAGGCGCTCCTGACGTCCATCGTCACGCCGAGCAGCTGCGTGCGCCGTCGGGCGAGCAGGCTCGCAGTGCGGTCCGGCCGGTAGCCGAGCTCCGAGGCCGCCCGCAGCACCGCCTCGCGCGTCGACCCGGAGGGGCCGGGACGCCCTCGCAGCACGAGCGAGACGGAGGCCGTCGAGACGCCGGCGCGCGCGGCGACGTCGTCGAGGCGCGGACGTGACGGGCGGGACGGCATACGGCTCCTTGGGGCTGGTGGCAAGGGTCGACCCAGTTTGTCAGGACAAAGTGTTGACAGCATGCCCTCGCGGTCAGCACACTCTCTTAAAGCGCTTTAAGCCTAGCGCACGACCCGACGTCCAGAGAGGCACATCATGACCACGTCCCCCATCGGTGTTGCCGTCATCGGCGCCGGTATGGCCGGCCGGGCCCACTGCGCCGGCTACCGCTCCGCCCCGACCCTCTTCGACCCACCGCTCCCGCCGATCCGGTATGCCGCCGTGGTCGACGCGAACGCAGCCGTGGCCGAGGACGCCGCGATCCGTTACGGCTACGAGCGGTCCGGCACCGACTGGCGCGAGCTCCTCGATGCCGACGACGTGCAGGTCGTCAGCGTCGTGGTCGCCAACCACCTGCACCGCGAGATCGTCGAGGCACTGCTCGACGCCGGCAAGCACGTGCTCTGCGAGAAGCCGCTCGCGGCCAGCATCGAGGACGCGCGCGCCATGGTGGCAGCGGCACAGGCCCACCCGGACCAGGTGAGCGGCGTCGGCTTCGTCTACCGTCGTCAGCCCGCCGTCGCCGCTGTGCGCGATCTCCTGCACGAGGAGCTCGGCGAGGTGTCCCACTTCAACGGCCGCTACTGGTGCGACTACGCCCGCAGCCTCGAGACGCCGATGGCCTGGCGCTACAAGGGCGGCCCCGGCACGGGCGCCCTCGCCGACATCGGCAGCCATCTCATCGACCTCTCCGAGTTCCTCTGCGGGCCGATGGACTCGGTCAGCGGTGGCACCTTCACGACGAAGGTCACCGAGCGAGCCGTGCCCCTCGGCACGACGTACGGCCATGCCAGGACCGAGCTCTCGGACGTGCGCGAGCCCGTCGAGAACGACGACGTCGCGAGCTTCACGGCACACTTCGCGAGCGGCGCGATCGGCACGTTCTCGATCTCGCGCATCGCGCCCGGTCACGCCAACTCGCTGGCCTTCGACGTCATGGCCGAGCACGGCGCGGCCAAGTGGGACATGGACCGGCCCGCCGAGTTCAGCGTGATCCTGAACCAGACCGACGACCGCCGCTCCGCCGTCAACGGCTACAACCAGGTGCTCGCCGGGCCGGCCCACCCGTACGTCAAGGGCGGACTGCCGATGGACTTCCCCGGCTGCTCGTACGGCGTCGGCGACCTCTTCGGCTACCAGGCCCGCGCCTTCCTCGAGCAGGTCGCCGGCATCAAGGGCCTGCCTCCGGTCGCGCCGTTCGAGGACGGTGTGCGCGACCTCCGGATCATCGACGCGGTCACCCGGTCCGCCGCGGCAGGCGGGGCGGCCGTCTCCGTCACCCCGGGCGCCTGAGCCGATCCTCCCGACCCACTCTCCGACCCCACTCCCGCCACACCCTCCTGATCCCGACGACGACGTCACGAAAGGACCCACCCATGCAGCTCGGCGCCTACAACGCCTGCCTCGGAGACAAGACGCTCACCGAGGCACTCGACATCATCGCCGGCCTCGGCCTCACGAGCGTCGAGATCAACTCCGGCGGCTTCCTGCCCCCGATCCACCTGCCCGTCGAGGACCTGCGCTCCAGCGAGGACGCGCGACAGCAGTACCTCGGCGAGTTCGCCTCGCGCGGCCTGACCCTGACCGCGCTCAACTGCAACGGCAACCCGCTCCACCCGGCTGCCGGCTTCCCACACTCGCAGGAGCTCATCGACTCGATCGAGCTCGCCGCGCTGCTCGGCGTCAGGCGCCTCGTCACGATGTCCGGCACGCCTGGCGGCGAGCCGGGAACGTCTGTGCCCGTGTGGAACCCGCTGCCATGGTGGAGCCCGTTCCTCGATGTGCAGGACCACCAGTGGAGTGTCGCCATCCCGTACTGGAAGGACATCCAGGCGCGAGCCGCCGACGCGGACGTCACGATCGCCATCGAGATGCACCCGGGCAACATCGTCTTCAACCCGCGCACGATGCACCGACTCGCCGAGGAGGTGGGCGCGACGCACCTCGGAGCCGAGATGGACCCGAGCCACCTCTTCTGGCAGGGCATCGACCCGGTCCTCGCCGTCGCCGACCTCGGCGAGCTCGTCGTCAACGCGGCCGCCAAGGACACCCGCATCAACGAGGCCGCCAAGGTCAACGGCGTCATCGACGACAGTTTCCACCGCGTCGCCGAGGGCGAGCCGGGCCACCTGCCGCTCGGTGGCGGCACGACGCTGAGCGGATGGCCCCGCACCGCGTCGTGGGACTTCGTCGCGGTCGGCCGCGGCCACGACACGGCGTACTGGACGGAGTTCCTGCGAGCCCTGCACAAGATCGACCCCGACATGCCCGTCAACATCGAGCACGAGGACCAGGAGCTCGACCAGCTCGAGGGCCTGCGGTTCGCCGCCAACACCCTCATCGAGGCCGAGAAGGCGATCTGACCACCGGCTCACGGCGCCGCCGGCAGCTCCACCCGGAACACGGTGCGACCTGGCCGGGAGTCCACGGTGATCCGGCCACGGTGCCGCTCGATGATGTGGTGGCAGGTTCCGAGCCCGAGGCCGGCACCCTGACCGGGCGGCTTCGTCGTGAAGAAGGGGTCGAAGACGCGAGTCACGTCGGCGCTCGGGATCCCGGGCCCGTCGTCCTCGATCTCGACGACGACCACGGCGTCCTCGCGGTGGGTCCGCACGACGATCGTCCCGTGGCCGTCGACGGCGTCGACGGCATTGTCGATGAGGTTGGTCCAGACCTGGTTCAGCTCGCTCGCGTAGCTCCCCACCCGGGGTAGGTCAGCGGCATACGCTCGCTCGACGCGGACATCGGGCAGCAGCGTGTGGCGCAGGAAGAGCAGAGTGTCCTCGAGCCCCTGGTTCACGTCGACGTCCTGGACGGTCGCCTGGTCGAGATGGACGTAGGACTTCAGGGCCTGCACGGTCTCGGCGACGCGGCTGGCCCCATGACCGACCTCGACGAGCAGGGAGCGCACGGTGAACGTGGCGGACAGCCACCGGGCGAGCACGGAGAGGCGGTCGGCCCCGAAGTCCTCGGCCAGCTGGCCCAGCCGGTCGGGCGTGAGACCCAGCCCGACGAGCCCAGGGGCCACCTGCCAGGCATCGTCCACCCCATGCCGGTCGAGCCACACCTCGAGCTCGTCCTCGAGGTCGACACTGGTCAAGGCGTCCAGGGCCGAGGGCGGGCTGACCACCTGCTCGACCTCCGCGGCCAAAGCACCCAGGCGCGCTCGTTGGTCGGCCGTGAGGTCCGCGCGCTCGAGGACGAGACGCGACTCCGTCGAACGGTCGAGCAGCTCGGTCAGCTGCTGGGTGCCGCGGACCACGGCGGCCACGGGGTTGTTGAGCTCGTGGGCGATGCCGGCGGCCAGCGTCCCGAGCTGCGCCATGCGTTCGTTGTGGTGCACCTGCGCCTCGAGCGAGCGCCAGCGCCGGGTCAACGTGTGCAGGATGACCTTGGCGGCGCTCGGACTCGAGAGGAGGAGCGAGACGACCTGTTCGTGGTCGAGGGCCAGCAGGTGCGAGTCGCGCCGGGCACGCACGGTGGCGAGGCGCGTCGTCTCCTCGAGCAGGGCCATCTCCCCGATGACGGTCCCCGCCTCGTCGTGCGTGTCGATGGTGACCTCGCGACCGTCGACGACCTTGACGACCTCGATCTGACCGCGGTGCAGCACGAAGGCACGGTCCGCCAGCGTGCCCTCGTGAAACAGGACCTCACCGGCAGGGAGGTCGACCTCCTGCACCGTCCGGCACAGCCGTGCCAAATCGGCGGCGTCCAGGTCGGCAAAGAGGGGCACCATACGCAGGAACTCCTCGTAGCGACCGCGTGCCGCGGCCGGACCCGGTTCCCCTGCGCCGCCCACGATCATCGAGGCCGTACGAGCCGTGCGGGCCTGTGCACCTAGGGTGCGTCGCTACCGAGCTGCTGCGCGAGGTACTGCTGGATGCCGATGCGGTCCACCGCGTCGAGCTGGCTCTCGAACCAGTCCGCGTGCTTCTCCTCGTCCTGGACCATCTCCTCGAACACCGCCGCAGTGCCGTGGTCGCCGAGCTTGTGGCACTCCTCGGCACCGGCGTTGAACTGGGCGACGGCCGCCTTCTCGCTCTCCAGCGCGAGAGCGAGCATCTCCTTGGCGTCCTCGCCGATGCGGATCGAGCCGAGCTTCTGGAGGTTGGGATGACCCTCGAACATCAAGATGCGTTTGATGAGGTCGTCTGCGTCGCGCATCTCGTCGAGGGACAGGTCGTAGAAGACCTTGCCGAGCTTGGAGAAGCCCCAGTTGTCGAGCATGCGGGCGTGCAGGAAGTACGTGTTCGTGACCGTGAGCTCGAAGGTCAGGGCATCGTTGAGAAGCTCGACGACGCGTGGTTTAACTGGCTTCACCTTCCACCACCTCCAGAGCCGAGGACTCGGACTCCCCATGCTGGCACAGGAGGCGCTTGAGCGTGAAGACGCACGTGCCGCAGTCGGTCCCCGCACCGGTCGCGCGGCAGGCCTGCCCGAGGCTGCGCGCGCCGGAGTCCCAGGCGTCGATGAGGTCGCGGTCGGTCACCACGGCACAGTGACAGACGATCACGGGACCCCCGGCATGGGTTGCGGGTCGCTGGCGCGACGAGGACTAAGGGCAGGCTTACCTAATCAGATGGAGCCGAGATTCCCAAGTCTTCTCCGATACGTTCCGCAGAGCGGACGGCTCTACCAGCTCGACTTCGTGATGCTGGGAAGCTCGCCGCGGTGGGCCATCTCGCGGAACCGGATTCGGGACAGGCCGAACCGGCGGAGGTGACCCCGGGCGCGACCGTCGACGACGTCGCGGTTGCGCAGGCGGGTCGGGCTCGCGTCCCGGGGCAGCGCCGCGAGGGCTCTCGCGGCATCGGTGCGCGCCTGCTGTGTCGTCCCGGTGCGTACGACCTGCTTCAGCTCGGCCCGCCGGGCGGCGTACCTGCGCACGGTCCGTTCGCGACGGGCCTGGGCAGCGACCTTGGACCGCTTCGCCATCAGAGCCTCCCCCCGCGGGCGGCGATCTCGGCGACGACCGACTCGATGCCCCGCTTGTCGATCGTCTTGATGCCGCGGGCGCTCACGGTCAGTGACACGTGACGCCCGAGCGAGGGCACCCAGTAGCGGCGGCGTTGGACGTTGATGTCGAATCGGCGCTTCGAGCGGACGTGCGAGTGGGAGATGGAGTGACCGAAGCCGGGCTCGGCTCCGGTCACCTGGCATTTGCGTGACACGTGATCCTCCTGCATAGAATGAGAATGGTTTTCATTTTATGCACAGGAAAGGAGCAGACGTGAAGCCAGGCCTGCACCCGCGCCACGAGCCGGTGCCCTTCCGCGACCGGAGCGCCGGTGACGTCGTGATCAGTCGCTCGACCCGTATCCCCGAGGAGACGATCGAGGTCGACGGAGTCGACTACCCCGTCGTCCACTATGACGTCACGGCGAGCAGCCACCCGTTCTGGACGCGCACCGCGCGCGAGCTCGACAGCGAGGGCCGCATCGAGCGGTTCCGTCGCTCCTACGGCCCTCGGACGTCGACTGCCGGCGGCGATCGATGAGCGCCCCTGTGCGACAGCCAACATGGGGTACGCCGACCTACCTCGTCACCGGTGTCGACGAGCTCGCGATGGCCGCCTCGACGTTGGGTCTGCAGTGGGACCTGCCCAAAGCCGTCGTCGTGACCCACCGGATCGACGTCGAGGCGCAGCAGCTCCACCGGACGATCAGCGACGTCACAGGCGTGCTCGAGCGCGAGACGATCGACCTCGCGCACGCCTGCGTCAGCTGTGCCATCCGCGAGGACATCGTGCCCACCCTGCGCCGACTGGCCGACATCGGCCGCTGGACGTCCATCGTGGCTCACCTGCCCCTGTCGGCCGAGGCCCTGCAGGTATGCCGCGTGCTCGGCCTCGACGGCGACACGGACGTACGCGTCGCCGCCGTCATCACCGCCCTCGACGGGCCGTCGCTCGTCGAGACCCTGACGGGCGACGCACTCCTGGCCGAGCTCGGGCGCCACAGCTCGCGAGAGGACCGGCGGGGGCTGGCCGAGACGGCGGGCGCACTCGTCGAGTACGCCGACGTCGTCACCGTCCACGGGGATGCCACCGGTGAAGCGCTCGACCTCGTGCGCACACTGGCCCGTCCGGGAGCCGACGTCGTGCCCGACGGATCGTCCGTGCCGGTGGACCGGCTCGTCTCGGGGCTGCACGACCACCGAGCCACCGAGGAGTGGATCGACGAGACCCGCTCGGCCCCTCTGCCGCCCACGGCCTCGGCCGCGGTGTGGTGTCTCGACCTGCGTTCGGACCGTCCGTTCCACCCCGACCGCCTGCATGACCGGCTCGAAGAGCTCGGTGCCGGGCCACACCGCTCGCGTGGCTGTTTCTGGCTGCCGACCCGGGCCGGGCAGGCCTGCGGCTGGGACGGCGCGGGCGGCCAGGTCAGCATCGGCTCGCTCGCGCCGTGGGGCCGGCGCCCCGCGCAGACCCGCCTCGTGGTCACCGGCCTGACCTCGCTGACGAACGCCGCCGAGCGCGACGCCATCCGAGCCGCCTTCGAGGACTGCCTGCTCACCGACGCCGAGCTCGGGACGACCGGTCCCACGTGGAACCGCCCCGCCGACGGCTTCGAGCCGTGGCTCGGGGACCTCCGTTTCGCTGCCTGACATCGCCCCGCGACCCAGCCCAGCCGACCCGATCCCATCCCAGCCGCTCCCATCCCGGAGAGACCACCATGGCCGTCCCCATGCGCAAGCTCGCGCGCAGCATCACCCGGCATCGTCGGGCCCACTGGCAGGCGTCGCCCGTCGCCCTCGTCCCCGTCACGCTGGACGGCCGGACCGTGCAGGTGCCGCGCCGCCTCGTGCGGGCCGTGCAGCGCGGGCTCGTCGACGCCCGCCACCTCTGAGAGGAGTCACCCGTGCAGGTACGCAACTCGCTACGAGACCTCAAGGACAAACCCGGCTCGCAGATCGTGCGACGCCGCGGCCGCACCTTCGTCATCAACAAGCAGAACCCGCGCTTCAAGGCCCGGCAGGGCTAGACGCGGGGTGAGGTTCAACCCGCCCCGGCGGGCCCCCACGACCGAGGAGACACCATTATCACGACCACTGCCAGGACCACGAAGAGCGAGCTCGTCGCCCGCGTCGCCGACCAGGCGGGGACGAGCGCCGCCACGGTCGAGCGCGTGCTCGCAGCCCTCGCCGACGCCATCGGGGCCGACCTCGAGGCGGGCGCCAGCGTGACCCTGCCGGGTCTCGGCACCTTCGAGGCGCGCGACCGTGCAGCCCGCGAGGGCCGCAACCCGCGCACCGGCGAGACCCTGCAGATCGCCGCGACGCGCACACCCGCCTTCAAGGCAGGCGCTCCGCTACGCCGTCGCGTCGCCCGCGCGTAGCGCCGGAGGCAGAGCGGACGGCATCCGCCACCACCTGGTTCGTGCGGGTGGTGGCGGATGCCGTGTGCCCTCCGCTTCGCTCAGGCGAGCAGGCGCGCGACCTCCGCCATCTGCTCCTGCGTCAGCGGGCCGTGCTGGAGGGCCGCGGCATTCGCCTCCGCCTGGGCCACGGTGCGGACCCCGGGAATCGGGACGGTGGCCGGGCTCCGCCCCCAGATCCAGGCGAGCGCCCCCTGGGCCGGAGTGCGCCCACCGGACGTGATGACCTCGCGGATCGCGGCGGCCCGGGCCAGCCACTCCGGGTTCGGCCTGCCGTCGATGAAGTACTTCATCCAGGCCGCACCCGTCCCGCGGACGTCGGTCGCCGAGAGCGTCGCCCCGCGGTCGTAGGCGCCCGTGAGCACGCCCATCCCCAACGGGCCGCGGTTGACGCTGGCGAGGTTCTCGCTCTCGCAGAAGTCGAGCATGGCCGGGTTGTCCTCGAGCACGTTGAGCTGGTGCTGGATGGAGGCGCAGTGCGGGCCCGCTGCGAAGACGCGGGCGCGCTCCACGTCGTCGGTGCTCCACCCGTACGCGCGGATGGTGCCCTCGTCGACGAGCGACTCGAGCACGGCTCGGACGTCCTCGGCCCGGGCGGGCTCGAGGTCGCCGACGTGCAGCTGGAACAGGTCGATCCAGTCCGTGCCCAGGCGGCGCAGGCTCTCGGCGCAAGACCGCCGCACCGCATCCGGAGTGACCTCGACGCCGCTGACGCTCTTGCCGGCCTCGTCGACGCCGTAGCCGAACTTCGTGGCGAGCACGACCTCGGAACGCCGGTCGGCGACGGCCCGGCCGAGCACGGCCTCGCTGTGGCCGGCGCCGTAGTTCGCCGCGGTGTCGAAGAACGTGACCCCACCGGCGATCGCTGCGTGGAGTGCGCGGACCGACTCGTCGTCGTCGACCTCGCCCCAGCCCGCCTGCTGGCCGTCCATGATCCATGGACCGCCGATGGCCCAGCACCCCACGCCGAGGGCGCTCACGTCGATACCGCTGCGGCCGAGGGTTCGCCGGGTGGTGATGGTCTTCTCTGATGTCGTCATGTCAACGACGCTAGATCCTTGAGCGCGCACCAGATCAAGCCCTTGGACAGACCATTTGTCGACCCTCGCCTCTACGGTGGACCGATGACGACGACGCGCAACGACACCGCCGGCCTCCGCGTGGGTGAGGCCGCGCGAGAGGCCGGGGTCAGCATCGACACCCTCCGCTACTACGAGCGCGAGGAGCTGCTCCGCACCGAACGCACGCCGAGCGGCCATCGCCGCTACTTCGACAGCGACCTCGAGTGGATCAGCGTCCTGACGTGCCTCCGCGAAACGGGCATGCCGATCCGGCGGATGCGCGAGTTCGCGACCCTCGTGGGCGAGGACGACGACGCGACCATCGGTGCCCGCATCGCGCTGCTCGAGGAGCACCGGACCGAGGTGCTGCGCCACATCCGCGAGCTCGAGAGCAACCTCGAACGTGTCGAGGGAAAGCTGGCCTGGTACCGGGGCCGCCTTGCCGACAGCCAGGCGGTAGCGGCCCCTCCTCAGACCTAGAACCCTGGCTTCGCGCGCATCTCGACACGACGACGCCAGAGAAGGAGGACTCGGACGGTTGTACCGACGAGTTCACAGTCGCGCCCCTTCACAAGACCTCGAAAGGCAGCTGGCGACCGCGACGAGAAACAGCTGAGCGGCTCGACGATTGAAACGTCCGTCGCAGAGCAACGCTTCGGGCGAGGCCCTCCCTTAGAGCGCTGGGGCCAGCGGCGACCTGACGGCGGCCGAGAGTGGACATCGCGTTTCCTTCTACGGAAATGGCCGAAACCGGGATATTCCCCGCGAGGCATCGGACACTGCCTTAGCAGCGCAGGGAAATCACAGGGAAGAGCCACTCATGAGCGACAACAACTACCAGTACCCCGTCCCGGAAGGCGAGCAGCCCACGCCTCCCACCTGGGCACCGCCGCAGGGCGCTCCGTTCACGGACGCACAATCGGCGGCCCCGAAGCAGAAGATGAGCAAGGTCAAGAAGGCTGGCCTGTGGACCGGAGGCATACTCGTCGCGTTGGTCGCAATCGGCGCGATGGGCGGAGACCCAGAGACCGCGCCCATCGCTGCACCCGCCGTGAGCTCGAGCACGTTGAGCGTCGCGCCGACTGCCACTACGACGGCGGCCGACACTGCGGCAGCGGACAAGGCCGCCGCCGACAAGGCCGCCGCCGACAAGGCCGCAGCCGACAAGGCCGCAGCCGACAAGGCCGCCGCCGACAAGGCCGCAGCCGACAAGGCCGCAGCCGACAAGGCCGCAGCCGCGAAAGCCGCTGCCGCAAAGGCCGCCGCGGAAGAGGCCGCGAACGCGATGACCGTGTCGCAGGAGCAGGCGGTCTCCAAGGCCGAGTCCTACCTTGAGCTCACCGCGTTCTCCCGCAAGGGACTCATCAAGCAACTCGAGTTCGAGGAGTTCTCCAAGGCTGACGCAACGTATGCCGTCGACCACATCACGGTGAACTGGAAGGAGCAGGCGGCGAAGAAGGCGGAGTCCTACCTCGAGCTCACCTCGTTCTCCCGCGGTGGACTCCTTCGTCAGCTCAAGTTCGAGGGTTTCACCGACGCTCAGGCCGCCTATGGGGTCAAGTCCGTCGGGCTCTGACGACGCACCTCTCTCGTGCCGTGGGGCCCGGCCATCTGCTCGAGAAGTAGCCGGGCCTCACCTGCGCTCGCCGAGGCTCAGGCGTAGAAGGCAGGCTTCGCGATCATCTCGACCTTGACGACGCCGTCGTCGGTGAGCGCACGCACGCCCGCGTCGCACACGCACGCGGCGGCATACCCGTCCCACGACGTCGACCCGGTGTGCTCGCCCACGGCGACGGCGCTGATCCACTCCTGGACCTCGGTGACGAACGCCCCCCAGAAACGGTCGTTGTGGTCGCGGGCGATCGCGTTGCGGTGGCCGGAGCCGTCGCGAATCTCGATGGCGTTCTGGTCGGCGAGCGTCACGGTGCCCTTCTCGGCGACGGCCTCACAACGAATGTCGTAGCCGAACTGGCAGTTGACGAAGATCTCGTCGTCGACCCGGACACCCGACTCGGTCTCGAGGATGAGCACGAGCGGGTCCTGGAGGTGCTCGAAGCGCAGGGACGTCTTCTTCGGCTTGTCGACGCGCGCGGAGACGAACTCCTCGCCGAGCAGCCACCGCATCGTGTCGATCTCGTGGATGGCGGTGTCGTTGATCGCCATGTCCCACGTGTAGTGCTCGGGCACGGTGGGGTTGCGGTGCGCGCAGTGCACCATGAGCGTCTCGCCGAGCTCGCCGGAGTCGAGCAGCTCCTTCATCTGCCGGTAGCTGCGGTCGAAGCGCCGCATGAACCCGACCGTCACGAGACGGCGTCCTGCCGCCTGCTCGGCCTCCATGATCCGCAGCGCGGCATCGGCGGTCGGGGTGAGCGGCTTCTCGCAGAAGACCGGCTTGCCGGCGGCGATCGCCGCCAGGACGTCGACCTCGTGGGCCGGGCCGTAGCTGCAGATCATGACGGCGTCGACCTCGTCGGAGGAGATGAGGCTCGCCGAGTCGGCGTAGGCCGTGCCGCCGATCCGGTCGGCCACCTCCTTGGCGCGCACCTCGTCGACGTCGGCGACGGCGACGACGCGCCCTCCGGCGATGACGGTGTGGATGCGGTCGATGTGCGCCTGCCCCATGCCTCCGGGGCCGATCATCCCGATGCGGACGGTCATCTCAGGCTCCTTCGTCACTTGAGGCCGAGGCCGACGGAGGCGAGGTACTCGCGCGTCTGGATGGCGTTGGGCAGCGGGTACGACGGGTCGCACGGGTACATGTCCTGCTCACACACGACGTAGAGCTCCTTGTCGAGGTCGGCGAGCGCCTCGACGAGCGACGGCATGTCGGGCGCACCTGCCGGCGGCGCGACCGAGCAGCCCTTGGCCACGGCGAGGCCGAAGGGCCAGTCCTCGTCATGGGCCTGCTTCACGAGGCCCTCGTCCATCGCCTTGATGTGGACGTAGGAGATCCGCTCGGGGTACTTGCGGCACAGCTCCATCGGGTCGCCGCCGCCGTAGACGATGTGACCGGTATCGAGGCAGAAGCCGACGTAGTCGGGGTCGGTGGCCTGGAACACGCGGTCGATGTCGGCGGGCGTCTCGATGTGGCTGTCGCCGTGCGGGTGCAGCACCATCTGGAGGCCGTAGTCCTCCTTCATGATGCGGCCGAGCCTGTCGGCGTTGGAGATGTACGCGTTCCAGGCCTCCGTCGAGAGGACCCGGTCGTCCGTGTAGGCCCACGTCTTCTCGTCGCGGAACATCGGGGGCAGGTGCACGATGTACTCCGCGCCGACGGCCGCGTGCGTCTCGGCGATCTCGCGGAACGTCTTCTCGGTGTCGGCCCACGCCTCCGGCTTGTGCAGGATGCCCCACCCGGTGCCGGCGACGACCCGGAAGCCGCGCTTGTCCATCTCCTCCTGGAGTCGCTTCGGGTCCTTCGGGAAGTAGCCGAAGGGTCCGGTCTCCATGACGGAGAAGCCGGCCTCGGCCATCTCGTCGAGGGCCGTCTCCCAGTGGATCTGCTTGTCGTCCTCGGGGAACCAGACGCCCCACTGGTCGGGGCACACGCCGATGGTCAGCTTGCTGTAACGGTCGTCGGTGTTGCGGGCCTTGGACTCGGCCATCTTCTGGGTCCTCTCGAGGGGTGTGGTGGGCGCTGGGGGCGCGGGTCAGTCGTTCTGGGGGAAGCCGAGGTTGAGGCCGCCGTGGCTCGGGTCGAGCCACCGCGAGGTGACGACCTTGCCGCGGGTGAAGAAGTGGACGCCCTCCATGCCGTGGGCGTGGGTGTCGCCGAAGAGCGAGTTCTTCCACCCGCCGAAGGAGTAGTACGACACCGGGACGGGGATCGGCACGTTGACCCCGACCATGCCGACCTGGACGTGGCGCTGGAACTTCCGCGCAGCACCGCCGTCGTTGGTGAAGATCGCCGTGCCGTTGCCGTACGGGTTGTTGTTGATGAGCTCGAGGCCCTCGTCGTACGAGTGGACGCGCACGACCGACAGCACGGGCCCGAAGATCTCGTCGTCGTAGAGCGACATGCCGGGCTTGACGCCGTCGAAGAGCGTCGGCGCGAGGAAGTAGCCCTCGCCGTCCGACTCGAACTCGGTCTCACGTCCGTCGACGACGAGCGTGGCGCCCTCGGCCACGCCGGCGTCGAGGTACGACGTCACCTTGTCGCGGTGCTGCGACGTCACGAGCGGGCCCATGTCGCAGCCGCGCGTCCCGTCGCCGGTGACGAGCTTGCCCATGCGGTCCTTGATCTTCGAGATCAGCTCGTCGGCGATGGGCTCGACTGCCACGAGGGCGGAGATCGCCATGCAGCGCTCCCCCGCCGAGCCGAACCCGGCGTTGACGGCCGCGTCGGCGGCGAGGTCGAGGTCGGCGTCCGGCAGCACGAGCATGTGGTTCTTCGCGCCGCCGAGGGCCTGGACGCGCTTGCCGTGCGCCGTGCCCGTCTCGTAGACGTACTTCGCGATCGGCGTCGAGCCGACGAACGACACCGACTTCACCTCGGGGTGCGTCAGCAGCGCGTCGACGGCCTCCTTGTCGCCGTTGACGACCTGCATGACGCCGTCGGGCAGGCCGGCTTCCTTCCAGAGAGCCGCGACCGCGAGCGCCGCCGACGGGTCCTTCTCCGAGGGCTTGAGCACGACCGCGTTGCCGCATGCGATGGCGATGGGGATGAACCACATCGGCACCATGGCCGGGAAGTTGAACGGCGAGATGACGGCGACGACGCCGAGCGGCTGCCGGATCGAGTAGACGTCGACGTTCGTCGAGGCGTTCTCGGAGAAGCCGCCGCGCAGCAGGTGTGGGATGCCGCAGGCGAACTCGGCGACCTCGAGGCCGCGGGTCACCTCGCCGAGAGCGTCGCTGAGCACCTTGCCGTGCTCGGCGGTGATGAGGGCCGCGATCTCCTCCTTGCGCTCGTTGAGCAGCTCGCGGAAGGCGAAGAGCACGCCCGACCGCTTGGCGAGCGAGGCGTCGGCCCAGCCCTCCCACGCGGCGGCGGCGGACGTCACGACGTCGCCGACGAGGGCGGCGGACGCGAGGTCGAGGACGCCGGTCTGCTCACCGGTGGCGGGGTTGTAGACGGGCGAGGTGCGCTCGGCGGTGCCGGTCCACGGCCGGCCGTCGACGAGGTGGGTGATGCGGGTGGGCGTGCTCATGGGATGTCCTTCAGGTCGGAGCAACAACAAGACGGGGTATGCCGGGTGGCCGGCTCAGGGGGCGACGAAGGTGGGCGGCGTGTCCCACTTGTCGAGGTAGGAGCGGATCGTGTCGCGCATGTAGATGCTCGACTCGCGGGCACGGTCCTCCCACGCGAAGACGCACGAGGTGACGATGCCGTCGAAGCCGATGCGCTCGAGGCCGCGGAAGAGCTCGTCGAAGTCGACCTCGCCCTGGCCGATGTCGAGGTGCTGGTGCACCGTCACCTGTGAGCCGGGCGGGTTGACGATGTAGCGCAGGCCCGACGACGCGGTGTGGTCGTAGGCGTCGGCGACATGGACCATCGTCAGCAGGTCACCGGCCTTGTCCATGATGCCGTCGCAGTCGTTGCCCTGGTGGAACGTGTGCGGTGCGCAGTAGAGGAACGACACGTTCGGGCTGTTGATCCCGCGGATCAGGTCGACGGCCTTCTTGCCGTCCTCCTCCCAGTCGTCGGGATGGGGCTCGAGCACGAGCCGGATGCCCTCCTTCTCGAAGACGGGGAGCAGCTCCTCCATCGACCTCCAGAACTGCCGCTCGCAGACAGCCGCGTCGCGCGGGTTGCCGTTGAACTCGGAGTTCATCGTGTCGACGCCGAGGTCGGACGCGATCTGGATGGCGCGCTTCCAGTAGCGCACGGCCGCCTGCCGCTCTTCCTCGTCGGGGCCCGACCAGCTGAAGAGCGGCAGCACCGACGACACCCCGACACCGGCCGAGGAGAGGGCCTTCTTGAAGGCGGCGACCCCGGCGTCGTCGACGCGGGGGTGCTTGAAGAAGGGGATGAAGTCCTCGCGCGGCGACAGCTCGACCCACTCGTAGCCGAGCTCGGCCACGAGACCGGGCAGCTCGAGCAGCGAGGTCGTCTCGCGGAACATGTACGGGTCGATGGCGAGCTTCATGACGTGGGCTCCGGGCTCGTGGCGGCGTTGGTGGGGGTGCTCGTGGGGCTGATGAGGGGACGCTGGGTGGCCTTGTGGTCGGTGTACTCCGCGTATGCCGCCTGCGTCGTGTCGAGGTCGCTGACCTCCGAGACCGGCACGTCCCACCACGACGCGCTGTCGGGCGCGTGGACGAGCGGGTCGGTCTCGACGTGGATGACGACCGGGCCACCGTCGGCCGGGGCCGCCTTGGCCTCCTTGATCGCCTGGTGCAGCTCGTCGAGCGAGTGCACCTCGATGACGTGGGCCCCGAGCGACCGGGCGTTCGCAGCCAGGTCGACGGGCAGCACGTCGCCGTCGAGACGCCCCGACGACTCCCCGCGGAACCGGTACGAGGTGCCGAACCGCTGCGACCCGAGCGACTCCGAGAGCGACCCGATCGAGTGGAAGCCGTGGTTCTGCACGAGGACGACGATGACCTTGACGCGTTCCTGCACGGCCGTCACGAGCTCCGTCGGCATCATGAGGTAGCCACCGTCGCCGACCATGGCGAAGACGTCGCGCGACTCGTCGGCGAGCCGGATGCCGATGGACGCCGGCACCTCGTAGCCCATGCACGAGTAGCCGTACTCGACGTGGTAGGCCTTGCGGTCGCGCACGCGCCACAGCTTGTGCAGGTCACCGGGCATCGAGCCGGCCGCGCACAGCACGACGTCACGAGGGTCGGTCAGCTCGTTGACGGCACCGAGCACCTGGCCCTGGGTCAGCAGCCCGTCGCCCAGCCGGTCGGTCACGTCGGGGGCCGGGTGGTAGGCGGCCTCGACCGAGGCGTCCCACTCGGACCAGAGCGCAGCCTGACGCTCACGGTAGGCGTCCTCGACGGCATACCCGTCGAGCGCACCCGACAGCGCCCTCAGCGCCTCCCGCGCGTCGGCGACGACGGAGAGCCCTGCGTGCTTGCCCGCGTCGAAGCGGGCGACGTTGACGTTGACGAAGCGGACACCCTTGTCCTGGAAGGCGGTCCGCGAGGCGGTGGTGAAGTCGCTCCAGCGCGTGCCGACCCCGACCACGACGTCGGCCTCGGCGGCGAGGGCGTTGGCGGCGGTCGTGCCCGTCGAGCCGACCGCACCCATCTCCTGCGGGTGACCATGGGGAAGCGAGCCCTTGCCGGCCTGGCTCTCGCACACCGGGATGCCGGTCTGCTCGGCCAGCGCGCGCAGCGCCTCCTCGGCGCCGGAGTAGTGCACGCCTCCACCGGCGACGACGAGCGGTCGGCGCGCCGACCGGATGACGGCCGCCGCGTCGGCGATGTCGACGGCCTCCGGCACCGGGCGCGCCACGCGCCACACGCGCGGTGCGAAGAGCTCGACCGGCCAGTCGTGGGCCTCGGCCTGCACGTCCTGCGGCAGCGAGATCGTCACCGCACCGGTCTCGACCGGGTCGGTGAGCACGCGCATCGCGCCGAGGAGCGCCGACGGCAGCTGCTCGGGACGGCTCACCCGGTCGAAGAACCTCGACAACGGGCGGAAGGCGTCGTTGACCGTCACGTCGGCGGCATACGGCTGCTCGAGCTCCTGGAGCACCGGTGCGCTGACGCGGGTCGCGAACGTCCCCGACGGCAGGAGGAGCACCGGGATCCGGTTGATCGTCGCGAGGGCTGCGCCCGTCAGCATGTTCGTCGAGCCGGGCCCGACGGAGGCAGTGCACGCCCACGTCTGGAGCCGGTCCTTCTGTCGTGCGTAGGCGACCGACGTGTGGACCATGGCCTGCTCGTTGCGTGCCAGCACGTACGGGAGGTGCTCCTGGCCGTCGGCGAGCTCGTTCTGCAGCAGGGCCTGGCCGAGCCCGGCGACGTTGCCGTGGCCGAAGATGCCGAAGCAGCCGGCGAAGAGCTTCTGCCGCTCGCCGTCACGCTCGCTCCACTGGTTCGCGAGGAACCGCACCACGGCCTGCGCCACGGTCAGGCGCACGGTCTCGCCGGTCGAAGCGGTCGGGGTCGCGCTCGTCATCGAGAGCCTCCAAGCGGGAGTCGGGGGTCGACCGGCTGGGCCGACCAGGTGTCGCGGACCCAGCCGTGGGCCGGGTCGTCGCAGATGAGCCAGGCGCGCTCCGGTCCGGGACCCGCCATGACGTTGAGGTAGTAGAGGTCGTAGCCCGGCGCAGCCATCGCGGGACCGTGCCAACCGTGTGGCACGAGGACCACGTCACCCGAGCGGACCTCGGCCATCACGTCGATGGGACGGTGCTCGGTGCCGTAGACCCGTTGGTACCCGATGGGGTCCGCAGCGGCGCTCGCCGGTGAACCGTCCTCGGGCGCGACCTCGAAGTAGTAGATCTCCTCGAGCTGCGTCTCCTCGCCGGGCCGCTCCTCGTCGTGCTTGTGCGGTGGCCACGAGCTCCAGTTGCCGGCCGGGGTCACCACCTCGCAGGCGATGATGGAGTCCGCCTCGAGCACGCCGGGGATGCCGAAGTTGCGGACCTCGCGCGAGGCGAAACCGGCTCCGCGCAGCTCGACCGGCACCTCGTCGGCGGCCACGTGCCGGAAGGCGAAGCGTGGCTCGACGGTCTCGGTGACCGCGAAGACGAGTGCCACCCGGGCCGCGCCGACCGCCGTCACCGAGAGGCGCGATCCGGCGGGCACGTAGGCGACGTCCGTCGCGCCGGCGAAGACCGAGGCGCGGCCGGCCAGCGTGGCCTCGTGGCGTCCGGCCGCGTCGTCACTCGACACGAGCACGGACCCCTCGAGCGGCACGACGACGAGCTCACGGCGACCGGCGTCGAGCCCACGAGACTCCCCGTCGGCGAGGCGGCCGGCATACATCCCGGTGTGCTCCCAGCCGGACGCGTCGGGTTCGACGACGACGTCCCAGCCGTCCCCGCCCACCGTGCCGAAGGGCCGGTGCCACGTCATGAACCACCTCCGGAACCACCGTGCACGAGCTCGGCCGCGATGTCGACGGCCGCGGCGACGTCGCCGTCGGGCGGGAAGAGCAGGGCACGCCCGACGACCAGCCCCCGTACGGCGGGCAGGTCGAGCGCCCGGCCCCACGAGGCGTACGTCTCGTGCGGGTCGCCCTGGGGGTCTCCCCCGAGCAGCAGGGTGGGCAGGGTCGTCGCGTCCATGACGCGCTCGAGCTCGTCGACGACGGGCAGCTTGAGCCAGGTGTGTGCGCTGGACGCGCCGAGGCCGGCGCCGATGTGGATGGACTTGATCGTCGAGTCGGGGTCGAGCTGGTTGACGACCCGGTCGCCCTCGTGCACCGACATGAACGGCTCGACCATCGCCATGAGGCCGTGCTCGGCGAGCTCGGTCACGGCGCGGGCGCTCGCCTCGAGCGTGGCCACGGTGCCGGGGTCCTCGAGGCAGATGCGCGTCAGCATCTTGCCGCCATCGAGACCGCGGGCCGCGATCTCGTGGGCGCTGTAGGCGGTGAAGCGGTCGTCCAGCTCGAAGCGCGCACCCTGCAGGCCGCCACGGTTCATCGACCCGATCGCGACCTTGTCGTCGAGGGCGCCGAGCAGGAGCAGGTCGTCGAGCACGTCGGGCGTGCCGAGCACGCCGTCGACGCCGGGACGCGCGAGCGCGGTCACGAGCCGCTCCAGCAGGTCGCTGCGGCTCGCCATCGCCGAGCCCGCCCCCCGGACCCCGAGAGCCCCGCGCGCCGGGTGGTCCGCGGCGACGACGAGCAGACGGCCGTCGCGGCCGACGAGCGGGCGGCGGCGGCGCGCGGCCCAGGCGGCGGCGATGCGCCCGGGCTCACGGACCCGGATCTCCGTCAGGTCCGCGACAGCGACTCCCGCAGTACGGGGGGTGTGCTCGGTGGTGTACTCGGTGATGTGCTCTGTGGTGGTCATCGTGCCTCCTCGGCGACGGTGGCGAACGGGGACGAGACGGCGAGGCGCGCCTCGACCTCGGCGGAGGTGGGCATGGCGGTCGAGCACTCGAGCTTGCTGGCGACGATGGCCCCGGCGACGTTGGCGAACTCGAGGATGCGGCGCAGCCCCCAGCCCTCGAGGAGGCCGTGGCAGAGAGCACCGCCGAAGGCGTCGCCTGCACCGAGGCCGTTGACGACGTCGACGGGGAACGGCGCGACCTCGACGCGCTCGTCGCGGGCGGCGGCGAGCACCCCCTTGGGCCCCTGCTTGACGACGGCGAGCTCGACGCCTCGCTCGAGGAGCGCGTCGGCCGCGCGCTGCGGGTCGGTCTCGCCGACGGCGACCTCGCACTCCTCGCGGTTGCCGACGGCCACGGTCACGTGGTCGAGGGCCCGCCCCACCTGCTCTCCGGCCTCGACGGGGTCGGCCCAGAACATCGGACGGTAGTCGAGGTCGAGCACCGTGTGGGCTCGACGGCCGCGGGCCTCCCACGCGCGGAAGTGCGCCGCGCGGCTGGGCTCCTGGGAGAGTCCCGTCACCGTGGACCAGTAGACACCGGCGCGCCGAATCGCCTCCAGCGGAAGGGAATCCGCGTCGATCATGAGGTCAGGCGCCGTCGGGTAGCGGTAGAAGTACAGCGGGAAGTCGTCGGGCGGGAAGACCTCGCAGAAGGTGACCGGCGTCGGCGGTCCGTCGACGGCCGACACGTACGCGTCGTCGACGCCGAAGTCGCGCAGCGCCTCGTGGATGTAGCGGCCGAACGCGTCACGCCCCGTGCGCGTGACGAGGGCGGTCCGGTGGCCGTGCCGCGCGGCGGCCACGGCCACGTTCGTCGCACTGCCGCCGAGGAACTTCTCGAAGGTGCGCACCTTCTCGAGCCCGACGCCGTGCTGGAGCGGGTAGATGTCGACGCCGGTGCGCCCGATGGCGACGACGTCGTATGCCGTGTCGTCCGGGGCAGGAGTGGTCGTGTCCATCGCGTCCATGTCGTTCACCAGGTCCTTCACAGGCTCGGGATCTCGTCGAGCAGGACGGGGCGTCCCTCGTGCCGCGACAGCTCGCACGCCTCGGCGACCCGGAAGGCCTGGAGGGCGTCGTCGGCGGTGCAGGGCGGGGCGAGGACCCCGCGCGCCACGGCGGCGAAGGCGGTCAGCTCGGCGCGGTAGGCCGGCAGGAAGCGCTCCATGAACGACCAGTGGCGCGGGCCGGACGGGTACGTGGCGCCCGGCTCGGCCGAGGTGACGGCGAGCGAGTCGTCGTAGCCGACCCCGATCGTCCCCTCGCTGCCGAGCACCTCCATGCGCACGTCGTGGCCGGCGCCGTTGTAGCGCGTCGCGGAGAGCGACACGAGGGTTCCGTCGTCGAGGGTGAGGACGGCCGCGGCCGTGTCGACGTCACCGGCCTCGGCGAAGAACCCGGCCCCCTTGTTGGCGCCCGTCGCGTAGACGGCGGCGACCTCGCGGCCGGTGACGAACCGGATGATGTCGAAGTCGTGGATCGAGCAGTCGCGGAAGAGTCCGCCGCTCGTCGGGATGTACGAGGCGTGCGGCGGAGCCTGGTCGTGCGTCTGGGCGCGGATGCTGTGCACGAAGCCGAGCTCGCCGGCGGTGACGGCGTGCTGCGCGCGCTGGTAGCCGCGGTCGAAGCGCCGCTGGAACCCGACGTGGACCGGGGTACTGCTCTGCGACACGAGCTTGGCGAGGTCCATCGTCTCCTCGAGCGTGCCTGCGATGGGCTTCTCGCAGAAGGTGGGCACGCCGGCCTCCAGGCCGAGCCGCAGCATCGGGGCGTGGCCCGGGGTCGCCGTGGCGATGACGAAGCCGTCGACGCCCTGGGCGAGCAGCTCGGCCGGCGACGCGGCGAAGCCGACCCCGAGACGCTCGGCCACCGCTTCCGCGGCTGCGGCGTCGAGGTCGGCGACGACGACCTCGTCGACGTCGGTCAGGTCGCGGAGGGTCTCGGCGTGGAAGGCCCCGATGCGGCCGACTCCGGCCAGTCCGATGCGCATTGCACACTCCCTTGGGTGGTGTCGTGGGCGGTGAGCTGCTGGGTGCTCGTCGCCCGTGGTTCAGCCGCGCGGCGCTTCGACGTCGCTGCCCTGTCGACAACGATGGTCCTGCCGCGTCCGCACGGTGTCAAGCAAATGTTAGAACATTATGATGTTTGCTCAATCTCTTGACATGATGCGTTGACGAGGAGCATTCTGCCATTCGCTGGCACCGACGCCGGGACCCGCGGACACCGACATCGAGGTCCGCCGACGCCGGAGCCGGCACGAGAGACGCCGGTCACCAGCTCGCCGTCCCTCGTCGTGGTCCTGATGCCCGGGCGAAGACCTCGCCCCACCGTCCCGCAAGCTGCTCCACCCGCGGGACCAACCAGATCTCCAGAGACGTGCCCGCGTGCCCCCGGCTGCCCTGCGACGACGTCGTCGCCGGACCTCCGGCGACGCGGCCCAGCCGCAACCCCCTCGACCGACGGACCAACCGTCACAGAACGTCGCGCCACTCCGGCGACCGGGCGACCGCGACGCAACGAAAGGAATCAACGATGACTCCGACTCGGACTCGGAAGCAACTGACCGTCGTCGCCGGCCTGGCCACAGCCGCCGCACTCGCGCTGGCAGCGTGCAGCGGCGGCGGTGCACCCGCCGCGCAGCAGGCAGTAGCAGGCTCCGGCGGCGGCGCCGGCGACAACTCCGGCTACACCATCGCGATGATCACGCACGAGACCCCCGGTGACACCTTCTGGGACAAGATCAAGGCCGGTGCCAACCAGGCCGCGAAGAACAACGGCATCACCCTGAAGTACTCGAACGACCCGGACCCCGGCAAGCAGGCGACCCTCATCCAGAACGCGGTCGACTCGAAGGTCGACGGCATCGCCACGACGCTGGCCACGCCCGACGCCCTGGCCGGCGCGGTGAAGTCCGCCGACGACGCCGGGATCCCCGTCGTCGCCTTCAACTCCGGGATCGACCAGTACGCCCAGGTCGGCGCCAGCATGTACTTCGGGTCTGACGAGAACCTCGCCGGTGAGACCGCCGGCAAGCGCATCGCCGAGGCCGGCGGCAAGAAGGTGCTGTGCGTCATCCAGGCGGCCGGCTCGGTGGCCCTCGAGGCCCGCTGCGCCGGCGTCAAGAAGGGCGTCGCCGCCACGGAGAACATCCAGGTCAACGGCGCCGACGACCCCTCAGTGGTCTCCGCGCTGCAGGCCAAGCTCGCCCAGGACAAGTCGATCGACTACATCGTCACGCTCGGCGCGCCGATCGCGCTCGACGCCCTCAAGGCGATGGAGGCCGCCGGCAGCTCGGCGAAGCTCGTGACCTTCGACCTCAACGTCGACGCCGCCCAGGCGATCAAGGACAAGAAGATCGAGTTCTCGATCGACCAGCAGCCGTACGTGCAGGGCTACCTCGCCGTCCAGGCGCTGTACCTCAACAAGAAGAACGGCAACGACATCGGCGGCGGCAAGGCCGTCCTCACCGGCCCGTCGTTCGTCGACGCGTCGAACATCGACACCATCCTGCCGTTCGCGAAGAACAACACCCGCTGACCCGTCGAGGCGGCCGGCCCCCGGGCCGGCCGCCTCATCGTCTTCCACTGAACGCACGTCAACGGATCGGAGAGGTCCATGAGTCAAACCGTCACGTCGCCGCCCACGGCGCCGACCGAGGCATCCAACAGGGTCACGCTCGGCTGGTCGAACCGCCTGCTCGCACGGCCCGAGGTCGGAGCCCTCGTCGCGGCCGTCGTCATCTTCATCTTCTTCCTCGCCGTCGCCCCGGCGTTCCGCTCGCCCGCGTCGTTCTTCACGGTGCTCTACCAGAGCTCCACCATCGGCATCGTCGCCGTCGCCGTCGGCATGCTCATGATCGGCGGCGAGTTCGACCTGTCGGCCGGTGTCATCGTCACGACGGCGGGTCTCGTCAACGCGATGTTCTGCTACCAGCTCGGCATCAACCTCATCGTGGGCGCCGTGCTCTCCCTCGTCTTCAGCCTCGCCATCGGCTTCCTCAACGGCTACCTGGTGGTGAGGACCGGCATACCGAGCTTCCTCATAACCCTGGGCACGTTCTTCGTGCTGCAGGGCGCCAACCTCGGCGTGACCAAGCTCGTCACCGGTTCGGTGTCGACGCCGAACATCAACCAGATGGACGGCTACAAGGCGCTCGACGCGATCTTCGCCTCGAGCTTCAAGATCGGCAGCGTCACCGTCGAGGCCACCGTCCTGTGGTGGTTCCTCTTCGTCGCGCTGTCGGCCTGGATCCTCCAGCGCACCAGGATCGGCAACTGGATCTACGCGGTCGGGGGCAACGCGGACTCGGCCCGCGCCGTCGGTGTGCCGGTGCGCGGGGTGAAGATCGGCCTCTTCATGACCGTGTCGTTCCTCGGCTGGTTCATCGGCATGCACACCCTCTACAAGTTCGACACGCTGCAGGCCGGCAACGGCATCGGCAACGAGTTCCTCTACATCATCGCGGCGGTCGTGGGTGGCACCCTGCTCACCGGCGGCTTCGGCAACGCCATCGGGGTCGCCATCGGCGCCTTCATCTTCGGCATGACCAGCCTCTGCATCGTCTACGCAGGATGGGACCCGAACTGGTTCCGCGCCTTCCTCGGCGTCATGCTCCTGCTCGCCGTGATGGTCAACCTCTACGTCAAGAAGCTCTCGACCGCCCGAAAGGTGGGCTGACATGACTGACACCCTGGCCGAGCACGCGGACCCGGAGCTGCACTCGGGCGAGCCGCTCATCGACATGAAGAACGTCGGCAAGACCTACGGCGCGATCCGCGCGCTCAAGGGCATCAACCTGACGGTCCGCGCCGGCGAGGTGACCTGCGTCCTCGGCGACAACGGGGCCGGCAAGTCGACCCTCATCAAGATCATGGCCGGCCTGCACCCGCACAACGAGGGCACCATGAAGGTCGACGGCAAGGAGGTCTCCTTCTCCTCGCCGCGTGAGTCGCTCGACCACGGCATCGCGACCGTCTACCAGGACCTCGCGGTCGTCTCGCTCATGGAGGTGTGGCGCAACTTCTTCCTCGGCTCCGAGCTCGTCGGTGGGCGCGGCCCCTTCGCGAGCCTCAAGATCGCCGACATGAAGCGCATCGCCGACGAGGAGCTGCGCAAGATGGGCGTCGTCGTCAAGGACATCGACCAGCCCATCGGCACGCTCTCCGGCGGCCAGCGCCAGTGCGTGGCGATCGCGCGCGCCGTCTACTTCGGGGCCCGCGTGCTCATCCTCGACGAGCCGACGGCCGCGCTCGGCGTCAAGCAGTCGGGGGTCGTGCTCAAGTACACGGCGGCCGCGCGTGACGCCGGCCTCGGCGTCGTCTTCATCACGCACAACCCGCACCACGCGTACCTCGTCGGCAACCACTTCGTCATCCTCAAGCTCGGCCAGGCGGTGCTCGACCGGAAGCGTTCCGAGGTCGGGCTCGACGAGCTGACCAGGCAGATGGCCGGCGGGGACGAGCTCACCGAGCTCTCGCACGAGCTGCAGAAGTGAGCGGGGTGACCGCATGAGCGTCGTTGTCGCGCACCAGACCCGCAGCTCGGGCTCGTTGGCCCTCGAGGAGGCCGCCCGCCAGGCGTCCTTCCGGGGCACCGACCTCGTCGTCATCCACGTCGTCGACTCGCTCGACAACGACATCGCCGACGCCAACCGCGCCGGCATCTCCGACGCGGTCGAGAAGGCTCTCGGGACGGTGTCGCTGCCGGACGTGCCGTGGGACGTCCGGCTCGTGGCCGGGGGCCACGAGATCGGCGACGTGTCGGAGGCGATCCTCGGCGAGGTGAGTCGGATCGGGCCGGACCTGCTCGTCATCGGGGCGCGGCGCCGCTCGCCCGTCGGGAAGGCGTTCCTCGGCAGCGTCGCCCAGAACATCATCCTCGACGCGGAGGCCCCGGTGCTCGTGGTCAAGGGCCCGAGGTGATGACGCGAGCGTGTCATGACATGACCACATGCTCGCACGCTCGCACTTTGTCCTAGTCTGCCGACATGGCAAAGCCCGTTGACGTCCGCATCGACCGCGAGACGCCCGTCCCGCTGTACCACCAGCTGGCCGAGCAGCTCAGCGCAGCGATCGCCGGCGGTGAGCTCCAGCCGGGCGACGCCTTCGAGAACGAGGTCGCCATGGCGGACCGTCTCGGGCTCTCCCGCCCGACGGTCCGCCGGGCGATCCAGGAGCTCGTCGCGCAGGGCCTGCTGCTGCGGCGGCGCGGGCTCGGCACGACCGTCGCGGGCCGTCAGATCCACCGCCGGGCCGAGCTGACGAGCCTCTACGACGACCTGCGACGCGAGGGTGCCGGTGACCCGCGCACCGAGGTGCTGACGCACGAGCTGACGACCGACGAGGCTGCCGCGACCGCCCTCGGGCTGCCGGCCGAGACCCAGCTGCTCAAGCTCGTGCGGCTGCGCCTCGACGGTGACCGGCCCCTCGCGATCCTGCGCAACTGGCTCCCGCCGGCCTACTCCGACATCACCCGCACCGAGCTCGAGAACGACGGCCTGTACGCCCTCCTGCGCGCGCGGGGCGGCAAGCCGGTCGTCGCGCACCAGCGCATCGGCGCCCGCCAGCCGTCGACGTCCGAGCGCAAGCACCTCGGCCTCACCCCGTCCCAGCCGGTCCTCACGATGACGCGCACGGCCTTCGACGCCGTGGGCGGACCCGTCGAGTACGGCGACCATTGCTACCGCGCCCAGGACTACTCGATCGAGGTCATGCTCGACGAGCGGTGACCCGGCGGGCGCCACCGCCCTCGACCCGACAAGGTATGCCGTGTCCCCCGTCTCGCTCCCCGTCTCGCTCCCCGCCCCGCGCCGGCCCCCGGCCGACTCCGTGCCCAGCTTGCGCTGGGGCGTGCTCGGCACCGGCTGGATCGCGACGCGGTTCGTCGCCTCGCTCCAGGCGTCGACGACGCAACGGGTCGTCGCCGTCGGGTCGCGGACCGCCGAGTCGGCGCAGGCCTTCGCGGCCGTCAACCGCATCGAACGGGCGCACGGGAGTGCCGCAGCCCTCGTGGACGACCCGGACGTCGACGTCGTCTACGTCGCGACCCCGCACCACCTGCACCGCGACGGGGCCCTGCTCGCGGTCCGGGCCGGCAAGCACGTCCTCGTCGAGAAACCCATCGGCCTCGATGCGACTGAGGCGCAGGAGATCTCGTCCGCCGCAGCCACCGCCGGGGTCTTCTGCATGGAGGCGATGTGGTCGCTCTTCCTGCCCCGGTTCGACGTCGTCCGTCAGGTGCTGGATCTCGGGCTGCTCGGCGACGTGCGCACCGTCCTGGCCGACCACGGGGAGCGCTTCGACCCACCGCACCGGATCCTCGACCCGGCGATGGCCGGTGGGTCGCTGCTCGACCTCGGCACCTACGTGACGACCCTGGCGACGTGGGTGCTCGGCCCGGCGACGTCGGTCCACGCGACCGGCGAGATGACGCCCAGCGGCGTCAACGGCCAGGCCGCGATGGTGCTGACCCACGCCGGCCACGCGACGAGCGTGCTCCACACGACGCTGCTCGCGCGCACGCCGACGTCCGCCACGATCGCCGGCACGGCTGCCAGCCTGACCCTGCCCGGCCCGTTCTTCCAGCCGGGCGACGTCGTCGTCACGTCGGCCGACGGCTCACGCACGGTGGCGTGGACCGATCCGAAGCCGATCGGTCACGGCGCGCTCTTCCACTCGGCGCTCGAGGTCGCCCGGTGCGTGGGCGCCGGTGAGCTCACCTCACCCCTGCACCCACCCTCCGCCGTGCAGGCCAACATGCGCGCCCTCGACGAGGTCACCCGTCAGGTGACGTGACGCCGATTCGATGTATCTGCGCGTCGCCGGTGCCGCGCAGATACATCGAACGAGTCGTCAGGTGAGGGGCTTGAGGACGTCGAGGCCGAGGAAGGGGCGCAGGGCCTCGGGGACCACGACCGAGCCGTCGGCCTGCTGGTGGTTCTCGAGGATCGCGACGAGCCAGCGCGTCGTGCCGAGGGTGCCGTTGAGCGTCGCCACCGCCCGCGTGCCCGACCCGTTCGGGTCGCGCTCGCGCGTGTTCAGGCGCCGAGCCTGGAACGTCGTGCAGTTCGACGTCGACGTCAGCTCGCGGTACTTGCCCTGCGTCGGCACCCACGCCTCGCAGTCGAACTTGCGAGCAGCCGGGCCGCCGAGGTCACCCGCGGCGGTGTCGATGATGCGGTACGGCACCTCGATCTTCCCGAGCATCTCGCGCTCCCAGCCGAGCAGGCGCTGGTGCTCGGCCTCGGCGTCCTCGGGCCTGCAGTAGCTGAACATCTCGACCTTGTGGAACTGGTGCACCCGGATGATGCCGCGGGTGTCCTTGCCGTGCGACCCTGCCTCGCGGCGGTAGCAGGCCGACCATCCGGCATACCTCTTGGGGCCGCTCGTGAGGTCGATGATCTCGTCGGCGTGGTAGCCGGCGAGGGCGACCTCCGACGTGCCGGTGAGGTAGAGGTCGTCGGCGGCGAGGTGGTAGACCTCCTCGGCGTGCGCGTCCATGAAGCCGGCTCCGACCATGACCTCGGGCCGCGCGAGCGTCGGCGTGATCATCGGCGTGAACCCCGCCGCGGTCGCCTGCGCCATCGCCATGTTGAGCAGCGCGAGCTCGAGCAGGGCGCCGACCCCGGTCAGGTAGTAGAAGCGCGCACCGCCGACCTTGGCGCCGCGCTCCATGTCGATGGCCCCGAGCTTCTCGCCGAGCGCGAGGTGGTCGAGCGGCTGGAAGCCCTCGGCCGCGAAGTCCCTTGGGGCACCGACCTTCTCGAGCACGACGTAGTCGTCCTCACCACCCGTGGGCACGCCGTCGATGATGACGTTGCCGACACGGCGCAGCAGCGTCTCGAGCTCGGCCCCGGCCTCGGCAGCGGTCGACTCGAGCGCCTTGACCTGGTCACTCAGCGTCGCGGCCCTCGAGCGCGCGACGTGCGCGGCCTGCTCGAGCTGGTCGGCGTCGGCGGCACCGGCCTTCTTCGCCTTCTGGAAGGCGCCCATCGCGGCACCGACCGACTTGCTGACGGTCTTCTGCTCGGCACGAAGCGCCTCGAACTCACCGAGGGACGATCGACGGCGCTCGTCGGCGGCGAGGATCGCGTCCACGATCCCCGGGTCCTCTCCACGGGCCTGTTGCGAGGCGCGGACCCGGTCGGGTTCGTCGCGCACGAGCTTGATGTCGATCACGCGGGCCAGCCTATCGGCGCCCCGATGCCACTCACGACCGACTTCCCCGCACCCCCTGACGTGGCAGAGGTATGCCGTGTGCCCCCGTCAGGCACACGGCATACCTCGTGTTGGTGGTGAGGTGCTACTTCACCTCGGCGCGGGTCAGGCGCCAGATGCCGACGGCGAGCGGCGCGATGACCCACAGGCCGACCGAGGTGCCGAGGTGCGCCCACTGCGCGCCGGTCAGCGACCCTTCGAACAACGGCTGCATCGTCTGGTTCATGTCGAGCCAGGTGGCAGCGTCGCGCAGCCACGAGACCATCGAGGCGAGGATCGACCAGGCGGTCGGCAGGACGAAGAAGACGACGACCGCGGCCGGCGTGTTCTTGAAGAGCATGCCGAAGCCGACGCCCTGGGCGATGCCGAGCAGCACGTAGCCACCGGCTCCGAGGAGCACGAGTGCGTCGATCGACCAGTCGCCCGTGATGCCGCGGAAGGTGATGGCCGACTGGTGCGCGATGCCGGCGAGGACGAGCGAGAGCGCGAAGGCGCAGACCCCGACGAAGAGCGCAGCGAGCGTCTTGGCCCAGGCGACCCGGATCCGCCGCGGCTCGAGACCGAAGGTGACCAGTCCGGTGCGCTGGCTCCACTCCGCCGTGACGGCGAGGATGCCGACGACGGGAAGGATGAGGGCCATCGGCATGGTCGTGGCCTGGAGGTACTCGCCGAACGCGTGCTCGCCGCCCTCGTTGAAGAACATGATCGTCAGCGCGACCGCGATGATCGCGCCGATGCCGATGAGCAGCCAGCGGCCGGCCCTGGTGTCGAGCATCTTGCGCAGCTCGACGTGGATGAGGCGGCCGAACGGTACGCCGGTCGTGGGGCGCGGACCCACGATGCGCGACGGCACCTTGGCCACGGCCGGCAGGGCGGACTCCGCCGTCGGGGACACCTGTGTGGCAACGGGACTCGTGGTCGTGGCGGTCATGCCGCCACCTCCTCTCGTGCAGCGTCGGCGGTGAGGTCGAGGAACATCTCCTCGAGACCCCGGCTGCCGCCACCGCGAAGCTCGGTCAGGACGATCTGGTGGGCCGCGGCCACCCGGCCGACGGCGATGGGCTCGGCGTCGACCTGCAGTCCGCCGGTCGGCGTGCGGTGGGCGACGACCGACTCGGCGGCGAGGGCCGCCAGGAGGGCGTCGTCGTCGGTCGAGCGGGTGTACGTGCCGGCTCCGGCGAGCAGCTCGTCCTTCGTGCCCTCGGCGACGATCCTGCCGTGCCCGATGACGATGATCTCGTCGGCGACGCGCTCGATCTCGTTGAGCAGGTGCGAGCTGAGCAGCACCGTGCCTCCCTCGTTCGCGTAGCCGCGCAGCAGGTCGCGCATCCAGCGGATGCCGGCCGGGTCGAGGCCGTTGGCCGGCTCGTCGAGGATGAGCACCTCGGGGTCGCCGAGGAGGGCGTGGGCGATGCCGAGGCGCTGGCGCATGCCGAGGGAGTAGTTGCGGACCCGGCGGTTCGCCTCCTTGTCGGTGAGGCCCACGAGCTCGACCATCTCGTCGACGCGGTGCTTGCCGACGCCCATGAGGAGCGCGCCGAGCGTCAGCACCTCACGTCCGGTGCGGCCGGCGTGCTGCGCCGAGGCGTCGAGCAGCAGACCCACGTGGCGTCCCGGGTTCGGCAGGGCGGCATACGGCTTGCCGAGCACTGTGGCCCGCCCCGAGCTCGCGGGGGTGAGGCCGGCCATGACGCGCATCGCGGTCGTCTTGCCGGCACCGTTCGGCCCGAGGAAGCCGGTGACCAGACCCGGCTTGACCTCGAACGAGACGTCGTCGACGGCCGTGAAGGGGCCGTAGCGCTTGGTGAGTCGTTCCACTGTGATCATGGGCTCTACCTTCCCGGTGCGCGGGTGGCCGCTGCCATGGGGTGCAGTCCTGACTCGACCCTGAGCCGACCCCGAGAGCGTGCGTGACGCGACCCTGAGAGCACCGCATCGGGGGCGGTCAGTCGAGGGCGAGGCGAGGACGGCGGCCGCGGTAGAGCATGAGCGCCGAGACGAGGACGCCGACAACCGTCAGGCCGACGATGACCTGCAAGCCGGCGTGCAGACCGACGAGCGCCCCGGCCGCTCCCGTTGCTCCGGGCTCCCCGGCGTGGCTGCCCAGGACCGCGGTCACGAGGGCCATCATGATCGCGCCGCCGACCTGCACGGACGTGTTGACCAGACCGCTGGCCAGGCCCTGCTCGTCGTCGGCGACGCCGGCGGTCGCCTGGGCGTTGATCGACGGGAACGCGATGGCGAAGCCGACACCGAGGAGCAGCATCGTGGGCAGGAGGACGGCGGCGTACGACAGGTCGAGGCCCACGCGGAAGAAGAGGACGTACGCCGCGAAGAACGCGGTGAGCCCCGTCGCGATGAGCACCTCCGTGCGGACGACCGCGAGGAGCTTGTCGACGTGGAGCGAGCTGGCTGCGACGAGGACGCCGGCGGGCAGGAACGCGAGCGCCATCGACAGCGGCGACCAGCCGAGCGTGTCCTGCAGGAAGAGCGTCACGAGGAACTGGAACGCCGCGTAGCAGCCGAACATGACGGCCCCGGCGACGTTCGCGTGGACGAGCGACGGCGAGCGGAGGATGCCCAGACGCACGAGCGGCGCGGGGTGGCGCAGCTCGGTGAGGACGAAGGCCACCAGCAGGCCGAGGGCGACGGCTGCCGATCCCAGCGTCGTCGCACTGGCCCATCCCCGCCCGGGCGCCTCCACGACGGTGAAGACGGTGAGCAGCAGGGCGCCGGTCACCGTGACCGCGCCGAGGAGGTCGAAGTCGCGCAACCGGAAGGACGGCACGGCGGCACGCGGGACCACGCGCCACGCGACGGCTGCGATCGCGAGGGCCACCGGACCGGGCAGCAGGAACGTCGCCCTCCAGCCGAGCTCCGTGAGCACTCCGCCGAAGACCAGCCCCAGCGAGAACCCGCTCGCGCCGGAGACGGTGTAGATCGACAGCGCGCGGTTGCGGGCGGGCCCCTCGGCGAACGTCGTCGTGATGATCGATAGCCCCGCTGGCACCGTGAAGGCGGCGGCCACGCCCTTGACGAAGCGCAGGGCGATGATCGCGAGGTCGTTGCTGAGCACGGCCGTGACGACCGACGCGACGCCGAAGACGAGCACCGCCGCCAGGAAGACCCTCCGCCGACCGAGCAGGTCGGACGCCCTGCCGCCGAGCAGGAGCAGGCCCCCATAGCCCAGGACATAGCCGCTGACGATCCACTGGAGCGCCGTCGGGTCCATCCCGAGGTCGGCCCCGATGGAGGGGAGCGCGACACCGACCATCGAGATGTCGAGCGCGTCGAGGAAGAGCGCGCCGCAGAGGACGAGGAGCAGGGCCCACGTGCGACCGGTCCAGCCACGGGCCTCGCTGATGAGCGGGTGGTTGCCCGCGTGGGTGGTGGCAGTGGTGGTCGTGACAGCGGTGTCCGGACGTCGAGAGGTCTCGAGCTTGGAGGTCATGCCGACCACTATGCATGCGTATGCATTGAATGCACAAGCACATTTTGCAGAAACATCTTATGCATGTGCTTGTGATAGGATCCGGGGCATGGCCCGGCCCACCGATGACGCCCTCGCCGCGGCCTGGCACGACCTCATGGGTCGCTACCAGCGCCTGACGTGCACGCTCGACCGCGAGCTGGGAAATGCCCACGACCTCAGCGCGAGCGAGTTCGAGGTGCTCCAGCAGCTCTACTCGACTCCCGAGGGCAAGCTCAAGATGGCTCACCTCGGCGAGCGCGCCCACCTCAGCCAGAGCGCGCTCTCCCGCCTCGTCTCCCGCCTCGATGCCGCCGGCCTGGTCACACGCGCCGCGTGCGCGGACGACCGCCGCTCCGTCTTCGCCGAGATCACGAAGGCGGGTCGCACCCGCTACGAGGAGGCGAAGCCGACGCAGCGGCGGATCCTGCGCGAGGGCGCGTCCGACTGTCCGGCCATCCTCGCCTGAGCGAGCCCACCCCCGGCGAAACCCGGTGGACGGGCCCGTGGCCCACGGCATACGGTCTCGTCTCGTGTGGATCTCCTGATGCCCTCGTGCCAGCCCGCCGGCCCGACGCCTGACGTCGCCCGCGGTGCCCTGCCCACCATCAAGGACCCCGGATGCCATCCACCCTCACCATCACCGACCTCGCTGTCGCCTTCGGTGCGCGCACCCTTTTCACGGGTCTGGACCTCACGCTCTCCGACGGGGACGTGACGGCCGTCGTCGGGCCGAACGGCTCGGGCAAGTCGACCCTCATGCGCACGATCGTCGGCGAGCTGCCCGTCGACGCGGGCTCCGTCCGCCTGACGCCGCGTGACGCGACGGTTGCGTGGCTGCCCCAACTGCTGCCCGACCCCGAGGAGACCCTGCTCGCGTACGCGCGTCGCCGCACCGGCGTCACCTCGGCAGACACCGAGCTCGAATGCGCCTCTGCTGCAATCGCTTCCGGGATGCCGGAGAGCGAGGAGCGTTATGCCACCGCCCTCGAGCGCTGGCTGGCCCTCGGCGCGGCAGACCTCGACGAGCGACTGCCCGAGGTCGCGGCGCGCGTCGGTCTCGATGTCGACGGAACCCGACCGCTCGGCACCCTCTCGGGTGGCCAGGCGGCAAGGGCCTGCCTCGTCGCCGTGCTGCTCAGCCAGTACGACGTGCTGCTCCTCGACGAGCCGACGAACAACCTCGACAGCCGCGGGCTCGACCTCATGGCCGACTTCGTACGCGGACACGACGGTCCGGTGCTCATCGCCAGCCACGACCGCACCTTCCTCGACGCCGTGACGACGAGCGTCGTCGAGCTCGACGTGAGGCAGCAGCGGATCGCCCACTACACGGGCGGCTGGAGCGACTACGTCGTTCAGCGTGAGCTCGCCCGCACCCACGCGTGGGAGGCGTACGAGGGGTATGCCGCCGAGCGCGACTCGCTGCTCGCCCAGGCTCGGCAGCGCCACGACTGGGCCGACAAGGGGCGCCGCAACATCGCCCTGGGTGGCGAGCCGGACAAGCACATCCGCGAGAAGCACCGGGCTCGGGCGGACCGCCAGGCCGCCAAGGGGGCCCGCCTCGCGCGGGCAGCTGGGCGCCTCGACGCGGTCGACCAGCCCCGCAAGGAGTGGCAGCTGCGGTACACGATCACCGAGGGCCCGCCCTCGGCGGACGTCGTCGCGACGCTTGCCGACGCCGTCGTCGAGCGGCACGGCTTCCGGCTCGGGCCGGTCGGTCTCGTCGTCGGTCGCGGGGACCGCGTCGCCATCGTCGGCGACAACGGCAGCGGCAAGACGACGCTGCTCGCGGCGCTGCTCGGTGACCTGCCGCTCACGTCCGGCCGGCAGTCGCTCGGCACCCGCGTCTCGGTCGGCGTCATCGACCAGAGGAGGCAGCTGCTCGAGGAGGACGTGAGGGTCCTCGACGTCGTGCGCCGCGAGCTGGGCCACGACCCGAAGACCGGCCAGCAGTGGCCGATCGCCGCCGTGCGCACCCTCCTCGCGAAGTTCGGCCTGGGCGCCGAGCACGTGTCACGGCCGGCGCGCAGCCTCTCGATGGGCGAGCGCACCCGCGCGCTCATGGCCCTCTTCCAGGGCCGCGAGGTCAACGTCCTCGTGCTCGACGAGCCGACCAACCACCTCGACGTCGACGCGATCGAGCAGCTCGAGGCTGCCGTGGCGGCCTTCGGTGGGACGGTGCTCGTCGTCAGCCACGACGAGCACCTGCTCGACGGCATACGCCTGACCCACCGCTGGCACGTCGTCGACGGCCGCGTCGAGGTCGCGGTGCTGTGACCCCGCGGGGTCGAGGTGTCCCTTCGCGCCCGGATGCGACGGAACACCTCGACCGGACCGGGGGCGCCTAGAAACCAACCGTGGGTGTGGCCCTGAAGGCGTTGACAGCCCTGTCTACGACAACCTCGGTATCACTTCCGGAGTCCAGGATCGTATTCCGAGCCGATTCGGGGTCGACCATGACGGTCGTGACAATGAGGCTGTCCGTAGCCTGAGTCGTCAACAGAGCGTCCACTTGGGCCGAGAAGCACGAGTCACTTGACGTGGATCGCACGTCCAGCGCCACGACGTGGTTGTTGGACACAAAATTGCCGCCCCCCGTCACCAGCCGGATGATGACGGGCGTGGCGCCCGTCGGCCGGACCCCTCGTGAGTCGATGACCTGTGAGAAGTGGTTGCCGACGACAGAGTTGTTGCTGCCGCTGACAGAGAGAAGTCCCTCGAGGTCATCCACTCCGTTGTCGACTCCCAGAAAGGGCGTCCACGGCTCGTTGTCGCGCAAGAAGTGATTGGTGGCAACAAGGTTCTCTGAGCTGTTCGCTTCGAGGATGAGCATCCCGGGGTAGAAGGAATGCAGACGGTTGTTCGTGACGCTTGAGCGCGTGACGCCCCGCAGATGGACGCTGCTCGCCCCACGAGGAAAGACGTTGTTCGCGGTGACCAGGAGCCCGCCATGGTTCTCGGCATAGATCGAGTGACCTCGGAAGCCCGCTCCGACCAGGTTGTCCGTGATCTTGCATGCCTGGCCCCACCCGCGCAGCTCTACACAGCTACCGCATTCAGCGATGAAGTTGTCATGGACCGAAAGAGCGTCCGCGTTGTAGACCGTGAGGGCGTTCTCGAGGTAGACGAAACCCATACCCGTCACCCGGAACGAGTCGTTCGAGCTCGCGACGTAGATGCCGGTCTTGCCGTTGATGTACGTGTTCTCCCGGTGCGTCGCTGAACCATCGGGCTCGAAGTGCATCCCGTCGATGCAGAAGTTGGAGAACTCGACCGCGCTGATCCGCGGGCTGCCCCCGCGTTCGACGCGGAAGGCCGCCGTGCACTCCTCCTCGGCTCCATTGACGGGTGTGTCGACCAGGATGCGACTCCCGCCGGGCCACAGCTCATGCAGGTCCGGCCATTCCTCCTCGGGAAGGTTGAACCGGATGCTCGTCGACGCAAAACCGTGTCCCGAGCCAGCGATCTTGAGATAGCTGATGTCGACCAGCACCTGCGTGCGCAGGTGGTAGTCGCCAGGCGGGATGTAGATCACCGCACCGGGCTTTCCGCCACTGTTGGCGTCGGTGACCTTCTGCCGGTCCTTGATGTCGGCGATGATGCTGTTGATCACTGCACCGACGTCCTCAGACGGGTCGCCTACGGGCCACGTCGTGACGTCGTAGTAGTTCTTGCCTGACTGAGGCGCCGTCGCGCGGCTGTGGTCGGGGGCGGCAGAGCTCTCCCTGGCCGCGGAATCAGTGGGCATGTCTTCTCTCCGTGAATGGGTTCGTTCGTGCGCGCAGCGCTCCGGCGTGAGCGGGCGCTTCCGCGACTGCTCAGCCCTTGACTGCGCCCAGGGTCAGGCCGGCGACGATGCGGCGCTGGAGGAACAGCGTCAGGACGACGACGGGCACCGAGTAGAGGCAGGCCAGCGCGGTCATCGGGCCCCACTGGAGCCCGAACTGCGTCTGGAAGTTGGCGATGACGATCGGCGTCGTCTGGCCACGGGTCGCGGTGAGCAGGAGGGCGAAGAGGAACTCGTTCCACGAGGCGAGGAAGGCGAAGATCGCCGTCACCGCGACGCCGCCGGACACGACCGGCATGATGACCGACCAGAGGGCGCGGAGCCGACCGCAGCCGTCGACGCGGGCGGCCTCCTCGAGCTCGGCGGGCACCGCCTCGAAGAAGCTGCACAGCAGCCAGATCGAGAGCGGCAGAGAGATCGTCGCGTGGGCGAGCCCCAGGCCGGTCGGTGTGTCGCGCAGCCCGAGGGCGCTCGTCATCGTGACGAGCGGGATGCCGATCGCGACGGGCGGCACCATGCGCGTCACGAGCGTGGCCGACATGAAGACCCGCCCGGCGCGGCTCGCGAACCGCGTGATGCCGTAGGCCGCCGGCACCCCGAGGCCGATCGACAGCGCCGTGCTGATGAGGGCGGTGCTCAGGGAGTTGACGAACGACGCGACGACGCCGGGCGCCTGCAGCGCGGCGGTGTAGTTCTCCAGGCTCCATGTGCGGGGCAGGACCGCGGGTGGGATGGCGATGGCGTCCGACGGCGTCTTGAACGACGTGAGCACGAGGTAGACGAACGGGAAGCCGAAGAGTGCCACGACGACCACGAGGGTCGCCCAGAGTGCCACGACGGTCGAGCGCTTCTGGCCGACGTTCCTCATCGGCGCTCACCTCCAGGGCTCCAGATGGTGCGCGTCGCGACGACGGCCACGGCGAGCAGGACGACGAGGTAGACGATGCTCATGGCCGCGGCCCGGCCGGGCTCACCGAAGCGGACCATGGTCTGGTAGATGAGCAGGCTCAGGGTCTGCGACGCCGACTGCGGGCCACCGCCGGTCTGGATGAGGATGACGTCGAAGGCTCGGGCCGCGTCCACGCCGCGCACGATGAGCGCCACCGCGATGACCGGGCGCAGCATCGGCAGGATGACGCGCACGAGCATCGTGCGGGCTCCCGCCCCGTCGAGGCGGGCCGCCTCGAGCACGTCACCCGGGATGTTCTGCAGACCGGCGAAGAGCACGAGCGTCATGAACGAGGTCGTGAGCCAGATGTCGGGGATCGCCACCGAGAAGAGCACGATGTCGGGGTCGCTGAGCCAGCCGATCGCATTGGGGTCACTGAGGATCCCGACCTGCGCGAGCAGCTGCCCGACGATGCCGAAGTTGTCGATGAGCAGGAACCGCCACAGCAGTCCTGCCACGACCGGCGCGATCATGAGCGGGTAGAGGAAGATCGTGCGGAACACGCGCGAGCGCTGGCCGAGGGCGTTGAAGAGCAGGGCCGTGGCGAGCCCGAGCACGAACTCGCACGTCACGACGAACACCGTGTAGACGACCGTGCGCCAAGCCGCCGCGCGGAAGTCGGCGGCACCGAGGACGTCGGCGAAGTTGCCGAGCCCGACGAACTCGCTCGTGCCGGCGAGCGGCTGCGTGTCGAAGAGGCTGTCCCAGCCGAGCTTCACGACGGGCCAGGCGACGAAAGCCGAGAGGAACAGAGCCGCCGGCACCATGAGGAGCAGGGCGAAGCGTCGGTCGCTCACGGGTCGACGCAGGCGGGGTGCGGGCGATGGTGCCGGCGCGCTCATGGTCATCTCACGACACCAGCGACTCGACCTGGCCCTTGGCCGCTGCGAGCAGCTGGGCGTAGTCGGCACCCGGCTCGAGCGACTTCTGCAGCATGGGCACGAGCACGGTGTCGACGATCTGCTGCCACTTCGGCGTGGCCGGGCGCGCCTTGGTCGCGGGGCCGTCGAGGGTGGCGGTCAGGGCGGCGAAGTGCTCGTAGCCGGGCTTGCCGGCGTACTCGGCGAAGGCCGACTTGCGGGCGGCGAGGCCGAGCGACGACTTGATGCTCAGGGCGTTGTTGTCGTAGGCGAACTGGATGAACCTCGTTGCCTGCTCGGTCTTCGCGCCGGACTTGGGCACCGAGAGGTACCACGGGCCGGGCACGCCTCCGACGCCGGCGGCTCCGCCGATCATCGGGGCTGCACCGACGTTGCCGTGGACCGGTGAGTCGGTGGGGATGAGCGGGAAGGCGTGTGCCCAGAAGCGCATCATCGCCGTCTTGCCCTGGTTGAAGAGGTTCTGGGCGCCGCCCCAGTCGACCTGTGCAGCGCCGGGAGGGGCGACCTTCAGCGTGTTGTTGAGGTTGCTGTAGAAGGTCAGCGCCTGCAGGTGCTCCGGGCTGTCGATGATGACGGCGCCCGACTCGTCGAGGACGAGGCCCTTGGCGCCGGCCTGACCGACGTGGGCGAGCCACTCCGTCTCGACGGCGCCCTTGACGTCGGTGCCGTAGAGCGAGGTGCCGCGGGTGAAGAACGCCGCGGCGTCCTCGAACTGCTGCCAGGTCGTGGGCGGGGCGAGCGGGTAGCCGTACTTCTTCTCGAACGCCGCCTTCTCCTTGGCGTCCTCGAAGAGGTCCTTGCGGTAGAAGAGGATCTCGGCGTTGGTCCAGACCGGCATGCCGACGTAGGCGCCGTTGATCTGCGCGCCCGTCACGAGGGACTCGAAGAGGTCACCCTTGACGGCGTCGGTGAAGAGGGCGTCGAGCGGCGCGAGCGCTCCGGCGAACGTCGGCAGCCACACGGCGTCGAGCGCCGCCACGTCGAAGGAGACCGACCCGGCCGACAGCTCGGTCTGGAGCCGGTTGAAGAGCCCGTCGTAGGGCAGCTCGACGAGATCGACCTTCGTGCCGGTCTGCTGGGTGAACAGGGCCGCGACCTTCTCGAGCTCGGCCTTGCCACCCGCCTCGACGAGGACCGACAGCGAGCCGGACGAGCCGGTGCCGGCGGCGCCGGTGCTCGTGGGGGCGGGGCCGCCGGCTGCGCACGAGGCGAGCGCGGCCGTGGCCCCGGTGAGGCCGGCGAGCTGGAGGAAGGAGCGCCGGGACCAGCCGGGCGTCGCTGGCGAGAGCGGGTTCATGGTGCCTCCACGGGGGACTCGGGGGCACCGGACCGGGGTGCAACCACCTGCGGCTCCGGTGCCTGTTAACTCGTGTTAACGGGCCGTAGTTAACTCGTGTTATTGTCACGTGTCAACACTGAGATCCAGAACGTGGAACGGTGAGGTCCATGCCCCGAAGCGAGTCCACCGGCCGCACCACCCCGGGCCCAGCCGGTTCCCCCGCCTCCCGTCGGCCCCGGCAGCGCGACGTCGCCGAGCTCGCCGGCGTGTCCCGCACGACCGTGTCGCTCGTGCTCAACGACGTCGACGGCGTGACCATCCCGGAGGAGACCCGGCAGCGGGTGTGGAACGCCGCCGCAGAGCTCGGCTTCCAGCCCGACGCGATGGCCCGCAGCCTGCGCGGCGCGCACAGCAACATCATCGGACTCGTCACGAGCGAGATCGCCACGACGCCGTATGCCGTGGCGATCATCAAGGGCGCCCAGGACGCCGCCTTCGAGCGCGGCCAGACGCTGCTCGTCATCGACACCGAGGGTGAGCAGGCAGCTGCCGCGGATGCTGTCATGCGGTTGCGGCAGTGGCGCGCCGACGGGCTCATCCTGGCCGCCGACTACCACCGCCGGGTCGAGCTGCCGCCGGGCCTCGGTGACCTGCCCGCCGTCCTCGTCGACTGCTTCGTCGACGACCAGGAGCCGCCCTCCGGCACCACCCACGACGACACGTCTGACGCTCGTCGGCCACCCCTGCCGACCGTGCTGCCCGACGAGCTTCAGGGCGGCCGGCTGGCCACCCAGACCCTCCTCGACGCCGGGCACCGACGCATCGCGTTCATCAACGGCCCCGACGGGTACCCTGCCTCGAGCGGCCGCCTGGAGGGCTACCGGGAGGCGCTCGCCGCAGCCGGTGTCGCCTACGACCCCACCCTCGTGCGTCGCGGTGACTGGTGGCAGGAGTCGGCCTCACGGCACGCGGCCGACCTGATGGGCCTCGACGACCCACCGACGGCGCTCTTCTGCGGCAACGACTGGATGGCGATGGGTGCGTACGACAGCCTGCGCGAGCTCGGGCTGTCCATCCCCGGCGACGTCAGCGTCATCGGCTTCGACAACCGCGTCGAGATCGCCGACCACATGCGGCCCCGCCTCAGCACCGTCGCACTTCCCTACCGGGCCATGGGCCACGAGGCGGTGGGCATGCTGCTCGACGGCGAGCATCCCGCCGAGCCGGTGCTCCTCGAGTGCCCCCTCGTCGTGCGCGACTCCATCGCGCCACCTCGCACCTGACCCCGGCCCACTTCCCGCGACCGGCGATCTAGGACACGCTGGGCACATGACGGCCACGACAGTTGTCCTCTTCGGCGCGACCGGTGACCTCGCGAAGCGCAAGCTGCTTCCCGGCATGCTGCACCTGCACGAGTCCCAGCTGCTCGACGGTCTGCGCATCGTGGCGACGAGCCTCGACGAGCTGACCCGGGAGGAGTTCCTCGACCTCACCTTCGCCGCCGTGCGTGAGCACTCGACCCACGACGTCACCGACGTCGACCTCAAGGAGTTCGCCGAGCGCATCCACTGGGTGCCGGGAAGCGCTGGGCCGCAAGGCATCCGGGCTGCCGTCGACGAGTCGGAGCAGATCCTCGGTCCGGAGGCCACGCGCCTGCACTACCTCTCAGTCCCGCCGAAGGCCGCGCTGGCGGTCGTCCACCAGCTCGCCGAGGCCGGGCTCGTCGAGCGCAGCCGGATCATCATGGAGAAGCCCTTCGGCACCGACCTCGAGAGCGCCCGCACGCTCAACGCCGAGCTGCACCAGGTGTTTCGGGAGGAGCAGATCTTCCGCATCGACCACTTCCTGGGCAAGGAGGCGGCCCAGAACATCCTCGCGTTCCGCTTCGCGAACGGCCTGTTCGAGCCGATCTGGCACCGCAACCACATCGACCACATCCAGATCGACGTGCCCGAGACGCTCGGCCTCGCGCAGCGCGCCGACTTCTACGAGGGCACCGGCGCCTACCGCGACATGGTCGTCACGCACCTCTTCCAGGTCCTCGCCTTCACGGCGATGGAGCCGCCGACGGCCCTCGAGCCGAACGCCATCAGCGAGGAGAAGAACAAGGTCTTCCGGTCCATGTCGCCCATCGAGCCCCACGACGTCGTGCGTGGCCAGTACGTCGGCTACCGGGACGTGCCGGGTGTGAAGTCCGACAGCCAGACCGAGACGTTCGTCGCGCTCAAGTGCTTCGTCGACAACTGGCGATGGGCCGGTGTGCCGTTCTTCCTGCGCACCGGCAAGCAGCTGGCCGAGGGCGCCCGCATCATCTCCATCGCCTTCAAGGAGCCGCCGCGCTCGATGTTCCCGCCTGGCTCGGGCGTCGGTGACAACGGCCCCGACCACCTGACCTTCGACCTCGCCGACAAGTCGCGGATGTCGTTGTCGTTCTACGGGAAACGCCCCGGCCCAGGCATGAAGCTCGACAAGCTGTCGATGCAGTTCTCCATGGGCGAGACGAACTGGGCCGGAGCGGTGCTCGAGGCGTACGAGCGGCTCATCTACGACGCGGCGCGCGGCGACCGCACGCTCTTCACCTCGGCCGAGGGTATCGAGAGGCTGTGGGAGATCTCGCAGCCGCTGATCGACAACCCGCCGATCGTGCGCCCGTACGACCCGGGCACGTGGGGGCCGAACCAGATCCACCAGCTCGTCGCGCCGTTCACGTGGCGGCTGCCGTTCGAGCGCCGCTGGCGAGACCCCAACATCAGCGGCGCCTGACCCGTCACGCGTGGTCGCGTGCGGCGGCGGCTCGTGACGTGAAGATCGTCCGCTCCGCCTCGCTGCGGGTCAGCGCCGCCGCGCGTTCGAAGGACTCCGCCGCCTCGGAGTGCCGTCCGGCGCGCTCGAGCAAGTCTGCTCGCACGGCGTGCAGGTGGGGGTTGTCGGAGAGACGGCCTGATGCTGTCACGCGTTCGACGACCTCGAGCCCTGCCTCGGGTCCGCGCGAGAACCCCACGGCCACAGCGCGGTTCATCTCGACGACGGGCGACGGCCAGATGGTCGCGAGGACCGCATAGAGGTCGGAGATCCGCGCCCAGTCGGTGTCCTCCGCCCGCAGGGCGCGAGCGTGGCAGGCAGCGATGCCGGCCTGCACGGCATACGGGCCGAGGGGTCGGCCGGACACCTCGGCGCGCGCGAGCGACGCGAGGCCGCGCCGGACGAGCAGCCGGTCCCAGCGGCGGCGGTCCTGGTCGGGCAGGAGCACCGGTTGGCCGTCCGCCCCGACGCGTGCCGGTAGCCGCGAGGCCTGCAGCTCCATGAGGGCGAGGAGCCCGTGGACCTCCGGCTCGTCAGGCACGAGCCCCACGAGCACGCGTGCCAGCCGCATCGCCTCCTGGCACAGGGCGGGCCGCACCCAGTCGGCGCCCGACGTGGCGGCGTAGCCCTCGTTGAAGACGAGGTAGACGACCTCGAGCACCGACGCGAGGCGTCCGGACAGCTGCTCGGGCGGCGGCAGCTCGAAGCGGACCCCCTTGTCGGTCAACGTCTTCTTGGCCCGGACGATGCGCTGCGCCATGGTGGTCTCGGGCACGAGGAAGGCCCGCGCGATCTCGTCGGTCGAGAGCCCGCCGAGGCAGCGGAGCGTCAGGGCGACGCGCGACTCGAGCGACAGGACGGGGTGGCAGGCGGTGAAGACGAGACGCAGGAGGTCGTCGCCGACGTGGTCGTCGAGCGCGTCGACGTTACGGTCACTGTCCACACCGGGCTCGTCCTCGGTGACGTCGCGCGCGAGCACGGCCACCTTCCGCTCGAAGGTGGCCGTGCGTCGGTGCGCGTCGATGGCTCGGCGCTTGGCGGTCGTCATGAGCCAGCCCCCCGGGTTGGGCGGGATGCCGGAGGCCGGCCACTGCTCGAGGGCCACGACGAGCGCCTCCTGGGCGAGGTCCTCGGCCAGCCCGACGTCACCGGTGACGCGCGCCAGGCCCGCGATGAGGCGGCCGGACTCGATGCGCCAGACAGCCTCGACGGCACGCCTGGCCGCGCCCTCGTCGGAGCCGGTGCCGGTCATGGGGGCCACGGGCTTCACTGGGGTGGCGCGAAGTCCTCGGGACCCATGATCTTGAGGACCTCGCACTCACCCTCCCAGCCCGGCCACAGGTCGGCGTTGAGCTTCATGAACCGCGAGGTCCACTCGATGGCCTCCTCCTTGGAGCGCACCTCGTAGATGGCGTACGAGATGTACTCCTTGGCCTCCGCGAAGGGCCCGTCCATGACGGACAGCTCGCCGCCGGCGACGGTCACGCGGGCACCGGCCGCGCTCGGGGCGAGCCCACCGTTGTCGAGCATCGCGCCCGAGGCCGTGGCCTCGGCGCCGAGATCCATGATCGCGGCCATCAGGCCCTCTGGTGGTGGTCCGGCGGGCTGGGTGCCCTTGAGGACGACGATGTAGCGCATCGGGGTCTCCTTCTCTCGTCAGGGGATCGGCGGGCTCAGTCGGCGAGCGACCGGTACACGTGGACGGCGACCGTGGCGATCCACGCGAAGACGAGGACCACGGCCGCGGTGAACAGCAGGTTGGCCGCGACGCTCCCGCCGCCCGACGCGACGCAGAGGAACCCGCCGAGGAAGACGACGCCGGTGGCGCGTGAGACCACGGTAAGCCGACGGTGGCCCTCGGCGGCGAACCGCCGCGCGAGCACGAAGCACGCCGCGGCGATCGCGGTGAAGCCGACGCCCGCGGCAGCGAAGTGCACGACGCCGTGGGTCGTCACCTCACCGATGCCTTCCGGTGCACCGACCGGGAAGCCGAGTGCCGGGTCGGCGCGGAAGACACCGGCCGCGACGAGGCTCGCCCCGAAGACGGCGGTGAGGCGCGGCGCCCAGCGCGCGCCTGCTCCGCCTGCCAGTGCCCGGCGCAGCCCGACGGCGAACGCGACGAGCATGAGGCCGGTCAGCACGAAGTTGGTGACCTGGACCCAGCCGAGGTCGCCGTTCTCGAGCAGGCTCCACTGATGGCGGGTCAGGTCGAAGCCGTCGCGTGTCAGGGCCTGGACCAGCGTGGTGACGACGTAGAACGGGCCGGCGACGGCGCCCCAGGCGAGGAAGGACCTCGTGACGTGGAAGGGCGTCCAGCCGTCCTCGCAGGAGGCGCTGCCGGTGCGGCTGTCGGTGGTGGGGGTGGGGACGGTGGTCATGGTGGTGCTCCTCGGTGCGTGGCCGCGACCTCGTGCCGCGTGCCCTCACCCCCTCCACGAACGGCATGGACCCCGATCGACATCGCCGCGACGACTTTCTTTCGTCGCGACGGATGTGGGTGCAAAGTGCCCACTCGACCGGGTGTGACGAGAGTCGAGTGGGCAATTCGCACCCGCACGACGTCCCACGTGTGGGGTGCAAAGTGCCCACTCGACCGGGTGTGACGAGAGTCGAGTGGGCAGTTCGCACCCGCACGACGTCCCACGTGTGGGGTGCAAAGTGCCCACTCGACCGGGTGTGACGAGAGTCGAGTGGGCAGTTCGCACCCGCACGACGTCCCGTGGGTGGGTGCAACGTCCGTCACTCCCCGGGATAGAGGACCCCCACCTGGCGACGGACCTCGTCCATCGTCTCCATGACCCGCAGCGTCGTCGCGTGCGGCATGAGCGGCGACTCGCGCTCGCCCGCGACGAGGCACCGGGCGAACTCGGCCGCCTCGTAGGAGAAGCCGCGCACGTCGTCGGCGAGACCGCCGGGACGCTCGTCGATGACCTCGCCCACGCGGTTGACGAGCCGGATCGTCGACCCGGGCGCGTAGAACGTGCCGGACAGCTCGAGCCGGGCCTCGGTGCCTGCGACGACGGCCGAGCAGGGCGTGACGGCGGCCATCGTGCACGACAGCGCCCCGTGCGCGCCCGAGGCACCGGTGACCGTGATCGTCGTCGTGGCGTCGACGCCGAGGTCGGTCAGGCCGCCGACCGCCTGCACCGACGACGGCGCCCCGAGAACGAGGTCGGCGAACGACACGGGATAGACGCCGAGGTCGAGCAGCGCACCACCCGCGAGCTCGGGCTGCGAGAGCCGGAGCGGGCCGTCGGGGTAGAGGCGCTGGCCGTGGTCGGCGAAGACGGCGACGAGGTCGCCGATGAGGCCCGTCTCGACGACGTGGCGCACGACGTCGTAGTGCGGCAGGAAACGGCTCCACATCGCCTCGACGACGAGCAGGTCGCGGGACTCGGCGGCCGCGAGGACCTCGCGCGCCTCTGCCGCACTGCGTGTGAACGCCTTCTCGACGAGCACCGGCTTGCCCGCCTCCAGGGCGAGCAGCGCGTGGTTGCGGTGCTCGGAGTGAGGCGAGGCGACGTAGACGGCGTCGACGTCCGGGTCGTCCACGAGCTCCTCGTAGCTGCCGTACGCCCGGCCGATCTCGAACTCGTCGGCGAAGTCCTGCGCTCGCTCGCGGCTGCGCGACCCGACGGCGACGACCGACGAGGCCGTGCCCACGGCGACGGCGTCGGCGAAGGTGTGCGCGATGCCGCCCGGGCCGAGGATGCCCCAGCGGATCGCGGGCGCCTCGTGCGGGTCGGGCGTGCGTGGCTCGGGCAGCTGGAGCTGGACGTCGATCGGAAGGGTCATGCGTTCACGTCCCAGAGGTGGTGTCGGATGTCGTGGACGAAGTAGAGCGCGAGCGTGCGGGCCGTGAACTCGGAGCCGTTGCTGCGCAGGGCCGGCCAGTCCCACTGCGCTCCCGAGGGGCGGCCGTATGCCGTCGCGGCCGTCTCGAAGGCACCGGCGACCTCACCCTCGACGACGTCGGGGTCGGAGCGCCAGTACTGCTTCTCGAGGGCCGTCGCGTCCTGGTCCCAGTTGGCGAAGCGGACGACCTCGCCGCCACCCGCCAGGATCTGCTCGAGGCGGCCCGTCATGACGTCGCACACGTCGCGGACGTGGCAGACGTACTCGAGCGTCGACCAGACACCTTGGCCCGGACGTGTGCGCACGTCGTCACGGTGGAGGGCGGCGGCATACCGCTGGCCGGCGTCGCGAAGGATCGTGGGGACGTCGGCCGGATCGGTGGCGGCAGCGTCGAACCCGCAGTCGGGGCACGGCTGCGTCAGCACCCACGTCCAGTCGGCGTCGTCGGGGGTCGACGGCCCGGGGTCGGGGAAGGGGTCACTCATGCGCCCAGCCTAGGGGCGGGGCAGCCGGCGATTCGGGGACGCCCCGCGCGGGCGATACCGTATGTCATCGTGCTCACGGACTACCTGCCATGGATCATCGCCGGCGTCGTGGTGCTGGCGCTGGTCGTCGGGTGGTTCGTCCTGGGCCGCGTCGCACCGGAGGCCACTGCCGGCCTGCGACTGCGCCGGCCCCGACCACCGCGCGACCACTTCCGTACGGGCGAGGAGCCGCGAACCCCGCTCAAGCGTGCCGGCGTCGTCGTCAACCCGACGAAGTTCGCCGACCTGCCCGACCTGCGTCAGCGGGTCACGTCGACGTGCCTCGCGAACGGCTGGGGCGAGCCGATGTTCTACGAGACGACCATCGAGGACCCGGGCCAGGGCCAGGCCGCCCAGGCGGTGCGTGACGGTGCCGACATCGTGTGCAGCCTCGGTGGCGACGGCACGGTGCGCAACGTCGCGAGCGCACTCGTCGGCACCGAGACGCCCCTCGGCATCCTGCCCGCCGGCACCGGCAACCTGCTCGCCCGCAACCTCGACCTGCCGGTCGCGCTCGAGACCGCTGTCGCGGTCGCGCTGACCGGGCGCAACCGGCGCATCGACGTCGGCGAGCTCGTCGTGGGCGCTGCCCCCATGGACGACGCACCCGACGAGTCCGGAGCCCCGGAGACCCACTACTTCCTCGTCATGAGCGGCCTCGGGATGGACGCGCAGATCATGGCGGGCACCAACGAGAACCTCAAGGCGAAGGTCGGCTGGCCGGCGTACATGCTCTCGGGCCTCAAGCACCTCGTGTCGCCCGAGTTCCGCATCTCCGTCAAGGTCGACGACGAGCTCGAGTTCCGCCGGCGCGCGCGGATGGTCATCATCGGCAACTGCGGCCGGCTGCTCGGCGGGCTGGTGCTCATGCCCAACGCGCGCGTCGACGACGGCCGGCTCGATGCGGTCATCGCCTCGCCCAAGGGTGTCGTCGGCTGGGTGCCGGTGGCGACCCGCGTCGCGACGCGGCAGCGCAAGGGCCACCCGACGCTCGACCACAAGGTGGTCCAGCAGGTGCGCGTGCGCACCGACCGGCCGTTGCCGGTGCAGATCGACGGCGACGTCGTCGGTGAGGCCACGGAGATCAGCGCGACCGTGCTCCCGGCCAGCCTGACGGTGCGGGTCCGCCAGACCTGACCGGGGCAGCGCCGGCCCACTGGGGTCAGGCGAACAGCGCCTGACCCCAGTGCTCGCCGTCGGCGAGGCCGGGCGGGCACGCGAAGACGGCCGACCCGTTGTGCTCGATGTACTCGTTGAGCCCGTCCGACTTGGCGAGCGCCCGCTGCATCGGCACGAACTGCTTCTCGGGGTCACGCATGTACGCGAGGAAGAACAGGCCCGCGTCGAGGTGGCCGACGCCGTCGGAGCCGTCCGTGAAGTTGTAGCCGCGGCGCAGGATGCGAACACCGCCGAGCTGGCTCTCGTGGGCCAGCTTGACGTGCGCGTCGACCGGGATCGCGGGCTCGCCGTCGGGGCCCTTCTTCGTGAAGTCCAGGATGTCGAACTCCTTGGCCCCGCCGAGCGGCGCGCCCTCCTTCTTGTCGCGCCCGATGATGTCCTCCTGCTCCTGCAGGGGCGTGCGGTCCCAGACCTCGATGTGCATCCGGATCCGGCGGGCGACGAGGTAGGAGCCGCCGGCCATCCAGGCGCCGCCGCCCTTCTCGTCGCCCGGCGCGACCCAGACGTGCTGCGCGAGGCTCTCGGGCTCCTCGGCCTTGAGGTTGTTGGTGCCGTCCTTGAAGCCGAACATGTTGCGCGGCGTGGCTTGCGCGGTCGACGTCGACGAGGTGCGGCCGAAGCCGAGCTGCGACCAGCGCACCGCGACGACGCCGAAGCCGAGCCGCACGAGGTTGCGCACGGCGTGGACGGCGACCTGCGGGTCGTTGGCGCAGGCCTGGATGCAGAGGTCACCTCCCGAGCGCCTCGGGTCGAGCTGGTCGCCGAAGAACGCCGGGAGCTCGCGCAGGGCGGCGGGCTTCTTCGACGTGAGGCCGAAGCGGTCGTCGAACAGCGACGGGCCGTAGCCGATCGTGATCGTGAGGCCGGATGCCGGCAGGCCGTACGCCTCGCCGGTGTCCTCGGGTGCCCGGTTGGGTCCGCCACCGACGAGCCCACCGGGGGCGGCCTCAGCGCCTGCCGTCATGCGCTCGGCCGCACGGGTCCACGCCTTGAGGAGCTCACGCAGCTGCGCGGCGTCCTTCGTCACGACGTCGAGGGCGACGAAGTGGAGGCGGTCCTGGGCTGGAGTCACGATGCCGGCCTGGTGGACGCCCCGGAACGGGATGGATGCGTCGAGCGCGAGGGCGGGGGCCGCGGGAGCCGCCGGGGCACCTGCCGGGGCGTCCTGGCCACCCCGCGTGGCGGCATACGTCCCGACTCCCCCGGCCACGAGACCGGCGACGGCGGCGGAGCCTGAGACGCCGAGGAGACGGCGGCGGCTGACTCCGGCCTCGTCCGTGGCCGCGTTCAGCGGTTCGCGAGGCTCGGGGGCGACGGGATCGGACGGGAACGGGCTCACTTGGCCTCGACCACCCCGGGCACCTTGGCGACCTGCTCGCTCAGCGCGTCGAGGGCGACCGTGAGGGCCTTGATGTCAGCGTCCGTGAGCGTCTCGTACGAGACGAACCGGCCGGCTTCGCGGTGCGACTCGAGCAGCTTGTTCAGGTCGCCGAACCGGGCGTCGAGCAGCTTCTGGAGCTCGGGGTCACGCCCGGTCACGACGGGGCGCAGCGTCTCGAGCGCCTCCTGCGACCCCTGCAGGTTGCCGCGGAAGTCCCAGAGGTCGGTGTGCGAGTAGCGCTCCTCCTCACCGGTGATCTTGCCGGTGGCGACCTCGTCGAGCAGCGCCTTGGCGCCGTTCGAGATGGTCAGCGCGGTCGGCTCGACCGTCTTGCTCTTCGCCGCGATCTCCTTGACGTCGGCCAGGAGCTGGTCGGCGATGGCGTTCGAGTCCTTCTGCAGGCCGCTGACCCACAGGTCCTTCTCGAGGCGGTGGTAGCCGGTGAACTTCATGCCCTCCTCGACGACGTCCTCACGGCCGTCGATGCGCGGGTCGAGGTCGCCGAAGCTCTCCGCGACGGGCTCGATCGTCTCCCACGGCAGGCGAGCCGTCGGGTAGAGCTCCTTGGCCTTGGCGACGTCGCCCGCCTTGACGGCGGCGACGAACGCCTCGCTGCCCGCGAGCAGCTCGTCGGACTGGGCGGCGACGAAGGCCTTGTAGTCGGAGATGGCCTTGGCGACCTTCTGGTCGGCGCTGCCTGCGACGGCCGTGCCGGTGACGGTGAACGTGCCGCGGATGCCGTCGCCGACCATGCCGGGCTTGCAGGCGGTCGTGAACGTCCCCGGCTGGGTGATCTCGACCTTGAGCTCGCGCTTGAGTCCGGGCGTGATGTTCTCGACCTCGGAGACGATTCGGTCTCCCTCGGCGTAGACGTAGAACTCGTTGACCTTCGAGCCGGTGTTGGCGACCTGGAAGGTCACGGTGCCCGCCTTGGCCGTCGTCGCGCTCAGCTGGCACGTCGTGTCGGTGGCGGTGACGGTGATGGGTCCGCCACCAGCGGTCGTCGACGATCCGGTCGAGTCGGCCTTGTCGGTGCAGGCGGCGAGGCCGAGGCCGGCGACGAGCGTGAGCGCGAGGGGCGTGGCGACACGCAGGACGGGGCGGGACATGGTTCTCCTGTGGGTGCTTCGGACTGGCGTGTGGAGGTGGAGTGCAGGTGGAGCGGGAGGGTCAGGCGGCGACGGTCGGGCGTGAGTCGCCCGAGGTCGCCACGGGCGCCGGCAGCGCGGGACGGGCCGGGCGCAGGAACAGCGTCAGGACGATGCCGACGTAGAGGACCCACGCGATCGCCTGGAGCACCGTCGTGGCCGGCGTGAAGTTGAAGATGCCCTTGAGCAGCGTGGCGTACCAGCTGCCCGGGTCGATGGTGCTGCTGACGTCGAAGGCGAGAGTCGTCAGGCCCGGGACGAAGCGCGCCTCCTGCAGGTCGTGGAGGCCGTAGGCGAGGATGCCGGCGGCGACGAGGACGAGCAGGACGCCGGTGTAGCGGAAGAACTTCGCGAGGTTGATCTGCACGGCGCCGCGGTAGATGAGCCAGCCGAGCACGACGGCGCCGCCCAGGCCGACCACCCAGCCGATGAGGGGCTGGTTGTTGCCCTGGCCGGCGGCCTCGGTCGTGGCATAGAAGAAGATCGCGGTCTCGAGGCCCTCGCGGCCGACGCCGAGGAAGGCGACGAGGGCGATCGCGAAGGGGCCCATGTCGAGGGCCTTGTCGAGCTTGCCCTTGAGCTCGCCCGAGATGGTGCGCGCCGCCGACTTCATCCAGAAGACCATGAAGGTGACGAAGACGACCGCGATGATCGAGGCGCTGCCGCCGATGAGCTCCTGGGCCTCGAAGGTCAGCTGCTTCGTGCCGTAGGTGAGCAGGGCGCCGAGGGCGACCGAGAGGGCGACGGCGACACCGACGCCGGTCCACACGTGGCGCAGTGCCCAGCGTCTGTCGGTCTTGACGAGGAAGGCGACGAGGATGACGACCACGAGGGCGGCCTCGAGTCCCTCTCGGAGTCCGATGAGCGCGTTGCTCGCGAGCACTGGCGTGGCCCTCTCTCAGGTAATTCTCAGGAATTACGCCATGTCGGCATGACGGAAATCAGGAAAGCACAGGTAAGCCTTGCCTAACAACCTGGTCCCGGTGTCAGAGTCGCCACATGAGCACCTCCGCGACGTCTCCTGTGGCCTTCTCCGGATTTCCCCACGGCGCCCTCGACTTCTACGCCGGCCTCGAGGCCGACAACTCCAAGGCGTACTGGACCGAGCACAAGCAGCAGTGGGAACACGACGTCCGCGAGCCGATGCTCGCCCTCGTGGACGCGCTGGAGGACGAGTTCGGGGAGGCGAAGCTCTTCCGGCCCAACCGCGACATCCGGTTCAGCGCCGACAAGTCGCCGTACAAGACTCACCTCGGCGCGTTCGCTGCGACGCATCCCGGCTGCGGCTACTACGTCGAGATCAGCGCGACGGGCCTCAAGGCCGGCGGGGGCTTCCATGCGCACGCGACGACCCAGACCGCCCGCCTGCGTCAGGCCGTGGTCTCGGAGTCGACCGGGCCACAGCTCGAGCAGCTCCTCGCCGCCGCGCGCGGCAGCGGCTTCGAGGTGCTCGGCGAGAAGGTGCGGACCACTCCCCGTGGGTATGCCGCCGACCACCCGCGCATCGAGACGCTCCGGCACAAGGAGCTCATGCTCATCCGCGACTTCGGCAGCCCTCGCTGGCTGGAGACGACGCAGGCTCTCGACGAGGTACGCGGTGCCTGGCAGGCGCTGCGCCCGCTCAACGAGTGGTTCTCCGAGCACGTCGGCCCGGCGTGACGGGGGCGAAGGCCATGGAGGTTCTGCGAGCAGGACAGGTCTTCGACGGTGAGCGGTTCCTCGGCGCGACCGACATCGCGATCGACGACGGCACGGTCGTCGACGTCGGCCCGCCCGGGGCGTACGCGAGCGACGTGACCGTTGAGGAGCTCGGCGACGTGACGGTGCTGCCCGGGCTCGTCGACGCGCACCAGCACCTGACCTGGGACTGCTCGACCGACCCGCTGGGCTGGCACCGCGAGAGCGACGACGAAGCACTCCTCGAACGGGGCCGAGCCAACGCCCGGCGGGCCCTGGCCGCGGGCGTCACGACGGTGCGCGAGCTCGGCGGACGGGGCCTCGTCACGGTGGCGCTGCGCGACGAGCTCGCCCGCGACCCGTCGTCGGGGCCGATGCTGCTCGTTGCCGGGCCGGCACTGACCACACCGGGCGGACACTGCTGGTTCCTCGGCGGGGAGTGCGCAGACGAGGCGGCACTGCGGGCGGCCGTCGCCCGGCTCGCTGCCGCCGGGGTCGACGTCGTGAAGGTCATGGCCACGGGCGGCACCGTCACTCCCGGGTCGGCCCCGCACGAGTCGCAGTTCGGTGTTGCCGAGCTCCGCGCGGTCGTCGAGTCCGCCCACGCCGCAGGGCTGCCCGTCGCTGCGCACGCCCACGGCACGAGTGGCGTCGCCGATGCCGTCACCGCAGGCGTCGACACCATCGAGCACGTCAGCTTCATGACGGCCGACGGCATCGCGCAGGACCCCGACCTCGTCGCCCGCCTCGCGGCATCCGGCCTCCCCCTGTCGATCACGGGTGGCACCGTGCCAGGGCCGCTCCGACCGGAGATCGCGATACGCCTCCCCGCGCTCCTCGAGCACCTGCGGGGGCTCGTCGCCTCGGGCGCCAACTGCTTGTTCTCGACCGACGCCGGCATCGGCCCCCCGAAGCCACACGACGTCATGGTGCACGGAGTGACGCAGCTGGTGAGCATGATCGGCCTCCCGACGGACCGGGCCCTGGCGATGTGCACGTCCCTGCCAGCCAAGGCGCTCGGCATCGCCGACCGGGCGGGACGGCTCGCGCCCGGCATGCCCGCCGACGTGCTCGTGGTGGCCGGACGCGCCGACGAGGACGTCGAGGCGATGCTGCGTCCGGAGCGGGTCCTGCACGCGGGCATCATCGTGGCCGACGGGCGGGCGCTAGATTCGCCGGTGTGACCCGCCCCAGCGCCACCGTCGACGCCCACATCATCGGAGCCGGCCCGGCCGGTCTCGCGACCGCGGCGGCCATGCGCCGACGGGGGCTGCGGTCCGTCGTCCTCGAGCGTGCCGACTCGGTCGGCAGCTCGTGGCGCGCGCACTACGACCGGCTGCACCTCCACACGCCGCGTGAGCTCTCCGGCCTTCCCGGCCTGCCCATCCCGAAGGAGATGGGCCGCTGGGTCGCCCGCGACGACGTCGTGCGCTACCTCGAGCTGTATGCCGCGCACCACGAGATCCACGTACGGCTCGGCACCCAGGTGAGCCGGGTGGACAGGTCCGCCGACGGCGCGTCGTGGACCCTCACCCTCGGAGACGGCACGACGACGACCGCCCCGTATGCCGTCGTGGCCACGGGCTTCAACCACACGCCACGCGAGCCGGACGTGCCCGGCCTGCAAGGCTTCTCGGGCGAGGTGGTGCTCGCGCGCCACTACCGAAGCGGAGCGGCACACGCCGGTAGGGACGTCCTGGTCGTCGGCACCGGCAACACCGGCACCGAGCTCGCCGTGGACCTCGCCGAGCACGGGGCGAAGCGGGTGCGCCTGGCGGTGCGGACCGTTCCGCACATCCTGCGCCGCAACAGGGGTCCGATCGCCGCCCAGTACACCGGCATCGCGGTGCGTCGCCTCCCCACGTCCCTCGTCGACCGCGTGGCGCCGTTCGTCGAGCGGCTCCAGACGCCGGATCTCAGCGACCGGGGCCTGCCGCGTCCGGACACCGGTCTTCTGACCCGGGTCGAGCGCGACAACGCGATCCCGGTGCAGGACGTCGGCATCATCGATGCCATCAGGTCCGGCGCCGTCGAGCCCGTCGCGGCTCTCGCCGCGGTCGACGCCGACACCGTCGTGCTGAGCGACGGGTCACGCATCCGACCCGACGTCCTCGTCCTCGCCACGGGTTACGAGCAGGGCCTCGAGCCGCTGCTCGGCCACCTCGGGGTGCTCGACCGCACCGGCCGCCCCGTCGAGCGGGGCGGCCGGACGGCCCGCGGCGCATCGGGCCTCTGGTACACCGGCTACACGAACCCGATCTCGGGCATGCTGCGCGAGATCTCCATCGACGCGCGCAAGATCGCGCTCGCCATGGCACTGCGCAAGCGCCGCGAGATGACGGCCGCCCGCTCGGCCTGACGCCTACCGCTCGACCGGTGCCCACCGTCGGCTCGATCTCGCACGCACTCAAAACTTGTCGTACAACTGTGTAAGTTGTACGATCAGTGGTGCCACCGTCGCCATCCCTCGAGGACTCGCCATGACCGCAGACCGCATCCGCCACGTCGCCCTCTCCTCCGTCGTCCTGCCCCTACCGACCCCGATCAGCGACGCCAAGGTGCTGACCGGACGGCAGAAGCCGATGACCGAGGTCGTGCTCCTGTTCGCCGAGATCACGACGGAGCAGGACCACCGCGGCACCGGCTTCAGCTACAGCAAGCGCGCCGGGGGTCCTGCCCAGTTCGCGCACGCGAAGGAGGTCGCCGACGGTCTCATCGGCGAGGACCCGAGCGACATCGCCAGGGTCTACGACAAGCTGCTCTGGGCGGGCGCCTCCGTCGGACGCTCTGGCGTCGCGACCCAGGCCCTCGCCGCCGTCGACATCGCGCTCTGGGACCTCAAGGCCCGCCGAGCCGACCTGCCGCTCTCCAAGCTCATCGGCTCGCACCGTGACTCGGTGCGCACGTACAACACGTCGGGCGGCTTCCTCCACGCGCCGATCGAGGAGGTCAAGCTGCGTGCATCCGAGTCGCTCGCGGCCGGCATCGGCGGCATCAAGATCAAGGTCGGCCAGCCCGACCTGAAGATGGACCTCCAGCGCCTCGCCGCCGTGCGCGAGCACATCGGCGACGCCGTGCCGCTCATGGTCGACGCCAACCAGCAGTGGGACCGCGCGACGGCCCTTCGCTTCGGCCGCGCCGTCGAGGACCTCGGCCTCGTGTGGATCGAGGAGCCGCTCGACGCATACGACGCCGAGGGGCACGCCCAGCTCGCGGCCGCGCTCGACACCCCCATCGCCACGGGCGAGATGCTCTCGAGCGTCGCCGAGCACGTGCGTCTGATCGAGGCCCGCGCGGCTGACATCATCCAGCCCGATGCGCCCCGCGTCGGAGGCATCACGCCGTTCCTGCGCCTCGCCACGCTCGCCGACCACGCCGGCCTCCAGCTCGCGCCGCACTTCGCCATGGAGATCCACCTGCACCTCGCTGCGTGCTACCCCCGCGAGCCGTGGGTCGAGCACTTCGAGTGGCTCGACCCGCTCTTCAACGAGCGGCTCGAGACCCGGGACGGGCGCATGGTCGTGCCGGACCGTCCCGGACTCGGTTTCACGCTGAGCGAGCAGGTCAAGGCCTGGACGGTCGACACCTTCGAGGTCGGGCGGGCCTGACGGGCGGATGCCCGGCGAGCTGCGCGGCCACTAGGTTGGGCGCCGTGAGTCCCCCAGGCAGCGACGACGACCGCCGGCTCGACCGCGACTCCGGGCGCGGTCTCGCCCACGAGCTCGTCGAGCGGCTCAAGGAGCGCATCCTCGCCGGCCGGATCGAGCCCGGCCAGAAGCTGCCGACCGAGGCCTCCCTCGTCGAGGAGTTCGGGGTCAGCCGCACGGTCGTGCGCGAGGCGATCTCGCGGTTGCAGGCTGCCGGCCTCGTCGAGACCTTCCAGGGCCGCGGCTCGTTCGTGCTCGCCCTTCCCGAGACCGGCAGCTTCGAGATCGGCGCCGACCGGGTGCGAACGCACCGCGACGTCCTCGACATGATCGACTTCCGCATCGGCATCGAGACCGAGGCGGCCGGGCTTGCGGCCGAACGACGGACCGACGTGCAGGTCAAGGCGATCGAGCGGGCACTCCGCGATCTGACCCGGGCCGGCGAGCAGGCCAGCGGCGCGGTCGAGGCCGACTACGAGTTCCACCTGCGCATCGCCGTCGCGTCGGGCAACCGCTTCTACTCCGACCTGCTCGCGTCGCTCGGGCCGATGATGATCATGCTGCCGCGCACCCGCCTCGAGCCCGCCTACACCGTCTCGGACGCGACGCACCTGACCCGGGTCGCGCTGGAGCACGAGAACATCCACCTCGCCATCGCGCACGGCGACGGCCACGCCGCTCGCGCCGCGATGCGCCTCCACCTCGCCAACTCACGCGCCCGCCTCCAGCAGGCCTGAAACCCCTCACCAACGGGCGGTGTTGACCTCGAAGCCGGGCTCGATCGACTGCATGTAGACGGTGTCCTCGCGACGACGGATGCCGCACGAGAGGTACTGCTCGTGCAGCGCGCCCAGGGCGTCCTCGTCGATCTCGACGCCGAGGCCGGGGCCCGTGGGCACCGCGACGGCGCCGTCGACGAAGTCGAGCACGCCCGGCTTCACGACCTCCTCGGTCTTCCACGGGTAGTGGGTGTCGCACGCGTACGTGAGGTTGGGCGTCGCCGCGGCGAGGTGGGTCATCGCCGCGAGGCTGACCCCGAGGTGGCTGTTCGAATGCATCGACAGACCCATGCCGAACGTGTCGCAGATCCCGGCGAGCAGGCGCGAGCGCAGCAGCCCACCCCAGAGGTGGTGGTCCGACAGGACGACTCCGACGGCGTCGGCGCGCACAGCGGGCGCGAGATGCTCGAAGGCGATGACGCACATGTTCGTCGCGAGCGGCAGGTCGGTCTGGCGTGCCACGGCAGCCATGCCGTCGATCCCCGGCGTGGGGTCCTCGAGGTACTCGAGCACGTCGGCGAGGTCGTGCGCCACGCGGACCGAGGTGTCGACGGTCCACCCGCCGTTGGGGTCGATGCGCAGCCTGTGGTCGGGAAACGCGTCGCGCAGCGCGCGCATGGCCTCGACCTCGTCGCCGGGCGGCAGCACGCCGCCCTTGAGCTTGATCGCGTCGAAGCCGTATGCGGTCACCATCCGCTTGGCCTGCACGACGAGCTGGTCCGGGGTGAGGGCCTCGCCCCAGTCGTCGTCGGGCCGGCCGGGGTGCCCCGCCCACTTGTAGAAGAGGTAGGCGCTGAAGGGCACCGTGTCGCGGACGGCGCCGCCGAGCAGGTCGCTGACCGGACGGCCGGTCTCGTGACCCTGGATGTCGAGACAGGCGACCTCGAAGGGCGAATAGGCGGTCGCGACGGCCGAGTCGACCTGCAGCATCCCGCCGAAGCTGGCGCCCGCGCCGGCGTTCCCCGGGCCGAGGGCCTCGGACGCGGCACGCCAGAGTCCGTTGAGGTCGTAGACGTCGTGGCCGGCGACCGCGCGACCCACCGCCTCGAGTCGTTGCAGCTGGGTCTCGTCACCGTAGGTCTCACCGAGGCCCACCGAGCCGGTGTCGGTGTGCACGCGCACGATCGCGCGCAGAGCGTACGGCTGGTGCACGCCGACGACGTTGAGCAGCGGCGGGTCCTCGAAGGCGACCGGCGTGATGTCGACGGAGGAGATGCGTGAGCGGACCGCGGCCATCAGTGGGCGGCCTTGACCGCGAGCACCGGCACCTGGGAGTCGAGCAGGATCCGCTGGGCCGTGCTGCCGAGGATGAGCTTGCCGACCGGGCTGCGGTGGCGCACGCCGATGACCACGAGGGTCGCACCGAGCTCGGCGGTCAGCGCCTCGAACGTCTCGGCGAGCGAGTCGCCGTGCAGGGGCTGTCGCACCTCCACTGCGACGCCGGCCGCACGCGCCCGGGCCCGGACCTGCTCGACGTGGTCGCCGTCGACCATGTCGTCGTCGACCGTGGCTCCTCGCCGCGGGGAGTTGACGACGACGAGGGGCTGCTGGCGCAGGCGTGCCTCGTCGATGCCGGCGTCGAGCGCCGCACGACCTTCCGGGGTGTCGAGATAGCCGACGAGGATGGTCATTTCGCCTCCGTGGTCTCGTGCTCGGGACGTGGCTCGGGACGTGGCTCGGGAGTGGGCTCGGGGTGGTGCTGAGCCCCGCGACCGGACTCGGCGTCACCACGCCGCATACGGAACAGCTTGCGCAGCAAGGGGAACAGCGCGACGAGCAGGATGGCCGCGAAGATCATTCCGGAGATCGGTCGGGTGAGGAAGCCGGTGGGGTCGCCGCCGAAGATGAGCAGCGACTGGCGGGACGAGGACTCGATGAGGGTGCCGAGCACGAACGCGAGGACCAGCGGCCCGGGGTCGAAGCCGAACTTCTTCATGAGGTAGCCGATGATGCCGAAGACGATGACGAGGTAGATGTCGAACACCGAGTTGTTGACGGTGTAGACGCCGAGCATCGTGATGAGGGCCGTGATCGGCGCGAGGATGGCCGGCCGGACGCGCAGGATCCGCACGAAGATGCCGACCATCGGGATGCTCATGATGAGCAGCAGGATGTTGCCGATGTACATCGAGTTGATGACGCCCCAGAAGATGTCGGGGTGCTGGTCGACGAGCTGCGGCCCCGGCTGCACGCCCTGGATGAGCAGGGCACCGAACATCAGAGCCATCGTCGCGTTGGCCGGGATGCCGAGCGTGAGCAGCGGGATGAACGACGAGGTGGCCGCCGCGTTGTTGGCGGACTCGGGCGCCGCGACGCCCTCGATCGCACCCCGGCCGAAGCGCTCGGGCTGCTTCGCACGGCGCTTCTCGACGGCGTACGCGACGAGCGAGGAGAGCACGGCCCCGCCGCCGGGCAGCACGCCCAGGCCGAAGCCGATGCCCGAGCCGCGCGCGATGGCGCCCTTCGACTGCGCGAGGTCAGCGCGGGAGGGCCACACCTTGGTGACCTTCGCCGGGGCGTGGACCTTCTTGTGGTTCTCCTCGAGGTTGTAGAGGATCTCGCCGAGACCGAAGAGGCCCATCGCGATCGGCACGAAGTCGATGCCGTCGGCGAGGTTGAGGTTGCCGAAGGTGAAGCGCTCGGCGCCGGTGAAGCTGTCGCGCCCCACGGTGGCGATGAGCAGGCCGATGGCTGCAGCGATGACGGCCTTGAGCTTGCCGCCGTTGCCGACCGTCGAGACGAGCAGGACGCCGAGCAGGCCGAGCGCGGCGTACTCCGGCGGGCCGAAGTCGAGGGCGTAGCCGGCGACGACGGGCGCCAGGACCGACAGGCCGATGATCGAGATGGTGCCGCCGATGAAGGAGCCGATGGCAGCGATGCCGAGCGCGGCACCCGCGCGGCCCTGCTTGGCCATGGCGAACCCGTCGAAGACCGTAACGACGGAGCTCGCCTCCCCCGGGAGCCGGAGCAGGACCGAGGTGATCGTGCCGCCGTACTGGGCGCCGTAGAAGATGCCGGCCAGCATGATGATCGCCGACACGGGCTCGATGCCGTAGGTCAGGGGCAGCAGGATCGCGATGGTCGCGGCGGGGCCGAGGCCGGGAAGCACGCCGATGAGCATGCCGATGAGCACGCCGACGAGGCAGTAGAGCAGGTTCGTCGGCTGCAGGACGATGCCGAAGCCGGTGATGATCGGGCTGAGGTCCATGACGGGTGCTCCGGTCAGACGAGGCGCGGGAGGGGGATGGACAGCGCCAGGACGAAGAGTGCGTAGAACGCGGCGACCGTGACGACGCTGACGACGGCCGTCATGCGCCACGACTCTCCGCCGAGGAAGCGCAGCCAGATCACCATGACGATCAGCGACGGCACCTCGAAGCCGATGACCGGCAGCAGGGCCGCGAGCGCGACGAGGGTCAGCACCCCGAGCGCGGTCAGCGCGCTGGACCGGGTGAACGTCTCGGTGTCGTGGCCGCGCCGACCGAACGCGAGGTGGGCGAGCGACAGCGCGGCCACGGCCACGGAGATGACGAAGGGCCACAGGCCCGGGCCCGGCTGGGTGAGGCTGCCGAGCCCGAAGCCGAGGGAGAGCACGACGCCCGCGATCCCGAGGAGCAGGGTGACGATGCCGGCCGCGACCTGCGCGAGCGGGCCGCCGTGTGGCGGTCGCTCCTCCTCCAGCTCGTGGGCGAGCTCTGCCTTGAGCTCCTCGAGGATGTCGGCCTCGGCGGCCTGGTGCCGCTCGGGCCCGCTCGTCGTGCTCATCCCTTGCTCCTCTTCGAGTGGGTTGGGTGCGGCTGTGGCGGTCAGCTCGTGGACGCCAGCGAGATCTTGAACTTCTTGAGCTTCTCGGTGTTGGACTGCAGGTCGGACTTCAGCATCGTCGCGATCTCCTGGCCCGACACCTCGAGCGGCGTGAGGTTGTTGTCCTCGTTGAACTTCTTGTACTCCGGCGTCGCGAAGGTCTTCTTGGCCGCCTCGACGAGCTTGTCCTTGACCGCCTGCGGGGTGCCCTTGGGCACGGTGATGAAGCGGTACTGCGAGACCTGCACGTCGAAGCCCTGCTCGATGGCGGTGGGGACGTCGGGCAGGAAGGGCACCCGCTCTGCCGAGAAGACTGCGAGCGGCACGAGCTTGCCGGCCTGGATGTTCTCGATGGCCTCGCCGACCTGCATGGTCGAGGCGTCCACCTGCGCGCCGAGCAGCGCCGTGAGGTTGGGCGCTCCGCCGTCGAACGGGACGGCCGTGGCCTCGATGCCTGCGGTGGCGAACGTCAGCGCGGAGTTGAGCTGGGCGCCGGTGCCGACCCCGGTGGTGCCGTAGCGGATCGTCTTGCCGGACGCCTTCATGTCGGCGATGCTCTTCCATCCGGTCTTGGGGTTCGTCGCGAGGACGTAGTCGTCGCGGGAGACGCCGTAGACGATGTCGAAGTCGTCGACCTTGACCGCCTCCGACTCGGAGACGGCGAGAGGCGTGATCGCGAAGAGCGACGCGTTCTGGATGGCGATGGAGTAGCCGTCGGGCTTCGCCGTCTGCAGCTCCTTGGCGACGAGCGCGCCGTTGGCGCCGGGCTTGTTGACGACCGGCATCGCGACGCCGAGCGCCTGGCCCATGCCCTTGGACATGGCGCGGCTGATGAGGTCGCTGCTGCCACCGGCCGAGGCGCCGACGGTCATCTGGATGCTCTTCGTCGGGTAGTCGCTCCCCCCGGTGGCGCCGCCACCCGTGGAGCCGGTCTTGACGCCTCCACAGGCGGTCAGGACGAGGGCGAGGGTGGCGGCGCCGGCGGCGCTGGCGACGCGGTGCCTCGTTCGAACGTTCGTCATTGAAGGTCTCCTCGAGCTGGTGCGCCGTCCGGGGCGGGGCGCTGGGGGTCAGGTCTGGTCCCTTGACGGGAGACACTACGAACGACAGTCAATGCGTGTCCAAACCCGATGCTGCATCGATTGATACCCTCGCTGTATCGTGGGCGGTCATGATGACCCTGGACCAGGTGCGAGCGTTCGTCGCCGTCGCCGAGGAGCTGCACTTCGGCCGGGCGGCCGACCGGCTCAACATGACCCAGCCTCCGCTGAGCCGGCAGATACAGAAGCTCGAGCGCACGGTCGGGGTGACGCTCCTCGAGCGCGACAACCGCCGGGTCGCCCTCACCGAGGCCGGACGCGCCTTCCTCGACGAGTCCTACCGGCTGCTCGCCCTCGTCGACAGCGCGGGCGACGTCGCCCGCCGCATCGACGGAGGCGCGGCGGGCACCCTGCGTCTCGGTTTCACGGCCGTGTCGGCCATCGGCATGCTCGGCCCGCTGCTCAAGGAGCTCGACCGGAGCCTGCCCGGTGTCGACGTGATCCTCCACGAGCGGGTCACGGCCGCCCAGGCCGACGGCATCCGCCGCGGTGAGCTCGACCTCGGCCTGGCGCGCCCACCCTTCGACACGACCGAGTTCGAGTCGCGCGTGGTGTTCCGCGAGGCGCTGTGCGCGGCCGTGCCGGCGGGGCACCCGCTCGCCGAGGTCACCCGCCCCCTGACGGCCGGCGACTTCGACCGCGTGCCGGTCATCAGCTACAACCCCGTGCAGTCGCGCTACTTCCACGAGCTGACGGTCCGCTTCCTCACCAACGCACACCCGAGGGTCGAGCAGCAGGTGCACCAGATCCTCACCGCCGTCCTGCTCGTCGCCGCGGGTCGCGGGTGCGCCCTCGTGCCCGCCTCCGCTCGATCGCTCGGGGTGCAGGGGGTGGTCTACAAGGACCTCGTCGACGGAGGCGGCGACCCCGACGGTAGCGAGACACCGGGGCGCCCGGTCGAGCTGCACGCCATCTGGGCACGCGGACGCCGCAGCCCGATGTTGCGCCGCGTGCTCGCACAGATCGGCCGGATGCAGCTCGGCGACGACGCCTGAGCGGCCGTATGCCGTGATGCCCCCTGAGCATCATGGCATACACAATGTGTCTTGGACAGGTATCCATCACCGTCCCTAGCCTGAGGTCATTCACTGGCCCAGCGGCGGGCCCCGACTCAGCGAGACGGCCGGCCGCTCTGTCGCAAAGGACGTACCCCGTGCCCCTGGCTCCCGACGAACTCGCTCACCAGCTGGGCACCGGACTGCTGTCGTTCCCCGTCACGCACTTCACGCCCGACCTCGCCTTCGACGAGGCCGGCTACCGCGACCACCTGTCGTGGCTCAGCGGCTACGACGTCGCCGGGCTCTTCGCGGCCGGCGGCACCGGTGAGGGCTTCTCGCTACGCACCGAGGAGATCGACACCGTCGTGCGGGTCGCCGTCGACGAGATCGGCGGTCGCGTGCCCGTGCTCGCCCCGGCCACGGGTGGCACCGCCGTCGCGGTCGCCCAGGCGAAGGCCGCCGAGGCCGCCGGCGCCGACGGCATCCTGCTCTTCCCGCCCTACCTCACCGAGGCGGGCCAGCGCGGCCTCGTCGAGCACATCTCGGCCGTCTGCCGCTCGACGAACCTCGGCGTCATCGCCTACTCGCGCGCCAACGCGATCCTCGGTGACCTCGCCGTTGCCGAGGCCGCGGACCGCAACCGCAACCTGATCGGGCTCAAGGACGGCGTGGGCAACATCGAGGAGATGACCCGCACCTACGCCCGCGTCGGCGACCGGCTCCTCTACGTCGGTGGACTGCCCACCGCCGAGACCTTCGCCCTGCCCCTCCTCCAGCTGGGCGTCACGACGTACTCGTCGGCGATCTTCAACTTCGTCCCGGAGTTCGCCATCGGCTTCTACGAGGACGTCCGCCGACAGGACAGGGACGCCGTGTACCGCAGGCTGAACGACTTCGTGCTGCCCTACCTCGACATCCGCGACCGCGAGCGGGGGTATGCCGTCTCCATCATCAAGGGCGGCCTCGCCGCCATCGGCCGGCCGGCCGGGCCGGTGCGCCCGCCGCTCACCGACCTCACCGAGCAGGACGTCAGCGACCTCAAGATCCTCGTCGACAAGATCGGCTGAGAGGCTCGAGGGCGAGCAGCTCGCGACCAGCACCCGACGAGACCCGAACCAGACGCACCAGGAGCCATCGCATGACCACCCTGACCGGACACTCGATCATCGCCGGTACGCCCGTGGCCGGGTCCCTTCCCGGCTCCGCGGCCGTCGCGGCTGCGACGGGCGAGGCCCTGGAGCCCGTCTACACGTTCGTCGACGAGGGTCAGCTCGAGGCGGCGACGCGGGCGGCGGCGGACGCGTTCGACGCCTACCGTGCGACGTCGCCACAGGAGCGAGCCGCCTTCCTGGGGAAGGTCGCCGACGAGATCGAGGCCGACGGCGAGCAGATCGTCGCGCGCGCCGTGATCGAGTCGGGGCTGCCCCTCGCCCGCCTCACCGGCGAGCTGGGCCGCACGACGGGCCAGCTGCGGATGTTCGCGCGGGTCGTACGCCTCGGCGACCACCTCGAGGCCCGCATCGACCCGGCGCTGCCGGACCGCACACCGCTCCCCCGCGCCGACATCCGCCAGCGCCAGGTCCCGCTGGGCCCGGTCGCGGTGTTCGGCGCGAGCAACTTCCCGCTCGCCTTCTCCGTCGCCGGCGGCGACACCGCGTCGGCGCTGGCCGCCGGCTGTCCCGTCGTCGTCAAGGCGCACAACGCCCACCCGGGCACGAGCGAGCTCGTCGGGGCGGCCGTCACCCGCGCCGTGGCCGCCTCCGGCCTGCCGGCCGGCGTGTTCTCCGTCATCTTCGGCAGCGGCACGTCCGTCGGGCAGGCGCTCGTGCGCGACCCGCGGATCAAGGCCGTCGGCTTCACCGGCTCGCGGGCCGGCGGGCTCGCCCTCGTGGCGGCCGCGGCAGCCCGGCGTGAGCCCATCCCGGTGTATGCCGAGATGAGCTCGGTCAACCCCGTCGTCGTCCTACCCGGCAGCATCGCCGACGGTCGGGCGGAGACGCTGGCGACCGCATACGTCGGCTCGCTGACGCTCGGCTCGGGGCAGTTCTGCACCAACCCCGGGCTCACCTTCGTGCCGTCCGGGCCCGATGGCGACGCGTTCGTCGCGGCCGCCGCCCGGGCCGTGGCGGCGACCACCGGGCAGACCATGCTCACCTCGGGCATCGCCCAGGCCTACGACAAGGGCACCGACGCGCTGCGCACCGCGTCCGGTGTCACCGTCGAGGCCGAAGGCGCAGTCGGGAACGCCGCGAACGCCCCCGCACCCCTGCTCGCGTCGACCACGACCTCAGGGCTGCGCGACGAGTCTGCCGTCAGCGACGAGGTCTTCGGCGCGGCCGGCGTCGTCGTGCGCTGGGACGACGAGGCCGAGCTCGCCGAGGCCCTGCGTGGCCTCGAGGGCCAGCTCACCGTGACCGTCCAGGCTGCCGAGAGCGACCGCGCGACGGCGAGCAGCCTCCTGCCGCTGCTCGAGACCAAGGCCGGACGGATCCTCTTCAACGGCTGGCCCACCGGGGTCGAGGTCGGGCACGCGATGGTCCACGGAGGCCCGTTCCCCGCCACGAGCGACTCGCGCACCACCTCGGTCGGCTCGCTCGCGATCTACCGCTTCCAACGGCCCGTCGCCTACCAGGACGTGCCGGCCGGCCTGCTTCCCGAGCCGACCCGCGACGACAACCCGTGGGGCGTCACCCAGCGCATCGACGGCCGGCTGCGTCCGGCGCAGGACTGACAGGAGCACCCCATGTCGCCGAAGATCGCCTCCGTCGAGGTCGTGCCCGTCGCCGGGCACGACAGCATGCTGCTCAACCTCAGCGGCGCCCACGGCCCCTTCTTCACCCGCAACGTTGTCATCGTCACCGACAGCGACGGCAACACCGGACTCGGCGAGGTGCCGGGGGGCGAGGCGATCGCCGGCACGATCCGCGAGGCCGCGGAGCTGTTGCACGGCAAGGAGATCGCCCGGTTCCGCCAGCTGCTCCGCCAGGTCGGCGAGGCGTATGCCGCCCGCGACGCAGGCGGTCGCGGCGCCCAGACCTTCGACCTGCGCACGACGGTGCACGCCGTCACGGGTCTCGAGTCGGCCCTGCTCGACCTGATGGGCCAGCACCTCGGTGTGCCGGTCGCCGAGCTGCTCGGGGACGGCCAGCAGCGCACCCACGTGCCGATGCTCGGCTACCTCTTCTACGTCGGCGACCCGGGCCGCACGGACCTGCCCTACATGGCCGACGATGAGGGCGACGACCGCTGGTCGCAGCTGCGTCGCCGAGAGGCCCTGACACCGGAGTCCGTCGTCGCGCTCGCGGAGGCCGCGCAGGAACGCTACGGCTTCAGCGACTTCAAGCTCAAGGGCGGCGTGCTGGCCGGGGACGAGGAGGTCGCGGCCGTCACCGCGCTGGCCCGGCGCTTCCCCGACGCGCGGATCACCCTCGACCCCAACGGCGGCTGGCTGCTGGAGGACGCCGTACGCCTGTGCACCGGTCTCGACGACGTGCTCGCCTACGCCGAGGATCCGTGCGGCCCGGAGGGCCGCTTCTCCGGGCGCGAGACGATGGCCGAGTTCAAGCGCGCCACCGGGCTGCGCACGGCCACGAACATGATCGCGACGGACTGGCGCGAGATGGCGCACGCGATCCGCACGAACGCCGTCGACATCCCGCTCGCCGACCCGCACTTCTGGACGATGGCCGGGTCCGTGCGGGTCGCCCAGCTCTGCAACGACTTCGGCCTCACGTGGGGCTCGCACTCGAACAACCACTTCGACATCTCCCTCGCGATGTTCACCCACGTCGGCGCGGCGGCCCCCGGGGAGATCACGGCCCTCGACACGCACTGGATCTGGCAGGACGGCCAGGCCCTGACGACGGCGCCGCTCGAGATCCGGGACGGCGCGATCGAGGTGCCCACCGCTCCTGGCCTCGGGGTCACCCTCGACCGCGACGCCCTCGCCGCCGCGCACGAGCTCTACCTCGAGCACGGCCTCGGTGCCCGCGACGACGCCGTGGCGATGCAGTTCCTCGTCGACGGCTGGACGTTCGACCCGAAGCGCCCCTGCCTCGTGCGCTGAGCCGGGTCGTCACGGACGGTGCTGGCCGCCGAGGTTGAGGAAGGCGGCCGCGACATCGTCGGTCTCGGAGACTGCCCGGGCGAGCGCCTCGTCGCTCGGCAGGCCCGACGCGAGCAGCTCGTGGTGACGGGTCATCGTCGTCGCCGCGACGTCGTCGGGCACCGGCGCCACGGCCGCGACGACCGACCGCGCGCCCAGGGACAGCAGCGACAGCGCGAGCCCGAGCGACTCGTGCCCGGGCCGCGCCGACGCGAGCCCCACCTCGCAGGCCGACAGCACGACGTGGTCGGCGCGGACCCCGGTGGGCTGCAGCTCGTGGGCGAAGACCGGCCCGTCGTGGAGCACGAGCGAGGAGAAGAGCGGCGACTCGACCTGGTGCGTCCCGTGGGCCGCGACGTGCACGACCCCCGGGCGGGCAAGGGCACGCACGAGCTCGTCGCGGCGTGACGGCCCGGGCGGCTCGTCACCCGCTCCCCATGTCCCGAGGATCGTCCGGGCCTCGCTCGTCGCGCGTGGCACGCCGGGCCCGACGCTGACGTGGACCCGGGCGCCACCTGTCCCGGAGGCGTCCGGCGCCACGGCAGCGCGGCGCGCGAACGACGTGAGCGACAGCGCCACGGTGAAGGGACGGCCCACCATCGAGGGCAGCAGTGCCCACGGCAGGGCCGACACCTCGGGACACACGACGACGACGAGCCCACGCTCGGACCGCCACGGGCGCAGCAGGGCGGTGTCGAGCTCGGCCGCGCTCGACCGCAGCGACGACCAGACCGCACCGGCGAGCGGGCCGAGGTGGTGGGTCGCGGCGGCGCGCAGGTCGACGCGGACCCGCTGCGCGAGCTCTGCCGCGCGCTCGATCGGCATGAGATCTCGCATGACGGCGCGACCGCCGACGACGCCGACGGCGGCGAGCCGGCCGCGGTGCCGGTAGAACCACACGAGGTCTCGGTCGACCTGCCCGAGGAGCGCCCGTGCCTCCCGGACGCGCACGGGGATGGCCCGGGCGGAGGTCCCACTGCGGCTCAGCGCCCAGTCTCGGTCGCGGATCTGGCGCTCGAGACGCGACGCGTGGTCGTGCAGCTCGCGCAGCTGGTCCGGGTCCGTCTCGCCACGGGCGTGACCGCGGACGGCCCGGAGCTGCTCGGTGAGCACGGCGAGCTGCTCGTCGTCGGGACGGCCGAGCGACGGGAGCCGGTCCGTGGCACTGCGCCACCGCTCGAGCGCCTCGAGCACCGCGCCGCTCCCCCGCGGCACCGCGAGCTCGAGGTCGAGCTCCGAGAGCCGCGCTCCGTGGACCGCCCGGGCGGTGCGCAGATCGAGGCTCGCGCTGCCCTCCTGCCCGGCGGCGAGCCGGCGTGAGGCGCGCACGAGGATCCGCCGGGCGGGGGTCACGTCGCCGGCGGCGACGAGGGTCATCGCCGTCACCGCGGCCGCGTCGAGCTCGTCGGACAGCGAGGCCGTGGACACGCGCTCGAGGCTGAGCAGGCGGGAGTTCGCACCGGCCACGTCGCCGGCGAGGAGCAGCGCCTGGGCCGCGACGACGCGCGCGCTGTCGGCGAGCTCGGAGTCGCCGAGCTCGGTCGCCGTCTCGGTGAGCTCGTCAGCGGTCGCGGCCGCGGCGAGTGCCACCGAGGCGTCACCCACGCCCACGATGCGCCTGACGAGGTCCCGCTCGAGCCGTTCGCGGTCGCGGCGCACGCGTCGCTGCCGGTCGAGGTCGACGAGGAGCCCGACGAGCATCGCCTTGGCCGCCCACGCCGTCGCACCGATGCGGCCGTACGTCTCCCGGGCCGAGCGAGCGGCGTCCGCCGCCAGGTCCAGGTGCCCGAGCAGGCGGTGCGCGCGCGCCAGCTCGAGCTGGAACTCGGCCCGGATCTGGTCGTGCCCGTCACCGCTGACGCCGGCGAGTCCCGCGTGCAGCGCCTCGACGGCCTCCTTGACGAGCCCGGCCTCGAGCAGGACCCGGGCCCGGTCCAGGCGTGCCGGGCCCTTGAAGACGTCGGACTCGATGTCCTCGGCCCCGGCCATGTCGGCGAGGGAGCGCGGGATGTCACCGAGGAGGTATGCGGCATACCCCTCGTTGTGCCGGGCCATGAACTCCTGCTCCCGGCCGCCGAGCTCGTGCGCGAGCCGGGCCGCCTCGGCGAAGGACTCGAGCGCCTCCTGCGGGCGCAGCAGCTCGAAGGCGAGCATGCCGCGGCTGAGGTGGACCGACGCCTGCTCGCGCTCGGTGAACGCGTCGAGCCGGCGGACCGCACCCTCGAGCCCGTCCCACGCCGACGCGAGGTCGCCGACCCGGCCGTGGATGTTGGCGCGCTGGTAGTCGAGACGGGCGCGCAGCCGGTCGTCGCCGAGCGCGTCGACGACCTCCTCGGCCTCGGCCAGACGTGCCGTCGCGGGCTCGAGGCCGGCGAGCATGAACTCCGTCAGGGCGAGCGTGATGAGCGTCTTGCAGCGCAGCTCGAGCGCCTCGGCCGTCGGGGCCGCCCCGACGAGCCGCTGGATCTCGTCCAGGGCTGCGGTGAGCGAGCGGGCGGCCTGGACCGGCCGTCCGGCCAGGTTGTCCGCCGCACCCTGCTCACGCAGGGTCCGGGCACTCTCGAGCAGGTCGATGGCTCCCGCCGGCCTCTCGCTCAGGGGCCGGTCACCACCCAGCGCCGAGTCGCCAGGTCTGGATCGTCAGATCTGGATCGTCGGGGTGATGACCGGTCGCATGTCCTCGTTGCCCGGGTCGGTCACGACGAAGTGGACCGGCCCATGGGGTAGATCATCCAGAACGAACCGCCCGTTCGCATCCGAAACGACGCTCGAACTTCCCTCCGTCGTCACGGCCTCGACCTGGGCACCGGGGACCGTCACCCAGCCGTCGACCCGCACACGGTCGTCCGTGTCGTCGGAGTCGTCGGGACCGGCCGACACCATGAGGCTCACCGAGGCCGCCGTGAAGGTGACCGAGTCGGTCGGCGTCGGCTCGACCTTGGCGTCGGTGCCGCGCGTCACGAGGCGGGCCGAGTCCATGAGCTCGGCGACCTCGGCGTGCAGCGCGTGGACGGTGATGGCGAACTTGACCCGCTCGGCGAGGTCGCTGGGCACGGGGTCGGCGTGGGCGAACAGGTCGCGCACCTGGGCGAGGTTGGCGAGGTCGCGGGCGTCGATGGCGTCCGTGTGAGATGTCATGTCAGACCGCCCATCCGGGGTCGGAGCCGAGGGTTGTCCTCAGCTTCTGGAGGCAGCGGCCACGGGTCGGGCCGATGCTGCCGACGGGCATCCCCAGCGACTGCGCGATGGCCGCGTAGTCGGGGCGGTCGGCGAACGCGATGACCCGGAGCAGCTCCTGGCATCGCGGTGTGAGGGTCGAGACGTGCTTCCACAGCACGCGCTGGCGTTCCGACAGGATCGACTGCGCCTCCGGGTCGAGCTGCTGGGCCGGGGCCTCCGGCACCTCCTCGACGCCGAACTCGCGGCGCGAGCCCCGCGCGAGGCGCCAGACCTCGCGCTTCACGACGACGACGAGCCAGCCGAGCACGGCAGCGGGCTCGTTGATCGACTCGGCACGGTCGACGAGCTGGAGGAACGCCGTCTGGATGGCGTCCTCGCACGTGGCCGGCGCCCCACCCTGGGAACGCGCGGCGTTCCACAGCACGGGCGTGACGAGGTCGACGAGCTCCGAGAGGCGCTCACGCTCGCCGGCGAGGTAGGCGGCGAACGCCTTGCCGGCGAGGGTGCCGAGGCCGTCGGGGGCTGTGGGGGTCGGGGTCATGACCGCACCCTTCCGATGCAGGTGCGCAGCGCGCGGATCGCGCGACGGCGCATGGCGTGGGACGAGGTGTCGGTCAGGCCGCCCTCGTCGATGAGGGCGGCCGCGAGCTCTGCCGCGAACACCGGGGTGGAGAAGGACGTGCCGCTCCAGACGCCGAAGCCGCCGGTGTAGTCGTCGGGGTCGACCGTGCAGCGCACGGTGTCTCCCGAGCGGACCTCCGACGACGGCTGGCCCATGCCGTTGGTGAGCGGCAGGGTGCTGACGACGGAGACGCCCGCCCGGATCGCGCTGACGACCGGGAGGTTGTTGGAGAAGAGGGCGACCGTGGCACCGTCGGGGTTGCTCGCGCCGACACTCGCCAGGGGCGGGACGGCCTTCGCGGTGATCCGCTGCGGCGGCTCCGCTGCGAGCGCCGCCGGCACGAACGGCGCGTCGGTGCCGTCGTTGCCGACGCCGGCGACGACGAGGACGCCGTGCTCGGCGAACCGGTCGAGCATGTCTGCGACGGGACCGGAGGTGTACGTGCGGTCCTCGGCGTAGTAGCCGAGCGAGAGGGACAGGACGTCGACGACGTCGGCCTCGACCCCCTGGTCCTGGCCCTCGACGTGCCGGTCGAGCAGGGCCTGCAGGACGTCGAGCATGACGCTCTCGTCGACGACACCGTCGTCTCCCATGACCGGGATCGAGACGATCGTGGCCTCGGGGCAGCCCTGCCGGATGAGCCCGGCGATGAACGTCGCGTGGCCCTGGAGCAGCCCGACGGGCTCGGCCGGGGGCGGCACGGAGATCGGGGGGTCTACCGGGTCGCCCGCCCCGGTCGTCAGGAGCGGGACAAGCCTGCCCTCCTTCAGCACCAGCCGCACGACGCCCTCGCCGTCCTTGAACCACGGGTGGGCGGCGATGGCGGTGTCGGGCACGACGACGACGGGGTTGCGGTCGACGGCGCGGGCACGCAGCCGCGGGTCGGGCAGCGCGAGCGCGACCGGCATCCGGCCGCCGCGTCCGGGCACCGAGTACTCCTGCAGGGCGCTGCCGACGCCACCCCAGTAGCCGCCCACACCGCCCCAGTAGCCACCGACACCGCCCCAGTAGCCGCCCACACCGCCCCAGTAGCCGCCCACGCCACCCCAGTAGCCGTCGGCCGGGCGCAGGACGTGCTCGAGGCTGAGCCGCTCGGCGACCGGGTCACCGGCCTCGCGCAGCCGCTGCAGGACGCTCCAGGCGTCGACGGGGTCGATGGGCGAGCGGGTCGGCTTGAGCGTGATGCTCGTGCCCCACGTGGGGCGGTCGAGGTCGCGCGGACCACCGTCGGCGCGTGGCGTCACCTCGAAGTCGAGGTCGAGCCTGCCGAGCGCCTCGCGCAGGTCCTCGATGTCACGCGGCGTGCCGCCGGGCCCGTTGCTGACGAGGAGGCGGTCGGACAGGTAGAGCGCGGGAAGCGGCGGACGACCGTCGGTCAGGCGCATGGCCGTGGCCGGGTCGAGGGCGCGAACCGGGGGGCGCTCGGGTCGGCGTCGGCCGCCCGTCACGCTCTCGTCGTTCGCACCCTGGGGGGCGTCGGGACCCGACTCTGACATCGACAGACCTCCTGAGGGGGATTGGTGCTGGAAAGACCCTTACACCCGACTGAGTGTCCGTACTCGGTTTCCTGATACATCCGGCCCCTGAATCTTTTTGCGTCCGAGGTGTATCAGGCCGGGACGCACCGACTCTGGACGGACGGGGGATCGGTCACCGGGCTGCTTCGGGGCGCTGCGGAGGGGCAGCAGGCCCGGTGACCTCAGGGGTTCCGGGTCGGTCTGGGGGCTGACCCGGTCCAGGGGCGCCGGGCCTGGCAGCACCGGCGCCCCCTCCCCTGCCTGCGCTGCCGCCCGCGCACCCGCGTCCGTATGCCGTGTCGTATGCCGTGTGCCGCGCGTCCGCTCGCGCCGGACCTCCCGAGCCCGCATACTTCACGACGTCGGCGGGCACGAGGGACCCGCGGGCGGGAGAGCTCAGGGGAGTCGGGATGCAGGTCAGCACACGGGATCGTCACGCACGGGGTCACGGCGGTGGGCGTCGATGGATGCAGTCGGCCGTGGCCGTGGCCGTGCTCGGCGTCGTCCTCGGCGGGTGCAGTGCGAGGACGCCCGACCCGATCTCGGCCTCACCCTCCACGCCGGCGGCAACCGCCACCGACACCGCCTCGCCGCGCCCCACCGGGGCCGAGCCCCTGCCGACGGAGACAGCCGAACCACTGACCCCGACGAAGCCGACGCAGCCCGCAGCGACCACGGCGGCCCCCAACCCGTCGGCGACGGGCGACCCCGGCTCGGTGAGCGGTGACTGCTCGAGGACGCTGCCGGCATACCCCGTGCTGTCACCCGGCGACCGGGGTCGGGCCGTGCGCGCCCTCCAGTGCTTCCTCAACGACGCCGACTTCGGTCCCGTCGCGGTCGACGGCGTCTACGGCGCACAGACCCGGGCCGCGATGAAGCGACTCGAGGCGACGTACGAAGGGCCCGCCCCGAAGCCGGGCCGCGTGGACGCGGGCGTCTGGGTGCTCGTGATCAGCCGGTCGATGGGCACCACGACGCTGAAGCAGGGGTCGAAGGGTCCCGACGTGACGACCCTGCAGCGGGCACTCCGCGCGGCCGGCGCCACGATCACGGTCAACGGCGTCTTCGGCGCCGGGACGAAGAAGGCCGTCCAGCGCTTCCAGGACGCGAACCGCATCGGCGCCGACGGCATCGTCGGGGACGAGACGCTCTTCCTGCTCAAGAGCGGCGCGACGATCGGCTGACGCCGGGGCCCGTCAGCATGCTCAGGCGCGCAGCTGGTCGAGCCACGCCCGCGCGCGCTCGAAGTCCTCGTCGGTCGTGCCGGGCCGCGCGTCGGTGGTCCCGCGGTCGGCGCGCGGGTAGGAGCCGAGGAAGCGGACCTCGGCGCACACGCGGCGCAGGCCCATCAACGTCTCGCCGACGCGTGCATCGAGCACGTGGCCCTCGGCGTCGATGGAGAAGCAGTACGAGCCCATCGCCTCGCCGGTGGGCCTGGACTCGAGCCGCGTCATGTTGACGCCTCGGACCGCGAACTGCTCGAGCAGCTCGAGCAGGCCGCCCGCGTGGTCGTCGTTCTGGTAGAGCACGACGGTGGTCTTGTCGGCGCCCGTGGGCTCGGGCAGCGTGCCCGGCCGCGAGACGAGGACGAAGCGGGTCACGGCCGACCCGTTGTCGCCGATGTCCTCGGCGAGGATCTCGAGCCCCTCGTTGCGGGCCGCGACGGGGGCACAGACGCCGGCGTCGAACATCACGTCGCCGGGCTGGCCGAGCGCGGCGGCGCTCGCCGCGGTCGAGAGCGTCGGCACGTACTCGGCGTCCGGGAGGTGCTCGCCCATCCACCGGCGTACCTGAGCCCAGGCGTGGGAATGGGTGCCCACGGAGCGCACCGAGTCGAGCGACGTGCCGGGGCGTGCACAGAGGACGAAGGTGATCGGCACGAGCACCTCGCCGATGACGACGAGCGGGTCGCCGGTCGCGAGTGCGTCGAGGGTCGCGGAGACCCCGCCCTCGACGGAGTTCTCGATCGGCACCATCGCGGCGTCGATCTCGCCGGCCCGCAGGGCCGACAGGGCAGCGTCGACCGAGGCGAAGGGCAGGTGCTCGCGCCCCTCGGCGGCGTCCCACTGGTCGAGGGCCATCTGGGTGAACGTGCCACGCGGGCCGAGGTAGCCGAAGCGGTGGAGCTGGTCGGGGGTGCGGGGCGGCGTCACGACGCGTCCTTGGTGCGGTCGGGGAGGCGGGCCGGCCGTGCGGTGCCGGACTCGTCCTTGGTCGCCGAGGCCAGCGCCTGCTGCTCCTCGGGGGTCAGGGTGATGCTCGACGTCCCGCCGACGATGCCCTTGGCGTACGTCCTGGACTCGCCCCGCGCGTGGATCGACGAGATGACGATGCCGTCGCCGAGGTCGTCGACGATGGCGGCGGAGAAGGACAGGCGGCCGCCCATGTCGCCGAACGCGTCGTAGCGCACGACAGCGACGTTGCGCAGGCTCTGGCGCACGTCGTCCTCGGCGCTCGCGACGTGCTCGCGCAGGCGGGTCACCTCGGCGGTGAGTCGGTCGATGCGGTGGTTCTGGGTCGCGGCCACACGGGCGATGTCGGTCGCGCCGTCGTCGCCGAGCGCGGCGAAGTCCCGTCGCACCCGCGCGAGCCGCAGCTGCGCGCCGACGGCGAGAGCCAGGGCGAGCAGCGCGACGACACCGGCCGCGAGGGCGAGGGTCGTCAGCGTCGAGGCGTCCACGATCGGCAAGGTTAGCCTCGCGCGCGCCCGCCGGGCCGCTCGATTCCAGCCCGTGACCTCGCCCTCGGTGAACAGCCCCGGTTTGTAGTCTGTCCTGCGTGATCCGCAGCCACCCCGTCAAGACGCTCGTCGTCCTGCTCCTGGTGCTGGTGGCTGCGCTCACGCTCGCGTACGTCAAGCGCACGAGCGTGCCGGTGCCGCCGACGACGCAGCCCAAGCCCGGCGAGTCCCTCGTGGTCGTCGGCCTCGGCGGTCTCGCCTGGGACGACGTCTCGGCGAAGGACACCCCGACCCTCTGGGGCCTGCTGCGTGACGGCTCGGCTGCGTCGGTGTCGGTCAAGAGCCTGCGCCTGACGACGTGCCCCACCGACGGATGGGCCACGGTGTCGGCCGGCGAGGCGGCCGGTCCCGAGACGAGCGACCAGCGCCCGGCGTGCACGTCGCTCCCCTCGGTCGCCGGTGACGCGACCAGCGGGTTCCGGGTCGTCGGCTTCGACGCCCTGGCGTCGGCATCCCGGGAAGCAGAGTTCCGAGCCCAGCTCGGGTTGCTCGGCGACAGCTTCGCCGATGCGAAGACGTGTGTGCAGGCCGTCGGCCCCGGCGCGGGCCTGGCCGCGGCGACGTCCGACGGCAAGGTCGCGAAGTACGCGCCGTTCCAGGCCACGACCCTCGTGTCCGACCTCGCGCAGTGTCCCGTGAGCATCGTCGACGTCGGAGGCATCGACGCGACCGATCCGGACCCGAGGCGCCAGGTCGAGAGGATCAACGGCATCGAACGCCGCATCGACCTCGTCCTCGACGCGATGCCCAACGGCGCCGACCTCGTCGTCGTGGGCCTCGCGGACCGCGACCGGCAGGAGCGACTGCGGCTGCTGACGGCCACCGGACCGCACTACGGCCCGGGCCTGCTGGCATCGGCCTCCACCCGGTTGTCCGGGGTCGCGCAGCTCTCCGACATCACGGCCACGATCCTGCAGCGCGGTGGCGTCCAGTCGAGCGCGGCGATCGGCGGCCGCGCCCTCAGCGTCGTGCCGTCGCCCAACAACAGCGAGTCGACCGCGGCGAGCAAGCTGACCGTCCTCACCGACATCGACACGAAGGCCGACGCGATGCACCGCATCGTCGCGCCCTTCCTCGTCATCTGGCTGAGCGCCACAGCCCTGGCCATGTTGGTGCTGTGGACCGTCGTCCGCCGCGCCCGCCCGTGGAACCGGCGCCTGACCCGGGCGCGGGTGCTGCGCCTCGTGCGGCTCGTCGGGCTCGTCTCGTCGGCGATGCCCGCCTCGACGTTCCTCGCCAACCTCGTGCCGTGGTGGCGCTGGTCGACGAACACGCTCGTCCTCACCGCCATGCTGCTCGTGCTCGTCCTCGTCGTCAGCTCCCTCCTGGCGCTGGTCTGCCTCAAGGGCCCGTGGAGCAGCTCCGCGCTCGGCCCGCTGGCGGCGATGTCGGCCATCACGGCCGGTGTCATCGGCGTGGACCTGCTCACCGGCTCCCACCTGCAGATCTCCTCGATCTTCGGACTCCAGCCGCTCGTCGGCGGCCGCTTCTACGGGATGGGCAACGTCGCCTTCGCGCTGTATGCCGCCGCCGTCCTGCTGCTCTGCGCCGCCCTGGCGCACGCGCTGGTCCGGCGGGATGCCCCGCGGCTCGCGGTCTTCGCGGTCGTCGTCGTCGGTGGTGTCGCGCTCGCGGTCGACGTGCTGCCGGCGTGGGGAGCCGACTTCGGCGGGCCGATCGCGCTCGTCCCGGCGCTCGGCTTCCTGCTCATGGGCGTCATGGGGTGGCGCACGTCGGTCCGCAACCTCGTGTTCGTCGTCCTCGCGGCGGGCCTCGTCGTGGGCCTCGTCTGCTACCTCGACTGGCGCCGCCCCGAGGCGGACCGCTCGCACCCCGGGCGCTTCCTCCAGACCGTCATCGACGGCGGCGCGTGGGACGTCATGTCGCGCAAGCTCTTCGCGAACATCTCGCTGGCGGTGCACCTGCCGGTGCTGCTCGTGCTCGTCGTCCTGCTCATGGCGCTCGTCGTCCTCATCGTGGCCCGGCCCGGCATCCTCGGCACAGAGCCGTTGCGGCGCCTGCTCGACGAGGCGCCGCTCATGCACCGCGGCCTCGTCTCGATCATCGCCATGACAGTCATCGGGTTCCTCACCAACGACTCCGGGGCGGCGATCCCCCCGGTCGCGGCGATCTTCACCGTGCCGCTCGTCGTGTCGGCGGTCATGCACTTCCTGTCTATCGAGGCACGTAACGCGCCGGTCCGACGCCGCCGCGACCGCCACCACCTGTAGGACTCGAGCCACCCTGACGGCTCCGAGCACCCGGTGCACGGGTGGCTCCGGACCGAGGCCGTGGCTTCGACGCGGGAGGCCTTGACACCGGCCACTCGGTAAGTTCACACTTACCGTTCGTGGGGACTTACGAATGGCCGGACGAGTGGATGCTCCTCGGTGACCGCACCCGCCGCTCCATCGTCGAGTGCCTGGCAGAACGCCCCCTCGCCGTGGGCGAGCTGGCCGACCTGTTGCCCGTCAGCCGCCCGGCCGTCTCCCAGCACCTCAAGGTGCTCAAGGAGGCCGGCCTCGTGAGCGAGCACGCCGTCGGGACCCGGCGCATCTACCACCTCGACCCCGTCGCCGTGAGCGCCCTGCGCGACCAGCTCGACACGTTCTGGAGCCGCGCCCTGAGCGGCTACGAGCAGACCGTCAACCAGCCAGAGGAGAAGCCATGACCCAGCCGGACACTGTCGTCCGTCGCGACGTCCTCGTCGAGGCGCCCGTCGAGAAGGCATTCGCCGCGTTCACCGATCGCTTCGGCGACTTCAAGCCCCGCGAGCACAACCTGCTCGCCGCCCCCATCGCCGAGACGGTCTTCGAGGGCCGCGTCGGCGGCCACATCTACGACCGTGCCGTCGACGGAACCGAGTGCCGCTGGGCCCGGGTACTCGCCTGGGAGCCGCCGCACCGCGTCGTCTTCAGCTGGGACATCAGCCCTCGCTGGGAGCTCGTCGAGGACCCGGAGCTCACCAGTGAGGTCGAGGTGCGCTTCGTGGCCGAGGGACCCGACCGGACCCGCGTCGAGCTCGAGCACCGCAACCTCGACCGGCACGGTCCCGGCTGGGAGTCCGTCCGCGACGGTGTCGCCGACGACGCCGGCTGGCCGCTCTACCTCGGGCGGTTCGCCGACCTCCTCGGCGTGCGCAACTGACGGCACCGAACCGTCCGAACGGCGGCGAGCCACCCTGAAGGCGTCGAGCCACCAGCGTGCGGGTGGTTCGGGACCGCGAGAGTGGCCCGGAACCGCGAGGGTGGCTTCGGGGCCGTCAGCCGGGGCCGAGGCGCCGGCGCAGGCGGCGCACACCGAGGGCGAGGGCCACGTCGCGGTACTGGGCGGCGCGGTGCACCTGGGAGCGCCAGTCGGCGCCGGTGACCCGGTGCTGCAGGTCGCACGGCACCTCGAGGATCGTCAGCCCGGCGTCGAGCACGTCGATCGTCATGCCGACCTCGACGCCCCACCCGCGTGCGAACGGCGTGGCCGCGGCGACGGCGGCCGACGACAGGCAGCGCATGCCCGACAGCGGCTGGACCGGTGACCACCCGGTCAGCTCCTCGATGCCGCGCCGGGCGAGGCCGAGGACGAGCCCGTGCCCGCCCGCGCTGCCGACCTGCTGCGGCAGCGTCGCGATGGTGAGGTCGGCCTCTCCGCGGGCGACGGGGCCCACGAGCGCCCCGACGGCGGGCGCCGACGACTCGAGGTCGGCGTCGGCGAAGAGCACTGACGTGCTGGCGTCGAGGCGGCCGACCCGGCGCAGGCCGTTGACGCGCCCGAGACCGCTCATCATGGCGTCGGCCTTGCCGTGGTTGCGCACGTGCCGCACGACCTCGGCCCCCTCGCGGGCCGCGACGGCGGCCGTGCCGTCGGTCGAGCCGTCGTCGACGACGATGACGGCGGCGACGCCGGGGATCGCGCGCACACCATGGATCGTCTCGGCGATCCGGGCGGCCTCGTCCTTCGCGGGGATGACGACGGCGACGGACAGGGGCGGGGTCGTCATCGGGCTCCGTCCGCTCAGCGCAGCGTGACCTGGCGGTTCGTCAGGCCGGCCTTGGCCCCGCGCTCGGCGGCGGTCAGCGGCTCGGTCGAGGCGGCGGCCGCGTCGATGCGCGTCTTCATCGCAGCGACGGCGTCCTCGAAGTCGGCGGCCTCCGAGCCGGGGTCGACCTCCCACACCGGGATGAGCAGACCGCTCGACCGGAAGCAGCCGAGCAGGCGGCCGTTCTCACCGAGGTGGCTCTCACCGGCGGCGTGCAGGCGGGCCAGGGCGTTCGTGGCGGTGTCCTCGTCGAAGGGCAGCACCCACCGGACGTAGGTGCGCTCGCCGATGCGGCACCAGAACGCGGACGGAGCGGCGTCGAGCTTGGCGGTCGGGATGGCGGACTCGTTGGCGCGCTCGAGCGACTCCTTGCCCTCGGCGTCGAGCTCGGCGTCGGCGACCCAGAAGTCGAAGCCCTCGTGCAGCTCGAGCTCGAACGGTGCGTCGAGGTCGAGGATGTCCTGGAGACGCGCGCTGTCGGCCGTCGACACGGGCAGCGTCGCCACGGGCGCGCCGGCCTCGGCGGCCGAGGCGAGCGCGATCGCCTGGGCGATGTCGCGGCTCGTGTCGCCACTCGCGTTGCCGGACTGGATGCCGACGAGCACCTCGCCGGCCTCGCGGTGCAGGCCGGGCCAGGCGAGCGGGAGCACCGTCGCGATGGTCACCTCGTCCGGCGCACCCTCGGGGGCCTTGCCCTTCGCGAAACGCACCGTGGCGGTCGCGGCCGGGACGATCTCGCGCATCGCGACCCAGTCCGTCTCGTTGGGCAGCCCCTCGAAGGGCCGGGCCACGAAGGGCGCGGGGAGGGGACGTGCGGAACGGTCAGCGCGCTCGCCGCGCGGTCGACGTGATGCCTTACCCATGCGCGCCACCCTAGTGGCCCGGTGCGGGTCAGCCGAACGCGGTCGCGAGGGGCTCGAGAGCGAGCACGTCGTCGGGACGCGCGAGCCCGACAGGCGCGACGAAGGCTGTCGTCACACCGCGCTCGGCGAGCCCGGCAAGGCGGTCGGCGTGCTCGGACGCGGTGCCGGCGTGGTGCAGCGACGCGAAGGCGGCGGCCGGCGTGCGGCCGCGGTGCCGCTCCACCCGTGTCCACACGTCGTCACGGTCGCTGCCGACGAGCGGCAGGTCGAGCACCGTGGCGTGCACCTCGGAGACGTCGCGTCCCCGCTCGCGGACGAGCGCGAGGTAGTGCTCGAGCTTCGCGAGCCCGGCGTCGTCCGAGGGCACGTTGCAGCCGTCGCCGAGACGCGCCGCGATGCGAAGGGTGCGCTTGCCGCCGCCGCCGACGAGCACCGGGATGGAGCCGGCCGGGCGCGGGTACGACGTCGTCTCGGGCAGCGAGACCCGGCGTCCGGCATATGGCTTGGTGCCCGGCGCCCAGAGCGCCTTCATCGTCTCGATGCCACGCTCGAGCGCATCCAGGCGTTCTCCTGCTGCAGGAAACCCCAGCCCGTATGCCGTGTGCTCGCGTTCCCACCAGCCGGCGCCGACCCCGACGAACGTCCGCCCACCGGCGAGCGCCGACAGGGTCGCCGCCGCCTTGGCGGTGATGCCGGGCGCCCGGAAGGTCACGGGCGTGACCAGCGTGCCGAGCTGGAGCCGGGTCGTGGACGCGGCGAGGGCACCGAGCGTGACCCACGGTTCCGGGATGGGATCCCAGGCCCGGCCGACCTGTGGGATCTGGATGAGGTGGTCCATGAGGGCGAGCCCCGTGAGGCCCGCCTCCTCCGCGGCGGCGGCCATGGCCAGCAGCCAGGCGAGCAGGTCGCCCTCCGCCGGGAAGCGCGACAGCTGGAGCACGACGCCGCGCAGGCCCGTCGCCGCCGAGCCGGGCTCGGACGCGGCGCGGGGGCCGGGCCCGGGCTCGGCCCCGCTCGGCCCGCCCGGCTCGACGCGGACGACCTGCCAGCCCTCCGACTCGAGCTCCGCCAGGGCGGCGGCGACCGAGGCGAGCTGGCTCATCAGCGCGCGCGCCGGAACGGGGCGGTCGCGGCCGGCGTTGCGGCTGCGGCACAGCGCTGCCGGGGTGTCGAGCACGACGGCGACGGACGGCATACCTGCCCGGTGCGCGGCGTCGTGCCAGCGTCTGCGGCGCACGGCATCGGTGCCGAGCGTGTCCACGACGGTCGTGAGCCCGCGGCCGAGGCGGGCGGCGACGACCTGCTCGAGGAGGGCGAACGCGTCGGCCGACGCGCCGAGGTCGTGCTCTCCGCTGCCGACGACGCCGCGGAGCGCGTCGGCCGACACGACCTCGGCGGCGCGGTAGCGCTCGGCCGCCCAGGTCGACTTGCCCGAACCGGAGGCGCCGACGAGCACGACGAGTGCCGGGTCGGGCAGCACCGGTGGGCGGCTCAGTGGGAACGGCGGCGGGACGGGCCGCCGAGCGAGGCCCAGACCGTGCGACCGTGCGGCTCGTCGATGACGCCCCACTCATGGGCGAGCGAACGCACGATGCGTAGCCCCCGACCCCCGGGGGCCCACATGGCCGGCGGCGCCGGACGCGGTGCGGTGGGGCCGCCGCCGTCGGAGACCTCGACCTCGACGACGTTGTTCTTGACCTTCCAGTGCACGCGGATGGCGCCGTCGGACAGCGGCTTGGCGTGGCGGATGGCGTTCGCGACGAGCTCGCTCACGACGATCTCCGCCTCGTCGATGACGAGCGACGGGACCTGCCGGGCCACGAGGTCCTCGACGAGCTCCTTGCGGATGCGCGGCGCAGCGGACGGCGCCCACTGGATGCGCACCGTGCGCTTCTCCCCCAGCGGCGTGGCCGGGACGTTGGTCATGGATCTCCTCGCGATCGCTTCGGCTCGACGGCCGTCCATACCCATACGGGCCGTCGATCCGCTCCGCTGTGTGCTCGCCACGTCACGTCCTCCTCACGGCGATTACGCATGCCCCCGCCGTCGAACCTAACCAAACCTGCGCCGTACCTCAATGAACCCTGTGACTTTTCCCGTGCCCCCGCCCCGCCGGCTCACCGATGCCATGTCGTCTAGAACTGCCGCTAGACGCCGGTAGACCTCGGGATCGACCTGCACTCCCGACTACCCCTCACCCGTACCCATCACATGGGCAGCTCTTGCATGACGAACAGTCGCGATATATCGTCAACCTATCGCGACTGTTCGTGAGTCGTGCAGGCATGAAGGAGAAGCACATGTATGGACACCGACACACCCGACGTGAGTCCGGTTGGGACGGCGGCGGCTGGGGCGGCGGCTGGGGTGGGGGCCACAGTGGTCCCCGCAACGGTCCCGGGTTCGGCCCCTGGGGCGGTCCCGGAGGACCGGGGGGCCCCGGCGGTCGGGGACGACCCGGCCCACCCCCGTGGGTCGCCGACCTCGTCCGCCACTTCGGCGGACCCGGCTTCGGCGCCGAGTTCGGCGGACGCCGCGGACCCCGCGCTCGACGCGGCGACGTGCGCGCCGCCATCCTCGACGTCCTCGCAGGCGACGAGATGAACGGCTACCAGCTCATCCAGCAGATCTCCGAGCGCACCGGCGGCGCGTGGAAGCCGAGCCCCGGCTCGGTCTACCCGACCGTCCAGCAGCTCGAGGACGAGGGGCTCGTCGAAGGCCGCGACGTCGAGGGCCGGCGACTGCTGCGCCTCACCGACGCCGGGCGCGCGTACGTCGAGGAGAACGCCGAGGAGATGGCCGCCACCTGGCGCCCCTTCGAGGAGTCAGCCGAGGAGGAGGGGGAGGCGCCGCCGCGCCACGGCGGCAGCGACCTCATGCCCATCGTCGGCCAGGTCATGGGCGCGATGTGGCAGATCGTCACGACGGGCACCTCGCAGCAGCGGGCCGAGGCCGCCGAGATCCTCACCGAGACCCGGCGCAAGCTCTACCACCTGCTCGCCGACGGCGACCCCGAGTGACAACCCGAGTGAGCCGACGAGTCAGCTGACTCGTTCGCTGCCGCACCCCGGGCACGCTCAGTCGTGCTCGGGGTGCAGTACGACGAAGGCGGAGTCGAGCCCAGCGCAGGACCCGCTCCGGTCAACGGCCGCCGGTCGGGCAGGATGGCCGAGTGGTCCAGCCCGCCCCCTCAGGTCTCCTCGTCGCCGGCACCTCCTCCGACGCCGGCAAGTCCGTCGTCGTCGCGGGCCTGTGCCGAGCACTCGTGCGCCGTGGCCTGCGCGTCGCCCCGTTCAAGGCGCAGAACATGTCGAACAACTCGATGGTGTGCCTCGACGGTGGCGAGATCGGGCGGGCGCAGTGGCTCCAGGCCGTCGCCGCACGCGTCGAGCCGACGACGGCGATGAACCCCGTCCTGCTCAAGCCGGGCACCGACCGCCGGTCGTTCATCGTCGTGCGGGGCGAGCCGGCCGGCACCCTCGAGGCGGGGCAGTATGCCGCCGGGCGGGCCCACCTGGCCGAGGCCGCCTTCGCGGCCTACCGGGAGCTCGCCGACGCGTACGACCTCGTCGTCTGCGAGGGCGCCGGGTCGCCGGCCGAGGTCAACCTACGCTCGGGCGACTACGTCAACCTGGGCCTGGCCCGCGAGTTCGGGCTGCCGGTCGTCGTCGTCGGCGACATCGACCGCGGTGGCATCCTCGCTGCCCTCTACGGCACGTGGGCGCTGCTCGCCGAGGAGGACCGTGCCCTGCTGAAGTCGTTCGTCATCAACAAGTTCCGCGGCGACGTGTCGGTGCTCGAGCCGGGCCTCGAGGAGATCACCGCACGCACCGGCGTGCCGTTCCACGGCGTCATCCCGTGGCTGCTCGACGTGTGGCTCGACAGCGAGGACACCCTCGAGGTCGGCCACTGGCGTGCGTCGACGGCGCTGTCGGCGACGGCCCGCGACCGCCTGAAGGTCGCCGTCGTGCGGTTCCCGCGGATCTCGAACGCCACCGACGTCGACGCGCTCGCGGCCGAACCCGGCGTCGACGTCCTCGTGACGGTCGACCCCGCCGTGGCAGACACTGCCGACCTGCTCGTGCTGCCCGGATCCCGTTCCACTGCAAGCGATCTCGCCTGGCTGCGTGAGCGCGGGCTGGCGGACGTCGTGGCGCGTCGGGTGGCGGCCGGGCGGCCGGTCCTCGGGGTGTGCGGTGGCTACCAGATGCTCGGGCAGGAGATCGAGGACGACGTCGAGGGCCGGGTCGGGGTCGTGCCCGGCCTCGGGCTGCTGCCCGTCCGGGTCGAGTTCGGCCAGGCCAAGGTGCTTGCCCGGCCGGCCGGCTCGTGGTCGGGCCACGGCGTCGACACGGCGTACGAGATCCACCACGGCATCGCGCGGCGCCTTCCGCCGTCGAACGGTGAGGTCGCCGATCCGCCTGCGGTGCATGGGTTCCTCGACGGCTGGCACGTCGGACCGGTGTGGGGGACGATGTGGCACGGCGCGTTCGAGAGCGACGACTTCCGACGAGCCTGGCTCGCGCAGATCGCCTCGGCAGTCGGGTCGCAGTGGCAGCCGCAGGCCGGCGCCCCGGGCTTCGCCGAGCGACGTGAGCGGATGCTCGACACCCTCGCCGACGCCCTCGAGCAGCACGTCGACATCGACGCCCTCCTCGCACTGACCCGAGCGGGGGCCACAGCGTGATCGAGCGGATCCGTGTCATCGGGATCGGGATGGGCAACCCCGAGCACGTCACCGGCGAGGCGGCCCGGGCGCTCGCGACGGTCGACGTCTTCCTCGTCGCCGACAAGGGCGAGGTGAAGTCAGACCTCGTCGCCGCCCGGCAGGCCGTGTGCGACGCCCTCATCCCCGCCGACCACGTGTACCGCGTCGTCGAGGTGCCCGACCCGCGGCGGGGGCCGGACGCCGAACGCGACGCGACGGCATACGACCGGGGGGTGCGCGACTGGCACGCGGCGCGCGTCGACGCGTACGCCGAGGTCATCGACGGACTCGCGGTCGCCGAGACGACGGTCGGCTTCCTCGTCTGGGGCGACCCGGCGTTCTACGACTCGACGATCCGGGTCGTCGACGCGCTGGTCGAGCGGTACGCCGCGTCCGGGGTCGCCGTCGAGAACGACGTCATCGCGGGCATCAGTGCGCCGCAGCTGCTCGCCGCCCGGCACCGCATCCCGCTCAACCGCATCGGCGCCCCGATCCACATCACGACCGGCCGCCGCCTCGTCGAGGAGTACGACGCCGCGCTCGGCGACGTCGTCGTCATGCTCGACGGGCACCTGGCGTGCGCGGGCCTGGTCGAGGCGTACCCGCAGCTCGAGCTCTTCTGGGGTGCCTTCCTCGGCTCGCCCGACGAGCTGCTCGTGCGGGGCCGGCTCGTCGACGTCGTCGAGGAGGTGCGTCTGGTGCGTGCCGAGGCCCGCGAGCGCCACGGCTGGGTCATGGACACCTACCTGCTGCGGCAGCCGACGGATGCGCCGGTGCCGCCTCGTGTCGGTCCGTCGGGCGCGCCCTTCCCGGCCGCCGGGACGCTCAGCGACGGTGTCATCGAGGTCAGGCCGCTCGGGCCCGGCGACTGGGAGGTCGTACGCGACGAGCACAACAACGAGGAGTCGCTGCGCTGGGGGTTCGACGGCGAGTCCCTGACCGACGACGATGCGCGGCGGATCGCCGCGGGGGCCGCGGTCGAGTGGCGGCGCGGGCGGGCGGCGCGGTTCGTCGTGGTCGACGCCGAGACGCGGCGAGGCGCCGGGATCATCGGTGTCATGCGGATGGGTCCGCCCGGGATCGGGCTCGTCGGCTACGGCGTCGTGCCGCACTTCCGCGGTCGCGGGTTCACGACGCGTGCGCTGCGGCTCGTGTCGGACTGGGCGTTCCGCGAGGCGGGACTCGCGCGGCTCGAGCTCGGCCACAAGGTCGAGAACGTGGCGTCGGGCAAGGCCGCGACGAAGGCCGGGTTCCGGGTCGAGGGCCGGCTGGCCCGGCGCCTGCCCAACCCCGACGGCACCCGGTCAGACGAGATCTACTACTCGCTGACGTCCGAGTCGGAGCCGACTCAGCCGACCGAGCCGACCGAGCCGACCGAGCCGACCGAACCGGCCGAACCGAGTCGCTGAGCCGTGGCGCGCGGCTAGGGTGCCGCTGTGGACGACAGGGGACGCGACGCGACGGCACTCGGCGACGGGCACGTCGTGCCTGACGACCTGCCGGTGCGGGCCGAGCAGTCGAAGCTGCGACGCCCAGCCGCGTGGTCGCTGGCCCTCGGCGCCGCGTCGCTCGTGCCGATGTCGTGGGCTGCCTTCGTGTCCCGAGCGGACCGCCGGCTCGTGATCGGTGACTCCGACTCCGGCGCGACTTTCGAGCCGGCGATGCTGCTCGCGTTCGCGGCGGGCGTGTTCTCCTGTGTCTGGCTCGTCAGACTCCAGTGGTTGCTCCTCCGCGCTCGACGGCTCCACACGCAGGCCACCGACCTGGGCCTCTGGGTCATGTGGGTTCTACCGATCGTCAGCTGGATCCTCCCGGCCGTGCGGATCTCGCGCATGGACAAGGCGATCCACGGCACACGGTCGTGGACGGTGTGGGCCTGGGCGGTCCTCTGGACGGCGCTGACGATGCCTCGACTGTGGTCACCGGACGACCCGACCACACCGCCCCAGGGCGAACGGGGGCTGCTCTTCGCGGCGACGTCCATCGTGACGTACGCGCACTGGGCCGTGGTCACCGTGCGGCTGACCCGCGGTGCCGAGGTCGTCGCGCACGAGACGGGCCTGGACGCCTAGAGCCGCGCGAGGAAGGCGACGACGCGCTGGTGGACGAGCGCGGCAGCGTCCGGGTCGTAGGCCGCCGTGCTCGCATCGGCGAAGAGGTGGCCGCACCCGGCATACGTGAAGAGCTCGCCGTCCTGCGCTGCTGCCACGATCTCACGGGCCGCGTCGACGTCGCCCTCGTCCATGAAGAACTCGTCGGCCTCGCCGCCGTGGACCTGCACCGGGACCACGGCCGGCCACTCGGGCGCGAACTCGCCGAGCGGGATCGCCGAGTCGAGCAGGACGGCGCCGCGTGCACCGGGCCGGGTCTGTGCGAGCCTCTGGGCGGGCAAGACACCGAGCGAGAACCCTGCGTAGACGAGGTCGTCGGGCAGGCCCTCGGCAGCGGCGACCCCCTGGTCCAGCAGGCTCTGGAAGCCGATGGCCCGCGCGTTGGCCATGCCCTCGTCGAGGGTCGTGAAGGTCTTGCCGTCGTAGAGGTCCGGGGCGTGGACCGTGTGGCCTTCGGAGCGCAGGGCGTCGGCGAAGGCGCGGAAGCCCTCGGTCTGGCCCTGCGCGTGGTGGAAGAGGATGACCTCGGCCATGCTGGCTCCTGTGCTCGTCGGTTACCGCTCTGTCAATCCAACAATCTAGACTGATCCAACTATGTCGATCAATAGCCCGCTGCCGGACTACGAGCTCCCCGACACGGTGGAGCTGACGACGCCTGCCCAGCTGCGCGCCATCGCCGACCCGCTCCGCTCGTCGCTGCTCGACCTCGTCCTCGAACGCGCCGCGACCGTCTCGGAGCTCGCCACCGCGGTCGGCCGGCCCAAGAGCACCGTCGCCCACCACGTCGGCGTCCTCGTCGACGCCGGGATGCTCCGTGTCGTGCGGACCCGGCGCGTGCGCGCCATCGACGAGCGCTACTACGGCCGCACCGGGCGCACGATCACGATCGGGGTCGTCCGTCGTCCGGGCGACATGACGACCCCGGTCTGCGTCAACGGTCTGTCGGTCGCGGCCGCCGAGTCGGTGCCGGCCCACGAGGACGACACGCTCTACAGCACGCTGCGCCACGTCCGCATCCCACGAGAGAGCGCATCGCAGTTCTGGCGTCGCGTCGAGGCACTGGTGCGCGAGTTCACCGCCCTGCCGCGGTCGGGCGACACCGTCTACGGGTTCGCCGTCGGCCTCTACCCCACCGACCAGCCCGTCCTCCCCGAGGCCGAGCCGGAGGCCCAGCCCGAGGCCCAGCCCGCGCAGGACCCGTCCACCGACCCGGCCTGATCGGGCGCGAGATCCCGCACCTGCTGCGCCTGGACGACACCGGCTGCGCGACCTGGCGCGCGATCACGCCGCGGCGGACGGCATACGCCAGCGGCTCCCTGACGCCGGTCAGTCCTCGAGGTCGCCCTCGACGTCGAGGTAGACCTGCTGGAGCTCGGCGAGCAGGTCGGCGTCCGGCTCCTCCCACAAGCCGCGCTCGACGGCCTCGTGCAGACGCTCGATCATGCCGTGCAGCGCCCACGGGTTCGCGTGCTGGAGGAAGTCGCGGTTCTCCTTGTCGAGCACGTACGTCTGGGCGAGCTGCTCGTACATCCAGTCCGTGACGACGCCGGCGGTCGCGTCGAAGCCGAAGAGGTAGTCGACCGTCGCGGCCAGCTCGAACGCGCCCTTGTACCCGTGCCGACGCATCGCGGCGATCCACCGCGGGTTGACGACGCGGGCGCGGAAGACGCGCGCCGTCTCCTCGGTGAGGCTGCGCGTGCGCACGGAGTCGGGCGTCGTCGAGTCGCCGACGTACGCCTTGGGCTCGCGGCCGGTCAGCGCGCGAACCGTCGCGACCATGCCGCCGTGGTACTGGAAGTAGTCGTCGCTGTCGGCGATGTCGTGCTCGCGCGTGTCGATGTTCTTGGCGGCGACGTCCATGCGCGCGTAGGTGCGCTCCATGTCCGCCCGAGCCGGTATGCCGTCCAGCTCGCGGCCGTAGGCGAAGCCGCCCCATGTCGCGTAGACCTCCGCGAGGTCCGCATCGGACCGCCAGCTGCCCGACTCGATGAGCGGCAGGATGCCGGCGCCGTACGAGCCGGGCTTCGACCCGAAGATGCGGGTCGTGGCCCGACGCTCGTCGCCGTGCTCGGCGAGGTCGGCCGCGACGTGGGCGAGCAGGTAGTTGTCCTCGGGCGACTCGTCGAGCTCGGACACGAGGCGCACGGCGTCGTCGAGCATCACGATGACGTGCGGGAAGGCATCGCGGAAGAACCCGGAGATCCGCACCGTGACGTCGATCCGCGGGCGGCCGAGCTCCGTGAGCGGGATGGGGTCGAGGCCGACGACGCGGCGCGACATCTCGTCCCACCGGGGCCGCACGCCGAGCAGCGCGAGGACCTCGGCGATGTCGTCACCGGACGTGCGCATCGCCGACGTGCCCCAGACCGAGAGGCCGACCGAACGGGGCCACTCGCCCGTGTCGGCGCGGTGCCGGGCGAGCAGGTCGTCGGCGAGCGACTGGCCCGTCTCCCAGGCGAGCCGCGAGGGGATCGCCTTCGGGTCCACGGAGTAGAAGTTGCGACCGGTCGGGAGCACGTTGACCAGGCCGCGGAGCGGGGAGCCGGACGGGCCGGCGGGCACGTAGCCGCCGTCGAGGGCGTGCAGCACGGCATCGATCTCACCCGTCGTGGCGAGCAGGCGCGGGACGACCTCGCGGCACGCGAAGGCGAGCGAACGGCATACGCCATCGGTGTCGACGCCGCTGCCGGCGCGAGCGTCGGGACCGAGCTGGTCGTGCACGATACCGGGCACGGCGGGCGCGTCCCAGCCGGCCTCGGCGAGGGCGGCGACGAGCGCGCTCGCCCGCTCCTCGGCGTCGTCGACGGACGAACGCTCGGAGTGCCCCTCACTCAGACCGAGCGCCGTCCGCAACCCCGGCACGGCGCCCACGGCGCCGGCGAAGACCTGGTTGGCCCGCAGGATCGCGAGCACGAGGTTGGCGAGGGCCTCCCCGGTGGGGGCCTCACCGAGGACGTGGAGGCCGTCCCGGATCTGGACGTCCTTGACCTCGCACAGCCAGCCGTCGACGTGCATGACGAACTCGTCGAAGGCATCGTCATCGGGGCGGTCGGTGAGACCGAGGTCGTGGTGCATCTGCGCGGCCTGGATGAGGGTCCAGATCTCGGCGCGCAGGGCCGGCGCCTTGGCCGGGTCCATGACGGAGACGTTGCCGTACTCGTCGAGCAGCTGCTCGAGCCGGGCGATGTCGCCGTAGGACTCGGCGCGCGCCATCGGCGGCACGAGGTGGTCGACGATCGTGGCGTGGGCGCGGCGCTTGGCCTGGCTGCCCTCGCCCGGGTCGTTGACGAGAAAGGGGTAGACGAGCGGGATCGACCCGATCGTGGCGTCGGGCCCGCAGGCCGCGGAGAGGGCGAGGGTCTTGCCGGGGAGCCACTCGAGGTTGCCGTGCTTGCCCATGTGGACGATGGCGTGCGCGCCGAAGTCCCTTGCGAGCCAGTCGTACACGGCGAGGTAGTGGTGCGTCGGCGGAAGGTCCGGGTCGTGGTAGATGGCGATCGGGTTCTCGCCGAAGCCGCGCGGCGGCTGAACGAGCACGACGACGTTGCCCGCGCGGATGCTCGCTGCGACGAGCTCGCCGTCGGCGTCGGTGTGGCGGTCCACGAAGACCTCGCCCGGCGCCTCGCCCCAGTGCTCGGTCACGGCGTCGCGCAGCCCGGCCGGCAAGCGGTCGAAGTGCTCGCGGTAGCGGGCGGCGGGGATGCGCACGGGCTGGCCCGACAGCTGCTCCTGGGTCAGCCAGTCCTCGTCCTGGCCGCCGGCCTCGATGAGGGCGTGGATGAGCGCGTTGCCGGCCGTCGTGTCGGGGCTCTCGCCCTCGACCGGCTCGAGCGGCCCGGTGCCCGGGATGTCGCCGGCCTCGCCGAGGTCGTAGCCGGCGTCACGCATGGCGCGGAGCAGCCGGATGATCGACACCGGCGTGTCGAGGCCGACGGCGTTGCCGATGCGCGAGTGCTTCGAGGGGTACGCCGACAGGACGATCGCGACGCGTCGCTCGGCGGGTGGGGTGTGCCGCAGGCGTGCGTGGTTGACGGCGAGGGTCGCGAGGCGGGTGCACCGCTCGAGATCGGGGACGTAGTGCGGCAGCCCGTCGGCGTCGGTCTCCTTGAAGGAGAAGGCGTTCGCGATGATGCGCCCGTCGAACTCGGGCACCGCCACCTGGGTCGCGACGTCGAGCGGGCTCATCCCGTCGTCGCTCGCGTCCCACTGCTCGCGGCCCCACGTGAGGCAGAGCCCCTGGATGATCGGCACGTCGAGCGCGGCGAGCGCCTGCACGTCCCACGCCTCGTCGTCCTCGCCGGCCCCCGCACCGGCCGGCTTCGTGCCGCCGGCCGCGAGCACCGTCGTCACGAGCACGTCGTATGCCGTGAGGTGCTCGAGGAGGTCGGCCGGGGCGTCACGCAGCGACGAGACGTGCACCGGCACACCGACACCACCAGCGGCGTCGACGGCGTCGGCGAGGGCGTGGACGTAGGCGGTGTTCTCCGCGGCGAACTGGGCGCGGTAGAAGAGGATCCCGACGCGCGGGCGCTGGCCGGCAGCAGCGGCCGGCAGCGGGTCCGGCCGGTCGAGCACGCCCCAGGTCGGCATCGCGACCGGTGGCTCGAACCCCTCGCCCGTCATGAGGAGCGTGTCACCGAGGAACGCGTGCAGCTCCCGGAGGTTCGCCGCGCCCCCCTCCGCCAGGTAGCGATGCGCCTCCGCGACGACACCGGGCGCCACGGTCGAGAGGTCCATGAGCGCGGCGTTGGGGGTCTGCTCGCCGCCGAGGACGACCATCGGCTTGCCCGTCTCGCGGATGCGGCGGAACCCGTCGCACAGGTCCTGCGGTCCGCCGAGGATGCGGGCCACGACGATGTCGGCGGCCTCGATCGCCTCGGCCATCGAGGTGTGGCCGGGTCGTGACGGGTTGGCGAGCAGGTAGTCGGCACCACTCCCGCGGGCACACAGCAGGTCGGTGTCTGACGTCGAAAGCAGCGCGATGCGCGTCACTGGGGTCTCCTCGGCGGGGTGTCCACGCCCCGCGGTCGTAAAGGATGTGAAGCGCTGCCGGCAGTTCCTGACTCACCGACCCTCGTGGGGCGGGCTCACAGTGGCGGGACCGTCCCGGACTCTCACCGGGTTCCTGGTCGACGACGCTGCGGCCACCCTAGCGGGTCGTCACCTCGCCGTTCGGCTGCGGGCCGTCCCGCTGCTGGCTAGCGTGCCAACGTGACCGATCCCAGGGTGGCCGCGGTGGAGGGCAACCTCATCGCGCAGTTCCGGCTGCTCGCCTCCACAGAGGACGTGCGGGCGCTGCCCGACGAAGACGTCATCGCGTACACGAGCGACGTCCCGTTCGCGCTCTTCAACGGGATCAGCGGTGCACGGTTCGCCCCGGGCTCCGAGGCGCGACGCACGGCCGAGGTCGTCGACCGCTACCTCGCCCGCGGCCTCCCGTTCCTGTGGTGGGCCACGCCGTCGACGATGACGCCGCAGATGGATGCCGTGCTGCGCTCGCGCGGTCTCGCGCCGAGTGCCGAGCCCGGCATGCACGTGCCGCTCACAGCACCGCTCGACCCGCGCACGCCGCCGGGGGTCGAGGTCGCGGTCAGCCCCGTGACGCCGGAGCTCGTCGAGGTCATGACCGCCGGCTTCGGCTTCCCGGACTTCGTCTCCGAGCCGCTGCTGCGCGCGCTGGAATCGGTGCCCGCCGACGTCGCCTTCCACGTCATCGCGCGGCTCGAGGGTGAGCCGGTGAGCGCGGGCTCGGTGTTCCGCACCGCTGCCACCGCCGGCATCTACAACATCGCCACCGTGGGGTCTGCGCGGCGGCGGGGCCTGGGGTATGCCGTCACCGCCACCCTCATGAACGTGGCGCGTGAGAGGGGCTGCACGGAGGCCGTCCTCATGGCGTCCACGATGGGTCGGCCGACCTACGAACGACTCGGTTTCGTGGAGGTCTGCCAGATGCCCCAGTACGTCTGGGTGCCCGAGAGCGGCTGAGACGTCGTTCTCGCGGACGCGCGATGCGGGCCTACCATGTGCCGCGTGACTGCCCCGACGCGCCGACCGCGCCAGTCGGCGGACGCCTGCCCCGGGGTGGGCCGCCCGTTCGTGGCTGTCGACGGCTCGATCGTGCGGCTCCGACCGGCCGGGCGACCGGTATCAGTCGAGGCTCTCGAGCGCCTGCTCGATCTCGTTGACGCACAGTCCGATCCAGCCGTCCAGCTGACCTCTCGTGCGGCCCTCCAGCTGCGCGGCCTGCCAGACCCCCTGACGTCCCGGGTCCGGGCCTCGATCGAGTCCACCGGTCTCGTGCCGTCGGCGTCGCACGAGCTCGTCCGCAACGTCGTCGCCTCGCCGCTCTCGGGCCTGGACGACGCCGGCCACTGCGACGTGCGTCACGTCTCGCGGTCTCTCGACGCCGCCCTCTGCGCCGACCCCGACCTCGCGCGACTGGGTGGTCGTTTCCTCTTCGCGCTCGACGACGGACGCGGCGACGTCATCCGCGAGACCTTCGACCTCGGCGTGCTCGCCACGGGCGGCGGCCGCTGCGTCGTGCTCGCGGGCAGCACGGACCGGGGCTGGGACGTCCCGCTCGAGGCCGCCGTGCCGACGCTCGTCGCGCTGGCCCGCGAGTTCGTCGAGCGGACCCGAGGCGGTGAGACCGCTTGGCACGTGCACGAGCTCGACGCCCCACTCGGCCGGGCGCCCACGACCCACGTGGACCTTCCGCGCCACCCCGGACGTCCGCTCGGTGCGGTCGGCGACCACGCCGTCGTCGCCGTCCCGCTCGGCCTGCTCCGCCGGGAGCACGTCATCGCGCTCGCGCAGGTGACCGACGAGGTGCGTGTCACTCCCTGGCGCTCGCTCGTCGTCGAGCACGGAGCCGCGGCCCTGGCCCACCTCGAGGACGCCGGTCTCGCCACCCGTCCCGAGTCGGCGTGGCACCGACTGCACGCCTGCACGGGTCTGCCCGGCTGCGCCCGTTCGGCCCTCGACACCCGGGCCCTGGCCCATGAGCTCGCTCCCATCCTTCCCGCCGGACGCCTTCCCGTGCATGTCAGCGGGTGCGAGCGGCGCTGCGGCACGCCGTCGACGGCATACGTCGACGTCCTGGCGCCGGCGTCGCTCGACGACGCCCTCCGGCAGGTCCGCAACGACACCCCACCCCGTCGAGTGGGCACTTCCACCCGGGGTGAAAGTGCCCACTCGACTCGAGAAGCAGCAGAGCAGGAGAACCCGTGGACGTGAGCACCGAGCACGGCACCATGGCCCGTCCGACGAGGCGGTACGACTACGTCACCGACGGCGCCGAGATCTACCGCCGGTCGTTCGCCACCATCCGCGCGGAGGCTCGCCTCGACCACCTGCCGGAGGACGCGCGCGTCGTCGCCGTGCGGATGGTCCATGCGAGCGGTGACGTCCACCTCACCGAGCACATCGCCGTCCACCCGCGCCTCGTGTCCGCGGCCCGCGGCGCCCTGCGGGCCGGCGCACCGGTCCTTACCGACGCCCACATGATCGCCTCGGGCATCACCCGGGCGCGGCTGCCCCGCGACAACGAGGTCGTCTGCACGCTCCGTGACGAGCGCGTGCCGGCCCTCGCGCAGGCGTGGGGCACCACCCGGTCGGCTGCAGCCGTGTCGCTGTGGGGTGACCGCCTCGACGGCTCCGTCGTCGCGATCGGCAACGCCCCGACCGCCCTGTTCCACCTGCTCGAGACCATCGCCGACGGAGGTCCCCGTCCGGCCGCGATCGTCGGCATCCCCGTCGGCTTCATCGGCTCGGCCGAGTCGAAGACCGCCCTCGCCGAGAACCCGTTCGACATCCCCTGGCTCGTCGTCCACGGGCGCCGCGGGGGCTCCGCACTCGCCGCGTCCGCGGTCAACGCGCTGGCTCGCGAGGAGGAGCTGTGAGCGCCACGACCCCGACCGCGCCCGTCGCCGCCACCGCCACGGGCACGACCGGGACGGCGGGCTGGCTGCGCGGCGTGGGCGTCGGCCCGGGGGACCCCGAGCTCGTCACCGTCAAGGCCGCGCGGCTCATCGGCGAGGCGGACGTCGTCGCCTTCCACAGCGGACCGCGCGGCGACTCCATCGCCCGGCGCATCGCCGCCTCGTACTTCACCGACGACGTCGTCGAGGAGCTGCTCGTCTACCCCGTGACGACGGGCAGCACCGACCACCCACTCGGCTACCACGGGCTCATGGCCGACTTCTACGACGAGTCCGCGGACCGCCTTGCCGCACACCTCGACTCGGGTCGCAACGTGGTCGTCCTCGCCGAGGGCGACCCGCTCTTCTACGGCACGTACATGTACCTCCACGACCGACTCGCGGACCGCTACGACACTGCCGTCGTCCCGGGCGTCACGTCCGTCAGCGGCTCGGCTGCCGCCGTCGCGACCGGCCTGTGCCGGCACGAGGACGTGCTGACGATCTTGCCCGGCACCCTGCCGGTCCCCGAGCTCGCTCGCCGCCTCGCCGACACGGAGGCGGCTGTCGTCATGAAGCTCGGCCGCACCTTCGAGAACGTCCGCGAGGCGCTGCGCCAGGCCGGCCGGCTCGACGAGGCGCGCTACGTCGAGCGCGCGAGCTCGGACGCCGAGCGCGTGCTCGCCGTCGCGGACGTCGATGCCTCGACGGTGCCGTACATGTCGATGGTCGTCGTCCCCGGCAAGGACCTGCGCGCCGACGACGCCGGCCGGGCTGCATCGTCGACGCCAGCGGCATCCGCTTACCGGCGAGCCGAGCCGGCTCCCAGCGTCGTCGGCGAGGTCGTCGTCGTGGGTCTCGGCCCCGGACCCGACCGGTGGTTGACCCCCGAGGCGACCGCAGCGCTCGCCGAGGTCGGTCACGTGGTCGGCTACGCGCCCTACGTCAACCGGGTCCCGCAGCGCGCCGGCCTGACCCGCCACGCCTCGGGCAACACCGTCGAGGTGGACCGCGCCCGCGACGCCCTCGAGCTGGCCCGCAAGGGCGAGCGGGTCGCTGTCGTCTCCGGCGGCGACGCCGGCGTCTTCGGCATGGCGTCAGCGGTCTTCGAGGCGGCGGAGACGTACGGCTACGGCGACGTGCCGGTGCGCGTCCTGCCCGGCGTCACCGCGGCGCAGGCGGTCGCCGCACGGGCCGGTGCCCCGCTCGGCGGCGACTTCGCGGTCATGTCACTCTCCGACCGCCTCAAGCCGTGGTCGGTCATCGAGCGGCGGCTCCGGGCCGCCGCCTCGGCCGACCTCGTCATCGCCCTCTACAACCCCGCGTCGCGCAGCCGCACCGAACAGGTCGCCCGGGCGCGCGAGGTCCTCCTCGGGGAGCGCGTCCCCGACACCGTCGTCGTCGTCGGTCGCGACGTCGGTCGGGCCGAGGAGTCCCTGACGGTGACGACGCTCGGCGACCTCGACCCGTCGACCATCGACATGAAGTGCCTCGTCGTCGTCTGCGCGAGGGGCACCCGCGTCACCGACGGCGGCCAGGTCTGGACCCCCCGCTTCGTCGACTGAGCACCCGGAAGCCACGCGCGGGCGGCACGCCGCGAGGCTTCCCGGACACGTCCACGCGGGCGATACTGCGCGTATGGGTGGCTGCTGCGAACCTGCCGGGTACGACACCATGTTCGGCACCCGCTTCTCCCGTCACCTCGCCAAGCGCTACCGCAGGCGCGGACTGGACCGGACTGCGTCGCGCATGGTCGAGTTCCTCGCCGCACAAGGGGTCGTCGGCGCCAGCGTCCTCGAGATCGGCGGGGGCGTCGGGGCGATCCAGCTGGAGCTGCTGCGACGGGGTGCGGCCAGTGCCACCAACCTGGAGCTGGCTGACTCCTACGACGCTGATGCCGCCGCCCTCGCCGCGGAGGCCGGCGTCGCCGACCGCATCAGCCGCCGGCGCCTGGACCTGGCGCGTTCCCCCGAGGCCGTCGAGCCGCACGACATCGTGGTGCTGCACCGGGTCGTGTGCTGCTACCCGGACTACGAGGAGCTGCTCGCGGCTGCCGCTGACCACGCCGGTCGCCTGCTCGTGTTCAGCCACCCGCCACGCAACCTGTTGACCCGCTCAGCCACGGCGGCCGAGAACCTGTGGTTCCGGGTGCGCGGCATCGCCTTCCGCACCTACGCGCACGACCCTGGCGCCATGACCGCTGCCGTGCGGCGCGGACAGCTGGAGGTGAGCTACCGCCACGAGGGACTGGCGTGGCACATCGTCGGGTTCAGCAGTCCACCAGCCTGAAGGAGCCGAGCCAGGGACGACGGGCACCCGCGCCACCGACGACGGCCAGGTCCGGCCCCCCCGGTTCGTCCACGCCGATACGTGACGCGGCATGCTGGACGTCATGGATGACGAGTTCACCGACGGCGGGACCTCCGAGACCCGCGTCGGCATCGACGCACCGGCGGACGACGCGTTCACGGAGCACTTCACGAGCCCGATCTACAACGACGCCGAGGGCGAGTTCGCGCCGTTCGGCAACGACGAGGGTGCGGACCTGCTCGCTGAGTGGGCCGAGCGTGCCGACGAGCTCGGCCCGACCTCGACCGTGCGGGACCTGCTCGCCGACGGCTTCGACGACCCCGCGGACGTCGACGGCCTGGTCGCAGACCTCGACACCGAGGACGACGTCGACGCCGCCTTCATCATCGTCGGTGCCGGCTTCACGCTGCTGCGCCTGACCGGACTCATCGACGACGAGGGCCGTCGCCTGGTCCTCCGGGCGCTCAGCACGCTGGAACTGGCCTACGGGGAGCAGCCGGAGCTGACGCGGATGCGCGACGACCTCGAGTCGTTCGTCTGAGCTCGCTCAGCGCGCTCAGACCGCCGCCCAGGACAGGGCCAGACCGCTCGGTGCGAACGCCCGCCGTCCGATGGGGTCGGGCACGGGCCCCACGCCGGGACCACCCAGCCGCACCCAACGGGTGATCTCGTCGACCGCGGCGTCGTCGAGCACCGCTCGCAGCCAGACCGGACGCCCGCCGGCGCGACGGCCGGCGGGCGAGGGCGTCACGACGACGACGTTCGACTCGTCGCAGGCGAGCAGGCAGTCACTGCGCAGCACGCGCGCGTGACCCCGGGTGTCGGCCTCGAGCCGGGCGAGGAGCCCGTCGTGGTCGACCCCGGGGTGCTTGCGTTCCGTGCCGCAGCAGCAGTCACGGCAGACGCGGACGATGCAGACGTGCTCGCCGTATGCCGTCACGCCGAGACGGATGCGGAGGGCCCGCCCTGCGCGACGTCCTCCGCCGCGCGACGGGGCGCCGCAGCCCGCTCCATGAGCAGCCCGAAGACGAGCCCGAGCGTCAGCCACATGACCGCGAGCTGGGCCAGCGACGCGAGCCGGAAGTCCCAGAGCAGGGCAGCCGGCACGTCGGCCGGCACCGTGTCGGGCGATCCGGGCACGAGGACGAGCACGAGTGCGACGAGGACGACGACCGCGACCGTGTCGAGGGCCCAGCGCGTCGGCGCCGTCGTGCCGCGCCCCGCGACCCAGCGGTCGACTATGGGTACGACGAGGGCGATGGCGACCCCGAGGAGGAGGACGACGGCATACAGCATGGTGCGCCGGCCGACGGTCGCCGGGTCTCCCACGGCGGGTGGGTTCGACGGGATCTTCAGTGCCGGAAGAAGACTCACGGCCGAGAAGGCCACGGCGGCGAGCACCATGGAGCGCCCGAAGTCGCCACGTTCGGGCAGCCGATCCCGGAGCCGTGCGAAGACCACGGCGAAGATGACGCCGACCGCGACCGCGACGAGGACCGAGGTGACGGCACCGCCGACGACCTGAGCCGCGCGCGAGACGAGAGGCTCGCCGTCGCCGTGGGCGTGCAGGGCCAGCGGTGCGGACTGGCCGCCGTGGAGCGAGCGCGCGTCCTCGACCGCGAGGGCGCGGCGGATGACGGGCTCGACGACGAGCCAGATGACGACCGCCGCCGCGAGGCCGGCGCACACGCCGGCCAGGACTCCGCGCCGCAGCACGGAGCCGAAGCTCATCCCCACGTCAGTGACAGGGGACGCCAAGAGCGTGGCGCGCGTCGTGCGTCAGCTCGTGCAGCATCTCGGCAGCAGGCGCGCTGAGGATGGCGCCGTTCTCCTGCGAGAGGAAGTAGAGCGTGAAGACCGCGAACGCGAGCAGGAGCCACGCCCAGACGGGGACACGGACGGAGGAGACGGAGGAGACGGCAGGAGCCGATGCAGCAGTGGCCATGGCAGGTTGACCCTTTCTTTCCATGCCTCGTGGACAGATCACGCCGCAGCCGGTCTCCTGGCTCCCAGATCGTCACGCCTCCCCGCCTTCCCAACGACCCGGCTTCGAACCTGCGGTCGCCAGTGGCGATGGTGGGGACTTGCTCCCTGGTCACAGTGGCGAGGACCACGTCGGAGTCACACCGACTTCCCGTGCACTGCGGCCCTCGCATCCTGACACACGCCGCCGCGACGCGCCACGGGGGCCCTAGTCGCGCGGCCGGTTCCGTGCGATGCGCGTGCCGTAGAGGTGTGACTCGACGAAGTCGTCGGTGTCGCGCGCCGCGAGGGCGTGCCCGACGAGGATGACCGCGGCCTGACGCAGCCCGGCGGCCTCGACCTGGTCGGCGATGTCGGTCAGCGTGCCGCGCAGCACGAGCTGGTCGGGCTGCTCGGCGTTGGCGACGACGGCGACGGGGCAGTCGGCGCCGTAGTCCTCGACGAGGGTCGCCATCAGCTCGCGGGTGCGGCGGATCGCGAGGTGCAGCACGAGCGTTGCCCGCGAGCGCGCGAAGTGGGCGAGCGACTCGGTCTCGGGCATCTGCGTGGAGTCGCGTTGCGCGCGGGTGAGCACGACCGACTGGGCGACCTCCGGCACCGTCAGCTCGCGGCCGAGGAGCGCTGCCGCTGCGGCGTAGGCCGGGACGCCGGGTGTCACGTCCCACGGGACGCCGGCGCGGTCGAGGCGGCGGGTCTGCTCCGCGATGGCCGAGTACATCGAGGGGTCACCCGAGCAGAGCCGCGCGACGTCCTGGCCCGCCACGTGCGCCAGGAGGCAATGCTCGGTGATCGCGTCGAGGTCGAGGTGCTGGGTGTCGACGAGGATCGCACCGTCGGCGCAGTGCGCGAGGACCTCGGGACCGATGTACGTGCCGGCGTAGAGGCACACCTGCGCCTCACCGATGAGCCGGACGGCCCGCAGGGTCAGCAGGTCGGCGGCCCCCGGACCAGCCCCGATGAAGTGCACGGTCATGCGTCACCCTCCGAGTCCTCGGGCACGGGCTTCTCCACGGTCCACTGGACGATCGCGCGGGCCGGCCTCCATCCGTGGAGCGAGCCGATCTCGTCGAGGTCCTCCACCGCGATGCGGGTCATCGAGCCACCGAGCCGTCGACGCGCGTCGTGGAGGAGCAGCTCGGTCTCGACGGTGACGCCGTGGACGACGAGCCTCCCTCCCGGCGCGAGAGCCGCCCAGCACCTGTCGAGCAGGCCGGCCGTGGCCCCGCCCCCGACGAAGACGGCGTCGGGCCGGGGCAGCGCCGCGACGGCGTACTCCGACGACGCCTCGACGACGTGCAGGCCGGGGACCCCGAGCGCGCGGGCGTTGCGCCGCACGCGCGCGGCGCGCTCGGGATGCCGCTCGACGGCGTGCACCTCGTTGCGCGGGTGCTGGCGCGCGAACTCGATGCCGACGGATCCGGCGCCGGCGCCGAGGTCCCACATGACGTCGCCGGGCTGGGGTGAGAGGTGCGCGAGCGCCGCGGCCCGAACGAGCCGCTTCGTCAGCTGCCCGTCGTGCTCGTATGCCGTCTCGGGCAGTCCCGGCACGAGCGACCTCGCGCCGGGCCGGGGGTGGGCGTCGCACTCGACGCAGACGAGGTGCAGCCGAGGCGTGGGACGGCCGTCCCACGATGCGGCCACCCCGTCGGTGCGGGACTCGGCCACGGACCCGAGGTCACCGAGGACGGTGAGCCGGCTGCCGGCATACCCCTCCTCGACGAGCAGGGCGGCGATGCGGGACGGGCCGTCCTCCCCCGAGGTCAGGACGACGAGGCGGGCTCGCGGTGCCAGGTCGCGGCGCAGCCGGTCGACGTCACGGCCGACGAGGGTCACGACATCGGACTCCTCGGCGGACCAGCCCATCCGGGTCCGCGCGAGCGCCACCGACGACACCGCCGGGTGCAGGCGCACGCGATCGGGACCCAGCTCGCGCACGAGGGTGGCCCCGATGCCGGACACGAGGGGGTCCCCGCTCGCGAGCACGACGACCCGGCCACCGGCCGCGTCGCGTCCGTCGAGCAGGTCGTCGAGGAGGCCGCGCAGACCGGGCAGCAGCGGCGAGGGCCACGGCACGAGACGTCGCCCCTCGGTCGGCTCGAGCATGGCCAGGTGCCGTTCGCCGCCGACGACGACCCCGGCCTCGTCGACGAGCCGGCGCTCGTCGGGGCCGAGGGACTCCAGCCCGGACGCACCGACGCCGACCACCTCGATCACAGCGGCGACCCTAGCGTGCGTGATCTGGACCCAATCGAATTGGCCGTTCCGCCCCGGTAAGCCCGTTCGTGAGGCCATGATGTGTCTCGCACGTCGTCGGGGGACCACGTGCGACCTTGAGCAGCAGGGGGAGGAAGCACGTACATGAGTGATGCCCACCCGGCCATGGGCCGTGCCCGGATGCCGCGGATGACGACGATCAGCACCAGCGGCGGACGCGTGTCCATCGCCGTGCCCGCGAGCTGGGAGACCGTCGAGCTCGGCCCCGGCGGCGACGTCGTCGCCGCCGTCGAGCCCGACGACGGCTCCCGCTTCCGCACCAACTTCGTGCTGGCCACGCCGGCAGCCGACGGCCCGCTCCCCGACTGGGACCCCGGCGACGTCCTCGTGCTCGACCGCGAGGACGTGCAGGTCGCCGGCCACCCCGGGACGCACCGCCTCACGACGCACGCGACACCGGCCGAGGAGTCGGTGACGACCGAGTCATGGGCGACGGTCGTCGACGGACGAGCCGTCACCCTGACGGCGAACATCGGGACCCTGCGGGTCAGCGAGCTGGCGCGGCTGGTCGACAGCGTCGCAGCGAGCATCGCCGTCCGCCGACGTGAGGGAGTGCACGCATGAGCGTCATGTTCGACGCGACGACCGCCGGGCTGCGGCTCGATGCCGAGTCGTTCATCACCCTGGCGGAGTACGCCACCGACCCCGCCGGAGCGTGCGACCGCACGTTGCGCGACCTCGCCGACGTCGGTGCGGTCGTCGACGGGGCACCCCATCCCGCGCTGCGTGGCGCACTCGCCGCGGTGACGAACTCGCTCGCCTCGCTCCAGGTGCTCGTCACCGAGCCCGAGGGCGTGGCGCTGCACCAGGGCTGGCTCGCCCGCGTGTCGGCGATGCTCACCGACCTCGGCGACGGCACCTACGACTTCGAGTCCGTGGGCACGGAGTTCGTGCCCACGACGGTCGCGCGGCTCGCCGGGCTGGGGCCACGGCCGCGGCTGGCCGCCGGCACCGTCAGCGTCGACGAGGAGGTGCTCGACGGCCTCGTGTCCAACTTCGTGGGCCGCCGAGCCGCGACGGGCGAGGCGCTGGCCGACCTGCTCACCCCCTGGCCCGCTGTGTCCGCGGCCGCCCGGATGGGCGGGTGGCGCACCGCGTGCGTCGACATCGCCTTCCCGGTTCGCGACCGCACCGTCGCGCGCCGGCTCGCCTGGGTCGACACCGACGCCGGCATGCTGCGCGTCGAGGCCGACGACCACGGTCCGGTGCTCGTGCCGACGACACCCACCGAGCTGTGGCGCGCCCTCGTCTCGATCCTGCCGGCCGACCTCGACACCGACTCGATGGCCTGCCCCCTCTGAACCTGCGGATCCTCCTCCGGTCCACCACGCGCGTGCCTCGGCGGACGTGGCAGACTGCGCGTGGCGACTGGGGAGGAATCCGGTGCGAATCCGGAGCGGTCCCGCCACTGTGAACCACCGGCCGTGAGGTCGGCCGGAAGCCAGGGCATCCCCCGTCGCTGGTCGCGCCCGCCGGGCGCGACCGGTCCACCGACGCGGGCGCGGCACCCGCAGGAGGCTCGCAGTCCCATGCGCGACGGCTCGAACGGCACGAAATACGACGGGTCCACGCCCCCCACCTTTCCCTTCGCGGCAGTGGTCGGCTCCGACGACCTGGCCCTCGCCCTCGTCCTCACCGCGGTCTCGCCCGAGGTCGGCGGCGTCCTCGTGCGCGGCGAGAAGGGCACCGCGAAGTCGACGATGGTGCGCGGCCTCGCCGCCGTGCTCCCCCGCCAGCAGGTCGTCGCCGGGTGCCGTTTCGGCTGCGGTCCGGGCGAGGGTGCCGGGTGCCCGGACGGCCCGCACGACCACGCCGCCGAGGCCGACACCCGCCACGCCCGGCTCGTCGAGCTGCCCATCGGTGCCACGGAGGACCGCGTCGTCGGCTCGCTCGACCTCGAGCGCGCGCTGGGACGTGGCGAGACGGCATACCAGCCGGGTCTGCTGGCAGCCGCGAACCGCGGCATCCTCTACGTCGACGAGGTCAACCTGCTCCATGACCACCTCGTCGACCTGCTCCTCGACGCGGCCGCCATGGGCCGCAACACCGTCGAGCGTGACGGGGTGTCGGTGTCGCACGCGGCACGGATCGTCCTCGTCGGCACGATGAACCCCGAGGAGGGCGAGCTGCGCCCGCAGCTGCTCGACCGCTTCGGGCTGACCGTCGAGGTCGCAGCCCCCCGTGACCCCGCGCTGCGCGCCGAGGTCGTACGCCGCCGGCTCGCCTTCGACGCCGACCCGGCCGGGTTCGTGGCTCGCTTCACCTCCGAGCAGGAGGCGTTGCGCACGAGGATCGCGGCCGCACGCGACAGGCTGCGGTCCGTCGCGCTCACCGACGAGATGCTGCACCGGATCGCCGTCGTGTGCGCCGGGTTCGAGGTGGACGGGCTGCGCGCCGACATCGTCACCGCACGTGCTGCGGTCGCCCACGCGGCCTGGTCCGGTCGCAGCACGGTGACCCGCGCCGACGTGCGCGCAGCCGCCCGGCTCGCGCTTCCGCACCGGCGGCGCCGCAACCCGTTCGACTCGCCCGGCCTCGACGAGGACCTCCTCGACCAGCTGCTCGGCGACGACGAGCCGGACCCCGACCCCGAGCCCGAGGACCGCGAGCCCGAAGAACGCGAGACCGGAGAACGCGAGACCGAGCCGGAAGGCGAGGACCGGTCCCCGGAGCCGGCCCCCCAGCGCGAGGGAGAGGGCCAGCCCGAGCGCGCACCCGAGCCGCAGCGCGCCCAGGACGGCCAAGACGGCCGGCACGACCAACAGGCTGAACCGAGCGAGCAGGAGACCGAAACCGCCCCGGACACCAGCCCCTCGGGTGCTGTCGCGTCCGGCGTGAGCGCCGCCGATGAGCCCTATCGCGCGAAGCTGCTGCGCGCCAAGGGAGTCGGGCAGGGTGACCCGGGCCGACGTTCGGCCGCCCTGACGAGCACCGGCCGACGGGTCGGCTCGACCAGCGCACCCACCGGACCGGTCCACCTGCCCGCCACGATCCGCGCCGCCGCCACGCGCAGCACGGCGGCGGGCCGTCTGCGGGTGCTGCCCGGCGACCTGCGCCGGTCCGTGCTCCAGGGCCGCGAGTCCAACCTCGTCCTGCTCTGCGTCGACGCCTCCGGCTCGATGGCTGCACGCCGTCGCATGGAAGCCGTCAAGTCGGCCGTCCTGTCGCTGCTCCTCGACGCGTACCAGCGCCGTGACAAGGTCGGGCTCGTCACCTTCCGTGGCGCGGGCGCCGCTCTCACCCTGCCGCCGACCGGTTCGGTCGACATCGCCGCGAGACGCCTGCGCGACCTGCCCCACGGCGGACGGACGCCGCTCGCCGAAGGGCTCGAGACGGCATACGACACGTTGCGGGTGGAGCGCCTGCGCGACCCGAACCGGCGTGCGCTGCTCGTCGTCGTCACGGACGGCCGGGCCACCAGCGGTCCGGACGCTCTCGCCCGTGCGGGGCGGGTCGCCGCACAGCTGCGGCACGAGGGCGTCGAGGCGGTCGTCCTCGACTGCGAGTCGGGCCGGTTCCGGATGGGCCTCGCCGCCCGTCTGGCCGAGCAGCTCGGCGCCGAACACCTGCCCGTCGGCGAGCTCGCGGCGTCGGCGATCGTCGGCGCGGCTCGGGCCGTGAGCGGGAGGGCTGCCTGATGAAGGGCCAGCCGACCACCGTGCCGGCCGACGGGCTGACGACGCGCCAGCGCCGCAACCGGCCGCTGCTCATCGTCAACACCGGGGACGGCAAGGGGAAGTCGACCGCCGCGTTCGGCCTGGCCCTGCGCGGCTGGAACCAGGGCTGGTCGGTCGGCGTGTTCCAGTTCGTCAAGAGCGCGAAGTGGCGCATCGGCGAGCAGACGGCCGTCGAGACCCTCGCCGAGCTGCACCGCGACACCGGCCGCGGCGGCCCGATGGAGTGGCACAAGATGGGCGCCGGCTGGTCCTGGACCCGCAAGGAGGGCACCGAGGACGACCACGCCGAGGCGGCCCGCGAAGGCTGGGCCGAGATCAAGCGTCGGCTCGCCACCGAGACCCACGGGCTGTACGTCCTCGACGAGTTCACCTACCCGATGTCCTGGGGCTGGATCGACGTCGACGACGTCGTCACGACGCTGCGGGACCGGCCGGGCCACCAGCATGTCGTCATCACCGGTCGCCGCTGCCCGGAGGCCGTGCTCGACCTCGCCGACCTGGTCACCGAGATGACGAAGGTCAAGCACCCGTTCGACGCGGGCCAGAAGGGGCAGCGGGGGATCGAGTGGTGACCCGGCGCGACTCCGCCATCGACACCGCCCTCGGTCGGCTGCCCGCTGAGCCGGAGCAGCCCCGCGGCACCGTGCTACCGCGGCTCGTCGTGGCCGCACCCGGTTCGGGCCACGGCAAGACGACGGTCGCGACAGGGCTCATGGCCGCCCTGCGCGCCGGCGGGCTCGAGGTCACGGGGTTCAAGGTCGGGCCCGACTTCATCGACCCCGGCTACCACTCGCTCGCGACGGGCCGGCCGGGACGCAACCTCGACCCGTTCCTCTGCGGCCAGGCCCGCGTCGCCCCGCTGCTCGTGCACGGGGCCTCGGCCGACGGCCCCACCGACGTCGCCGTCCTCGAGGGCGTCATGGGCCTGTTCGACGGGCGCCTCGGCGGCGACGGCTTCGCCTCGACGGCGCACGTGGCCACGCTGACGCGCACGCCGGTCCTCATCGCTCTCGACGTCAGCCACATGACGCGGACGGCCGCGGCGATCGTCCACGGGCTCGCGACCTTCGAGCCGGGCGTCCGCGTCGCCGGCGTCGTGCTCAACAAGGCGGCGTCGGGGCGGCACCTGCGCGAGGTGTGGTCGGCCCTAGACGCGACGGGCGTGCCCGTGCTCGGTGTGCTCCCGCGCGACGCCGGCATCGAGGCACCGTCGCGCCACCTCGGTCTCGTCCCGGCGGCCGAGCGCGACGAGGCCGCCGGCTCCGTCGAGCTGCTCGCGCAGCGGGTCGCCGAGCACATCGACCTCGACGAGGTGCTCGCGATCGCCCGCTCGGCACCCGACCTCGACGCCCCCGCGTGGGACGCCGCCGCAGCCCTCGGTGACGCGGCGCGACCCGACGTGCCGAGGGCCTCGCGTCCGGTGGTGGCGGTGGCCGGTGGCCGGGCCTTCACGTTCCGGTACACCGAGACCGACGAGCTGCTGCGGGCCGCCGGGCTCGAGCCCGTCGTCTTCGACCCGCTCACTGCGTCGAGCCTGCCGCGGGGAACCGCCGGCCTCTACCTGGGCGGCGGCTTCCCCGAGGTGCACGCCGAGGAGCTCTCGGCCAACGAGGCGCTCCGTGGCGACATCCTGCGTGCGGTGCGCGCCGGCCTGCCGACCGTCGCCGAGTGCGCCGGGATGCTGTACCTCTGCGCCGCCGTCGACGGTGCCGCGATGGTCGGCGCGATCCCGGCCGTCGCCGCCATGGGTCCGCGGCTCACCCTCGGCTACCGCACGGCGATCGCGCCCGGCGACTCGGTGCTCGGGGTGGCGGGACTGCGCGTGACGGGCCACGAGTTCCACCGCACGACGGTGACGCCTGATCCCGGGGCGAGCCCGGCGGCGTGGCTGCTCGACGGCACGCCCGACGGCTTCGCCCTCGACCCGGCCCGCACCGGCCGCGCGACGCTGCACGCGTCGTACCTCCACACCCACTGGGCGGGTCACCCCCAGCTCGCCGCGCGCTTCGGGCAGGCGGTCCACGCGTATGCCGCCGCCCCCCGGTCGCGGAGCAGGGCGTCGTGAGCAGCGCGGCCGGTGACACCGGCGTCGACCTGCACCACCACGGCGACCGCGACGTCGCGCCCGGCCTGACCGACCTCGCCGTCAACGTCCGGCTCCCGGCGCCGCCGCCGTGGCTCGCCGACGTCATCGCACGCTCGCTGCACGACCTCGGCCGCTACCCCGACCCGGCGCCGGCGGTCGCGGCCATCGCTGCGCGGCACCGCGTCCCACCCGAGTGCGTGCTGCCGACGGCCGGCGGCGCCGAGGCGTTCACGCTCCTCGCCCGGGGGGTCCCGGCTGAGCGGCCGGTGGTCGTCCATCCGCAGTTCACCGAGCCGGAGGCTGCCCTCGCCGCCGCTGGTCGGCCCGTCGGGCGATGTGTGCTGCAGCGCGGGTCGGGCTTCCGGATCGACCCGGCCGACTTCGCCCGTGGCGGCTCCCACGCGTCCGCCGACCTCGTCGTCGTCGGCAACCCCACGAACCCGACGGGCGTGCTCCATCCCGCAGCGCAGCTGCGCGCGTTGCGGGCGGCAGGGCGCGTCGTCGTCGTCGACGAGGCCTTCATGGACGCTGTGCCGGGAGAGCCCGAGTCGGTCATCGGCCCCGACCTGGACGGGCTGCTCGTCGTCCGGTCGCTGACCAAGACGTGGGGGCTCGCGGGACTGCGCGCCGGCTACGTCGTCGGCGACGCGCGGCTCGTCGCGCGAATGCGCGCCGTGCAGCCGCCGTGGTCGGTCTCGAGCCCGTCGGTCGCGGCCATGGTCGCCTGCCTCTCCGAGCGCGCGCTCGCCGAGGCGGAGGCGGCGGCCGTGTCCACGGCTCACGACCGGGAGGTCCTCGTGCGCGAGCTCGCTGCGGTGGGCCTCGCAACGGCGGCACCCTCGGCCGCACCGTTCGTCCTCGTCGACACGTCGTCGCTGGGCGTCGGCTCGGTCCGCGAGGACCTCGCGCGGCTCGGCTTCGCCGTCCGCCGGGGCGAGACGTTCCCCGGGCTCGGACCGACGTGGGTGCGGCTCGCCGTCCGTGACGCCGCCACGTCGCGGGCGGTCGCCGCGGCGTTCGACGACCTGAGGAGGGGGCGCCGTGTCGCCTGAGCTGAGCTTCGCCGGTCTGTCGGTGCTCGTCGCACGCGTCGTGCCGCACACCGTCGCGACGGTGCACGCGCTCCTGCGTGACGGTGCGCGCGTCACCGTCGCGGCCGACATCGACGACCTGCCGACGTCGCTGCGCGACCTGGTGGAGCGCGGGCTGGTCACCATCGACGCCGACGCCGACCCGGAAACCTTCGACGTGGTGCTCCGCGCCGAGGTGTCGACGTCGCCGTCTCCGAGAGTCGAGAGCGGCGGGCCGGGCGGAGCCGGTGGCCACTCGTCCGTCGGCACCGTGACTCTGCTCGGCGGCGGCCTCGGCGACCCGGGCCTGCTCACCGTCGCCGGCATCGAGGCGATCCGCGCAGCCGATGTGATCGTGCACGACCGCCTCGCGCCACTGAGCGCACTGCGGCACGCCCGTGACGACGTGCGGGTCGTCGACGTCGGCAAGATCCCGAGGGGCGACTTCACGCCGCAGGAGCGGATCAACGAGCTCCTCGTCGAGCACGCACTCGCCGGCCGGAACGTCCTGCGTCTCAAGGGCGGTGACAACTTCGTCTTCGGACGCGGCGGCGAGGAGGCCGAGGCGTGCACGGCCCACGGCATCCCCGTCGTCGTCCTGCCGGGCATCTCCTCGAGCATCGCCGCACCAGCGCTCGCCGGGATCCCGGTCACGCACCGCGCGCTGGTCCAGGGCTTCACCGTCGTGAGCGGTCACGTGCCGCCCGGCGATCCGCGCAGCACCCTCGACTGGGGTGCCATCTCCCGCAGCGGCACGACGATCGTCGTCCTCATGGGCGTGGCGACGCTCGGCGCTATCGCCGAGACCCTTGTGGCAGAGGGTCGTTCACCGCTCACGCCGGCCGCCATGGTCGCCGACGCAGGGCTCGCGAGCATGCGCACCGTCCGCGCACCACTCGCCGAGATCGACGCGACGGCCCGGCGCGAGGGGCTGGGTGCACCCGCCGTCGTCGTCATCGGCGACGTCGCGGCCCTCGACGTCCTCCGATGAGCCGGCCCCTCGGGCTCGCGCTCGGCTGGGCCCTCGACCAGGCGGTCGGCGACCCGCGCCGCTGGCACCCGGTGGCCGGGTTCGGCTCCGCCGCACTGCTGCTGGAGAAGAGGACGTATGCCGCCCGCCGCGCTCCCGGCGTCGCCCACGTCACCGTCCTGGTGGCCGGGGCGGCGACGCTCGGCGTGGTCGCCGAGCGAGCAACCCGGCGCCGCGGCGCCGCCCATACGCTCGCGACGGCCGCGGCGACGTGGGCAGTCCTCGGCGGCCGGTCCCTCACCCGGGAGGCCGACACCATCGGCGGGCAGCTGCGGCGCGGCGACCTCGACGCCGCCCGCGTCCAGGTGCGCAACCTCGTCGGGCGTGACACGTCGGGGCTCGACGCCGACGAGGTGGCGCGGGCGTGCATCGAGTCCCTCGCCGAGAACACGTCGGACGCGGTCGTCGCTCCCCTGCTGTGGGGTGGACTGCTCGGGGTGCCGGGTCTGCTCGCCTACCGCGCCGTCAACACGCTCGATGCGATGGTCGGCCACCGCAACGAGCGCTATCGCGAGTTCGGCTGGGCTGCAGCGAAGCTCGACGACGTCGCCAACTGGGTGCCCGCCCGTGTCGCCGGCGCCCTGGCCCTCGTCGCTGGAGGTTCGCGTGACCGGGCTCGGGCCGGCTGGGAGGCCGTCCGGCGTGATGCACCCGCCCACCCGAGCCCCAACGGCGGCGTCGTCGAGGCGGCGTTCGCGGGGGTCCTGGGCGTGCGGCTGGGCGGCGCCAACGTCTACGACGGACGGGTCGAGGACCGGGGCATGCTCGGCACGGGCTCAGCGGCCGGAGCGCGCGACATCGCGCCGGCCTCCCGCCTGGCCCGCCGCGTCGCGGCGGGGTCACTCGCCGTCGCGACCCTGCTCAGCCTGGGACACCGACGACGTCGAGCACGACCTCGTCACCGACGCTGATCCGGCCCGACGTCAGCAGCCGGAACACCGTGCCCGCACGGTCGTGCAGTGCCCGGGCCGCGCCCGGGCCGAGGTTGTCGTCGAGGAGCCGGTAGGGCGCAGCGATCCGTACGACCTCGAGCTCGACGTCGCCGATGGTCACCCGAGCCCCCGGCCTCATCGGGATGTCGCCGCCCGAGATCGTGATGTTGCGCCGGGTCAGCCCAGCGTCGACCGGCCGCCCGAGGTCGGCAGCGGCGGCCTCGAGGTCGGGCGCCGACTGGAGCGTCACGTGCCGGTGCCTGCTGCCGTGGTAGCGGTCGCCGACGAGGCCCGCGCCCGCCTCGGCCTCGACGCTCGGCACCGACTTCGTGGGCAGGCGCCGACCCGGGGCGATGTGGATCGAGACGACGGTCGGTGTCACGAGAGCAGGTCCCAGCGGTTGCCGGCCACGTCGCGGAAGACCGCCACCCAGCCGTAGTCCTCCTGGCGCGGTGGCCGCACGATCTCGGCCCCGGCCGTACGCAGCCGCTCGAGCGTCGCGTCGAAGTCGTCGACGCGCAGGAACAGCCCGACCCGGCCGGCCCACTGCTCACCGACGACCGCCTCCTGCACGGGACCGTCGGCACGCGCGAGGAGCAGTCCGGTGCCGCCGTCCGGGGGCCGCACGACGACCCATCGCTTGGGCCGACCGTCGGTCGTCGTCGACGGCGAGTCCTCGGCCAGCTCGAAGCCGAGCACGCCGGTGTAGAACGCGATCGCGGAGTCGTAGTCGTCGACGACGACGGTGACGAGGTCGAGATGCATGCCGTCAGGCTAGGCGTCCGGCTCGGGCTGGGCGGGCACCGGTGGGATGCGCAGCCCCGGCGGCGGGGCCCCGTGCTCGCGCTCGTACCACGCGGCATACGCGGCAACGGCGGTCGGAAGGGTCGGGAAGACGAGGTCGCGACCCACGTCGTCGACGAAGCCCGCCGCGTCGAGCGAGACCCGCAGGTCCTCCTTGACCCGGGCCATCGCAAAGACGACTCCGCGGTCCTCGAGCGTGCGACGCAGCGACTCGAGGGCGTCGACCGCGGTGAGGTCGACCTCGGTGTTCGCCTCGGCGTTGAGCAGGAACCACTCGAGGTCGCCGCTCGCCTCGGCGGCGTCGACGACCGCGAGCGCCCGTGTCACGAAGTCGTCGGAGTTGGCGAAGAACAGCGGCGAGTCGTAGCGGTAGACGACGAGGCCCGGCACCTGCACGGCGTTCGGGTGGTCGTCGATGTCGTGCATGCCTGCGACGTCGGGCACGTAGCCGAGCACCCCGTCGTGCGGGTGGACGATGCGTCGCAGCAGGTCGAGCACCGACAGGGCGATGGCCGCCCCGATGCCGGGCAGCACCCCGAAGAGCAGCACCGAAGCCGTCGTCGCGAGCGCCAGCACGAGCTCGCTGCGCCGGAATGCGGCGATGCGCCGCAGCTCCGCGACGTCGACGAGCCGGATCGCGGCGAAGACGACGACGGCGCCGAGCGCCGCGGTCGGGAAGGCACCGATGACCGGGCCGAGCCAGAGCAGGGTCGCGACGACGAGGACCAGCGAGACGAGGGAGTGCAGCTGCGTCCGTGCACCCATCGCGTCGGCGATGACCGTGCGGCTGCCGCTCGAGCTAAGGGGGAAGCCCTGGAACAGGCCGGTCGCGACGTTGGCGCCGCCGAGGGCGAGGAACTCCTGGTTGCTGTCGATGGTCTCGCGGTGCCGTGCTCCGAAGGCGCGACCCGTGAGCACGTTGTCGGAGTACGCGACGACCGCGACACCGAGCGCAGCGGGCAGCAGCGCCCAGACGTCGACCCCGCCGAGGTCGGGAAGCCGCAGGGCCGGCAACCCCTGCGGCACGTCGCCGACGACCTTCACCCCGGCAGTGCTCGCGAGGTCGAGCACGGAGACGGCGACCGTCGCTCCGAGCATCCCGATCAGGGGGCCGGGCCACGTCGGCGCGAGGCGCTGGAAGCCGAGGAGCACGACGAGCACGCCGAGCGCCAGCCACAGGGTCGGCAGGTGGGTCTCGCCCAGGTGCGTCACGGCGTACGCCACCTCCTGCGGGAAGGAGCCGCCCTCGACGCCGATGCCGCTGACCTTGCCGATCTGGCTGATGACCATGAGGGCGGCGATGCCGGCCATGTAGCCGACGAGGACCGGCTTCGAGAGCAGGTCGGAGAGGAAGCCCAGCCTCGCCACGAAGCCGACGATGCAGATGACCCCGACGGCGATCGCCATCAGCGCTGCCATCTCCTGTCGCATCGCGACGCCGCCCCCGGCCGTCACGAGGGCGCCGATGCCGGCTGCGGTCATGAGCGCGGTCGTCGACTCGGGACCGACGGAGAGCTGACGCGAGGAGCCGAGGACCGCGTAGACGAGGAGTCCCGGCCCGACGGCCCAGAGCCCTGCGACCGCAGGCAGTCCCGCCACCTCGGCGTACGCGAGGACCTGCGGCACGAGGTAGGCGGCGACGGTGACGCCACCGAGCACGTCGCCGCGCAGCCAGGCGCGGTCGTAGTCGCGCAGCACGGCGATCCCCGGGAGCAGCCGCTCCCACGGCGCCCGGTCCCGCTGCCCCGCCGTCACGCGACGAACGTACGCGACGACGTATGCCGTCAGGTGCTTTTCGCGTCGAGCGCGGCCACCGCGTCGTCGACCGACGCCACGACCCGTACGCCCTCGGGCACGGGGGGACGGCGCACGACGACGACGGGCACGCCGAGGTCGTGGGCGGCAGCAAGCTTCGCCTCGGTGAGCGCCCCGCCGGAGTCCTTGGTCAGCAGCACGTCGACCCGGCGGCTGCGCATGAGGTCGCGCTCGCCGTCGTACGGGTAGGGGCCTCGGGCGCGCAGCACCTCCCAGCTGACCGGCACGTCCCAGTCGGGCGGGTCGACGACCCGGACGAGGACGTAGCGGTCGTCCCACGACGCGAAGGCGTCGAGCTGCTGGCGACCCGTCGTGAGGAACGGCCGGCGCCCCAGGCTCTCGGCGGCGTCGCGGGCGGCGTCGACGTCGGCGACCCAGGTGAAGCTGTCGGCCAGCGGGTGCACCGACCAGCCGGGGCGCTGGAGCCGGACGAACGGCACGCCGACGTGGGCCGTCGCGGCGACCGCGTTGGCGGTGATCTGCGCGGCGAACGGGTGGGTCGCGTCGACGACGCGGTCGACGCGGCCGTCGATGTAGGCGGCGAGCCCGTCGACGCCGCCGAAGCCGCCCGTGCGCACCCGGCCCACGGGCAGGGCGGGGTCGCTGACCCGGCCGGCGAGACTCGACACGACGTCGTCGCCGCGGGCCACGAGCACTGCTGCGAGAGCGCGGGCCTCACCCGTGCCACCGAGGACCAGGACGCGCACGGTCAGGCCGGGACGCGAAGACGACGGGTCATCTCGCCCACCGCCACGGTGATCGAGTGGCCGAGGTGGATGGCCTTGCCGGTGATCTCGTCCTGGCGGCTGCCGCCGAGACCGATGACGACCTCGGGGTGCGTGCGGCTCACGGTGTCGACGATCTGCTGAGCGGACTCCGAGTCGACCTCCCTGGGCACGGCCATGACGATACCGGCTGCGCGCCTGGCCTCGATGGCGCGCACCCAGTCCTCAGCCGGCAGGTCGGCGCCGACGTAGACGGTGGCGAAGCCGGCCCGCCGCGCGGCCACGGCGAAGGCGAGCAGCCCGAGCTCGTGCCGGGCCCCCGGCGGCAGGCCGACGAGCAGCGTCGGGCCGTCGACCCGGCCCGAGGCGGCCTCGTAGGCGGCGGCGAGCCGTCGCTGGACGGCATACGACACGAGGTGCTCGCCGGCCACGGTGAGGCGGCCGTGCGCCCACTCCTCGCCGACGAGCTCGAGGGTCGGCATGAGCCAGTCGTCCACGACGTGCTCGAAGGTGCCCAGCGCGAAGCGGGAGTCGAGCACCGCCGTCGCCGACGCGGAGTCGAGGCGTTCGGCCGCTCGGACGAACGCCTCGGCATCCTCGGACTGGAAGCGGCCCGAGGGGCGCGGCGCAGCGGCGTGCGTGACACGGGCCGCGCGCGGCGGCGGCCCGTCACGCCCGCCGGCGTCACGGGCCGAGAGTCGGCGCAACGTGTCGGCGGCGGCCTCGCGCGCCGACCATCCCTGGGTGACGAGGGAGTTCATGATGGCGAGCGCGCGCACGTCCTCGGGGCCGTAGAGCCGGTAGCCGCCGCCGGAGCGCTTGGGGCTGACGACGCCGTAGCGCCGCTCCCACGCGCGCAGAGTCGCGACGCTGATGCCCGTCAGCTCGGCCGCGCGTTTGATGGTGTACATCTCTACTCCAGACGCCCCAGGGCGGTGCGCAGTCCCTTCTCGGCCTCGTCACCGAGCCTCCTGAAGGCCGGGGCGAGCAGGGGCGCGATGAGCTTCGCGATCCCCTTGAGCTCGAAGTCTGCCCGATAGGTCACCGTCGTGCCCTCGCCGGCCTCCGTCATGGTGCGCACGAAGGTCATCGTGTCGTGCGCGACCACGGTCGCGTTCTCGCCCCGGAGAACGACTCTCTCGCCGGGCACCAGCTCGGTGACGAGGTAGTCGAGCTCGGTCTCTCGGCCCAGGAACCTCGAGGTGTTGTGGTAGCGCGTGCCGACGCCGCCCTCCCCCGCGACCCTCTCGGTGCGGACCGTCCCGGGGTCCCACTCCGTCGTGTTGGTGAAGTCGCTGAGGTAGGCGAAGACGCGGTCGACCGGCCGGTCGACGGTGACGGTGCGTTCGATGACCATGTCCACTCCAACCTTTGACAGACCTTAGACAACCACTCTACGGTGTGGACGAACGTTGGACAAGGCATCGCACCTCGATGCCGCTCAATCCGGTCGGGGCACCGCGCCGAACCACTACCCGGGACCCATCAGCGAGGAGGCCTCGGTGACTCGAGCGAACGACACGACCCGACCGACCGCCCGACCGACCGTCCGACCGACCGCAGCGGTGATCGGAGCCGGCGTCTCGGGTCTGACGGCGGCCCACGTGCTGAGCCGGACTCATGACGTGACCCTCTTCGAGAGCGACACACGTCTCGGCGGGCACGCGCACACCCATGAGGTCGGCGGGCGCGACGGGTCGCTGCGCATCGACAGCGGCTTCATCGTCCACAACGAGCGCACCTACCCGAACCTGCTGCGCCTCTTCCGCGAGCTCGACGTGCCGACCCAGGCGACGGAGATGAGCATGAGCGTCACGTGCGAGGGGTGCGGGCTGTCGTATGCCGGAGGGCGGGGTCCCAAGGGCCTGTTCGCCCAGAGGCGCCGCCTCGCCGACCCGCGGTTCCTGGGCATGCTGCGCGACGTGCCGCGGTTCCACCGGGCCGCGCACGCGCTGCTCGCCGATGGGTCGCACGACCCGACGTGGGGCGAGTTCCTCACCGGGCAGGGCTTCTCCGACTACTTCGTGCGGCACTTCGCGATCCCGCTCGTGGCCTGCGTCTGGTCGTGCGGCGACCTCGACGCGAACGCCTACCCGGCCCGTCACCTCTTCCGGTTCCTCGACCACCACGGCATGTTGACGGTGACGGGGTCACCTCCGTGGCGCACCGTCACCGGTGGGTCGGCGACCTACGTCGAACGGCTCGCCGAGCGTCTGCCGGACGTGCGCAGGGACAGCCCCGTGACCGCGGTGACGAGGCACGACGACGGTGTCGACGTCCGCGTGGTCGGCGGCGTGACGACGTTCGACCGGGCCGTCGTCGCGACCCACGCCGACCAGGCGCTCGACCTGCTCGCCGACGCGACACCAGACGAGAAGCGTGACCTCGCGGCGATCCGCTACTCCCGCAACACGACGTGGTTGCACCGCGACTCGTCGGTGCTGCCCGCGCCGCGTCAGGCGAGGGCGTCGTGGAACTACCGCATGCGCGCCTGCGACGCCCCGGCGGCCGAGGTCATGGTCAGCTACTGGATGAACCGGCTGCACGGCATCGACGACGCCGACGACCACGTCGTCACGCTCAACCCGCGTGGCACGGTCGACGAGTCGCTCGTGACGGCCCGGATGGTCTACGACCACCCTGTGTTCACCCACGAGGCCGTCGAGGCCGCGGCCCGGCTGCGCACGGGCGGCGGCGACCGTCTCGCCTTCGCGGGCGCGCACCTCGGGTGGGGCTTCCACGAGGACGGGTGCCGGTCCGGCGTGGAGGCCGCGGAGTCGTTCGGGGTGCGCTGGTGACCACCGTCCTGATACCCCCGCCGGTGCCCGCCCTCGTCGACGGCACTGTCACGCACTCACGCCGCACGCCGCTGCACCACAGCTTCACGCACGCCCACTACCAGTGGCTCGTCGACGTCGACTGCCTGCCCCGACTGCCTTGGCCCGCAAGGTTGTTCGCGGCGTTCGACACCCGTGACCATCTCGACGCGGCGCGACTCGGCGGGGGCCTCCGCGGTGACGTCGAACGCTTCCTCGCGGCACGCGGCATCACGCTGCCGCCGGACTGCCGGGTGCTCATGCTCGCGAACGCGCGCGTGCTGGGGCACACCTTCGACCCGCTCTCGGTCTTCTGGTGCCTGCGACCCGACGGCACGCTGCTCGCCGTCGTCTTCGAGGTGCACAACACGTACGGCGAGCGCCACGCTTACCTGCTCGACGTCGCGGCCGACGGCACGGCGACGGTCGACAAGGCGTTCTACGTCTCGCCGTTCAACGACACGACCGGGGAGTATGCCGTCCGCCTGGTCCTCGAACCCCGCACCGTCTCCGTGACGGTGGCCCTCGACCGCGGCGGCGAGCGCGTCATGACCGCCGTCACGCGGGGCACGCCGGAGCCCGCGTCACCGCGCGCCCTGCTGCGCCTCGTCCGTCGTCACGGCCTCATGACCCTGAGGGTGACGACGCTGATCCGGGCACACGGCATCCGGCTGTGGTGCCGCCGGTTGCCCGTGATGCCCCGCCCCCGCCACCCCGAGGAGGCCGTCCGATGACCACCACGTCGCCCGCCATGGCGCACCCGCTGTGCCTGCGCCGACCCACGCTGCGCCACTTCTGCCTGCGCGCGCACCTCGCCCGGAGCATCGTCGCCCAGGTCGCGAAGCGCGTGCCCGTCGACGTCGTCATGCCGGACGGCTCGCTTCTCGACGGCGGCACCCGCCGGCGCGGGCTGCCCGCGCTCCAGGTCGTCCGCCCGACGGCGCTGTTCGAGCGGCTCGCCCACCACCCGAAGATCGGCATCGGCGAGGCGTACATGGCGGGCGACTGGCGAGCGGCCGAGGGCACCGACCTCGCCGAGCTCTTCACGCCGTTCGCCGAGCGCCTCACGACAGCAGTGCCTCCGCGCTGGCTGCGGCTGCGCGGTGTCGTCGACCGACGGATCCCGTCGACGCAGCGCAACTCGCTGCTCGGGTCGCGCCGCAACATCGAGGCGCACTACGACCTGTCCAACGACCTCTTCGCGGCGTTCCTCGACGAGACGATGAGCTACAGCTCGGCGCTCTTCGACGAACACCTGCCCCCGCGCGCGCAGTCGTTGGAGACCGCGCAGCTGCGCAAGGTGCACGCGATCCTCGACATGGCCAAGGTCGGCCAGGACACGCGCCTGCTCGAGATCGGCACCGGCTGGGGCACGCTCGCCCTCGAGGCCGCCCGCCGCGGCGCCACGGTCACGAGCGTCACCCTGTCCAGGGAGCAGGCCGCGCTGGCCCGCCGGCGGGTGGCCGACGCCGGCTACTCCGACACCGTCGACATCCGGGTCCAGGACTACCGCGAGGTCGAGGGCGTCCACGACGCCGTCGTCAGCGTCGAGATGATCGAGGCCGTCGGGGAGGAGTACTGGGAGACGTACTTCCGCACGATCGACGAACGCCTCGCTCCGGGCGGCGTCGCCGCGGTCCAGTCGATCCTCATGTCGCACGAACGCCTCCTGGCCACGCGGCACTCCTACGGCTGGATCCAGAAGCACATCTTCCCCGGCGGGCTCATCCCGAGCCTCCAGGCGATCAGCGAGACGACCGAGGGCGCGACGAGGCTGCGCATCACGGGCGTCGAGGCGTTCGGCGCCGACTACGCGGAGACCCTGCGGCGCTGGCGCGAGACGTTCCTCGCACGCTGGCCCGAGGTCAACGCCCTCGGCTTCGACGAGACCTTCCGTCGCAAGTGGGAGTACTACCTCGCGTACTGCCAGGCCGGCTTCGCCACGGGCTACCTCGACGTCGCTCAGGTGCGCCTCGAGCGTGAGGGCGTCGTCCCCGCGGCCGGCTGATGACCCCGTCGACGACCTCGATCCTGTGGTTCCGGCGCGACCTGCGCCTGAACGACCACCCGGCCCTGCTCGCCGCGGTCGAGCACGCGGCGCACGTGCTGCCGGTCTTCGTGCTCGACCCCGCACTGCTCGCGCACGGCTCCCCGCGCACGCAGCGGCTGCTCGCGTCGCTCACGTCCCTGACGAAGGACACGCGCGGTGCGCTCGTGATCCGCACGGGTGACCCCGTCGACGTCATCCCGCGGCTCGCGAGGGAGGTCTGCGCCGGGCAGGTGCACGTCACCCGTGAGACGACTCCGTACGGTCGCCGCCGTGACGAGAAGGTCGCGACCGCACTCGCACACGACGGGCGCGAGCTGGTCGCCACGGGCACGCCGTATGCCGTCGGGCCGGGGCGCATCCTCAACCAGTCCGGTTCTCCCTACAAGGTCTTCACGCCGTTCTCGAAGGCGTGGCACCGGCACGGGCGGCCCGCACCGGCGTCCCGCCCCACGCGCATCCCGTGGCTGCGCGCCGACGTGCCCGGCGACCCCCTGCCGACCGTCCCGCGGATGGAGGCCGGCGAGGGTGCGGCGCTGAAGCGATGGGACGCGTTCCTCCGCGGCGGGCTCACGGCATACGACAGGGAACGCGACCGACCCGACCTCGACACGACGAGCCGGATGTCGGTGCCCCTCAAGTACGGCGAGATACACCCACGGACCATCCTCGCGGACCTGGCCGCGCACTCGGCCGGGCGGTCGCAGGCCGCCAACACGTATGTGACAGAGCTGATCTGGCGGGAGTTCTACGCCGACGTGCTGTGGCACGAGCCCGACTCCGCATGGCACGCCCTGCGGCCCGAGCTCGCGAGGCTGCCGTACGACTCGGGCGCGGAGGCCGACCGGCTCGTCGACGCGTGGCGCGAGGGGCGGACCGGGTACCCGATCGTCGACGCCGGCATGCGCCAGCTGCTCGAGGAGGGTTGGATGCACAACCGGCTGCGGATGGTCGCGGCGAGCTTCCTGACGAAGGACCTCCACGTGTGGTGGCCGGTCGGCGCCAGGCACTTCCTCGATCACCTCGTCGACGGTGACCTGGCCTCCAACAACCACGGCTGGCAGTGGGTCGCGGGGACCGGCACGGACGCCGCGCCGTACTTCCGGGTCTTCAACCCGGTGACCCAGGGCAAGACGTTCGACCCGGACGGCGAGTACGTCCGGCGCTGGGTGCCCGAGCTGCGCCATCTGTCGGGCGCGTCGGCGCACGAACCGTGGAAGCACGACAACGGGTACGACAACGGCTATCCGAGGCGGGTCGTCGACCACGACGACGAGCGCAGGGAGACGTTGACGCGCTACGAGGGCGCGCGTCGTCGATGAGCCGGGTCGGTGGGACGGCTCAGTGGGACGGGTCGTGGAACCAGTCGGGAGGAGGGCAGGTGCGAGGTCCGGTCGCCGAGCTGCGCGCGTTCCTCGACGCCGCCCTGCTCAGGCCCGTCGGCGGCCAGCAGCCCGACCCGCCGTCAGCTCGGACGCGACGCCGGGTCGTCGCCGCCGTGACCCTCGTCGTCGGCTCCGCCGCGCTCGCATGGGCCCTGCGGATCCGGCCGGGCGACCCGCGCTTCTACACGGCGTCGCTCGGCTTGGCCGCGGCGTGGGGAGTCGGCGCGGTGGCCTCGGGGCCGCTCCACTTCGGCCGCGGCCACACGCGGAGCGGCGGCCCCGCGGCACGACCCGTCGCGCAGTCGCTCGCCCTCGGCACGCTGCTGCTCGCGGCCTTCCTCGCCGCTGCCCTCGTGGTGGCGCGCATCCCCATGCTGCGCGCGCCGGTCGACGCGCTGCTCGACCACGCCCGCTTCGGCTCGCTCCCCGTCGTCCTCGCCATCACCGTGCTCAACGGCGTCGTCGAGGAGCTCTACTTCCGGGGGGCGCTGTATGCCGCCCTGCCGTCCCACGCGGTCGCGGTGACGACTCTGCTCTACGCGCTCACCACGGTCGGCAGCGGAATCCCCCTGCTCGTGCTCGCCGCCGCCGTCCTCGGGCTCGTGACGGCGCTGCAACGCCGGGCCACGGGCGGCGTCCTCGGCCCGATCATCACGCACGTGACGTGGTCGACCGGGATGCTCCTGCTCCTCCCACCCGCCCTCGAGCTGACCAGGTGACCCGATGACCTCCGACCACACCATTTCGTCCACCCCGAAGCGCACGGCCCTCGTGACCGGTGCCTCCGGCTACGTCGGCGGGCACGTCGTGCCGAGGTTGCTCGCGGACGGGTGGCGGGTCCGCGTGCTCACCCGCCGTCGTGGGTCGCTCGAGGGCCGGCCCTGGCTCGAGGACGTCGAGGTGACCGAGAGCGACGTCTCGTCCGAGAGCGACATGCGCAAGGCGCTCTCTGGCGTGGACGCCGCCTGGTACCTCGTGCACTCGATGGACGACCGCCCCGACTTCGAGTCCCGCGACCGCGAGGCCGCGACGGCCTTCGGCGCGGCCGCGCGCGAGGAGGGGGTGTCGCGGATCGTCTACCTCGGCGGCCTGCATCCCCACGACGACGTGCTCTCGCCCCATCTCGCGTCCCGCGTCGAGGTGGGACGGATCCTGCTGGACTCCGGAGTGCCGACGGCAGTGCTCCAGGCCGCGGTCGTGCTCGGCGACGGCTCGGCGTCGTTCGACATGCTGCGCTACCTCACGGAGCGGCTGCCGGCGATGGTGGCCCCGAAGTGGCTCGAGAACAAGATCCAGCCGATCGCGGTCGAGGATGTCGTGACCCTGCTGGTGGGCGCGGGCAGCCTTCCGCCGGAGGTGAACCGGGCGTTCGACATCGGTGGGCCGGAGGTGCTCACCTACCGGCAGATGATCGCGCGGTTCGCCGATGCGACGGGCCGCCGCCGCCCGTTCGTGGTCACCGTCCCGGTGCTGACGCCCCGGCTCGCGAGCCACTGGGTCGGCCTCGTCACCCCGATCCCGGCCGGCCTCGCGAAGCCGCTCGTCGGCAGCCTCGTGCACGAGGTCGTCGTCAAGGAGCGCGACATCGAGCAGCACGTCGACGTGCCGGGAGGCTTCACCGACTTCGACACGGCCGTGCGATCCGCGATGCGGCACGCCGAACCCGACACCGCGCTGCGCAACCTCGCCCTCACGGGCACCGCGACCGCGGTCTGTGCCATCGCGGGTTCGCTTGCGACCCAGCAGGGCTCGCGCTGGTACCGCTCCCTCGACCTGCCCGACTGGCAGCCGCCGGCGATCGCCTTCCCCGTGGTGTGGACCGGGCTCTACGCCGACCTGGCGGCGAGCTCGGCGGCCGCGCTCACCGCATACGACCGGGCCGGCGACACCGCGGGCCGCACCGCGTACCTCAAGGCGCTCGGCACCAACCTCGCCCTCAACGCTGCCTGGAGCGTGGTCTTCTGGCGGGTGCGCAAGCCCTGGGCTGCCGCCGCCGAGGCGGCCGTGCTCACGGTGAGCGCGGCCGACCTCGCCAGGCGGGCAGCCGCCGTCAACACCCGCGCGGGCATCGCCCTGTCGCCGTATGCCGCGTGGTGCGGCTTCGCCACGGCACTCTCCAGCGCGATCGCTCGTCGCAACCGCTGAGCCGTCGGAGCCCGTCAGAGCCACAAGCAGTCGGAGGCCTGTGGGAGCCCGGCGACGCGAGCCTCGAGGAAGGCGAACTGCTTGGCGAACGACGGCACGGCGCCACCGACGTGCGTCGGGGTGATGTTCGGCGAGAAGGCGACGTTGGCGCCGCGTCCGCACCAGTCACGCGCGAGGCCCTTGCCCACGGCATACGGGATGACGTCGTCGAGGACGGAGTGCGTCACGAGGACCGGCGCGGTGGGCGTGAGACGGCCGATGCGCTGGTCGGCGATGATCGAGCGGAACGGCTCCGACGCTGCGAGCTCGGTGAGGGAGCGGCCGTCCTTCGTCAGGGAGCTCGAGCTCGTGAAGGCGTGCAGCGCGATCGACTCGGCAACGCACTCTCCCCGCACCGCCTCCACGACGGACAGTCCGCGGGAGTTGAGGTAGTCGCCGAGGTCGATGCCGTAGGCGGCGGCCTGACCGGCGACCGCGTAGAGGGCGAAGGCGGAGTAGAGGCTGCCGTCGAGGTGGGCGGCGACGGCGCCGAGGTCAGCGGGCACCGCGCCGGCGACCGCGCCCCTGACGTGGAGCTCCGGCGCATAGGTGGGGGCGAGCTCCACCGCCGCGGCCGTGGCGCCTCCACCCTGGCTGTAGCCGGCGAGGAGCACCGGCCCGGCCGACGGGAGACCGGTGCCCGGGAGGTGCTGGGCGGCCCGGACCATGTCGAGGACGGCGTGGGCCTGGGCCGTGCGGACCATGTAGGTGTGGGTGCCGGGCGTGCCGAGGCCCTGATAGTCGGTCATCGCGACGGCGTACCCGCGGGCCAGCAGACCGGAGATGAAGGCGCCCTCGTACTCGGATCCGGCAGCGAGCTGGCGGCTTGGCGCGCACTGGTCGCCGAGCCCCTGCGTGCCCGCGGCGTAGCCGACGACCGGCCGCACGCCGACGCCGACCCACGGGGCCGGAGGCACAAGGACCGTGCCGGTGACGGCGATGGGCGCGCCCGTCCGGTCTCGCGTCGCGTACATGACTCGGGTGGCCCTCGCGTGCGAGGGCAGGAGACGCAGGGGGTCGAGGTAGAAGGTCATCGACTCGGCGCGGATGACGGTGCCCGGTGACGCCTCGACGGCGGCGGGAGGTGTGTAGAAGTCGGATGCGCGGGCGGTGGTGACCGGCGACATGACGGCTGCGGCCATGGCGAGCACGACGACTCCGACAACCCGGCGGGTGCGGGAGAGACGGACGCGAGGGAGGGGCCAGGTGGCAGGCGTGGAGGGATGGGGCATGGAGGCGGTCTCCTCTGACCATGGGACGACGTCGGTGGCGTCTACTGGCCAGTAACCTACTGGCGGTAACCCATCTTGTCGCGACGAAGGAGGACGGACGATCCCGCCGTCTGGGGATGTCTAGGCACAGCCCTATACGCCGTGAGACAAGCCCAGACGGCTGAGCTGGTCGCCGACCTCAGGCGCTGACCGGCTGCTTGGTGAAGGCGCGACGGTAGGACACCGGCGGGATGCCGATCTGCCGCTGGAAGTGGTGGCGCAGCACGGCGGCTGTCGCGAAGCCGCTCTCGCGGGCGATGCGCTCGACGTCGAAGTCCGTCGTCTCGAGCAGGTGCCTGGCGCGGAGCACGCGCTGGCTCGTCAGCCACTTGTGCGGCGTCGTACCGACCTCTGCGGCGAAGCGGCGGGCGAACGTGCGCTCCGACATGGCGGCCCGCTTGGCGAGAGACGGGATCGAGTGCTCCTCGTCGAGACGTTCGGCGACCCACTCCAGGACGTCCTGCAGGCCCTCGCACGGCTCGGAGGGGACGGGGGTCTCGACGAACTGGCGCTGGCCGCCGGACCGGTGCGGCGGGACCACCATCCGGCGTGCGATGCGCGTGGCGACCTCCGAGCCGAGCTCCGTGCGGACGAGGTGGAGGCACGCGTCGATGCCGGCCGCCGTGCCGGCGCTCGTCAGGACGGGACCGTCCTCGACGTAGAGGACGTCGAGGTCGACACAGGCGCGCGGGTGCTCCGCTGCCAGCCGGGCGGCATACCTCCAGTGCGTCGTGCAGTCACGGCCGTCGAGCAGGCCGGCCGCGGCGAGCTGGAAGGCGCCGGAGCAGACGGACAGGACGCGCCCACCGCTCTCGGCGGTCTCGCGCAGGATGTCGAGCACCACGGGGTCGAAGGGTCCGTCGACCGAGCCGCCGGGGATCGCGACGAGGTCGACGCCGCGGGCGCCCTCGAGGGGGTGGGAGGCGACCACGCTCACGCCGCTCGTTGTGCGCAGGACCTCACCCGGGCGAGCAGAGCAGACCCGGAAGTCGAACGCCGGGACGCCGTCGTCCGTTCGGTCGAGGCCGAACACCTCGCACAGCACGCCGAGCTCGAACATGGCCACCGGCTCCTGGACGATGACGGCAATCGTGCTCAACATTCGGCCAGCATGACACGTTGGCAGGATCTTGTCGAACATCGTCTGTTCTGCCACTCGTGGCGGGATCAGGACGGGCGCAGACTTTCTGCCATGGACATCATCTTCTTCATCGCCATGATCGTCGCTCTCGTCGCAGCCCTCGGGCCGCACCACCGCCGGACCTTCTCACTGCCCCGCGCACCCTTCGGCGCTGACGCAGAGGTCGATCGCGACCTCTCCCGGGTGCTGCACGACACCCCCGTCGCGCAGGACACCGGCGTCGCGCGCAACGCCCGCGTCGCGCGCAACCCCCGTGTCGCTCGCAACACCCGCGTTGCGCACTGAAGCCCTGCAGCATCAGCCGTGCTCGGCCTCGAAGCCGAGGGCCACGTGGCTCACGCCGGGCCGCCGGCCCGACCCCACAGATCGTGCGGGTCGCGGCCCGCGCGGAAGCCACAGGCCTCGGCCAGCTGGGACACCTCCCGGAAGCGTCGGGCCAAGGACCCGGGCGCATGCGCGTCACTGCCGAAGCTGACCGCGTCACCGCCGGCCTCGTGCCACCACCGCACGATGGTCGGATGCAGCGGTAGGACGGTGTTGATCTCCAGGGCCTTGCCTGCCGCCGCCGTGGCCTCGAGGGCGCGGCGGAACTCCGCCTCGAAGTCCGCCGGGTCGAACGGCCCCTCGCTCCGGGCAGGCCAGGAGCGGACGGCGTAGTCGATGTGCGCGAGGACCGCGAACGTCTCGTCGACCGCGACCATGTCGGCCACGCCGAGCAGGTAGCTCCGGATGATGTCGGCGGACGCGCGCCGTCCGAAGAGCTCGCCCGGCTCGGTCCAGCCGTCGCCGTCGGGCAGGCAGTGCAGAGAGCCCAGCACGCGGTCGAACGTGCCCGTCGCCAGGACGTGACGGACGGCCTCGGCATGCAGGTGGGGCTCGCCGAGCTCCACGCCCGTGAGGATCCGCAGTCCGGGAAATCGTTCCCGACAGGCAGCAACCGCGTCGAGGTAGCCCGCCGCGTCGAACGGTCTCGGTGTCACGAGCCCGTCGGCGGACGTGAAGGCCAGCAGGTGCGCGTCCACGTCGACGTGTGACCGGTCGAGGGTCCACACGGTGTGGTCGACGTGCTCGGTGAACGCGACAGCCGGCAGCCCGATCTCGATGGCCTGCGTGCAGGTCCTCGCCATGTCACCGAACGCAGCATCCCAGGACCACTCGGTGTGCACGTGGCTGTCGGCCGGGAGGCTCATCCCGCCACGGTAGGCGCGTCAGAAGGGTGGCGGGTCGTCAGCCGATGTGTCGTGTGGGTCGTCGGGTGGGTCGTCGGGCGGGTCGTCGGGTGGGCCTGTGCCGGGGTCGCGCAGGGCTTCGCGCCAGTCCTTCGGGTAGGTGATGTACTCCCGGCCCGCCAGCGAGGTCCACGAGATCCCGTCATCGCCGACCCGGCAGACGGTCCACACTCCGGCCGTCTTCCCGTTGTGGCAGCCCCGGCTCAGCGACTCGAAGTTCGAGACACGCGTCTCACCCCGCGGCCACGGCACGAGGTGGTCCAGGTCGCACCGCGGCGCCGGCACCTGACAGCCTGGCGCCCGGCAGACCCCGTCCACCGCGCGGACGTGCTCGACCATCGCCGGGGTCGGCGCGTACCTCTCGGTCGACAGCTCGAGCGCCCTGCCCGAGTCCACCTCGACCGCGAGCCGCTGCCACACCGAGCCCGGCGCCGTCATGATCCGCCGCGCGTGCCCCGCCGTGACCCACCCATGGCCCGGGATCTCGCACGCCGCGTCCGACAGGCCGGCCGCGACCTCGAACGGCACCACGATCCGCACCACCGCCGGCGGCGCCTCCGCCAGCAGCCCGCCGCAGGTGAGGCCGTCGCCATCGGCGGCGGCGGAGCCGGCCGGCACGACGCCGAACAGGGCCAGGTCGCACAGGACATCACTACGCAGCTGCTCCAGAGTGCGCTCGTCACCGGCCGCGCGAGCCGACCGGGCCAGCGCGTCGACCCGGTCCAGGACCCCAACGACCCGCTCGGCCGTCGCGACAACGGTGAACGTCCCCATACCGTCCTCGACGACGCGGCCGTAGGCCGTGCGCCGACCGGCCGCCCAGCGCCGCCGCTGCTGCTCGCCGCGCGAGTCCGCCGACCGCACACACCGGCGCAGCCGCGTCGCGAACAGCGGCTGCGAGGCCACCGAACCGTCCGGCGCCGGGGCCAGCACCGTGACTTCGAGCTCGGGCAGCACCACGTCGGCCAGCAGCCGCGTCTCGGCGACGACCTGCAACGCCCGGTACAGGCTCACCGACCCGGCCCGCAGCCGCTCGCGCAGCACCCGGTGACGCCGCGGCGCCCTCGCCAGCTCCAACCGCCGCGACACCTCCGCCGCCCCGACCCCGGTCGCGCACGCGATCTCCTGCGTCACGACCTGCTCGGCCGTCAACGGCACCGGCGCCCGCGTCACCAACCGCGCCAGCTGCTGCTCCTCGATCGTGTGCAACGCCGCATACGCATCGACGATCCCCGCCTCGAGGCGCGCCTTCTGCACCTCGAGGCGCTCGATCTGCGCCAACACCGCATCCGCCGCCTCATCCAGCGACGGGCTCCGCACCCCATCACCCGCGGACGGGCCGCACCCGTCCTGCCCCTCCTGCCCTTCTAGAGCGTCCCGAGCGTCCTGCCGCCTCCGGAACGCCAGCCCGGTGCCCGTGAAGCTCAGGTGGATGACCGGCTCGAACGGCGAGCGCCAGGTGTCGAGGAATGGCACGAACTCACTCCTCTCACCCGGGCTTGCCTACCCCTCCAGTAGAACACCAGTTCGACTCCCGGGGCAAGAGTTGTCCACAGAGGAGACGCACGAATCCGGCTACCGCACAGATGGATTCGGCACGTCGCTCATTCCACGGACGCCGCGGCGCTCTTCGGCTTGCGGCGGGTCAGCAGCACGCCGCCGATGCACAGCGCACCGCCGACGAACGTGAGCCCCGGCGGCACCTCGGACAGCAAAGCCCACGCGATGAGCGTCGCGATGAACGGCACGAGGAAGGTCGTCAGCGTCAGCTTGCCCGCATCGCTGCGAGCGAGCACGTAGGCCCAGGTCGAGAACGCGATGGCCGTCGGGAAGATGCCGAGGTAGGCGATCCACCACAGGGTGCTCGCGTCACTCTCGCGCACGACCGTCACGAGCTCTCCGGTCCAGGGCAGGCACACGACCGCCCCGATGACGCAGGCGAGCCACGTCACCTCCGGGCCAGGCAGCCGCCCGAGGAGGGGCTTCTGCGCGAGGACGCCGACGGCATACGTCACCGCGGCGAGGACGGCCAGCCACACCCCGACCATGTCGCCCGAGTCGCCCGAGGAGAAGCCGCGAGCGATGACGACGACCCCGGCGAAGCCGACCGCCATCCCGATGAGCAGCCACCGCGACATGGCCTCGCCGAGGAAGACGGTCGCGAGCAGGGCCACGATGATCGGCCCGATCTGCACGATGAGCGCCGACGTGCCGGCATCGATGCGCCGCTCGGCCTCGTTGAGGGCGAGGTTGTAGACGCCGAACCAGCCGACTCCGCACAGCAGCAGCAACGGCCAGTCACTGCGCGCGGGCCAGGTGCGCGGGCGGCGGAAGACGAAGAAGGCCAGCGCCGCTGCAGCGATGAGCAGCCGCCCGAGCGACAGGGCTCCGGGTGGCACATCGCGGCCGAGGTGACGGATCGCGACGAACGCCGACGCCCACAGCAGCAGGGTCACCGCGACGGCGGCGACGACGAGCAACGTCGTGCGGCGCGAGGTGCTCGGCTCGGATGCGGTGCGGGTGTCCGTGGTCACCCGACGACGGTAGGCGCCGGCACCGACAGCGCGCCGCCCCTTTTCCGGTCAGGTGTGGACAATTTGCCGCCAGCCCACGGCAGGACACGCGTCCACGCCACCCAGTAGGCGACGCCGGCGGCCATCGACCCCAGGAACGCGAGCAGCGGCTTCCCCCAGAGGTGCTCCAGCACCTGCCAGTGGATGACATAGACGAAGAGCGAGCTCGCCGCGAGCACCTGCACGAGCGGGACCAGACCGCTCGGAACCCGCGTCGTGGGCCACCAGACGAGCGCGAGCACGACCGCCAGGGAGAGGGCGTCGCGCGCCGGGTTGCCGGAGAACGTGCCCACGAGCAGGACCGCCCCCGCCGTCGCAACCCACCGCTCGCGCGGACTCGACACGCGCGCGATGGCCCAGCCGAGGAAGAAGAGGAAGAGCACGACGAGCGCCGATCCCTGCATCCGTGGAACGGGTAGCTCGAAGAGCTCGAGGCGCACCGTGAAAGCCGCCAGCGTCAGCGCGACCGGCAGGCCGAAGGGCCAGCGCCGTTCGACGCGGGCGACGGCCGGCACGGCAGTGAGGGCGATCGCCACGACGAGGGCCAGGACGATCGCCTCGATGAACCAGAACCGCCACGGCGGACCGAGCCGCTCCTCACCGAACACCCAGTTGGCGAGGAACAGGTTGCGCGGCTCGTAGTAGCCCCAGACGACGTGGGCCGGGACGACGACGGCAAGAGTGGGAGCGACGACGCGGACGAGCCCCCGCGCGAGAGCCGTGAGACGGTCGCGCCGCTGGGGCGCGGTGAGCGCGAACCGCGCGACGTTGTAGCCGACGAGGACGAGCAGCGCGTGGGCCGTGCCCTGGAGCGAGAAGAGGTCTGCGTGGGTGCCGACGATGAGCAGGATCGCGAGCGCGCGCAGCCATACGCTCGTCTCGACCGTGCGCCGCCGCAGCGCGCGGGCGAGCCGACCGTCAGGACCCCCGAGGCCGGATGCCGTCCGCGTCGTCGCGTCACCCGTGCCCTCGCCGGCGGGGCGAGACGTGCCCCGGGCCGCCGCGTCGGCGAGCTCCTGCAACCGGGCCACGGGCGTGACGTGCCACGCGGCAGGAAGGTCACCGATGAGCGACTCGAGTCGGAGTGACACCTCGACGTAGCTGAGCGAGTCGCCGCCGAGCGAGGCGAAGGTGGCGTCGTGCGGCACACGGTCACGGTGGAGGGTGACGGCATACAGCCGCTCGACCGAGTCCGACCGGGGCACAAGCGAGTCAGGGGAACCCTGGGGCTTGTCCAGCCCCGCCTCGGCGAGGGCGACGATGCCGCGCTGGTCGACCTTGCCGCCCGGGAGCATGGGGTGGTCGCTGACCTCGACGACGCGTACGCCCCCGAACGGCACGTGCGCGAGGTCGCTGACGGCCCGCCTGACGGCACCCTGGTCGCCGCAGTCGCGGACGGTCACGGCCACGAGCCCCTCACGGCCGGCCACCCGCACGTCGCGACCCCCGGCCCGTAGGCGCTGCTCGACGACGTCGAGGTCGACGCGGTGTCCGAGCACCTTGACGTGCCGGCTCGACCGCCCGGTCACCTCGTAGAGACCGTCGGGGCGACGACGCCCGAGGTCGCCCGTGCGCAGCCGGCTCACGGTACGACCGAGCGCGAGGTCGGCAGCCGTCGTCGCGTAGCCGAGCATCACGTTCGGGCCGGTGTAGACGAGCTCGCCGTCCTCGATCTCGAACTCGCCTCCCGGGACCGGCCGGCCGATGGCCCCGGCGTGCGTGGTGGCGAGGTCGGGCGGCAGGTACGCCATCCGCGCGGTCGCCTCGGTCTGGCCGTACATGACGAAGAGGTCCCAGCCGCGCGCGCGCCCGAGCTCGGCCCAGTGCCGCACCCGGTCGGGGTCGAGGCGGCCGCCGGCCTGCGTGACGTAGCGCAGGGTCGGGAGGTCGAGGTCGGCGAAGCCGGACCGCTCCAACATCTCGAAGGTCCACGGCACACCGGCGAAGGACGTGGCTCCGGCCGCACGGGCGAGGTCCCAGAAGCATGGGTCGACGACCGAGAGGTCGGTCAGCGCGATGCTCGCGCCGCGGGCCAGGTGGCTGTGCAGGACCGACAGTCCGTAGCAGTAGTGCAGGGGCAGGGACGTCACGGCACAGTCGGACTCGCGGATCTGGAGGAAGCCGGCGATCTGCTCCGCGTTCGCGGCGACGTTGTCCCAGGACAGGCGCACGAGCTTGGGCGAGCCGGTGGACCCGCTCGTGCTGAGGAGCAGAGCCAGGTCGGGGTGCAGGTCGGTCGCCGGCGCGTCGCGGTGCACGAGCACCGTCCCGTCGGGGGCCACCTCGACATCGGGGTCCCACGCCGCCCGGAGCGCGTCGCGCGTATCAGGCCGGTCGCCGGGGGTGACCAGGACCGCATGTCCCTCGCGCAGCGCAGCGAGGTAGGCGACGAGGGCCTCGAGACGGTTGTCCATCGCGACGAGCACGAGGCGACGAGTGCCGGCCAGGTGCCGGGCGGCCGAGTCGACCAGGGCGCGCAGCTCGCCACGGCGCACGACCCGCCCGGGAAGCACGACCGCGGGGGCGTCGGCGTCACCCGCGAGGTCGAGCCACGGCAGGCGCGTCCCATCGGGCGCGGTGGGCGCGACCGCGGGCGCGAGGGAAGGCGCGAGCACGCGCTCATTAGATAGGTGAGCCTTACCTAAAGGCAAGCCGCTTGCACGATGCGAACACCATAAGTTAACGTTTGTCTTATGAGAACGCATGGTTATGTACGTCGGTGGAGGAGCCTCGAGTCCGCCTTCACGACCGCCATGTGTCCGGGACGAGGCGTGCGGCGAATGCGCGTCTGTCGCCCGCTCGGGAGTGACACGACCCGCTGAGCCACTGGCTCCGGGCACCCTCCCGAGCGATCCTCCTCCCCACTCTGCTCGACTCGAAAGGCATCACCATGTCCCGCGGCGCCCAGCGCACCTCCGTCAACCTCGCAGACACCGCCCGTCGCCTCGCCCGCCAGCGCACCCTCTGGTCCGGGCTCGTCGACTTCGACCCCATCACGCGCTACTACGCGCGCCTGCACGCCGACCACGACCACGAGGCATGGCTGCTGACGTGGCTCCCCGGCCAGGGCACGCCGTGGCACGACCACGGCGGCAGCGCCGGCTCCTTCGTCGTCCTGCAGGGCACGCTCACGGAGGAGGTCGCGGGCTATCGGACGGCCGTCGACCTCGACGACCTGCGCCGAGCGACCGGTCCCGGCGTGCAGCTCAGTCCCGGTGAACAGCGCACCTTCGGCACTCGCCATCTGCACCGGGTCACCAACGCCGGATCCGACCCCGCCGTGAGCCTGCACGTCTATGCCCCCAAGCTGACCGCCATGACCAACTACCGCAACGTCGACGGCATCCTCGAGGTCGACGAGCACGCCGCGGTGGGGGTGGACTGGTGAGCCGGCCGCGCACCATCGACGAGGTGCTCGCCGACGCCCGTGCGCGTCTGCACCGCCTCACACCCGAGGAGGCCGACGCGGCACGGTCACGGGGCGCGGTCGTCGTCGACACGAGGCCGGCGGCCCAGCGGGAGGCCGAGGGCGAGCTGCCCTTCGCGACCGTGATCGAGCGCAACGTCCTCGAGTGGCGGCTCGACCCCGCCAGCGACGCCGCCCTGCCCATCGCGAGCCACGACCTCGAGGTCATCGTCCTCTGCCAGGAGGGCTACAGCAGCAGCCTCGCGGCTGCGGCGCTCCAGGACCTCGGCATCCACCGGGCGACCGACGTCATCGGCGGGTATGCCGCGTGGCGGGCGTGGCTGCAGCAGGACGCGTCGTCCGCCGGCGGGCCGTCGGACCCGCCGCCTCTGCCGCCGTCCTGAGCGCCGTGCTGAGCCGGTCGAGACGCTCGGAGGGCAGCCGCCACCGCTGCCAGTAGAGGGGCACGTCGACGTGGTCGCGGCTGCCCAGCCGGACGAGATCGCCGGACTCGAGACCGGGGGCGAGCTGGGTGGTCAGCAGCGCGCCCCAGCCCAGCCCGGCGCGTACGGCCGCGACGAAGCCGCCACCGTCGGGCACCTGATGGGTCGGTGGCACGTTCGTGACGCCGTGCCGGTCGAGGATCCGTTGCTGGATGTCATCCTTGTCGTTGAACCGGACGAGCGGCATGGTGGCCCAGTCGATCCCACGCCTACTCCGGTGTCGCTCGACGATGCCTGGCGTGGCCGCGGGCACGTAGCGCAGCGTCACCAGCGGCTCGGTCGAACAGCCCTGCACCGGTGTCGGGTCGGACGTCACGGCGCCGAGGACCTCGCCGGAGCGCAGCAGCCGCGCCGAGTGGTCCTGGTCCTCGACGTGCACCCGCAGCACGACGTCGTCCCACGCCGCGACCTCACCGAGCACCGCTCCGAACCACGTCGACATCGAGTCGGCGTTGACGGCGATGGGCAGGTCGACGCGCTCGCCGGCTACGGCAGTCAGTCCGGCGAGCGCCTCCGACTCGAGCAGGGCCTGCTGGCGGGCCAGGCGCACGAGCACCTCCCCCGCCGACGTGGCTCGACACGGGGCCGAGCGCACGATGACGACCTGCCCCACCTCGACCTCGAGCGCCTTGACGCGCTGACTCACCGCCGAGGGCGTGACGTGCAGCCTCCGCGCTGCCGCGTCGAACGTCCCCGTGTCGACGATGGCGAGCAACGTGGCCAGGTGCTCGGGCTGCAGGCGCATGCAGCCATGCTAATGATGCTGAAGGAACCTTCGCTTCACTGATGAGTGCCAGAGCCCTACCGTCGAAGACGTGACCTCCCTCGTGCCCGGCTTCCTCACCATGGCCTCCCTCATCGTCGCCATCGGTGCGCAGAACGCCTACGTCCTGCGCACCGGCCTCACCCGTCGGCACGTCGGTCTCGTCGTGCTCGTGTGCGCCGTCAGCGACGCGGTCCTCGTCGTCGCGGGTGTCCTCGGCATCGGCGGCCTGGTGACGGCCCAGCCGGGAGTGCTCACGGCGGTGCGGTGGATCGGGGCGGCATACCTCGTCGGCTACGGACTGCTGTGCCTCCGCAACGCTCGCCGTCCCAAGGGTCTCGAGGCGGAGGGCACGGTCCCGTCTCGCAGCGGCGTCCTGACGACCGTCCTCGCCCTGACCTGGCTCAACCCGCACGTCTACCTCGACACGGTCCTGCTCGTCGGGTCGCTCGCCAACCAGCACGGCCCCGACGGCCGCTGGTGGTTCACGGCCGGGGCGGCGACCGCGAGCGTCGGCTGGTTCACGGCTCTCGGCTACGGCGCACGCCTGCTCGCACCACTGTTCGCCCGGCCCGCCACGTGGCGCGTGCTCGACGTCGTCATCGCGCTCGTCATGTTCGCGATCGCCGCCACCCTCGTCCTCGCCTGAGGTAGTGCGCCAGGCAGATCTGAGGTAGCCCGGCCGCAGGTATAGGGAGGTCGTCCGATGTGGGGTCCTACCTCAGCGGCCGAGTCTGGAGGAGTCCAGAACGGCACTCACAGAGGATCGGCCATGACCACCCAGCACGTCGACTTCCGCACCATCCAGCTCGAGATCGAGGCCCGCTACCCGCAACGCCGTCGCGTCCGTCGCGACTCGTCGCTCGAGATCATGCGCCGCACGTTCGCGCGGATCTCCCGAGAGGAGAACAACCCGGGCCGCACACGGTGACGACGGCGACGCGACCGATGTCGCCCACCGTCCCGCTGCTGTCGGCGGAGTACGCGATGATTCCGCGTATGCCGATCAGCACCGGCCCTCTCATCGGGAGGGACAGCGACCTGTCCCGTCTCACCGACGCCATCGGACTGCGCCCCACCCCGGGGGCCCGGCCCGGTGGCGTCGTCGTGCTGTCCGGTGACGCCGGCATCGGCAAGTCGCGCCTCGTCGGTCAGCTCGTCACCGAGGCGGGCGACGCCGACTGGTTCACGGCGGTCGGGCACTGCGTCGGCCAGGCAGGCAGCAGCCTGGCGTACCTGCCGTTCGTCGAGCTCGTCGGTGCGGTCGACGCCGGCCACCCGGAGGTCGTCGAGCGCGTGCTCGACCTGCACCCCAGCCTCGGCCACCTCCTTCCGGGGCGTCCCGAAGCGCACGACCCGGCGCGGTCCGGCCGCACCACAGACCCTGGCCAGGTGGCCGAGGCCGTCCACGCCCTGCTCTCCGCGCTGGGCGACTCCCAGCACTCGCTCCTCGTCATCGAGGACGTCCACTGGGCCGACCACTCCTCGCGTGACCTCATCACCTTGCTGCTGACCCGCGGCTTCGCCGGGCCCGTCGGCCTCGTCGTGACCTACCGCTCCGACGACCTCTACCGTCGCCATCCCCTCCACGAGACCCTCGCCGTGTGGGCGCGCATCGCGGGGCTCGAGCACGTCGAGCTCGCCCCGCTGCCCGACGACGCCGTCCGTGAGCTCGTCACCGGCATCGAGGGTGCGCCCACCGACGCGAGCACCGCCGCCGAGATCGCGCGTCGCGCCCAGGGCAACCCGTTCTTCGCCGAGGAGCTCGTCGCGAGCGCCGCAGCCGGCCAGGCGCTCACCGGTGGCCTGAGCCGCGTGCTCCGCGCCCGCGTCGAGCAGCTCGACGACACCGCCCAACGCGTGCTCCGCGCCGTCGCCCTCAAGGGTGGCCAGTTCATCGGGCACGACCTGCTCTCCCGCGTCCTCGACCTGCCCGACGAGGCCCTCGAGGCCGCCCTCGCGGCCGCCGTCGAGCACCACGTCCTCGAGACCCGCTGGCCCCCGGCCTACACCTTCCGGCACGCCCTGCTCGGCGAGACGGTGGCCGACGGCCTCCTGCCGGGCGAGCGCCTGCGGCTCCACCGGGCGTATGCCGCCGTGCTCGCCGAGCGCCCCGACCTCGCTCCCGCGTCCGAGCTGGCCCGCCACGCCGCTGCCATGGGCGACCTCCCGACGGCGGTGCGGGCGAGCCGCGACGCCGCCGAGGCCGCGATGGCCGTCGGTGGTCCGCAGGAGGCACTGCTCCACTTCGAGCGCGCGCTGTCGTGGCTCGACGAGAACGACCCCGAGCGCGACGAGGTCACGTTGCGGGCCTCGCGGGCGGCGATGGTCGCCGGCGACCCGATCCGCGCGATCGACCTGCTCCGCGACCGGCTCGACCACCCGGGCACGGCGCAGGAGCCGGGTGCTCGCGCCGACCTGCTCGCGACGCTCGTCGTGCGTTCGCGCATCCTCGACCTGCCCGTCGACTCGATCGCCCTGACCGACGAGGCCCTCTCGCTCATCGGCGAGGAGGCCGACGAGCGGCGCGTGCGGGTGCTCGTCGCGCGGGTGCAGGCGCTCGTCGACAACGGGTCGTTCGTCGAGGCCGCGGTCGTCGGCAACGAGGTGTCGCTGCTCGCCGAGCGCCTCGGCCTCGGAGGGGCGCTGGCCGAGGTGCGCACGATCATGGCCCGCGTCCTCGAGGCGCAGGAGGACCTCGAGTCGGTCGAGCTGCACCTGCGCGGCGTCGTCGACGACATCGACCCGGACGACCCTCTGCTCCTGCGTGCCCTGCACCAGCTCGCGTCGCTCTCGCACCGCCGCGGTGATCTGCCGGGCGCCCTCGCCGTCTACGACCGTGGCGCCGCGGTGGCCCGACGGCTCCACCGCGAGTGGGCACCATGGGGCCAGGAGTGCCGACTGCTCGGCGGCATGACGGCCTACGAGCTCGGCGACTGGGACGGCGCGGTGCGCCGCCTCGACCTCGAGGGCGCGCCGGCGCCGCAACCCGGTCGCACGATCTTCACCGGGGCGATGCTGCTGGTTCAGGCCGGCCGGGGCGAGCCCGTCGACCCCCACCTCTTCGCGGCCATGCGCGAGTGGTGGCCCGTCGACGGCCTGTGCGTCGTGCTGACGGTCATGCCGGCGGTCGACGTCCTCGGTCAGGCGGGCGACCTCGCCGGCGTGCTCGACATCGCCGAGGCCGCCGTCCGCAGCCTCGACGCGGCCTGGGGCGACTACCACGCGGTGGTGCGGCTCGCAGCACTCGTTGCCGGGCAGGCCGCAGACCTCGTGCCCGACGCCGACCCTGTGCTACGCGACCGTGCGGTGGCACTCGTCGACGAGCTGGCGTCTCGGGGGCGCCGGATCAGCGAGCTGAGGCCGGCCGTGGAGAAGGCGAGCCGCCCGAAGTTCGAGCGCTCGGCGGGCGCGTCGCTCGAGGACACGAGCCGCGAGACGTGGGCGTGGACCGCTCGGCTCGAGGCCGAGGTGCTGCGCCTGCGCCGCGTGGCCGACCTCGACCATCCTCCTGCGGCTGCCGACCTCGTCGAGGCGTGGCGGGTCAGCGTGCGTGCGTTCGAGCGCTACGGGCACGTCTTCGAGACCGCCCGGTCGCAGGCCCGTCTGGCATCGGCCCTCCGAGCCGCCGGCGACGACGCCGGCTCGCGCGAGGTCGCCGAGCAGGCCCGCGAGACGGCCGTCCGGCTCGAGGCCAAGCCGCTGCTCACCGAGCTCGACGAGGTGCGGCCCGGGTCCTCCGCGTCGGGCACTGCGAACGCGACGCACGACCTGACTCCGCGCGAGCTCGAGGTGCTGGCTCTGCTCGCCCGTGGTCTCACCAACGGCCAGATCGGCAAGCAGCTCTACATCAGCACCAAGACCGTGAGCGTGCACGTCTCCAACCTGCTCGCCAAGCTGGGTGCGGCCGGTCGCACCCAGGCGGCCGCGATCGCGCGCCGCCGCGGCCTCGTGCCCTAACGCGACCCGGCGACCGCGTTCGAGTCGGCGCGAACGGGCTCGGGACGCGACCGTCGCAGACCGGGGGTCAGGGCGACCGACACGAGGACGGACGCGGCCGCCATGACACCCATGGCGTGTGCCGCCGCCACCGGACCCATGCCGAGGCCGCTCGCCACCGCGCCGCCGAGCAGGGCACCCACCGCCTGTCCGACCATGAGGCCCGTCCCCTGGAGGCCGAACACCTGGCCGCGGGCCTGCCCGTCCGTGTGCGTCACGAGCCGCTCCTGCAGGGGAAGGCTCGCCGAGTAGCCCACGGACGCCACGAAGGCCAGCGCGGCGGCATACGGGAGCGACGGGACGAGGAAGAAGGCGAGGTACGGCACGGCGAGCAGCAGCCGCAGCGGGCCGATGAGCCGGTCGCGCACCGGGATCGAGAGGAAGCGTCCGACGACGACGTCACCGAGCAGCATGCCCGCGGCCGTGACGGCGAAGAGGTAGCCGGCCCGTTCGCCGGCGAAGGGGACGAAGAGCGCCTCGCAGCCGACGATGAGGCCGTTCGGCACCCACAGGGTGAGGTAGATCGGACGGACGACGGGCGATCCGAGCAGGCGACGGTTCACCTCGCGCGTGCGCCGCACCACGGAGGCGCCCGCGTCGCGCGGGGGATGGTCCGACAGGCCCAGGCGCAGCAGGACGAGGGCGACGAGAAGCGCCGCGGCCGAGCCGAGGAAGAGCTGCGTCGTCGTGAAGCTGATGAGGAGCAGGCCGCCGATGCCGAAGCCGACGATCTGCATCCCGCCGACCGCGATGTTCATCGTCGCCCGGCCGAGGACGAAGCCGTCGGGCGGGAGGATGTCGGAGACGAGCGCGATCATGCTCCCGCCGAGGGCGGACGTGATCAGCGGACCGACGGCGAGCAGGACGAAGCGCCAGCCCCACGGGAGTCCGGGGACGGCCTGGAGCAGGTCGGTGACGAGGGTCGTCGTGAAGATGAGCAGCAGGGCCGTGCGCGGGCGGACGAGGTCCGAGCCAGAGCCGAAGAGCGCCTGGCCCGCGATGCGCATGAGGGGCGCGCCGAACATCGCGAGCGCTGTCAGGACCGGCGACCCGGTGGCTGCGAAGGTGATCGTGCCGAGCGCGAGGGACGCGACGGCATACGACCCGATGTTGAGGCACTGGACGAGGAAGAGGACGCGGAACTCGGGAACGGCGAACAGTTGGCGGTACGTCTTCACACGCTCCACCGTGCCTCGCGACGCCGGTCGTCGCTAACCTTTCGGATGGAGGCGAAACATGGGGACCTGGCAGATCTCGGCCGACCTGCTGGCCAGGAGCCGGTTCGTCTTGTCGCCGCGCACCGAGACCGTGGCCGCGCTCAACGACATCGTGCGCCCCAGCGACGCGGCGGGCCGGGCGTTCTCGGCGGCCCACCGCGAGTCGTTCGAGGCGATGCTCGACGAGCATCCCGTGCGCCGGGCCGTGCTCGACCACAGCTGGCGACGCGGCTGGATCTCCGACTGGCTCGCTCTTCCGCCGCCCGGCTCCGGCCGCAGCTTCGCCGACGAGCTCGACGACGTGAGGGCCTTGGCGGACAAGCGAGTTCGCGCCCACCTGCGGGAGAGCTCGCCGACGCGTGACCTTCCCCGCGTGCTCAGCCGGCCCGGCACGGCGGAGCACGCGGCGGCGCTGCTCGAGTGGGTCTGGACGCATGCCCTCGCGACCGACTGGGCGAGGCGCGAACGCATCCTCCGCGCCGACATCGTCTCGCGTACGGCGCGGCTCGCCAGCCACGGCTGGGCGGCCGTGCTTCGCGACCTCGGCCGCGACCGCGAGTGGCTCGGTGACGGCCGGCTCCGGATCAACCGGTACGACCTGCCCTCCCGGGTGCTCGACGACGACGCCGAGCTCTACTTCGTCCCGGCCCACGGCACGGCGACGTACGTCGGCTGGGACCTGCCGAAGCGGTACGCCATCTACTACCCCGTCACGGGGGCGCTCGCCGAGGTCGACGGGCAGGCCGACGACGGGCTCGAGCGGCTCGTCGGGTCGGCTCGCGCCCGGCTGCTGCGGACCCTCGACGGCCCCTCCAGCACCAGCGCGCTCGTCGCGCGCACCGGTATGCCGTTGGGCAGCGTCGGGGACCACCTCAGGGTCCTGCTCGCGGCGGGCACCGTGCTGCGGCGCCGCTCGGGACGCGAGGTGCTCTACTGGCGCACGTCGCTCGGCGACGCCCTCGTCGCGTCGGGCGCGGAGGCCGGGCGTTGACGAGCCGACGGGGAGTTCTCCCCATGTACCCCAAGGCTGCTCGCCCCTAGCGTCGGCGCTGCGGACGCGACCGCGCCCGCGCCACCGGACCGATCAGGGGTAGTCATGTGTGAGCTCCACGAACCAACCACTCCGGCCGTCGGGCGTCGCACGCTCATCCGCGGCGCCGGAGGCCTCCTCCTCGGCGGCGGCCTCGTCGCGACCACCGCGACCGCCGCGCAGGCCGCGACCTCGCAGAACGGCTGGCCCGCCGGGTCGACCTCCGCCATCCCGGTCAGCGGCCTCTCGGTCGGGGCCGCGACCTTCCCCGCCGGCGTCCGCAGCGGAGACGTCCACACGGTCCTCGGCTACGTCGCCCGCCGTTTCGACAACGAGGTCGAGGCCCTCGTCAAGGGGTGGTGCTGGGGCCACAGCTACCGCGTCATCTCGGGCAGCACGTCCCTGTCGAACCACTCCAGCGGCACCGCGATCGACATCAACGCCCCCCGCCACCCGCTCGGCGCCTCCGGCACGTTCAGCTCGACGCAGCGGTCGCACATCCGGTCGATCCTCAGTGCCTGCGACGGGGTGGTGCGGTGGGGCGGCGACTACTCGGGCCGCAAGGACGAGATGCACTTCGAGATCAACGTGCGCCCGGGCGACGCGAGACTCGCCGCCCTCGCCCGTCGCATCGGCGGTCGTGGCGGCGCGCCGACGCCGACCCCGATCGCCTGGACGACGGTGCGTCGCGGCGCGAACGGCTTCCGCACCACGGCGATCCAGCACCTGCTGCGCCAGCGCGGATACTCGCTCACCGTCGACGGCTCGTTCGGTGCCATCACCGAGAGCAGGGTCATCTCCTTCCAGCGCTCGAGGGGCCTGGTCGCCGATGGCATCGTGGGCCCGAGGACCTGGACGGCTCTGGTCGTGACCGTGCAGCGCGGCTCGCAGGGTCAGGCGGTCGTGGCGGCGCAGAAGCTGCTCACCCACCGCGGCTACAGCCTCACGGCCGACGGCGTGTTCGGCTCGATGACCGCGACGAAGACGCAGGCGTTCCAGCAGTCCCGCGGCCTCACCGCCGACGGCATCGTCGGCCCCCGCACCTGGGCGAAGCTGACGGCCTGACGCGCGGCGCCGGCATCGCACCACCGCCTCTTACGCAGAGGCACTTCTTGTGCACAGGATGGGTGATGGACGCTCACCTGCCCTCCCCCTCACGCAGAGCGGTGCTGACAACAGCCGCCGCCTCCGCGTTCGTCGCCCTCACCGGCTCCGCAGGCTCGCCTGCGTCGGCCGCAGCCGTCTCCGCGCCGCTGTCTCCCGCGCCCGAGACGATCGCCCTGCCGTCCGGCATGCGCCCGGAAGGCATCACGTCAGGACCCGGCACCACGTACTACGGCGGGTCGCTCGCCGACGGCCGGATCGTCACCGGCGACCTGCTCACCGGCAGCGTCGACACGCTGCTGCCGGGCGCACCCGGTCGGGCGCTCCGTGGCCTCTTCCATGACGACCACTGCGGTGTGGTCTGGGCCGTCGGTGGCGTCACGACCGACGACAAGACCGTCGGCCACGTCTGGTGCGTCGACGCCTCGACCGGCGCCGTCATGCACGACGTCGTCGTCGAGGGCGCCGGCTTCCTCAACGACCTCGTCGTCACCGACGACCGCGTCTGGGTCACCGACTCGCGCGTCGACCGCCTCACCGTCATCGCCCATGACCACGCGACGATGTCGGCGAGCGGCCCGACTTTCGTGCCGCTGGGCGGGGCCTGGCCGAAGGGCGACGGAAGCTTCAACAACGCCAACGGGATCCGGCTGCTGCCCGACGGCGACATCATCCTCAACAACAGCCGGTTCGGCGGGCTGTGGCACGTCGAGCCCGCCAGCGGCCAGGCGCACGGGATCCCGGTCAGCGGCGGTCCCGGCATCATCGGCGGCGACGGCATCGAGACCGACGGCTCCGTGCTCTACAACGTCCGCGGCAGCGGCCAGCACGAGGTCTCGGTGCTCCGCCTGACGCCCACGAGCACCGGATGGGCCGCACAGTGGCGCGGCGCACGCACCGACGACACGCTCGAGGTGCCATCGACCGCGACGCTCGCGGGTGGCTGGCTCTGGGCCGTGAACGCCCGTTTCGGCGTCGCCTCACCGGCCACGGCGCCGTACTGGATCACCCGGCTCCCCGCTGCCTGACGGGGCTTGCCCGACGGACCGTCCACGACCCTCGGAACGATGCGCTCGTCCGGCTATGGACGCCCTCGCCGGGCGGGCGCACACTGGGTGGATGGAGACGCGCCGCACGCGGTTGACCCGACGCAGCGCCCTGACCGCCACGGCGGCCGCGGTGCTCGTGGGGGTCACGGCCCTCGCCGGCTCGTCGGCCGTGGCTGCGCCTCGGACGTCCGCTCCCGCGTCGACCGTCGTGACGCCGTCGCTGGCCGACCTCCGGCTGCCCTCGCCTGCCGACCACACGACCCGGGTCATGCGGGCCGGGTCGTGCGACGTGGAGATGATGGACCTGCTCTAGGCCGAACCGTCTGACGGCCAGGCGCCCAGCCACGTCGAGCGCGGGCTGACGTAGGGCGCGATGAGGTCGACGAGGGCGGGATCGGCCCGGCCCTCGAGGACGTGCGCCGCGATGCGCCGGGCCGCGCCCGCGAGGAAGTCGGCGAGCTGGACGCGGGCGTCGTCCTGCGAGTCGACGAAGGTGATGCCCTCCAACGCGTTCGACGGCCCGCCGGGGCTGGAGCCGACCGCCGTGCGGATCGCGGCGTCGGTCAGTGTGGCCTGCACGTCGTGGACGACCCAGAGCGGGCGGCCCTCCGCACCCCAGTGGCGCAGCACGTCGGCGAGCGCCGGCACGATCGGGTCGAGCACGGTGCGGCCGTGACCGACGAGCCGGTCGAGCCCCGCGTCGTCGAGAGGCACTCCCGCCACCAGCCCCTCGACCGGCGCCCCGAGGTCGTCGAGCTCGAGCAGCCCTGCCCACAGGGAGTGGGCGCTCGCTGCCGCCTCCTCGGGTGACCGCGCCCGGACGATGTCGTTGAAGTCGGCGAGCACCGCCTCCCAGCGGCCTGGACCGAGGCGGCGCCGCGCCACCTCGTACAGGAAGACCGCTCGCCTGTGGGCGTCCAGAGACGGTGCCGGCCCATCGAGGAGCGCGACCATCCGGCCGGTCAGGTGCAGCGCCTTGTCGGTCAGGTGGACCTGCGCGTGCCCGAGGAACGGCCCGTCCTCACCGAGCAGCCACTCGAGCAGACGCCAGTTCTGGGGCCGCAGCACCACACTGGCCTTGACCTCGGTGGCCGGTGAACGGGCCTCGACCCGCACCCGCTCGATCGTCTCGAGCGCGCGCTCCGTCGTGACGTCGATGCTCGCGTGGGCGAACACGTGCGTGCTGCCGCGGACGAGTTTCTCGCCCTCCGAACCGGACTCGTCGCACGCCACCTCGAGGAGGGTCCGGGTGCGCGCTGGGGCGGAGGGCGGCATACCCCCATCTTGTGCGTGCAACGCACTCACGCCAACCGACCTGGCCGCCCGAGGCGGCGAACATGGCCGCCGGCGCTAGGCTCGTCTGCCGTTGCCCGCCCACGACCGATGGAGCCCTCATGACCGCAGGACCGACCGGCACACAGCAGCTCATCGACCAGGTCAGGTCGGACGCGGCCGGCGGACCGTACGTCGTGGCCGAACGACCGTACGGCTTCGACCTGACGATCGACATCGCCGACGCGCGCTGGTACACCCTCATCCGCAAGAACCGCCTCAAGCGTGTCTTCACGCACGAGGTGCGCGTCGACGAGGCCGACCACACCATCGCCATCACCGACGTCGAGAACCGGGTGCGCTGGGGCGCCGGGTCGACCACGAACGGCGGGCTCAGCCTGCACGCCGAGCGATCGGTGCAGCGCGGCCGCATCTACTCGTGGTCATTCCACAAGGAGTTCGGCGTCGACGCCGACACGGGTGAGGTCGGGGCTGTCGTGGACTACACGTTCTCGTCAGGGGAGGGCCGCACGCTCGTGCGCGAGGCCGCCGAGCGGGCCGGCTGGCGCGAGAAGATGGGCCGCGAGCAGCGGGGCGCGCTCGTCTTCGGCCTCCTCACGATCGCCGTGCTCGTCGTCGCGGGCCTCGTCGCGCTCGTCATCCAGCTTTCCCGCTGAGCGCCGCGAGGGCCACCGACCGGCCCGACCGGACCACGAACTCCTCGAAGGCTGCCACGGTCGGGTCGTGCGCGCCGAGTGGCGCACGATGGCCCCGATGGTCCGCATGGCCCGCGGGTGGTCGAGGCCGACGGGCACGACGTCACCCTCCGGCGCGAAGGCGGGCAGGATCGCCACGCCGAGTCCCGCCCCCACGAGTCCCCTTGCGGTGTGGACGTCCTCGGCCTCGAAGCCGATCCGGAGCGGCACACCCGCGTCCGCATAGATCTCCTCGACCCGGCCCCTCAGTCCGAAGCCGGTCTTGAGCACGATGAGCTCGTCGCCGTCGTCACGGGCCAGGCGCTCGACCGACAGGGAGGCCGCGCCGGCGGCCGGGTGGGACCGGTGGACGGCGACGACGAGCGGTTCGTCGTAGAGCACCGTCGTCGACGCGCCGGGCAGGTCGGGCGGCGATGCCACGAGCGCGACCGAGCACCGGCCGGCCTCGAAGTCGTCGAGGGCCTTCTGCCGCGAACCCTGCGCGAGCTCGAACCTCACGCCGGGGAACCGGTCCCGGAAGCGCCGGATCAGGGCAGGCACGACGGTCTCGCCGAGGAGGGTCTGGAACGAGAGCCCCACGGTGCCGTGGCCGACGACGCTCGAGCGCGTGACGACGTCGACGCCACGCTCGAGCGCCCCGACCCCTTCCTGCGCGTAGGGCAGCAGGGCTCGTCCGGCGGCCGTGAGCGTGATGCCGCGTCCGTCGCGCTCGACCACCGGGGTGCCGAGCAGGACGCCGAGCCGGGCGAGCGCCCGGCTCACCGTCGGCTGCGGCATCCCGAGCACGGCGGCCGCCGTCGTCACCTGGCCGACGTCGGCCACGACGAAGACCGGCAGCAGCCGCACGACGGACCGGAACTCCGACGGTGTCATGCCTGGATCGTATGAGTCAGCGCCGGGCGCATGCATTGGTGCAATGCGTCGTGTCGCCCTAGCGTCGGCGTCATGACCTGGGACGGCCACCTCCCCGCGAGCCGGGAGTACCGACGCATCCTCGTCGGCCTCGGCGCCGCCGGGATCGCGACGTTCGCGCAGCTCTACTCCCCGCAGGGGCTGCTGCCGACCCTGGCTCGGGGCCTGCACGTGAGCCCCGCGGACGCCGCGCTCTCCGTCTCGCTCGCGACGCTGGGCGTGGCCCTCGCGGTGCTCCCGTGGTCGTGGGTCGCCGACCGTGTCGGACGGCTCCGGGCGATGCAGGTCGCCGTCGTCGCCTCGACGGTGCTGGGGGTCCTCGTGGCCCTCGCCCCGGGCATCGAGGTTCTCCTGGCCCTGCGCCTCGTCGAGGGGATGGCCCTCGGGGGCCTCCCCGCGCTCGCGGTCACCTACCTGCACGAGGAGGTGCACCACCGGCACACCGCGGCGGCCGCGGCGGCGTACATCTCCGGAACGACCATCGGCGGGGCGGCCGGGCGCCTGATCGCGGGCCCCCTCGCCGGGCTGTTCGGCTGGCGCCCGGCCCTGCTCACCGTGGCGGTCGTGTGCGGCGTCGCCTCGGTCGTCTTCCTGCGGCTCATGCCGCGCGCGCGGGGCTACCGACCGACCGCAGCGTCGGCGCGGACGGTCGTCGACGGCATCCGGGCGAGCCTGCGCGACCCGGGGCTGGTGGCCCTGTACGCCCAGGGCGCCCTGCTGATGGGCGGCTTCGTCGCGGTGTACAACTATCTCGCCTTCCGGCTCGAGGGGCCGGGCTTCGCGCTCCCCGCAACGGTCGGGTCGCTCATCTTCGCCGCGTATGCCGCCGGGACCGTCAGCTCCCGCCTGACCGGCCGCTGGGTGCCGCGTCTCGGGCGTCGACGGGTGCTCGTCGCGGGCACGGCGGCGATGGTGGCCGGCACGCTGTTGACCCTGTCGAGCGCCCTCGTGCTCGTCGTGGCGGGGTTGCTCGTGCTCACCGCCGGCTTCTTCGCCGCGCACGCGACGGCGTCGGCATGGGTGGGAGCTCGGGCGACGACCGGCCGGGCGCAGGCGACGGCCCTCTACAACGTCGCGTACTACAGCGGCTCGGCCCTCGTCGGCTGGGTGCTGGGCTACGCGTGGTCGGGACCGGGCTGGGTCGGCGTGGTGGGGGCCGTCGTCGCGCTCGCGCTCGGCGCGCTCGTCGTCGGGCTCGCGGTGCTGCCCACCGGCAGACCTGAGCCTCGTCGCGCTCACCGACGTGGGTTGGCCCTTCGAGGCTAGGTCGTGACATCGCCCCCGACTGTGGGAGGAGTCGGTCATGATGTGCCAGTCATGACCCGATGGACTCCAGCCCAGGTCGCCGGCTTGGCCCCCGACGCCGCGTCACTGACGGCTGCGCGCAGGCTGGCGCGGCCGGGCCCGTGGTCAGACACCGGGTCGACGGACACGCTGCTCTGGGGCAAGTGCCAGGGCTCGGGCAAGGCGCCCTACCAGGTGAGCATCGACCTCACGGGACCGGCGTTCCGCTGCTCGTGCCCGAGCCGCAAGTTCCCGTGCAAACACGGCCTCGCGCTGCTGCTCCTGTGGGTCGACGGCGCCGGCTCCGTGGCCGACACGGCCGAAGCGGCCGGCTTCGCGCAGGAGTGGGCGGCCGAGCGCTCGGCCCGCGCCGAGGCCCGGGTGGCGGGCGAGGCTGCCCGTCCCACGCGTACGCCCGACCCCGCTGCCGCGGCACGACGCCTCGAGGAGCGGCTCGCGCTCATGGACGGGGGCATGGACGACTTCGCGCGCTGGCTCACCGACCTCGTGCGCAGCGGCACGGCATCCGCGCGGCAGCAGTCGTACGCCTGGTGGGACGGCACGGCCGCCCGGCTCGTCGACGCGCAGCTGCCGGGGCTCGCCGACGACGTCCGCTCGGTCGGCGGTGCGGTGAGCGGCCGGGCCGACTGGGCCGAGCGGCTCCTCGTCGCACTCGGCCGCTGGTGGACCGCGACGCGTGCGTGGGCCGCCCGTGAGTCGCTCGACGAGCACCAGATGGGTGACCTCCGGGCCTATCTCGGCTGGTCGACGAGCACCGAGTCGGTGCGCCGCCGCGACGCCGTGACGGACCGCTGGCTCGTCCTCGGCGCGCACCGCACCGATGACGGACGCCTCCAGCAGCAGCGCACCTGGCTGCGCGGGGCCGCGACCGGTGAGACGGTGCAGGTGCTCGACTTCGCCGCGGGCGGGCAGGTGCTGCCCGTCGCGCGGGTGGTCGGGTCGAGCCTCGACGCGACGCTCGCGCGCTACCCGGGCGCGGCGGTGCGGCGCGCGCTGTTCGTGGACGAGCCCTCGGTCGCCGACGAGCGCGGGCGTATGCCGTCCGGCTCGACCCTCGAGTCCGCGCGGTCCGTGGCGGCCCGGGCCTGGGGCCTCAACCCCTGGGCGCGGCGCGTGCCGGTCGTCCTCGACGACGTGCGGGTCGGGCTCGACCGCGTCGTCGACGCCGAAGGCGCCAGCGTCGCCCTGGCCGAGGACGCCGACGTGTGGTCACTGCTCGCCCTCACGGGCGGCGGGCCGACGCAGGTGTTCGGCGAGCTCGAGGAGTCGAGGCTGCGCCCTCTGACCGTCGTCGTCGACGGAGAGGTGGTGGGCCTGTGACCGACGTCGACAGCTGGTGGCGCGAGGTCGGCAACGCCGCGCTCGTCGGCACGGCCCGCCGGCCCGTGCCGCCGCTGGCCGACCTCGGGGCGGCGGGGGTGCGCCCACGCGAGGGGGCGACGCCACGGGAGGAGGCCCTGCTCGACGCCGCCGCCCTCGGTGGTGCGGCGCTGCGCGCCGGGCGACGGCTCGACCACGCGGAGCCGCCCGACGAGGCGCCCACAGAGCGCAGGCCCGAAGCGCCCCGGCGGGCGGTGCAGCTGCTCGAGCTCGTCATGACCCAGCCCCCGGCCGGGGCCCAACAGCGCGCGAGCCTGCTCACCCACTGGCTCCGCACCGCCGACGACGCCGGCCGACGCGTGCCGCACGTGCTGCTCCCGACCCTGCTCGGGCTCGCCACCGGCACGCGCGAGCTGCGCCGGCCGGCAGCCGCGGTGCTGGGCGAGCGCGGGCGCTGGCTGGCGGCCCTGCGCGAGGAGTGGCAGTGGGTTGCCGACGCGGCCGCCGGCGCCGAGGCGCGCACCGCCTCGCGGGTCGCGGGTGCAGCGCCCTCGACGGACGAGTGGGCGCGTCTGCCCTCCACCGACCGGGTCGCGGTCCTCGGCACGATGCGGGCGCACGACCCGGCGACCGCGCGGGCACTCGTCGTCGCCACGTGGGAGTCGGACTCGGCGCGCGACCGCCGGGCGCACCTCGAGACGCTCCGCGTCGGGCTCGGACCCCACGACGAGCCACTGCTCGAGCGCGCCCTCGACGACCGGGCCGGCACGGTGCGCGAGGTCGCGGCCGAGCTGCTCGACGCGCTGCCCGGATCGGCCCGGGCGGCGCGCATGGCCGAGCGGCTGCGCCCGCTCGTGCGGCGCACCGGGCTGCTCGGTCGCGGGCTCGACATCATCCTTCCCGACGAGCCCGACCCTGCGGCGGTGCGTGACGGGCTGGGCAAGCCGCCGCCGCGCCGCTCCGCGCGCGGCTGGTGGCTCGAGCAGATCTGCGCCGGAGCACCGCTCGAGGTCTGGTCAGAGCTGGCCGGCACCGACCCTTCGACGACGGTCAAGCGGCTCTGGGACGCCCAGCAGCAGGACGCGCTGGGCGGCGTACGCCGGGCCGTGCGGGCGCGGCGTGACGCGCGGTGGGCGGCGGCGCTGCTCGAGCGGGCCTGGGACGTGACCCTCGTGCCATCCCTTCCCCGGGAGAGCCGCGAACGGGTCGCGCTGACGCGGGTCGACGCCACGACGGACCGGGTGCACGAGGTGGCCGCGGTCGTCGGCTCGGTCGACCCTCCGTGGTCGGCCGACTTCAGCGTCGCCCTCGTGTCGCGGCTGCGCGCGTCCAAGGTCGGGTCGGCCATGGTCCTCGCGACCATGCCGCACCTCGTCGCGGGCCTGCACCCTGCAGCCCTCGACGCCCTCGAGCGCTGGATCGAGTCCGGCGGCGCCGACCAGACCCTGACCAACAACCTGCGCAACCTGTTGCAGTTCCACTCCGTCAAGCGATCGATCACCGAGGCCTTCAGATGAGCGAATCCCCTTCTTCCACCACGATTCTGCGGGCCCACGCCGAGGACGCGTATGCCGCCGAGCTCGCCGCGCTGGCGGCCTCGGACGACCGTCCGCGCCCGCCGCGGTGGCGGCTGTCACCGTGGGCGGTCACGACGTACCTCCTCGGCGGCATGCTCGACGACGGCACGGAGATCACGCCGAAGTACCTCGGGTCGCGCCGGCTCATGGAGGTCGCGGTCGCATCGCTCGCGACCGACCGGGCGCTCCTGCTGCTGGGCGTACCGGGCACGGCGAAGACGTGGGTGGGCGAGCACCTCGCCGCGGCGATCAGCGGGTCGTCGAAGCTCGTCGTCCAGGGCACGGCCGGCACCCCCGAGGAGTCGCTGCGCTACGGCTGGAACTACGCGCGGCTGCTCGCCGAGGGGCCGACGCGTGCCGCTCTGGTGCCGAGCCCGGTCATGCGAGCCATGGAGACCGGGGCCCTCGTGCGCATCGAGGAGCTGACCCGCATCCCGGCCGACGTGCAGGACGCGCTCATCACGATCCTGTCGGAGAAGACCCTGCCGGTGCCCGAGCTCGACGAGCAGGTGCAGGCGATCCAGGGGTTCAACGTCATCGCAACGGCCAACAACCGCGACAAGGGCGTCAACGACCTGTCGTCGGCCCTCAAACGACGGTTCAACACGGTCGTGCTGCCGCTGCCCGACACGCTCGCGCAGGAGGTCGAGATCGTCCGGACGCGCGTCGGCTCGCTCGGACGGTCGCTGGAGCTGCCGGCGGGGCTCGAGTCGCTCGCCGAGATCGAGCGGGTCGTCACCGTCTTCCGCGAGCTGCGGTCAGGTGTCACGGCCGACCAGCGCACGACGATCAAGTCGCCCTCGGCCACCCTGTCGACGGCCGAGGCGATCTCGGTCATGACGAACGGGCTCTCGCTCGCGGCCCACTTCGGCGACGGCGTCGTGCGCGCCGACGACGTCGCGGCCGGGCTCGTCGGCGCCGTCGTCAAGGACCCCGTCCAGGACCGGATCATCTGGCAGGAGTACCTCGAGACGGTCGTCAAGGACCGCACCGAGTGGACCGACCTCTACCGCGCCTGCCGCGAGCTGGGCTGACCCGTGACCGCTGCGACGTCGGTGACACCGCAGGTGGAGGTCCTCGGGGTCCGCCACCACGGTCCCGGCTCCGCGCGGTCCGTCGCGCTGGCGCTCGACGAGCTGCAGCCCCACGTCGTCGTCATCGAGGGTCCGCCCGAGCTCGACGCGCTCATTCCGCTGGCAGCGGACCCCGACCTCGTCCCTCCCGTGGCAGGGCTCGTGTATGCCGTCGACGAGCCGAAGCGTTCGGCCTTCTACCCGTTCGCGGTGTTCTCGCCGGAGTGGGTGGCGCTGCAGTGGGCGATTGCCCACGGGGTCGACGTGCGCTTCGCCGACCTGCCTGCGACGCACTACCTCGCCGGTCCCGACACCGACGACGCGAGTCGCGACGACGCGGGAAGACAGGCCGGGCGGGCATCCCGACGACCGGACCCGATCACCGCCCTGGCCACGGCAGCCGGCTACGACGACCCGGAGCGCTGGTGGGAGGACGCCGTCGAGCACCGGCGCACGTCGTCGCTCACGCACTTCGCCCACCTGCGGGAGGCCATGGAGGGCGTCCGAGGCAGCCTCGAGGTGGACGACGACGGACGCCGAGAAGCCTTCATGCGCAAGGTGATCCGGGCTGAGATGCGCAACGGTCGGGAACGGATCGCGGTGGTGTGCGGCGCCTACCACGCGCCCGTGCTCGACCCGGCCTCCTTCCCGCCCGTGAGCCGTGACAACGCCCTCCTCAGCAAGCTGCCGAGGATCAAGGTGGCCGCGACGTGGGCCCCGTGGAGCTCCGAGCGGCTGTCGTACGCGAGTGGGTACGGCGCCGGAGTCCGCTCGCCGGGGTGGTACCAGCACCTCTTCGTCACACCCGACGACGAGGTCGTTCCCTCGTGGTTCGTCAGGGTGGCCCGGGCACTGCGCGACGAGAACCTCGACGCGTCAACGGCATCCGCCGTCGAGGCAACCCGGCTGGCGGGCGCCCTCGCCGCCGTACGTGGCCGTCCGTCGGTCGGCCTCAGCGAGCTCACGGATGCCGCCCGCGCCGTGCTCGCGGAGGGCACCGACCTGCCGCTCCGGCTCATCGACCGGACGCTCGTCATCGGCGAGGAGCTCGGGCGCGTCCCCGAGTCCACGCCCATGGTGCCCCTGGCCAGCGACCTCGCGAAGCAGCAGAAGTCGTTGCGACTCAAGGCCTCTGCCACCTCGACCGTCGTGCAGCTCGACCTGCGCCGCGAGTCGCAGCTCGCGCGGTCGGTGCTCCTGCACCGGCTGGCGCTCCTCGACGTGCCGTGGGGCACGCAGGTGGAGGCCGGTCGCTCCTTGGGCACCTTCAAGGAGGCCTGGGAGCTCGAGTGGACGCCCGAGCTCGCGGTCGCGGTCATCGAGGCGAGCCTCTACGGCACGACGGTGCGCAGCGCGGCCGAGGCGAAGGTGGCCGAGGAGTCCGAGGAGGCTGCGGACCTCGGGGTGCTCGGCACCCTCATCGAGCAGTGCCTGCTCGCCGACCTGCCCGACGGGCTCCGGGCCGTCGTCGCGGCGCTGGCCGACCGGACGGCGAAGCAGCACGACACACAGGCCCTTCTCGGGACCGTGGAGCCGCTGGCGCGGACGTGCCGCTACGGCGACGTGCGCGGTGTCGACGTCGCGGACGTGACGCACGTGCTCCAGACCGTGGTCGTGCGGGCGGCTGTCGGCCTGCGGGCCGCGTGCTCGAGCCTCGACGACGACAGTGCGGCCGCGATGCGCACGGCCATCGAGGCGGCACACCGCGGTGTCGCGCTCGTCGACCGCGACGACCTGCGCGACCCGTGGCACGAGGCGCTCGTCGCCGTCGGTCGCGACGAGGGCATCCACGGCGCGGTGTCCGGCCGGGTCACCCGGCTGCTGCTCGACGGCGGCCCGCACGACCAGGACGAGGCGGCCGCGAGGCTCAGCCGACGGCTGTCGCCCGGAACCGGTGGCCCTGCGGCAGCGGCGTGGCTCGACGGCTTCCTCACCGGTGAGGCCCTGCTGCTCGTCCACGGCGACGACCTGCTCCCGATCATCGACGAGTGGCTCGTCGAGGCGTCAGAGGAGTCCTTCGAGGACCTCCTGCCGCTGGTCCGGCGCACCTTCTCGCGTTACCAGCCGGCCGAGCGTCGCCTCATCGGGCAGCACCTGCGCGAGCTCGGATCGGGCACGCGGCCGACAGCCACGGCGGCGGACTCGCTCGACCTCGACCGCGCCGCACCGGCCATAGCCGCAGTGGCCCGACTGCTGGGACTGGAGGTGGCCTCGTGACGGACCACACGGCATACGGGGACATCGGTGCTGCCCCGACGGCACGCGACCGGCTCACCCGGTGGCGGCTCGTCCTGGGCGGCGAGCAGTCGGACGGCATCGGCGAGGCGGCGGCGCTCGACGCCGACGACCTCAAGCGCGACGAGACGCTGCGCGACCTCTACGACGGAGAGCGCCGGAGCGGGCTCGGTGCGTCGGCACCCAAGGTCGCTCGGTGGCTCGGCGACATCCGTGGCTACTTCCCGTCGTCCGTCGTCCAGGTCATGCAGGCCGACGCGATGGACCGGCTCGGGCTGACGCAGCTGCTACTCGAGCCCGAGCTCATGGAGGCCGTGCAGCCCGACATCAACCTCGTCACGACGTTGGTCGGTCTCGGCCGCGTCATCCCGGAGCGGTCACGAGCGACGGCCCGCGCCGTGGTGCGGGTCGTCACCGACGAGCTGGAGGAGCGGCTGCGGTCCGAGACGGTGCAGGCCGTGACGGGGGCCCTCAACCGGGCCGCCCGGACCCGCCGGCCGCGGCACTCGGACATCGACTGGAACCGCACCGTGGCGGCCAACCTCAAGCACTACCAGCCGGAGCACCGCACGGTCGTGCCCGAGCGCCTCGTCGGCTACGCGCGACGCGCGAACCGCGTCGAACGGCGGATCGTCCTCTGCATCGACCAGTCGGGCTCGATGGCCGAGTCGATCGTCTACTCGAGCGTGTTCGGTGCGGTGCTCGCGTCGCTGCGGTCCGTCGAGACGAGGCTCGTCGTCTTCGACACCGCCGTCGTGGACCTCACCGACCAGCTCGACGACCCCGTCGACGTGCTCTTCGCGGTGCAGCTCGGCGGCGGCACGGACATCAACCAGGCGCTCGCCTACTGCGAGGGACTGATCGAGCAGCCGGGCGAGACGATCCTCGTGCTCATCAGCGACCTCTACGAGGGCGGCATCGCCGAGGAGATGGTGCGGCGGGCCTCGTCGATCGTCGCGTCCGGGGCCACGATGGTCGCCCTGCTCGCCCTCAGCGACTCGGGGCGTCCGAGCTTCGACGCGAACCACGCGGCTGCGCTGGCGGCGGTCGGGGTGCCGGCGTTCGCGTGCACGCCAGACCGGTTCCCCGACCTCATGGCCACGGCCATCGAGAAGCGCGACATCGCGGCGTGGGCGGCAGCCAACGACATCGTCACCGCCCACGAGCCTGACGCGTGAACTGGCGACGGGCTGCTCAGCGCCCCGGCACGCGGAAGACCGCGGGCCCGACCGGCATCGTGGTCCTCGGCCACGTCACTGCTCCGCCGGGCGCAACAGTGACGTAGCGGACCACCGCGCCGGCCCGCACATGGAGCGGGAAATCGCGGTGCGGTCCGAGCACCTCGAGGCGGCCCGAGGAGCACTCGGGGCCAATCGGACGGATGTCTACTCGCGGGTCGCCACCGATGAGTGGAAGGCTGCGGGTGTGGCGTGACGAGCGCCATGCGCCCCACCGGGCGGCGGGACGACCAAGGAGACCTGCTCGATGATCTCGCGGATCGCGATCGTCAACCGCGGCGAGGCCGCCATGCGCCTCATCCACGCCGTACGTGACCTCAACGCCGGCACCGGACCCGGAGGCCACCGCATCGAGACGATCGCGCTCCACACCGAGGGCGAGCGGCGGGCCATGTTCGTCCGGGAGAGCGACCACGCGTACGACCTCGGGCCGGCGTCGGCACGCCCCTACCTCGACCTCGCCGTCCTCGAGCAGGCGCTACGCGAGACGCAGGCGGACGCGGCGTGGGTCGGCTGGGGCTTCGTCGCCGAGGACCCGGCGTTCGCCGAGCTGTGCGAACGCATCGGTGTCACGTTCATCGGCCCGAGCCCGGAGGCCATGCGCAAGCTGGGCGACAAGATCGGCAGCAAGCTCATCGCCGAGGAGGTCGGCGTGCCCGTCGCCCCGTGGAGCCGCGGCGGCGTCGACACCCTCGAGGACGCCAAGGCGGCCGCGGCACGGATCGGCTACCCGCTCATGCTCAAGGCCACAGCCGGTGGTGGCGGGCGCGGCATCCGCCGCGTCGACTCGGACGCCGACCTCACGGACGCCTACGAGCGCACGCGTGACGAGGCCCAGCGCGCGTTCGGCTCCGGTGTCGTCTTCCTCGAGAAGCTCGTCACCGGCGCGCGCCACATCGAGGTCCAGGTCATCGCCGACGGCCAGGGCACCGCCTGGGCCATCGGCGTGCGCGACTGCTCCGTGCAGCGGCGCAACCAGAAGGTCATCGAGGAGTCCGCGTCACCGGTCCTCACCGCCGAGCAGGCCGACGAGGTCAAGACGAGCGCCGAGCGCCTCGCCGTCGCCGTCGGCTATGCCGGCGCGGGCACGGTCGAGTTCCTCTACCACCCGGGCGAGCGCTTCTTCGCGTTCCTCGAGGTCAACACGCGTCTGCAGGTCGAGCACCCGATCACCGAGGTCGTCACCGACACCGACCTCGTCAAGCTCCAGATCCACGTCGCGAACGGCGGGCGGCTCGACAACCTCGACGGCGGCCGTCCCACGCAGCGCGGCCACGCCGTCGAGGCGCGCCTCAACGCCGAGGACCCCGACCGCGACTTCGCCCCGTCCCCCGGGCGCATCAGCCTTCTGCAGTTCCCTGCCGGGCCGGGCATCCGCGTCGACACCGGCGTGGGCGAGGGCGACTCGATCCCCGCCGACTTCGACTCGATGATCGCCAAGATCATCGCCCACGGCCGCGACCGCGACGAGGCCCTCGCCCGCCTGCGCCGCGCCCTGGCCGAGACGACCGTCGTCATCGACGGGGGCTCGACGAACAAGTCGTTCATCCTCGACCTGCTCGACCAGCCCGAGGTCATCGACGGCTCGGCCGACACCGGCTGGATCGACCGCGTCCGCGCCGAGGGCCGCCTCGTGTCGCACCGCCACTCGGGCGTCGCGCTCGTCGCCGCCGGCATCGAGGCCTATGAGGACGCCGAGGCCATCGAGCGCGCGCGCCTGCTCGAGTCCGCCCGCGGCGGCCGTCCGCAGGTCCAGCACGCCGTGGGTCGCGCCATCGACCTCAAGCTGCGCGGCACGGCCTACAAGGTGCTGGTGCTGCGCACCGCCTCGCACCGCTATCGCGCGACGATCACCAACGGCGGCGACGAGCACGTCGTCGACGCCACGCTCGACCGCGTCGACGAGTATGCCGGCCGCATCGTCGTCGAGGGACGCCCCCACCGACTCATCACCGCCACGCACGGCCCCGTACACCTCGTCGAGGTCGACGGCGTGACGCACCGCGTGACGCGCGACGAGGGCGGCGTCGTCCGCTCGCCCGCGCCCGCGCTCGTCGTCGCGACGCCGGTCGAGGTCGGCGCCGAGGTCGCCGCCGGTGCCCCCGTCCTCGTGCTCGAGTCGATGAAGATGGAGACCGTCCTGCCGGCGCCGTTCTCGGCACGCGTGCGCGAGCTGCTCGTCGCCGTCGGCAGCCAGGTCGAGACCGGTGCGCCGCTCGTCCGCCTCGAGCCGACGGGCGACGAGGCCGAGGTCGCCGACACGGCTGCGACCGAGGGCGTCGACCTCGACCTGCCCGACTCGAGCGCCGGGAGCGCGACGGTGCGCGAACGCGTCGACCGCGGCATCGCGGACCTGTCGGCGAGCGTCCTCGGCTTCGACGGCGACCCGAGAGGCGACCGGCGGGTGCTCGGCAGCTACCTCGACGCCCGCGACGCGCTGGCCTCCGAGGGCACCATCCCGCTCGCCGAGGAGATCGAGATCCTCGACCTGCTCACCGACTTCGCCGAGCTGAGCCGCAACCGCCCGGCCGCCGAGGAGCGCCACACCGAGCTGCTCGTGCACAGCCCGCGTGAGCACTTCCACTCCTACCTCCAGAGCCTCGACGTCGAGCGCGCGGGGCTGTCGGCGGACTTCCGCGACAAGCTCGCCCGGGTGCTGCGCCACTACGGCGTCACCGACTTCGAGCGCACGCCCGACCTGGAGGAGGCCGTCTTCCGGATCTTCCTGGCACAGCAGCGCTCGGCGCCCGAGGTGCAGCTCGCGACCTCGCTCCTGCAGAGGTGGCTCGCCGAGCCGATCCCCGCGCCGCCGCTCGACACCGCTGCCCGCGAGGCCCTCGACCGCCTCGTCGTCGCCACGCAGCTGCGGTTCCCCGTCATCGGTGACCTCGCCCGCAGCGTCCGCTTCCGCTGGTTCGACCAGCCGCTCGTCGACGAGGAGCGCGAGAGCGTGCTCGCCGGCGTGCGCGACCAGCTCGCGGCCCTCGCGGCCGAGCCCGATGCACCCGACCACACCGAGCGGGTCGACGAGCTCGCCGCGATCCCCGAGCAGATCGTGCGGTTCCTCGCCGAGCGGCTCCACGAGGCGGCGCCCGAGCGGCTTCCCGAGCACGAGCCGATGCTCGAGGTCCTCATCAAGCGGCACTACCGCGAGCACGAGCTGCACGGCCTGCACACCTTCACCGAGGGCGGCCGTCCGTTCGCGACGGCCGACTACACCCTGGACGGCCGTCCCACCCACCTCACGTCGACGATCGGGTCGGTCGACGAGCTCGCGCCGGGCAGCCCGCTCGACGAGGCCGTGTCCAACGACGTCTGGGCCCGGCCCGAGCAGCACCAGTCCGTCGTCGACCTGTACCTGCGCTGGAGCCAGGAGCCGGAGTCGCCCGACGACGCCAGCGACCAGCTCGTCGCGATGATGCAGCAGCTGCCCTTCACCCAGGACGTACGCCGCGTGGCCGTGGCCGTCAGTGCCGGGCAGGGCCGCCCGGTCGGCTACTTCACCTTCCGCCCCGTCGAGGGCCGGCTCGTTGAGGACCGACTGGTCCGCGGCGTTCACCCGATGGTGGGCCGGCGCCTCAACCTGTGGCGCCTCACGTCGTTCGACGTGACCCGCCTCGACGCCCCCGAGGACGTCCTGCTCTACGAGTGCGTGGCCAAGGACAACCCCGAGGACCACCGCCTCGTCGCGCTCGCCCAGGTGCGCCAGATCGTCGTCGTGCGCGACGAGTCGGGCCAGGTGTCGGGCCTGCCGCACGTCGAGCGCGCCATCGCCAACTGCCTCGAGGCCATCCGCCGCGTGCGTGCGAGCCGCGGCACGAAGGCCTCCAAGCTCGACATGAACCACGTGTGGGTCCAGATCTGGCCGACCATCGAGGCCGACCTCGGCCAGCTCACGGCGCTGCAGAGCAAGATCGCCCCCGTCACGGCCGGTGCCGGCATCGAGGAGGTCCTCGTGCAGGCCAACGTCGCGGTCGCCCCCGGTGAGGCGGCGATGGCGATCACGGGGCGCTTCCACTTCCAGCCCGGCTCGGGGGTCGTCGGCTCCGTCGGCGCGCCACCGACCGAGCGGCTCAAGCCGCTCGACGACTACGCGTCGAAGGTGGTCCGCGCGCGCCGCCGCGGGCTCGTGTACCCCTACGAGCTCCAGTCGATGATCGCGGGCACCGGCGGCACCGTCGTCGAGCACGACCTCGACGACACGGGCGTGCTCGTGCCGGTCGACCGGCCGCAGGGGCTCAACAAGGCCGGCATCATCGTCGCGGTCGTCACGACCCCGACCGAGCGCCACCCCGAGGGAGTGACCCGCGTCGTGCTGTCCGGCGACCCGCTCCGCTCGCTCGGGTCCGTCGCGGAGGCCGAGTGCGCCCGCGTCATCGCGGCCATCGACCTCGCGCAGCAGATGCAGGTGCCGCTCGAGTGGTACTCGCTCTCGGCAGGCGCGCGCATCTCGATGGACTCCGGCACCGAGAACATGGACTGGGTCGCCCGGGCGCTCAAGCGGATCATCGAGTTCACCCAGGCCGGCGGCGAGATCAACATCGTCGTCGCGGGGATCAACGTCGGCGCCCAGCCCTACTGGAACGCCGAGGCGACGATGCTCATGCACACCAAGGGCATCCTCGTCATGACTCCCGACAGCGCCATGGTGCTGACGGGCAAGCAGTCGCTCGACTTCTCCGGCGGCGTCTCGGCCGAGGACAACTTCGGCATCGGCGGCTACGACCGCGTCATGGGCCCCAACGGCCAGGCCCAGTACTGGGCCAAGGATCTCGCGGGCGCCCGCGAGATCCTGATGCGGCACTACGACCACGCGTACGTCGCCCCCGGCGAGACCGGCCCGCGCCGGGCCCCGACGACCGACCCGGCACACCGCGACGTGACGCTGCACCCGCACGACGCCGCCGGTTCGGACTTCAAGACCGTCGGCGAGATCTTCTCGTCGCTGACCAACCCCGACCGCAAGAAGCCGTTCGACATCCGCACCCTGATGCGCGCGGTGAGCGACCAGGACCACGAGCCGCTCGAACGGTGGGCCGGCATGGCCGACGCCGAGACCGCCGTCGTCCAGGACGCGCACCTCGGCGGCATCCCGGTGTGCCTCATCGGCATTGAGAGCAAGTCGGTGCCGCGACGCGGCTTCCCGCCCACCGATGGTCCCGACACCTACACGGCGGGCACGCTCTTCCCGCGGTCGAGCAAGAAGGTGGCGCGCGCGCTCAACGCGGCGAGCGGCAACCGCCCGGTCGTGGTGCTCGCAAACCTGTCGGGCTTCGACGGCTCACCCGAGTCGATGCGCGCGCTCCAGCTTGAGTACGGCGCCGAGATCGGCCGGGCCATCGTCAACTTCGACGGCCCGATCGTCTTCACGGTGGTCTCGCGGTACCACGGCGGTGCGTTCGTCGTGTTCTCCAAGACGCTCAACCCGCGCCTGACCGTGCTCGCCGTCGAGGGCTCGTTCGCGTCCGTGCTCGGCGGCGCCCCCGCCGCGGCCGTCGTGTTCTCGCGCGACGTCGACGCCCGGACGGCCTCCGACCCGCGCGTCACCGAGCTCGAGGGCCGGGTCGCCGCGGCGTCCGGCGTCGAGCGGGCCCGGCTCGCGACCGAGCTCGCCGAGCTGCGGACCTCCGTGCGCTCGGAGAAACTGAGCCAGGTGGCCTCCGAGTTCGATGCCGTGCACAGCATCCACCGTGCCGTGTCGGTCGGCTCGGTCGACGCCGTCATCGGTGCGCACGAGCTGCGGCCGCGCATCATCGCGGCGGTGGAGGCGGGCCTGCAGGGGTGAAACCGAGGGCGTATGCCGGGAGCCCACCCAGCGGCATACGCCCTCGGTTCTCCCCCGAGTCGGGGTCAAAGGCCCCGGGAGCCGGTGCATGAACGCGACCTGGCTCCGTTCTTCCAGTGTGGACCCAGGAACCGGGTTGTGTGACCGAGTTGCGCGTTTTTTCGGTCAAGGCTGCTCAGCGGACGTGCCCGGCCTCGCGCCCGTCACCGCACGACCACGGCATACGTGACGAGGGCCGTCCACACGACCCAGGCCGCGAGTCCGACGAGGACGGTCCACGGGTGGAGCGTCACCGCCGCGACGAACTCACGCAGGAACGCGCTCGGCACGAGGTACCACGCGGTCCAGGCGCCGGTGACGTCCGCGTCGAGGCCCAGCCGCCGGGTGATGAGGGCCGCTCGGCCGACGTGGTAGCCGCTCGTCACGACGCGCACGTGCCGCCCGTCGACCGGGACGTCCCGCCCCCGGAGGAGCTCACGGGCGAGCCGGAGGTTCTCCTCGGTCGTCCTCGCGCGGTCCTCGGTCAGGACGTCGCCGGGTGCCATCCCCCGCTCCACGAGGTATGCCGTCATGGCCACGCCCTCGGCCACCGGCTCGTCCGCGCCCTGGCCGCCACTCGGGACGAGGAGCGGCGAGTGGCCCCGTGAGTGCTCGGCGCGCCATACGGTGAGGCCGGCGTCGAGGCGGCGGGCGAGGAGGCGTGGCACGGTGCCCTGCACGAGCCCTGAGCCCAGCACGATGATGGCGACGGGCGCGCGGCGTGGCCGGTGCCGGCGGTACAGCAGGCAGTAGAGGAGGTAGCTGAGGAAGGCGAGTGCCGGGTAGCCGGGCAGCAGGAGCACCACGAGACCCACGACCGACAGGGCGGGCTCACCGGCACGGACGAGCCCGAACCCGACCGCGGTCGCAACGAGCATGCCCAGGCCGAGCACGAGCGAGATCACGGTACCGACACCGCGCCCCTCGCGGGTCAGCACGCGCAGCCCGTTGCCGACGCAGAGCAGGCCGAGGACCGCGGCCAGGGCCCACGGGACGACGACGAGGGCCACCATCCCGTCGGCGAGGTCGACGAGGTCCGGCTCGACGAGGACCTCGACGGCCGCCAGGCCGGTCCACACCGCGACGAGGAGCAGCACGCCGTTGCGCCAGCGCCGGGGCTCGGTGCGCGACGCGCGGACGAAGGCGGCCCCCGCGACGAGCGCGACGGCGGCGAGCACGATCGGGACCATGCCCCGAGCATGCCTCGACAGGGTCGGGGTCGCGGTGTCCAATCGGGTGATGGACGCGGACGAGATCCGGAGCGCCTTCCTCACGTACATGAGGGAGCAGGGGCACGTCGTCATCCCGCGAGCGCCGCTCGTGCCTCGGGACGACCCGACCACGCTCTTCACCGGCAGCGGCATGCAGCCGCTGCTGCCCTACCTCCTGGGCGCAGAGCACCCGGCCGGTGCGCGACTCGCCGACAGCCAGACCTGTCTGCGCGTCCAGGACATCGAGGAGGTGGGCGACAACCGTCACACGACCTTCTTCGAGATGCTCGGCAGCTGGAGCCTCGGGCACTACTTCAAGGAGCAGCAGATCCCGCAGCTCTGGACGTTCCTCACGGAGCGGGTCGGGCTCGACCCCGCCCGGCTCTACGTCTCGTGCTTCATCGGGGACGCGGCGAACGGCATACCCAGGGACGAGGAGTCGGCAGCGATCTGGGCCGGGCTCTTCACGAGCGCGGGCCTCACGGCCGGCCAGGTCGAGCTCGACACTGAAGAGCACGCAGCCACTGTCGGGACCGGTGGCGCCCGAATAGCCTTCTACGGCAAGAAGAACTGGTGGTGCCGGGGCGGCAGTGCCGACGACATGCCCGTCGGCGAGCCGGGCGGGCCCGACACCGAGGTGTTCTACCTCTTTCCCCACGTCGAGCACGACCCCTCCTACGGCGAGCACTGCCACCAGAACTGTGACTGCGGGCGGTTCATCGAGCTCGGCAACTCCGTCTTCATGGAGTACCGCCGCACAGTCACCGGCTTCGAGCCGCTGCCGCGCCGCAACGTCGACTACGGCGGTGGGCTCGCCCGGATCGCAGCGGCGGCACTCGACACCCCCGACGTGTTCCGGATCGGGCTGCTGTGGCCGATCATCGAGAAGCTCGAGGAGCTGTCAGGGCGCAGCTACGACGACGAGACGGTGGCCATGCGTGTCATCGCCGACCACCTGAAGGGCGCGACGTTCCTCGCCGTCGATGGCGTGCGACCCGGCAACAAGGCGCAGGGCTACGTCCTGCGCCGGCTCATCCGGCGTGCCGTCCGCTTCGCGCTGGGGCTCGGCTTCGAGGAAAGCCTTCTCCCGCAGGTCATCCCGACGGTCGTCGGCATCTACGACGTCCACTATCCAGAGGTGAAGGAGCATGTCGACTTCGTCGTGGCCGTCCTCTCCAAGGGGGAACGGGCGTTTCGGCGGACCCTGAGCAAGGGACTGCGTCAGCTCGAGACCTACCGCGACACCGGCGTCACCGGGGCCGAGCTCTTCATCCTCTACGACACCTACGGCTTCCCGGTCGAGCTGGCCACCGAGGAGGCCCTCGCCCAGGGCATCGCCGTCAGCGGCACCTGGCGCGAGGAGTTCGACAAGCGGATGGCTGCGCAACGCGCCCGCTCGCAACTGGCTTCGCGGGAGAATCAGGTCGAATGACGCGAAACGCCCGACTCGTCGGACCCTATGACCCCGCGCGACGTGGGCATCCCGTAGCGTTCGCGCTGGAAGGGCCGGGATGACTGCCACTCCACCCCTCCCTCACGGCTTGGCGGTCAGGTGGGGCCCGGCCCTTTCGCCATGCCCGGACCCCGTCAGGAATGGAGAAGCCCCGACGGCGCCGCCGCTCTAGCGTGAGTGCCATGTCCAGGAACGGAGACACGAGAACCATGGCCCCGAGGACCGAGACGGCGTCAGCTGCCCTGCACGTCGCCGACAGCCACGACCTGATCCGCGTGCAGGGTGCTCGCGTGAACAACCTCAAGGACGTCAGCGTCGAGATCCCGAAGCGCCGGCTGACGGTGTTCACCGGCATCTCCGGCTCGGGCAAGAGCTCGCTGGTGTTCGACACGATCGCCGCCGAGTCCCAGCGGATGATCAACGAGACCTACAGCGCCTTTCTGCAGGGCTTCATGCCGACGCTGGCGCGGCCCGAGGTCGACGTGCTCGAAGGGCTGACCACCGCGATCCTCGTCGACCAGGAGCGCATGGGCGCGAACCCCCGCTCGACGGTCGGCACGGTGACCGACGCCAACGCGATGCTGCGGATCCTGTTCAGCCGCCTGGGCAGGCCGCACGTGGGGCCGCCCACGGCCTTCTCGTTCAACGTCCCGACGCGCAAGGCGAGCGGGGTCATGAGCACCGACAAGGGCGGCCGCGTCGAGAAGAGCGTGGTGCGTGACGCCGTCTACCTGGGCGGAATGTGCCCGCGCTGCGAGGGCATGGGCGCGGTCACCGACTTCGACCTGTCCGCGCTGTACGACGACAGCCTCGCGCTCAGCCAGGGAGCCCTCACGATCCCCGGCTACAGCATGGAGGGCTGGTACGGCCGCATCTTCAGCGGCTCCGGCTTCTTCGACATGGACAAGCCGATCAGCAAGTACACCAAGAGGGAGCTGCACGACCTGCTCTACAAGGAGCCCACGAAGATCAAGGTCGAGGGCATCAACCTGACCTACGAGGGCATCATCCCGAAGATCCAGAAGTCGATGCTCTCCAAGGACGTCGACGCGATGCAGCCGCACATCCGCGCCTTCGTGGAGCGAGCGGTGACGTTCACGACCTGTCCCGAGTGCGACGGCACCCGGCTCACCAAGGAGGTCCTGGCCTCCAAGATCCGCGGGAAGAACATCGCGGATCTCTGCGCGCTGCAGATCACCGACCTGGCCGACTGGGTCCGCGGCCTCGACGAACCGTCGGTGGCTCCGCTCGTCACCGGCCTGCAGCACCTCCTCGACGCGTTCGCGCAGATCGGGTTGGGCTACCTCTCGCTGGACCGCCCGTCGGGCACGCTCTCCGGGGGAGAGGCCCAGCGCACCAAGATGATCCGCCACCTCGGCTCCTCGCTCACCGACGTCACCTACGTCTTCGACGAGCCGACGATCGGCATGCACCCCCATGACATCGAGCGGATGAACGCGCTGCTGCTGCAGCTGCGGGACAAGGGCAACACCGTGCTCGTCGTGGAGCACAAGCCCGAGACCATCTCGATCGCCGACCACGTCGTCGACCTCGGCCCCGGCGCCGGGACGGGGGGCGGCACCATCTGCTTCGAGGGCACGGTGGACGGGCTGCGGGCGAGTGACACCACGACCGGTCGCCATCTCGACGACCGGGCCAGGCTCAAGGAATCGGTTCGCTCGCCCTCCGGTGCGCTGGAGGTGCGCGGCGCGTCGACGCACAACCTCCGGGACGTGGACGTCGACCTCCCGCTCGGCGTGCTGTGCGTGCTCACGGGGGTCGCCGGCTCCGGCAAGAGCTCGCTCGTCCAGGGCTCGGTGGCCGGCCGTGACGGCGTCGTGGTGATCGACCAGGCTGCGATCCGCGGTTCGCGGCGCAGCAACCCTGCGACGTACACGGGACTGCTCGACCCGATCCGCAAGGCGTTCGCGAAGGCCAACGGCGTGAAGCCGGCACTCTTCAGCTCCAACTCCGAGGGTGCCTGCCCCGCCTGCAACGGCGCCGGCGTGATCTACACGGAGCTCGGTGTGATGGCGACGGTCGAGTCCGTCTGCGAGGAGTGCGAGGGCCAGCGGTTCCAGGCGTCGGTGCTGGAGTACACGTTCGGCGGCCGGAACATCGCCGAGGTGCTGGCGATGCCCGTGACCGAGGCCGAGGAGTTCTTCGGTGGCGGTGACGCGGCCACGCCGGCCGCGCACACGATCCTGCGCCGACTCGCCGACGTCGGGCTCGGGTACGTCAGCCTGGGACAACCGCTGACGACACTGTCCGGAGGGGAGCGCCAGCGGCTCAAGCTGGCCACCCAGATGGCCGAGAAGGGCGACGTCTACGTCCTCGACGAGCCGACCAGCGGCCTGCACCTCGCCGACGTCGAGCAGCTCCTCGGTCTGCTCGACCGCCTCGTCGACTCGGGCAAGTCGGTCATCGTCATCGAGCACCACCAGGCCGTCATGGCGCACGCCGACTGGATCATCGACCTCGGACCCGGGGCCGGGCACGACGGCGGCAAGGTGGTCTTCGAGGGCACGCCCGCCGAGCTCGTCACCCTCCGCGCGACGCTGACCGGGAAGCATCTCGCCGAGTACGTCGGGGCCTGAACCGGGGGCGCGCTCACTGGCAGCAGGCGTTGAAGCCGCGGTCCATCCAGAACTGGGTGGGCACGGGGTTCACGAGCGTCGTGTCGCTGCTGAACGTTGCGGCCGTCTGGCGCCCTGGCCGCATCTCGACGTGGGTGTGCGAGCCGGCGGCGCCGCGCGCCGCCTCGTCGCCGATCTTCTGACCCCGCGAGATCGCCTGTCCCACAGAGAAGCTCAGGGGATTGAGATGCAGATAGACCACGGTCTTGTCGTACGTCGCGTTGTAGACCGCGAGAGTGGACAGGGCGTCGGTCGCGTCGCTCCCCTCGGTCACGCGGGTCACCGTGCCACCGAGCACGGCGTAGACGTCGGCGCCCGACTGGTACGCGACGTCGATGCCCTCGTGCCGACCCGCGGTGTTCAGGTACCCGTCGAACCACGCGGTGACCCGGGCGGACCCCGAGTGGTAGACGCCGTACTCGAAGTCGTCGTTGGTGGCGACGCCGACGAGGTGGCCGGCGTTCTCGTTCTTCAGCTCCGGACGCAGGTTCGCCTTGACGCCCGGCTCGATGGAGTCGATGGCCCCGGACCAGCCGCTCCGGTAGAACACCGTCGCGACGGCGCCCTCCCGGTTCCATACGGAGGCCGCGTTGTTCTTGACGCACTGCCCGCTGCCGCTGCCGGCGGAGACGAACGCGACACAGCCTGCGCCCGTCCCGTAGTCGGACTGGCTGTTGGCGAGGTCGACGAGCGACCCCTGGTTGTCGGAGTTGTAGTAGAGACAGAACTCGCCCGCCTCGCAGACGCCGTTCTTCGCCGTGGCCGCCTGCGCGGTCGGCACGGGCGCCAACAGCGCACCGACGACAGTGGTTGCAGCTGCGACCAGCGCAAAGGTCTTCTTCTTCATGGCGCGTCACGCTAGGGCACGAGCAGCGTCCATGGGGTGACAGGCGATGGGGAGCACTCCCCATCGCGTGTCACCCCGCCGAGGCTCAGGACTGGGTGCGGAGGTAGCGCCCGAAGTGCGGCACGGTGAAGGCGATGAGCCCTCGCTCGCCGGAGTAGATGAGCCCCTTCTTGATGAGCGCGTCGCGCGCCGGTGAGAGCGACTGAGGCTTGCGCCCGAGGACGTCCGCCACGGCTGAGGTCGGGACCGCCTCGCGCTCCTCAGCCGCCGAGTCCCCTTGTTCCTCTTGGGAGCTCACGAGAGCAGCGTCGGCCATCGCGCGGAGGTACTCCCGCTCGGCCGGCGTCGCCCGCTCGAAGCGCGAGCCGAAGAAGCCGACAGCGAGCTCCGACTCCGCCTCGGGCACGGCGACCCGGATGTCCTGGGCCGTGACGGGTGACGTGGGGGCGACGTCCCAGACGACCTTGCCGTACGCCTGGATGAAGTAGGGGTATCCCGCGGTGACGGCATACATCTCGTCGAGGGCCTCGGGAGTGAACTCGCACTCCTCCTCCGAGGCAGGGCCGACGAGGGCCTGGTCGGCGGCCTCGCGTGGCAGCCGGTCGATGCGGGAGTAGCGAAAGAGCCTCTCGGAGTAGGACTTCGAGGCTGACAGGACGGCAGGCAGGTGCGGCAGACCGGCGCCGACGACGATGACCGGCAGGCCCGACTGGGAGATCTCGTGACACGCCGCGCAGAGGGCCGAGACGTCCTCCGGGTCGAGGTCCTGCATCTCGTCGATGAAGAAGGCGACACCCTTGCCGACGTCGGCCGCGAGGCCGCCGATGTCGGTGAAGAGCTCGACGAGGTCGATCTCGATGTCGCCCGAGTCGGCGCGACCCGACACGGCCGGCACGTCGATGCCCGGCTGCCACTTGTCGCGCAGCTTCGCGCCGGAGGGCGCGTCGCGCAGGGCGAAGGACTTGATGATGCCGAGCACCTGGTCGACGTCGTCTGCGCGGGGGTGGCCGAGCTCGCGCACGGCCTGGTGGGCTGCGGCGGCGAGCGGACGCCGGAGGCGCTGGTCCGGGCGCGCCTCGAACTTGCCGGTGCCCCAGTCGGCCCGCACCGCGGAGCTGCGCAGGGCGTTGAGCAGGACGGTCTTGCCGACGCCGCGCAGCCCGGTGAGGACGATCGAGCGCTCGGCGCGGCCGCGCGCGATGCGTTCGAGCACGACGTCGAAGGTGCGCAGCTGCTCGTCGCGACCGGCGAGCTCAGGTGGGCGCTGGCCCGCGCCCGGCGCGTACGGATTCGTGATCGGGTCCACGCTCGGAGGGTATACGTGTCTCTACCGGAAACCTGAGACATCCACATAGGGCGCCATCGGCGCGTCGCCTGCAGGGGACCGATGGAAGAGCCCACCTCAGACGCTCGACCGAATCCCCAGTCATTTGAGGCGAATTCCATTGAAAGTGGACATGAAAAAGCGCCGTTCCGCACGGTCAGGGGTGGTCATGCGGAACGGCGCCTTGCGACTATAACGCTCCGGCCCGAGAAACGGTCAAGTGATCGACGAGATTTCGAAAACCTCGTCGGGGCTCGCGATCGCGTCCTGCTCGGCGACGAGCCGCATCTCCTCGGCCCCGTTCGCGTGCGTGCGCTCCAGCACGGCGTACATGGTGGCGGCCGTCCGGCTCAGCGCCACCTGCGGACCGTCGGTGAGGTAGTGCGCGAGGAAGACCGCAGCGGTCACGTCACCGCCTCCGCGCACTGTCATGGGCAGCAGCGGGGTCGTCACGACCCAGGCGTCGTCGGCCGTGACGCAGACCATCTGGATCGAGCCCTGCGGCGTGTCGGCGGTCAGGGCACTCGTGACGAGCACGACGCTCGGACCCCGGGAGAGCAGCTCGCGAGCCGCCGCGACGAGCTCGGCCTGCGTGGCCACCTCTCGGCCGACGAGGAACGCCAGCTCGAACTGGTTCGGCGTGACGATGTCAGCCTGCGGGACGACGTGGTCACGCAGGTACTCCGGGATGCCCTCGCGGACGAAGAAGCCACGGCCCACGTCACCCATGACGGGGTCGCAGCAGTAGACCGCCGCGCGGTTGGCCTCCTTGACCCTGGCGACGGCGTCGAGCACGACCTCGCCGACGGCCTCGGCGCCCTGGTAGCCCGACAGGACGGCGTCGATGGCCGGGAAGACGCCACGCTCCTCCACGCCGTCGATGACGGCCGCGACGTCGGCGGGCGCGATGAGCGGCCCGCGCGTCGAGCCGTAGCCGGTGTGGTTGGAGAAGGTCACCGTGAGCACGGGGTACACGTCGTGCCCGAGGCGCTGGAGCGGGAAGACTGCGGCCGAGTTGCCGGCGTGACCGTAGGCGACGTGGGACTGGATCGACAGGATCTTCACCCCGCCACCCTAGAACCATGCCGTGGCGGCTCGACCGAGGTGGGCTGACAAGATGGAGGGCATGAGCATCCCCACGACGACCGTGTCAGAGCTGCCCGACGACGCCGTCCTCGTCGACGTCCGGGAGGCCGACGAATGGGCTGCGGGCCACGCGCCCAACGCCATCCACATCCCGCTGGGCGAGCTGCCGTCGCGTCTCGACGAGCTGCCCGAGACCGACGACACGGTCGCGGTCGTGTGCCGGATGGGCGGGCGCTCGGCCCGCGCCGTGCAGTGGCTCGTGCACCAGGGCTACGACGTCGCGAACGTCGAGGGCGGGATGCTCGAGTGGCAGCGCGCCGGCAAGCAGCTCGCCGCGGACGGCGACCCGGACATCATCTGAGCCAGCCGCGTCGAGCAACGCGCGCGGCGGGTCAGGCCTCGCGCACGACTGCTCCCTGGGCGATGACGACGCGCACCTGCTCCAGCGCGTCGGCGACCTCGAGCGGGTTCGCGTCGACGACGACGACGTCGGCGAAGGCGCCCGCCACCAGCCGCCCGGCCTCGCGGGACCAGCCGAGGAGGCGAGCGGCATACGTCGTCGCCGCGCGGAGCGCCTCGAGGTGGCTGAGGCCGGCCTCGACGAGCAGGCGCACCTCCGAGCCGATCGGGTCGACGTCGGTGCCGAACGAGTCGGTGCCGGCGACGATGGTCACGCCGCGCTCGTGGGCCTCGCGCACGGCCGCCATGAGGATCGGGGCGTACTCGCGACCGCGGGCGTCGAGCACCGGGTTGCTGGAGCCGATCATGCCGGTGATCGCGGCAAGGGTCGGCGTGAAGTGGGTGTCGCGGCGGGCCATCTCCGAGATCGTCGCGTCCCCGACGAAGACACCGTGCTCGATGCTGCGGACCCCGGCTCGCACGGCGCCGTCGATGCCCTCCTCGCTGTACGCGTGGCAGAGGACGGGTCGCCCGCTCGCGGCGCGCACGACTGCCGACAGCTGCTCGCGGTCGTACACGAGCTCCGTCGGGTCCTGCTCGGCGAGACCGGCGCGCGGGTTGGCGCGCGTCTTCACGACGTCGACGCCGCGGGAGACGTTGACCTTGGTGACATGGGCGATGTCGGTCGTCGACGTCACGCCTCCGGGCAGGGCCGCGAGAGGGGCGAGGTCGGGGTCGGCGAGCACCGAGTCGCCGAGCTGCGGCGAGACGAAGAGGCCGGCGGCACGCATCCGCGGCGCGAGCCCGGGCGCCCAGCCGGGCAGGGAGCGCATCGCGACGTCCTGGTAGAACGTCGACGACCCGCTGCGCACCGACGTGGCACCCGCACGGACGATCGCGCGGGCGTCGGCGAGCGCGTTGGCGTGCACGTGGACGTCGACGAGGCCGGGCACGACCCAGCGGCCTGACGCGTCGATGCGGCGCGCGGCCGCACCGACGGAGGCCACCGCGTACCGAGTCGTGTCGCGTGAGCCAACGGCCAGGACGCGACCGTCGCGGAGGACGACGACGCCGTCCTCGACGACGTGACCGGTCAGGGGGTCGACGACGGACCCGCCCTCGATGACGAGGGGGGCGGCCGTGCTCGGCCGGACCGAGCCGGCCTGCCCCGAGGCACCGTCGTCAGCGGCGTGGGCCGCGCCCGCCATGGCGACTCCGCTCGCCGTGACGCCGGCGAGCACGGCCGCCCCGGCGAGGACGTTGCGGCGGGAGAGCGCCGACGGCGGCAGGGTCGGCGTGGCGTCGTGGTCGTGCAGGCACATGGGGGGTCCTCCTGGGTTAGGCTCGGCCTGAGCCAGATTTGGTATACCAACTTGGTATACCAAATTGAAGGGAGGGGTCAATGCCTACTGGTGAGGAACATGTCGGCTCGTTGCGCGACTCCGTCACGCACACCCTGCGCGAGCGCATCGTCTCCGGCGACCTCGCACCCGGCAGCCGGGTCGTCGAGCGTCAGGTCGCCGACCAGCTCGGTGTGTCACGCGTGCCCGTGCGTGAGGCGCTGCGCATGCTGGAGCGCGAGGGCTTCCTCGAGGAGCGCGCGACCCGCGGCATGGTCGTGCGACGGCTCGACTCGGACGACGTCGAGATGCTCTTCGCCGTGCGCGAGTCGCTCGAGGCCGTGCTGTCGCGGCGCCTCGTCGACGTCCTCGACGACACCGGGCTCGCGACCCTCGACGGGCTCGTCGCGAGCGCGGACGCCCACGACCGCGCCGGGCGGCACAGCGAGGCGGTCCGGGCCAACGCCGAGTTCCACACCGCCCTCGTCGACCTCGCCCGCAGCCGCGTGCTCAGCTCGATCATCGAGCCCGTCGCGGGCCGCATGGCCTGGCTGCTCAACCAGCACACCGAGCCGGCAGCCATGGTGGCCGAGCACCGGTCGATCGTCGAGGCCCTGCGCTCGCGTGACGCCGACCGGGCGGCGGCGGTCTTCGCCCAGCACCTCGCGAGCAGCAGGGCCGCGGTCGCGCGCCTCGACCCGGGCCAGTGAGGCCAGTGAGGCCGGTGCGGAGGTGCCGGGTCTCAGGCCACGGGGATCGTCCCCGGCTCCGTGCAGACCAGGTCTCCACCCGTCGGCGCGGCAGTCGGTGCCTGCAGCACGTCGCCACCCACGGGGGCGGCGCGTAGCGGTCCGGTGCGCTCGCCGACCTGCACGCAGAACTGCCACTGCTTGACTCCTGCGTCCACCGCGGCACGCGGGGCCTCGAACGAGTCGCCGGGCACGTCGAGCGTCGGCGGCGACACGGCATACGCCCGGCCGGTGAGGCTCGACCCCGCGTCGAGCGCACGGGCACCGGTCACCGGCGCTGCAGCGAAACGGACACCCCGAGCCGGTGCGAAGCCCTGCTTGCTGAGACGCAGGACGCCGGACTCGACATAGACCCAGGCGTGCTCGGGGTTGACGTCCTGAGGCACGGTGGCGCTGCCGAGGTCCTCCGGCACGACGTCGTGGGCCACCAGCGGTCTGGCCCCGATGTTGGTCAGCGTGTACTCGACGACGAGGCCCGGCATCCGGCGGATGCCGTTGCCAGCCGGGTGCTGCGGCAGCCCGACGGCCATCGACGCCTCGAGGCGCACGCCGGCGGAGGTGACGGTCTGCTCGACCGCCGGGGCGCTGCTCGTGGCGCTGCTCGTGGCGCTGCTCGCGCTGGCGTCGCCGGCCGGGGTGGAGGTGCCCGACGGGGACGACGCCTGACCGCACCCGCTCGTGGCGAGGACGGCCGCGGCGGCGACCACGGCGGCGCGTGCGACAACGGGAGGGACCGGGTGGAGGGGACCGCGCGGGGCGCGGCGCGTCAACGACTTCATGATGGGGAAGACAACCACGACGCCGGAACCGTTGCATTCCGGACGAATTCGCTGCCGCTCACTTGAGCAGCTTGGACATCCGGCGGTCGGCGAGCGGCTTGCCGCCCGTCTGGCAGGTCGCGCAGTACTGCAGCGACGTGTCGGCGAAGGACACCTCACGCACGATGTCGCCGCACTCGGGACATGTCTCGCCGGTGCGGGCGTGCACGCGCATGCCCGCCCGTTTGGCGTCCTTGAGCTCCTTCGCCGGCTTGCCGGACGCCGTCGCGACGGCACTCGCGAGCGTCTCGCGCAGGGCGGCGTACAACCGGTCGACGACCTCGGGTGCGAGGGTGGCGGCGATGGCGAACGGGCTGATCTTCGCGACGTGCAGGATCTCGTCGGAGTAGGCGTTGCCGACGCCCGCGATGAACTCCTGGTCACGCAGCAGGCCCTTGATCTGGGTCCGCCGGCCGTCGAGCATCGCCCTGAAGCGGTCGAGGGTGAAGTCGTCGGCCAGCGGGTCGGGGCCGAGGCGCGCGATGCCCGGCACCTGCGCCGGGTCGGTCACGATGTAGGCGGCGAGTGACTTCTTCGTGCCCGCCTCGGTCAGGTCGAAGCCGGAGCCGTCGGAGAGCCGCACCCGCAAGGCGATCGGCGACTTGCCGGGGCGCAGGACCGTCGACGGCAGCTGGTCGGACCACCGCAGCCAGCCGGCCCGGGCGAGGTGGAAGACGAGGTGCGTGCCGTCGGCGTCGATGTCGAGGAACTTGCCGTGCCGATGGACGCCGTCGACCGGGACCCCCTCGAGCGCCTGGGGCGGCGGGTTGAACGTCTTGAGCACGCTGAACGACGCGAGCTCGACACTCGTGATGGCAAGACCGTCCGTCCGCGCGGCGAGGAAGTCGACGAGCGCCTGCACCTCCGGCAGCTCAGGCATGGCCTCAGTGTGTCATCCAGCGCCCACCGGACGGCCGGGTCGCGACGGCTGCTCCTCGGGCGCCACCGGGTCGCCGACCCGGCCCGCCTCCTCGAGCACCCGCAGCAGGCCGTACCCGTCGGGCGCCGAGAAGGTCGGCACCGACCGCGCGGCCCAGGGCCGAAGCGGAGGGTCGAGCTTGATCGGGTTGGACAGCACCTGCTCGGTCGGTGAGAGGTGGCGGATGCAGACCGCGTCGACGTGGTCGGGTCGGGCCTCGGCGAACTCCGAGTAGAGCGCCGGGTCGTGCTGGCCGTCGTCGCCGACGAGCAGCCACGTGATGCGTGGGAAGTCGCGCGCCAGGCGGTGCAGGCACGTGCGTTTGTGGTCCTGGCCGCTGCGGAACCACCCGGTGTTGGTCGGGCCCCAGTCGGTCATGAGGAGGGGCCCGAGCGGGAAGCCGTTCTCGAGGAGGAAGCGGGTCAGCGTCGGCGTCGTGTTCCAGGCACCGGTCGAGACGTAGACGATCGGCGCGCCCGGGTGGGCCGAGAGGATGCGGCGGTACATCGGGGCCATGCCCGCGACGGCGCGACGGGTCTTCCCCCGCAGCACGAAGGTGTTCCAGGCGGCGATCATGGGGCGCGGCAGCATCGTGGTGATGACGGTGTCGTCGATGTCGCTGATGATCCCGTGCGTCACGTCGTCGGCGACGATGAAGACGTCGGCCGGCACCGGGTCGGCGCCCTGCGCCTTGACGACGACCTGCTGCCAGCCGGGCTCGAGGCCGTGGTCGTGCGCGACGAGGTCGATGTGGCCGCTGCGGTCGGAGCGGCCGAAGACCTCGCGGTCGCCGATGGTCACCGTCACCGGGACCCCGCTCGCGTGGGCGCTGACGAAGACGCGCCAGCCGCGGTCGTAGCGCGGGGGCGCAAGCGCGCCGGTGGCGTCCTGCCGGCTCGGCGGGCCCTCTTGGCCCTTGCGCTGCAAGAGGATCCGGGCGAAGACGCGGACGAACGACGACGACCCGTAGCCGATGTGCGTGACGACCTTGTTGCTCCACCCCCGGCGGCGGAGGACGCGCTCGACCTGCTGGTTGAAGGCGTCCTCGACGATGGCGGCCGCGTGCGGTCGTGACATGGCCACAACCTACCCGCCGACGCGGCGACGAGGGGCAGGCGGCGTGCCAACAGGTGGACCTCGGCGGGCGTGCGCGACGGCCGGCGGGTTGTATGGACGCCGTGCACCCCATTGCCGAAGTCCTCAGCAAGGCCGCAGGCGGCGACTTCCCCGCCGTCGACGGCAGCTGGCAGCGCATCGAGCCGTGGCGTCCCGGGGTCGAGGGCGTCGTCGCCTTCACGGGGCACGCCTACCTCGCCGTCGACGACAGCGTCTCGGACGGCACGCTCGTCTCGCTCGGCCCCGACGGCTACGGCGGCGCCAGCAACCCCCGGGTCGTGTCGCGGCTGGCCGGTCGCGGCTGGATCGACGCCCTCGACATCGTCCTCGTCGCGCGGGGCGCCGGCGGCGAGCCGACCCTCGTCCCACGCAGCGACCTGCGCAACCACCCGCGTGCCCAGCACGCGACATCGGTCCGCAGCGACGTCGCGACGTTCGGGTATGCCGCCCCCGACGACCACACGCTCGTGACCCTCTCGACGGGGCTGGGTGGTCTGCCTGAGGTCGGCGTCGAGACGGACCCGGCGAAGGACCACGGCGGCGGCCACCTCGTCCGTGACGCGCTGACCCTCGTTCCGGAGGGCGACGTCGTCGTCGCGGCATGCGCGCCGGGCAACGCGCGGGCCCTGCGCGCGTTCCTGTCGGCGGGGTTCGAGCCCGTTGCGTCCGTGCAGCTCTGGCGTCCCGAACGGTAGCGGTCACGAGGGCCCCACGATTGGCGCCTGTCGGACCGACGTGCTGGGATCTGCGCGTGGACAACGGCGTTGGCTTCGGCAGTGAGGCACATCGACGGCGGGCCCGCACCCTCGTCTGGCCGGTGCTGCCGCTCGCGGCGGTGGGCTGGTGGGTCGTCGGCGCGCTGCCCTGGATCGTCGACGGCCTCGGCGCCCGGTCGCCGCGCACCTGGCCGGCCGACGTCGTGACGGGGTCGGTGACCGACGGCTACCTCAGCCTGCTCCCGTTCACGACCTCACGGCTCGGGCTGCTGCTGACCCTCACCCTCGTCGGGGGCGCCGTCGCGGCCTCCGCCACCCTGTGGGTACATCCACTCGGGGGCCGCCGACTCGCGTCCAGCGCTCTTGCCGTCCTGGGGGCCCTGGGCGCGGCCGCGTACACGATCTCCCAGTCGGCCGGAGCCACCCGCCAGCTCGGCACCGAGTTCGACCGTGACGACCGGGTGCTCATCGGGGTCTTCGCCGTCGCGGTCGCGGGCACGTTCCTCGGACTCGCGCTCGGCCTCGTCGTGGTCCGGGCCGGTCCCGTGCTGCGCGCCGTCGCCGCCGCGCCGCTCGCGGTCGCCCTCAGCGGCTGGGTCGGCGCCCTGCTCGTCGCCCTGCGGGGCTCGGAGCGGTCCCGCGAGCTGCTCCCGTGGACCCCACTCGTCGGCGCCGTGGTCGTGGGGCTGGCCCTGGCCGGGCTCGGGCTGCGGTCCGTCGGACGCGCCGTCGCGTGGTCGGTCGCGCTCGCGGTCGTCGCCGTGTGCACCGCCGGCCAGACCGCGTTCGGTCACCTCGCCTCGCTGCTGCGACCGCGCTCCGGCCTGCCCCACGGGCTGCGTGAGCACGTCGAGGCGGGGCGAGACGTCTTCCTGCTCGCCCTGCGCCCGGAGAACCAGTCCTGGCCCCTGTACGCCGTCGCCGTCCTCGTCGGCGCGTTCGGCTCGGCCGTGCTGTGGCGGGCTGGGCGATGACTGGGCCGGCGACCCGGGCCACGTACCGTGGGGGCATGCTCAGGGGATCCCGGCTCAGGTCATTGGTCGCCGTCACGCTGTCGGGGGTGCTCGTCGGCACCCTCGGCGCCGGGTGCTCGCTCTTCGAGTCGCCGCCGGCGCCGGACGACACGGCCCGGGCCCTCGCGGCAGGGCTCGTCAAGGCCGACCTCGGCGCGGTGACGTTCAAAGGCACGACGCCGGCCAAGGCGACCGCCTTCGTCAGGACGGCCTACAAGGACCTCGGCACCCTGAGGCCCCAGGTGTCGCTCAGCGACCTCAGCCACAACGAGGGCTCCGACCACGCCACCGCGACGCTGTTCAGCCGCTGGGACGTGTCGAAGTCCTCGACAGACTGGACGTACGAGACCCAGGTCAACCTCGCACTCGTCGACGACCGGTGGCAGGTCACGTGGAGCCCCGGGCTCGTCGCCCCGCAGCTCGCCGCTGACGAGACGCTCGACATCGCCCGCAAGTGGCCCAAGCGTGCCGACGTCGTCGACGCGTCGGGCGCCAAGATCATGACCGAGCGCGAGGTGTCGGTCGTCGGCATCGACAAGACGAAGGTGTCGGGCGGTGAGGTCGCCGCGTCGGCGAAGCGGCTCGCCGCGCTCCTCGACATCGATGCCACGAGGTATGCCGCGAAGGTGGCCGCCGCGGGGTCGAAGGCGTTCGTCGAGGGCCTGACGCTGCGCCAGACCGACCCGGTCCTCGAGAAGAACGGCGCGGCCATCGAGAAGGTCAAGGGTGCGCTCGCGGTGCCGGCCCTCCAGGTGCTCGGGCCGAGCCGGACCTGGGCTGCCCCGATCCTCGGCACTGTCGGCGAGGCCACGGCCGAGCAGATCCAGGCGTCGAAGGGTGCGCTCGAGGCGGGGGACACCGTCGGCAAGAACGGCCTGCAGTACCGCTACGACGCGCAGCTACGAGGCACTGCCGGGCTCGCCGTCCACGCGGTCAAGCGCGGCGCCGACGGCAGTGCCCTCGAGAAGCGCGAGCTCTTCGCCGAGGTCTCGACCGAGGGCCAGCCCCTCACGGTCACCCTCGACCCGAGGGCCCAGAGCGCCGCCGAGGCCGCCCTCGCCAGGCAGACGAAGCATCCGACCGCGCTGGTCGCCGTGCGGGTGTCGACCGGCGAGATCCTCGCCGCCGCAGTGGGACCCGGGGCGGACGGCTCCACGCTCGCCCTCGCCGGCAAGGAGGCGCCCGGCTCGACGTTCAAGATCGTCAGCTCGCTGGCGCTCGTGCGCAAGGGCGCGACGGCCGACACGAAGCTGCCCTGCACGCCGACCCTCTCGGTCAACGGGCGCCGCTTCAGCAACTACACGACCTACCCGTCCGACAAGCTCGGCGACATCCCGCTCCAGACCGCCCTCGCGTACTCGTGCAACACGGCCTTCATCAGCCAGTACAAGAAGGTCAGTCAGGCCGACCTCGTCACGGCCGCGCAGTCCCTCGGCATGGGGGAGAAGCTCGACCTGCCGTTCACCGGTTTCACCGGCTCGGTGCCGGCGACCGACGACGTCGTCGAGCACGCGGCGTCCTTCATCGGGCAGGGCCGCGTCCAGGCCTCGCCGCTGACGATGGCCGTCGTCGTCGCCTCGGTCATGAAGGGCCAGACGGTGCGCCCACGGCTCATCGCGGGCGACGAGTCGCTGCCGGCCCCCGCGACGCCGCTCGACCCCACCGAGGCCGGGGTCCTGCGCCAGGAGATGCGGGCCGTCGTCAACGAGGGTTCCGGCAAGATCCTCAAGCAGGTCGGGGTCGAGTTCGCCAAGACCGGCACGGCCGAGTTCGGCACGAAGAGCCCGCCCGACACCCACACCTGGATGGTCGCCGGCCGCGGCGACATCGCGATCGCGGCCTACAACGAGGTCGGCGAGAACGGCGTGACCGGGTCCGCACCGTTCATCCTCAGCTTCCTCAAGGCGTACGACCTGCGCTAGCACCGTCGAAAGGCCACCATCTGCGGCCTCTCAACCGTCGAAAGGCCACTAACTGCGGGTCCGGGACAGTCGAAGGGCCACTTCTCGTTGACGAGAAGTGGCCTTTCGACGTCGGCGAGGCCACGAAATCTGGCCTCTCGACGGTTGGGGGTGGGCTACTGGGCGGGGACCACGTCGACGTCCGCGGCGCGCACGTAGGCGAACCGGTGGCCCAACGAGATCTGGTAGTAGCGGTCCTGCCCGACGACGTCGACGTGGTCGTTCGGGGTGTCGAGCGAGTACGTCACCGCGCGGTAGTAGTTCGTGGGGATCGTGAGGTCCCCGACGGCATACCTCTGGCCCGCAGCGAAGGTGTACTGGAGCGGCGCGAGCGGCTGCACGGGGATGCCGGCCGGGTAGGCCGCCGCCTCCGGGTACGCGCGGCCGTAGACGGGGGCCTTGGCGAGGCCCGCCTTCGGCACGACGTACGAGCCGGCGACCGGGATCGCCGTCGGCGCGGACGCCGGGTTGAGGAACCAGCCCTTGACGCCGTTGAACCAGATCGCCGTCCAGTCACCCTGGCGCTCCGCCACGGCGAACGTCAGCCCGGCCTGCGCGCGAGCGCCGATGTCGGAGACCCGGGTGGACGACGGCGCCCCACCGGGCCGCAGCCCGATGTCGTTGACGAGCGGGGCCGACTCGGACGGGGCCGTGTGCAGGTAGACGAAGTTCGTGCCCTGCTCGCCACAGCTGTCGGCGACGCCGGTCGTGCAGAAGGTGAGCGGCTGCACGTTGGTCTCGAAGCCGGGCAGGATGCGTACGAGGTCCTTCGCGCCCTCGGCCTCCTGCGACGACAGCGGGGCGCCGAGCAGCTGGAAGTAGTGCTCCCAGTTCCAGTAGGGACCCGGGTCCCAGTGCATGCCCGCGACGTTCGCCGGCGTGACGCCGGGGATCTGGTCGTGGCCGAAGACGTGCTGCATGTCGAGCGGGATGTCGTACTTCGTCGCGAGGTAGCGCACGAGGCGCGCGGACGAGCGGTACATCGGCTCGCTGAACCACGCGGCCCCGGTCGCCGCGAAGCCCTCGTGCTCGAGGCCGATCGAGTGGCTGTTGACGTACCAGTTGCCGGCGTGCCAGCCGACGTCCTTCGGCTCGAGGTGCTGGGCGATGAGGCCGTCGGAGCTGCGCAGGCTGTACTGCCACGAGACGTACGTCGGGTCGGTGACGAGCTTGAGCGTGGTCGCGTAGCTCGCCTCGGTGTTGTGGATGACGATGTTCGTGATCGTCGGTGAGGCCGGCCGGTTCGCGAGGTCGTGGTTGCCGTAGTCGCCGCCGCCGAGGTCCTGGTAGGGCGCCGGCACCCAGTCGCACTCGAGCCCCGGCGGGCAGTCGACCGCTGGGTTCGTCGCCTTCTTGACGAGGCCGAGCCTGCCGATCTGGGCCCGGTCCGGCGTCGTCGTCGACGGCAGGAGCGACACGTCCTTCCCGTCGACGGTGTGGCGCGAGGCGCCCGAGGCGATGACGGAGTAGGTGTCGTCGGCGAACGCGGCCGCGACGTCCTCCTGCGCGGACCCCGAGGCGTCGGCCACGGCGGCATACCACTGGCCCGGGTCGGTGCCGGCGCCCGAGGGCAGGCCGAGCCTGCGCTGCGTGGCGGTGAGCAGCGCCGCGCCGCCGCGGATGTTCGCGAGCTCGTCGGTGCGCAGCGCCTTCTCGTCGAGGCCGGTGAGCCCGGCCGCCCGGCCGAGCGTGTCGGCGACCGGGGTCGACCCGTGAGCCGCGGAGGCGCCCTGAGCCTCGCCGAGGCCCTTGGCCTCGTCACGCGAGCCGAGATCGGCGTCGACGAGGTGCATCGGGCCGTAACCGCCCGACGTGCTGTGCCCGGGGTTGAAGTCCCAGCGCGTCTGCGCGTACGACACGGCCTCGAGGACGGTGCGCGGAACGCCATACTCGGCCGACGCGGCGGCAAAGGCGCGCTCCCGGCTGCCGGCATCGGTACCGGCGGTTCCGGTATCGGTGCCGACGCCCGCGGTCGCGGGGCCGGCCGCCTGCGCGGTGGGGCCGGCCATCGCCAGTCCCGCCGTCACGGCGGCCACGGTGGCGAGTACGGCGACGGACTGCCGCACCCGGCGGGCCCCCCGTACTCGGTGTCCTGTGGTGTTGGATGTCACTCGCTTGTCCCTTTCGTCTCCCTGTGGCCACAGGGCGATCCGCGCCGACACGTGTGCGTCGGCTCCGACCTCGCTGTGGTTTCGGGTGCGGCCGGCCCCGAGCCCGGACACACCTCTGACACCGAGCATTGCCGCGCCCCCGGAGGCCCGCCACTTGAAACCTGCATCCACGAGTTGCGTCGCCCCCGCCGCGTCGCACGTGCATCGGCGACCGCGACGGCGCAGCATGGTCAGCATGGTCGGCATGGGGCGCGCAGGCCGATGGGTGGGGCTGGCCATCGCAACAATCGTCGTCGGTGGGTGCGGTGCGGCCGCCCCCGCCGCCTCGGCCGATGCGTCCGGCGACGGCTCCGGCCCTGTCGCCACGACGACGACGAGCGCACCCCAGAGGCTGGTTGCCGGCGGAGACTCCGCTTCCCCCTCCTCCAGCCCCGAGTTCCCCCTCACGCTGCGGCGTACCGGCGGCATCGCGGGCTTCGACGACCGCGTCGTGCTCGAGGCCGACGGGCGCATCCGGGTCGACACCCTGTCGGTCCACGGTCGCGTCTGCACCCTGACGGCAGCGCAGCAGGGCCAGCTCCTGACGCTGCTCGCGACGTTGCGGCTCAGCCCTGCCTCGGACCTGCCGACCGACGACGTTCCGCCGCTCGATCCCGACCAGGCCGAGAGCGAGCCGATCACGATCTCGGTGACCGACGACCTGGCCCGCGAGCTCGCGCTCGGCGACCCGTCGCTCGGGGAGGTCGCCGGCCTCGTCGGGACCCTGGTCAGCGACGTCACGCTCTCCGTGCCCGCCCTGACGCGGTGCACGCACGAAGCCGGTGTGCCGCCGGGCTGACCCGGCGGCACACCGACCTGTTGACGTACGGGACGGACTCGGTCAGAAGTTCGTCGCGACGTCGTCGATGACGAAGCTCGTCTGGAGCGAGGAGTCCTCGGTCGCGGCGAACTTCAGCGTGACGTTGGTGCCCTTGTAGGCCGTGAGGTCGATCGACTTCTGGACGTAGGACGCCTTCGGGGTCGACAGGTTCGAGTAGCTGTGCTTCGTGACGCCGTTGAGCTGCACGGTCGCCTTGTCGTACTGGGTGGTCGTCGTCGTCTCGGCGGTGTCGATCCGGATCCAGTAGGTCAGCGTGGGCGCCGTGGCCGTCGACGGGACGGCGAAGGTCTGGGACTCGTTCTCGGAGGCCGTCGTACCGTTGCCGCCGAGCCAGAGCTTCCACGAGCCGCTGTGGGCCGGACGGCCCGTGCTGCTGGTGATCGGGCCGGACGTGCCGATCCAGCCGGTCTGGCCGGACTCGAAGCCACCGTTGGTCAGCGAGCCACCGGTGGGCGGCGGGGTCGTGCCACCGCACGTCTCGGTGCCGGCCGGGACGGAGATGCCGGAGAAGGCCTTCTCGACACCGACGCACTCGGCGCTGCCGGCGCCGTAGAGGTCCTTGGCCGCCTTGATGGCGCCCGTGCGGGCCGCCGCGTAGTTGCTGCCGGACGTGAGGTAGGTCGACAGGGTGCGGTACCAGATCTTCTCGACCTTGAGGTGCCCGATGCCCGTGAAGGTCGTGCCGTTGCAGGACGTCGTGTTGTACGTGACGCCGTTGATGGTCTTGCTACCGGTGCCCTCTGACGCCATGTAGTACCAGTGGTTCAGCGGGCCCGACGAGTAGTGCGGGTCCAGGCCACCGACGCTGGAGCTCCAGCAGTCCTTCGATGCGCCGTCCTTGCTCGGCTTGTCCATGTAGCGCAGCGGCGTGCCGTTGCCGTTGATGTTGATCTCTTCGCCGATGAGGTAGTCGGGCACGTCGCTCGGGTTGTTGGTGTACCACTCGACACCGGTGCCGAAGATGTCGGACGTCGCCTCGTTGAGACCACCGGCGTCGCCGGAGTAGTTGAGGTTCGCTGTGTTCTCGGTGACGCCGTGGCTCATCTCGTGGCCGGCGACGTCGAGCTCGACGAGCGGGTTCGCGTTGCTCGAGCCGTCGCCGTACGTCATCTGCGTGCCGTCCCAGAAGGCGTTGACGTAGTTCTGGCCGTAGTGGACGCGGCTGCGGGCACCGGTGCCGTTGTTCCAGATGCCGGCGCGGCCGAGCTGCGTGTTGTAGTAGTCGTACGTCTTGCCGGCGCCGTAGTGCGCGTCGACGGCGGCCGACTGGCGGTTGCTCTGCGTGCCGTTGCCCCAGACGTCGTCGGCGTCGGTGAAGGTCGTCCCCGTGCCGCTCGTGCCCTGGTTCATGTCGGTGGCGTAGTTGCCGTGCGTGTCCTTCATCGTGTAGCTCGTGCCGGCCGTCGTGCCGATCGTCACCGAGCCGACGAAGATGCTGTTGCCCGTGCCGTGCTTGATGTCGTCCCAGCTCGTGAGGGTCTTGCCCGTGGTGGCGTCGACGATGGTGTGCAGGCGGGTCGGGGTCTGGTCGGCCTTGATCCCCTCCGTGATCACCTCGTACGCAAGGGTGGGGCCGGTGGCCGACTGGAAGACGACGAGCTCGCCCGCTGAGGCCTTCTCGTCGTCGGCCTTCGCAGCGGCGAGGCCGGCCTTCTGGGCCGTCGCCTTGCCGATGGTCGGGGTCATCGTCGAGGGCTTGACGCTCTTGCGAATGTTCCACGTGACGCTCTTGACGTCGCCGGCCGCGTTCTTGTGGCTGACGAAGTCGCCGCCGATGACGCGCAGACCGTCGATGGTGCGCTCGTAGCGGACGTGGGTCGCACCGTTCGGGTCCGTGACGACGGACTTCACGGTGAGCTTCTCGCCGCTGGCCAGGCCAAGGGCGCTCGCGGCGGATGCCGCTCGGGACTGCTCAGTCGCCTTGAGGCTCTGCGACTCGGGGGCGGGCGCCGTGTCGCGTCCCGCACCGGTCGCTGCGCCCGCCGGGATCGCCGGCGAGATGGCGAGCGCGAGGGCGAGCAGCCCTCCGGTCGCCAGCCCAGACTTCAGTCGATTCACTGGTTACTCCTTGTCAGGATGCGGCGCGTGGGCCGCCTGGAGGGGAGTCCCGCCATCTCACCCATTGAGATGTGGCCGGAACCAGCGAGACGCTCGCAGTAGCCCGGAAGGCCGGTCAACGGGGAATACCAAGTCTTTGCCAAATGCGTCCCAAACCATGAGTAACGCTTGGCGGCAGGCGGATTCGCCGCGGGGGGCCGCCTGTCCGATCCCCGGACTGCGTCAGTCGCCGCCGGCGCGGCGGCGCGCGCGCTCGAGGTCGGCGGGTGTGTCGACGTCGAGCGAGACGTCGAGCGGGTCGTCGACCCGCACCGCGCGTATGCCGTCACACAGGTCGCGCATGCTGCGGCCGTACGCGTCGCCCAGGGCCACCAGCCGGGCCCGGAGGGCGGTCGCGCGCCAGGCCGCGCAGAGCCAGTTGGTGCGACCCTCGCGGTCGACGGTGACGGCGAGGTCTGGCGCGTCTGCGGGGTCGGCGGTCCTGAGCGCGCGCACGAGGCGGTCGAGGTGCGCGTGCGTGACGAACGGCAGGTCGGCGGCAAGGACCACGACGACCTCGGGCGTCTCGCGAGGGAACATGTCCGTGTCAAGGGTGGTGACGGCAGCGGCGAGGCCGCCGACGGGTCCCCCACCGGGCTCGCGTTCAACCGCGACCTGCACACCGTCCGGGACGCCCTCACCAGCGCCCACGACCAGGGTCGGCCACGAGCCGGCGGCCGCCAGCACCCGGGCCACGAGCGGCCGCCCACCGACGTCGAGCGCGGGCTTGTGCGAGCCCATGCGCCGCGACCCTCCACCGGTCAGCACGACCACGAGGGGGTCGACGGCATACGGTCGGGGCTGCACTCTCGGAGTCTGGCACGGACTCTGGCAGGCTGAGGCCATGGGACGGGTCACCGTGCGGCGCAAGGTCACGACGATCGACGTCGCGACCTCGTCGGCCGCGACGCGACCCGACACGCTCACCGTGGAGGAGCCGCTCGAGCTGCGGGTGGGCGGTTCCCCGCTGACCGTGACGATGCGTACGCCCGGGCACGACATCGAGCTGGTCCACGGCTTCCTCCTCTCGGAAGGCCTCATCCGCACCGCCGACGACGTGGCGCTCGCGCGGTACTGCGAGGGCGCGGTCGTCTCGGGCGAGACCGGCTTCGACGAGAACACGTACAACGTCATCGACGTGACCCTTGCGCCCGGCGTCACCCCTCCCGCCGCCTCGGCCACGCGGTCGTTCCTGACGAGCTCGTCGTGCGGTGTCTGCGGCAAGGCGAGCATCGAGCAGCTGAGGGCGCAGTCGGCGTACGACGTCCGTGCGGACGCGACCGAGTTCGCCGCCAAGGTCGTCGTCGAGCTGCCCGACGCCCTCCGGGCCGAGCAGCGCTCGTTCGACAAGACGGGCGGGCTGCACGCCGCGGGGCTCTTCACCGCCGACGGAGGGCTGCTCGTCGCACGCGAGGACGTCGGCCGGCACAACGCCGTCGACAAGGTCGTGGGGTGGGCCCTGCTCAACGGCCGGCTGCCAGGAGCAGGTTGCGTGCTCGTCGTGTCCGGGCGGGCGTCGTTCGAGCTCACGCAGAAGTCGATCATGGCCGGAATCCCCTGTCTTGCAGCCGTTTCCGCACCATCGTCCCTCGCCGTCGAGTGCGCGGACGACGCCGGGATGACGCTGCTCGGCTTCGTGCGCGACAGCCGCCTCAACGTGTATGCCGGTGGGCACCGGATCACGACCACCTGACCACTCGACCGACTGGAGCCGCACCGTGGCGATCTTCGCGATCCACTACACCTACCCCGACGACAACACCGAGATGTTGACGATCCGGCCCGAGCACCGCGAGTGGCTCACCGGCCTGCCGGGGCTGCTCGTCGCGGGGATGTACCAGGACGGCATCGACGAGGTGAGCGAGGGCGAGCCGACCGACCAGGAGCCCGCCAACGCAGCGCTCATCGTCTACTCCGGCGAGTCCGTCGAGGACGTCACGCAGACCTTCGACCAGGACCCGTACTGGCTCGGCGGCTACATCCTGCGGCGCGTCGTGCGAGGCTGGGACCCGCAGCTCGGGCCGTGGGTCGCCGACCCGACCAACTCTCCGGGATAGCTGGAACCCGTCGGCAATTCGCCTGTCTCGCAGCCGCTCGGCTGTGGAGGAGCCATTCCCGTTTCGCGCCTTTTGCCATAGTGTCGAACACATGTTCGAGCGATCTGCAGTGGTGGCGACCGAGGGCCTGGAGGCTCTCGTGTCCGCGCTGTCGCGGGTCGGCGGCTCGGGTGACGTGGCCGACGATGACGCGGTGCGGATCGAGCAGCTGGCGGCGTTGGAGCGGGTCAAGGCGGCGGCTGCGGCGGCGCAGGTGCGGGTGACGGCGGCGTTCGTGGACTCGCAGGAGCAGGTGGCGCAGGCGTGGCGGGAGCGGGCCCGGGAGTGCTCGGACGCCGGTGACTTCGAGGGTTGGCGGGCCGCCCGGGAGCGGGCCCGCGCGGCCTCTGTTGCTACCGACGACGGGCCGGATGACGCCCAGTCCCCGGCCGGCGCCGGGTCGCGG
>NZ_JBHTFG010000032.1:0-719 GCF_042666095.1 Terrabacter sp. GCM10028922 | reverse complement strand
ACCTGCCGCACACCCTCGCGGCCCTGCAGGCCGGTGAGCTGAGCGAGTGGCGGGCGCAGATCCTCGTGCGCGAGACCGCGACGCTGACCCCGGATCAGCGGCGGCTCGTCGACGCCGAGGTCGCCGCCGAGGTCGACTCCGAGGGCGACTCCGGGGGCGACTGCGAGGGCGACTGCGAGGGCGTCGGGGCCTTGGGCGGGCGGCTCGGTTCGCTCGGGGACCGGGAGCTGGTCCGGCGGGTGCGGGCGGTGGCCTACCGCGTCGACGCGGCCTCGGTGATGGCCCGCGCCAGCCGGGCGCAGGCGGACCGGCGGGTCACGATCCGGCCCGCGCCGGACACCATGGCGTACGTGACGGCGCTGCTGCCGGTCGCCCAGGCCGTGGCGGCGCACGCCGCCCTCACCGTGGCGGCGGACACGGCGCGCGCCGCCGGCGACGAGCGGGGCAAGGGCCAGGTCATGGCCGACACGTTCGTCACCCGCCTCACCGGGCAGGAGACGGCGGACGCGGTCCCGGTCGAGGTGCACCTCGTCATGACCGACCGGGCGCTGCTCGCCGGTGGGCCCGACCGTGACGAGACGCCCGCGCAGCTCCCCGGCTACGGCACCGTCCCGGCCGCCTGGGCCCGCGCCCTGCTCACCCCCACCGGCAACCAAGACGAGGCCAGCGTGTGGCTGCGGCGGCTCTACACCCACCCGGCCAGCGGGGCGCTGGTCGCG
>NZ_JBHTFG010000031.1:0-3472 GCF_042666095.1 Terrabacter sp. GCM10028922 | reverse complement strand
CATCGACACTTCGGATCAGCCACTTCCCGGACCCGCACAACCGACGCTACGCCCGGCACCCACGCCACGGAAGACCGACCGCATCAACACACTCGACGCCACCGGTTGACAACAGAAGGGAGCCGGAATGACGCAGGCCAGAACTCCGCAATCAGGGAGAGCTGGACGCTCGCGGGCGTCCTTCAGCAGTCGGCCATGAGCTTTCGAACGACCCATTGGTTGATGCTCAGGTTCTCCTCGGCCGCGCGTAGCGCGACGTCTCGGTGCAGCTTCTCGCCCAGCCGGACGTTGAATTTGCCGGAGTAACTGCGTTCGGCTATTGGCTTCGGCACGTCCTCACCCTCTTCCTGCATATCGACGATCGCGTCCGCAAGCAGGGTCTCGAGTCCTTCGAGGGCCTCGATCTGGGAGGGGGCTAGCCAAGACAAGGAAGGGAACTCCACGACGGTGGCGACGAACTCGTCGTCATCTACTGACCAAGCAACGCGATAGGTGTAGTGAGACACCTCAATGTGCGGCCGCTCTAGCGTGTCCATCACTTTCTCTCCTTCTCATCGATCGCTTTGAGCACTTGGCGTACTTGGTAGGGCTTGGCTTTGCCTTTGGCGTTCTGGATGTTGACGCGTGGGTCGCGGCGCCACGGCGTCTTGAACACTGCATGCGAGGTGCCTGTCTGGCGCGGCTCCCGAAGTAGTGTTCGCAGACCTTGTGGAGGTCCTTGTAGGCGATGTTCTGCTGGTTGTGGCGCATCGCGTTAACGATCGACTCGACTGAGGCCACCCTTCAATGGTACTACATGCAGTACCACCCCAAAGGGGGCTGGCTGGAACACACGAGCCGCCCCTTCGTCCTTGCCGCTTAGGCGTGGCTTCCCTTGCCGTCGGAGGGCAGGACCGGTCCGGGGCACTGTGCGTCAGGCAGAGCGGGGGCGCCGTTTCCGACCGCATGACACCGCCAGAAGGAGTGGTCGCGGGAGCTCACACACCCGCGACGTATGCGGTGAGGAAGTGGACGCCGTGTCGGTCGAGGTTGCCTCGCGCGCGGTCGTAGTGCTCGGTGGTTCGCGGGTCGGCGTGCCGGGCGAGGATCTGAGCGTCGCGCAGCGGGACGCCGGCGTCGAGGGCGTTGGTGATGGCGGCGTGCCGCAGCGAGTGGGGGCTGAGGTGGCGGGGGATTCCGGCTTCCTTCGAGATCCGGGCGACCATCCGGTAGACGTCGCGTCGGTCGATCGGCTTGCCCGAGACGGGTCGCAGCACCAGGGGCCCGCTGGTCCGGTTGCCGCGGCAGGCCTCGAGCGCGCGGAGGACGGGGACGGTCACGGGCATGGTCGCGGGTTTGTTGCCTTTGCCGACCAGGTGCAGGACTCGGTGGCCGCGCAGGGTGTCGGCGTAGTCCTCGATCCGCACGGCGGCGGCTTCGGAGGCGCGCAGAGCGTTGATACCGAGCAGGTAGGCCAGCGCGCCGTGATGGACTGTGATCGTTTGGGCGACTTGCAGGAAGCGGATCAGTTCGAGCCGGTCCAGTCCCTGCGTTCGGGACTCGTCGCGGTGGATCTTCGGTAGCCGCGCGTAGACGGCTGGGTCGGCGGGGATGAGGCCGTCGATGTGCGCGAAGCGGAAGTAGCCGCGGACAGCGTGCATCATCGTGACGACCGAGGAGTCCATCAGCCCGCGGTCCCCGAGCTGGCGGATGTACAGCTCGATGTGCCCCCGCTGTATCCCCAGCAAGGGGTCGAGCCCGTTGGTCTCGCACCAGGCGAACCACTGCTGGAGTTGGAAGGCGTAGAGGGCGTGCGTGTGCCCGGCGTAGCGGGCCAAGAACGAGACCGCCGCCAACTGGGCCTGGGACATGCTCGCGGGTTGGAACGGCAGAAGGATGGTTGTACTGGTCATGGGGCACCTCACGCGGCGACCTGGGAAACGGCCCAGGCCAGTCCGCCGCCGACGCAGCCGGGCACCTGGGGCGCATCGACGGTAGACCCGGTTCCAGAGTTTTGGCCCGGTCTGCAGGCGGCGAAAAGACGCATCGCGCTAGGTGACACCGCCCAGTGTGAGCACTCCGCGCAGAGCTTGGATCGTGCCCGAGGACGAGGCGCTGAGGTTCTGCACGAGGGCACCTACAACCGACGAGTGACACTCCTCGTCCCTGATGAGCTGGCGCCCGAGCGGGTGCACAGACCCCTGTTAACGGCCGTGGCAATGAGCTGGTCTTCGTCGGCAAGGCGAGGTCCGATGGTCACCGTGTCTGCCTCGTGGATGATGCGGGGTGCGACGGGCTATCGGGCGGCAGCCCAGCCACGATGAAGGCCAGGCGCGTTGACGGGATGGAGGCCGCGGCCGTCCGATTACGGCCATACGTTCAAGGACAGCGCCCTCCAACGGCGTTGGCGCCTGTTAGGTCTACGGCGTGCAGGGCGAAGGCATCTTTGTCCTCCGGGACACGGAAGGCTCTGTGGGCAACGCTGGGCAGGCCCAGGACGGAGTCCACCTCGTGAGTTGACAGGTACCCGGCGTGCTCGGCGACTCGGGTGATCACGTCAACAAGGAGCTCGATCTCCTCGAGCAGCTGATCGTCGACGAGGTCGTGCCGCGGCGGCGGTGCGGGATCATCTGTCCCCTGAACGTGAGGGGTGCCTTCTGGCATGGGTTATCTCCTCTTTAGGCGCTCCGTATGGCCGTCCTGTCGCGCAGAGGAGCGGCGCGTCCCGCTTGGTGCCGAGGATCTGCTCCCTGCGACGGGGCCGCGATCTCCCACCGACCGGACGGTCACGAACCGGTCTGCAGATCGGCTCGCATCGCCGATTAAGCGCGCCTACCTGGCCTGTGACGCCATTCCTGCGCGAAGGGCAGACTTCCACGAGGTGATGTCGGGCCGCTTCCGGAGCAGCGCTCGGCGCTCCCGCTCGGTCATGCCTCCCCACACACCGAACTCCGTCCTGCTGTCCAAGGCCTCAGCCAGGCACTGCGCGAGGACCGGACACGTCTTGCAGACGGCCTTTGCGTCATGCTGGGCCTTGCCCCGGACGAACAACGTCTCAGGGTCTTGGCCGGCGCAGTTGGCCTCCCTGGCCCACTCGTCCACCCACAGACCCACCGTTGCGACATCACTCATTACAATCACCCCTCCCGGCCCGGCGCCTCCCATGACTACCGAGCCGACCCGGGCCGTCCCACCGGCCCCGATCATGCGGACCCCCCACAGGCCCAAGGAGGACACTACGAGCGCAGGCCCTGTCCTGATATAGACCGTTTGGACTGTTTCGCGCACGACATGACTAGTCACTTTCGCCGACTTCTGTGAGTCACCCCAGCCGGCTGTAGAGGTCTGCAGCTGCGAAACGACGTGGAACGGACGCGAGCTGGGACTGTGGCGTCCGTCGTCCTCGCCCGTCTTGCGGCTGCTAGACGATTCCCGTAGGACCGGTGTCTGGCCAGACTCGGTCTAGGTGATCAGCGGGCAGCTCTCCATGCGG
>NZ_JBHTFG010000030.1:31797-173455 GCF_042666095.1 Terrabacter sp. GCM10028922 | reverse complement strand
CTGGCCGAACTCGTCGCTGACCTCGGGGCGGAACACGACGCCGGACAGGGGCATGCCGTTGCCCATGGGCTTGCCCATGGTGACGATGTCGGGCAGCACGTCGTGGCGGGCGAAGCCCCACATCGTCTCGCCGAGGCGGGCGAAGCCGGCCTGGACCTCGTCGGCGATGTAGAGCCCGCCGGCGGCGTGGACCTCCTCGACGACGGCGGGCATGTAGCCGACCGGGTCGGTGAAGATGCCGTCGCTGGTGTAGGCGCAGTCGGTGATGAGCGCGGCGAGGCGGTAGCCGTGGCGCTGCAGGTCGGCGATGGCGTCGCGGACCTGGGTGCGCATGTGCTCGGCCAGGGTGGTCCCGGGCGGGGCCAGGCGCGGGTCGGGCGGGTCGATGAGCCGCACGTTGGGTCCCAGCGGCGAGCCGGCGCCCAGGCTCGGAGAGAAGGAGGCGACCTCGCGGGTGATGCCGTGGTAGGCCCAGCGGGTCACGATGATGCCCTCGGCGCGGGTGTGGAACCGGGCGACCCGGACCGCGAGGTCGTTGGCCTCCGAGCCGGAGCAGGCCAGGCTCAGCTTGGACAGCCCGGCCGGGAAGGTCGCCAGCAGCCGCTCGGCGTAGTCGACGAGCGACTCCTGCAGGTAGCGGGTGTTGGTGTTGACCGCGGCCATCTGGCGGGCCACGGCCTCGGCCACGTGCGGGTGGGCGTGCCCGACGCACGGCACGTTGTTGTACGCGTCGAGGTAGTCGTTGCCGTCGCGGTCGATCAGGTGCGCGCCGTGACCGGAGACGAACTCGACCGGCTCACGGTAGATCAGCGTGTAGCCCGGTCCGAGGACCTTGTCCCGGCGGGCGATCAGCTGCCGCTGGCGCTCGGGCAGCCCGCCCAGCACCGCCGGGTCGAACCGGTTGGGGTAGTTGACCAGCGCCCGGCTCAGCGTCGACGTCATCAGCGATACACCCTTCGTCTCTCCTGAGCGGGACGTTCCCTGCTCCGGATCGACCATACCATTATTTGTTCCCGTTCCAACCTGAAACTTTTTATTGCTTGGAATCCGCTTCCTCTGCCCGATCCCGGAAGGCGCGGGCGCGACGTCACCGGGGCGGACCATGGCCCGCAGGCCGCCCCGCCCCCGGCCGCCCCTGCCGGGAACCAGCATCGCGGCGTTCGGGCCGCTACCGCTAGGCCTGGGCGTGGTCACGCGGGCCGGGTCGCGGACACGTGCACGGTCACGAGGGACCGCATCGTGTCGGTCACCTTGCCGGCGTCCGCCGCCGGTCGAGCTTCGACGGTTGCGACCGTTCCCTGCTCGCCGGCCAACGCGCCGATGGCGCCCCAGCCGCCGGACGGCGCTCCACTGTTGTCCTTGAAGCTCCACCTCGGGTCGAACCGGGCATGGAAGTCGCGACCCACCTGGGCCGGTTCCATCGGCGAGGCGTACACGAGCGTGATGCTCGACGCGCCTCGGATGGCCGCCGCACCTCCACCCTTCTGCTCGGTTCGCGAGAGCAACGTGGCGCCGGACGGGACGGTGAGGACATCGAGGGCCGCCAAGCGGTCGATGACCTTCTGGTCGGCGACACCGGAGCCGCAGCTCGATGTCACGACAACGACCAGCAGCGCGGCCAGCACGACTGCGAGCGCTCCTCTTGCCCTCATCACCCCTCCACCAATGTCCACGGGAGCCGGACGCCCGCCCCACTCACGGCCACCACGGGAGTCCACTTTCGGGGCGCCGCATGAGTCCACGCCGACGCCTTACGGGGACTCTTCATGCGGCAGCGCGCGGCTGTGGATCGCCTTGGTGATGGCGCAGGCGGTGTCGATGAAGGACTCCGCCTGCTGCTTCGACAGATCGCCTGCGGAGGCCGCCTCCAGGGTCTGCCACAGGGCTGCGATGGGTCCACGCATGGCTCGACCCTTGTCGGTGAGGTGGACCACCATGACCCTCCGGTCGTGTGCGGCCGGCTCGCGAACGAGCAGGCCGGCGTCCTGCATGCGGCGCAGGGACTTGGACACGGTGGAGTGGTCCAGGCCGACGCTTTCGAGCAGCTCGGACTGGGTCTGGCCGTCCCGGTCGAAGAGCTGCATCAGCAGCAGCTCCTGGCCCGGATGCAGGTCCATCTCGCGAAGCAGGGCGGCGGCGTAGGCGCGGTGGGCGCGGGCGAGCTGGAAGATCGCGTAGCTCATCGGCCCTCCGCCGGCCGTCGTGGGGATCTGGGGCATGGTTCCCCTTTCTCAGCCGGCGTAGGTGGCGTAGTCGGTGTAGCCGGCCGCTCCCCCACCGTAGAAGGTCGCCGGGTCCGGAACGTTCAGCTCCGCGCCGACACGGAGGCGCTCGACCAGGTCCGGGTTGGCGAGCGCGAGGGCGCCGACGGAGACCAGGTCGGCCGTGCCCTTGTTGACGTCTCGGGCGCGCGCAGCGATCTCGGTCCCGCCGCGGTTGAGGATGAGTGTGGTCGGCCACTTGGCGCGCAGGGTGTCGAGCAGAGCGTCGTCGCCCGTGTGCATCACGTGGAGGTAGGCCAGGCCCAGCGGGCGCAGTGCGTCGAGGAGCATCGGATACAGCTCGTGCGTGTCGGACTCCGCGATGTCGTTGTACGAGTTGCCCGGCGAGATGCGCAGGCCGGTCCGTTCCGCGCCGATCTCGTCCGCAACGGCGGCGACGACCTCGACGGCGAAGCGAATGCGGTTCTCGAGCGAGCCGCCGTAGCTGTCGGTGCGCTGGTTGGTGTTGTCGGACAGGAACTGGTGAACCAGATAGCCGTTGGCGCCGTGGATCTCCACGGCGTCCGCGCCCGCCGCGACGGCGGCCGCCGCAGCGCTGCGGAAGTCCTCGACAGTCGTCGCGACCTCTTCCGTCGACAGTGCACGGGGCTCCGGCATCTCCTGGGGTCCGGACGCAGTGAACATCACGCCCTCGGGTCGGATCGCCGACGGGGCGACCGGCTGGCGCCCGTGGGGGGTGTTGTCGGGGTGGGAGATTCGTCCTACATGCATGAGCTGGATGGCGATCCGGCCGCCAGCCGCGTGCACGGCGTCGGTGACCGTGCGCCACCCGGCGAGCTGCTCCTCGTTGTGGATGCCGGGAGTGAGGAGGTAGCCCTGGCCGTCGGCGGAGGGCTGGGTGCCTTCAGTGATGATCAGGGCGTGCGAGGCCCGCTGGGCGTAGTACTCGGCGTTCAGCTCGGTCGGGACGCCTTCCTGCGTGGATCGGTCCCGGGTCATGGGGGCCATGACGAGGCGGTGCGGCAGGGACATGTCGCCCACGGTCGTGGGTGTCCACAGGGATGTCAGCATGAGAGTCCTTCAGTGAGGCGATGACCGGGCCGGTCACCGGAAGCGGGGGGGTTGGTGACAGTGGGCGTGGTCAGTCGACGGTGAGGACGAGCTTGCCGCGCACGTGCCCTGCGTCGCTGACCTGCTGAGCCGCGGCGGCCTGCTCGAGCGGATACGCCGTGACGGTGGTGACGAGCGTGCCCATCGCGGCGTCCTGCGCCAGGGCGGCCAGGCGTTCCACGGAGGGCGCCGCGGATCCGCGGGAGAAGGTGACGCCGAGCTGCTGCGCACGGAAGTCGGCGATGGTGACGATGCGCTCGGTGCCACCACGCAGGGTGATGGAGTCCTCCAGGGCACCCTTGCCGGCGAGGTCGAACACGGCGTCGATGCCGTCGGGGGCCAGCGCCCTCACCCGCTCGACCAGGCCCGTGCCGTACACGGTCGCTGTGGCGCCGAGCGCAGCGAGGTAGTCCTGGTTGGACGGGCCTGCGGTGGCGATGACTCGCGCCCCGCGGGCCACGGCCAGCTGAACGGCCAAGGTTCCGACCGCTCCGGATGCGCCGTGCATCAGCACGGTCTCCCCGGCGGCGACACCGAGCATGCCCAGGACCCGCTCGGCAGTCTCACTCGCCACCGGCAGCGCAGCCGCGTGCTGCCACTCCAGCGCGGCGGGCTTGAGGGCCACGTTGGTGGCCAGCGCATACTCGGCGTACGACCCCGTGTCCGACCAGCCGAGCACCCCATCGCCCACCTGCATGCCGGTCACACCCTCACCCAGGGCGTCCACCGTGCCGGCCAGCTCGCCACCGGGAACGGCGGGCGTGGTCGTCGGGCGCAAGGCCTCCATCATCCCGGAGCGGATCTTGCCGTCCAGCGCGTTCAGCCCGGCAGCCTTCACACGGACCCTGACCTGGCCGGGGCCGGGCTGCGGGACCTCGATGTCCACCTCGCGCAGCACCTCCGGACCACCGAACCGGTCGAAGACGATTGCCTTCATGTTGACTCCTCTCCTCTTTGCCAACCAATTATGTGGCTGGACACATAATCACCATACAGCAAATGGGTGGCTAGCCAAGTATCGACGCATGGCCAACGTGAAAAGCCCCGTGCGAGCTCGGCGAGATGTCGTCGAGCGGGCTACGACGCACCGGCTGTTGCCGGTGGTCGGTCCTTCCTCAGAACCGGATGCCGCGCTGGCGCATGAACGTGACCGGGTCGGTGGCCTGCCCGTCGATGTTGACCTGGAAGTGCAGGTGCGGGCCGGTGGAGTGCCCGGTGGTTCCGGTGCGGCCGACGACCTGCCCGGCCCGGACCGGGTCGCCGACCTTCACGCCGAAGGCGCTCTGGTGCATGTACTTGATGACGATGCCGCCGCCACAGTCGAGATCGGTCTGCATGCCCCCTCCGTGGGCGTCGGCCGGGTCGAGGCGGAGTACGACGCCGTCGCACGCTGCCCGGTCGGGGGTTCCGATCGGCACGGCGAAGTCCTGTCCGCGGTGCATCGACCACGCGCCGGTGACCGGGTCCAACCGCATCCCGAACGGGCTGACGAGCGCGTAGGGCGCCGGGGCGAGCGGGTGCGCCCACGACCCCGACACCTGCGCCGGGCCGCCCGCGCCGGTGCAGTCGAGGTTTCCTGCCGCTCCGGAGAGGAGCCACTCGGCCAGCGCTCGGGCGTCGGGCTCCCACCGGTTGTAGAGGGTCGGGTAGGCGGAGCGCTGGACGGCTTGGGCGAGCACGCCCAGGGGCAGGCTCTGCCAGCCCTGGATGTCGGTCAGGCCGGGGTTGTTCGTGTGGCCGGCGACGCCGTAGAACGCGTCGCTCGCCTGCACGGGGTCGAGGATCTGCTCGCGGGTCCCCCATCCGGCGGAGGGCCGCTGCTGGAAGAGGCCCGCCGAGTCACGGTCGCCGCTGGGCAGGTTCCTCAGGGAGGACTCCTGCATGGCGGTCATGAGGGCGACGACGACTCCGTTGGCGCCCGCCCTCGAGGCCTGCCCTCGCTGGGCGATGATCCTCGCGTTGCCCAGCTGCTCGGCCGACCAGCGGGCCGAGGTCCGCGGCGGCGCCGAGGCGGCCGTCGCGAGATCTCGCGTGGGGATCACGACGCACGATGCCGGCGCCATCGTCTCGCTGCCCGGGCTGGACCCGGCTATGGCGCCCAACAGCACTGTGAGCCCCAGCAGGCCCGCGAGGACCGTGAGGACGAGCCCCCCGACCAGGCCCTTGGCCAGCCGCCGAGGTCCCAACGCCCGGAGCAGGCCCGTCCACGTCACGGCTCAGTCCCCGGGCGCCGTCACCGCTGCGGGCGCGACGTCCGAGGCGAGCCAGCGGCCCTCGACGAGCACGACCTCCACGCGGATCGGGCCGGCGTCGGTGGGAACCTCGAACGAGGCGCCGGTCGCGTCAGGCAGGACGTGGACCATCCTCGCCGGGCCGATCACCTTGCTGGCCGGGATTCGGGTCGGGTCGGTGTACGACATCGAACGCTCGAGGTCCGGTGCGAGGTACCCGCGCACACCGGCGAGCCACTGCTCCGCCGGCACGGAGGGCCGAGCCCATGCCGTCACGAACCCGCTCGCGGCCTCCTGCGCGCCCGACGGGACTGCCGGTGCAGGCGTGCCCGTGGCCGGCCCGGTGGGTTCGGGAGCTGGTGATACCGGGTGCGTAGCCGGGGCGTCGGCGGGGCTCGTCGCCGCCGATGAGGAGACCGTCGGGTCGGCTGCAGGCGGCGTGGTCGAGGAGGCCGCCGGTGCCGCCGCACGCCCTCCTGTCGAGGTCGAGGACGACTCGGACCTGGTTACGGGCTCGGTCGAGGCGCCCGAGAGCGCCTGCCACAGCCCGATGGCCAGGACCAAGGCGGCCACGACGCCGAACAGTCTCCGCGGCGAGTACAGGGGCCAGCGCACCCACGGTGCGACGACGTCCCAGAGGACGCCTTGGGTCTGTCGACGGTTAGGACGCACCCGTGAGGCTCCGATCCGGGGCGAGGTTGCCTCTCGGGGTGAACACGACGAAGACGCGTCGGCCCTCGCTGTCGTAGGTCAGGTTCGAGTCATCGACTGCAGGCGGCGCGCCGACGTCGCCCGCGTCGAGGACCCGTCCCTCCACCGACAGCACGGGCGACCGCTCGCGCACGGTCGCCGGGTCGGCGGGGCCGCGCGCCGACGGTCGGGCGGGCAGCCTGGGGCCGGCTTGGCCGTCCACGACGTCGGGATCGGCGTGGCGTCCTACATACTGCTCGGCCCCTGCCTGCGCGACTCCACCCGAACCAGCCCCGATCCGGGCGAAGGTCGGCCGGCCTGCTGACACCTCTCGGGCCGACCGTCCCCCGACGACCGCAGGTACGCCGGCGCCGGCCGCCCCGTCCCGTGGCGCGAAGGTGCCTCGTACGCTGCCCAGAACAGTGCCGCGTACGGCGCCCCGTTCGGTGTCTCGTTCGGCGCCTTCTTTGTGGGCATGTCCGGCGCGGTCGACGTAGACGCCCGCGGTGACCGTGCCGACATCCTCAGGGGTGCGCGCATCCCCGAGGAAGAGCGGCTGTGGGGAGGGCTGCAGTGCGGCGGCGTAGTGCACCGGGTGCTGGCGCTCCTGGCCGGTCGGGCGTTCGCCCCTTTCCTGCGCATCCTCGAGGGCGGCCTCCTGACCGCGCTGGGTGCCGAGGCGTGAACCGACGTAGCCCGACAGGAGCCTGCCGCCGGGGAGCCTCAGCCTCGGCATGACCGCGGTCGGCCGCAGCATCTTCCAGACGATGTACGCCACCAGGAAGACCAGCACGAGCTTGAGCCAGTCAGGCAGGTCGGAACGGAGGATCCCCACGTTGTAGCGCAGGACTACGAGGGCCGCCAGGAAGAAGATCGGCCCCATGACCAGGGGCTTGACCACCCTTTTGAACAGCGCCAGCGCCACGTCCCTGGTGGAGTCGACGAGGAAGACGACACCGGCAACCGGTGTCAACGGCAGGAGCAGGCGGATGAGCACGTACGCCCCCACGACGACGACTCCGGCTGCCACGAGGAACAGCGCGACCATGAGCACCGACATGAAGCTGAGCAGCGCCAGGCTGATGCGGTCACCCCACCTGTTGCCGGTGAAGTAGTCGTACGCCACGGGATCGTCCCGCTGGATCGTGTCGGCGAGCTGCCGAAAGGCCTGTGCCTTGGCGTCCACGATCCTCGCGCCGGCACCGGCCGGGTCCTGGGCGTACGCGTCGTACTCGGTCCAGCTGAAGTGCGTTGCCTTGAAGACGCCCGGACCGTACGTGCGTGCCGTCGCACCGTCGGCGTCGCCGAACGCCCCGTCGGCCCATGACCGGAAGAGCGTTTCGCGCGTGAGGGTGTCCCATTGGCGGTCGAGCGTCTTCTTCGCGGCAGCACCCTTGTCCTCGGCGGACCGGGGCGCGACGGGGCCGACGAAGTCTGCGCTGTCGAACCCGTCCGCGACCGCGACGACGGCGGTCTGGACGCCGTCGTCGAGCAGCTTGACCGACTCGACCGGGTAGCGCACGGCCCACGAGGTGACGACGAGCACCAGCAGCGCCCACACGATCGCGTTGATCGAGCCGGACAGCTGGCCCCGGCGGGCGCGGATGAGCGTGACGATGGCGACCAGCGTCATCGCGAAGCTCAGCCACGGGAACCAGGCGCCTGCAGCGGTGGAGGCGGTCACGCCGGCCACCAGGGGGTCCAAGGATCCGATCCAGCTCGATGGGTCGACGACCAGGGAGAACAGGCCCTGCCCCCACGACGGAAGCAGCCCCGGCAGCTCGAGGCCGAGCAGGTTGCCGATGTTCGCCCCCAGGCTCGGCATGATCCCGTCCTGCGGTGAGCAGCCGTTGTCGTAGGTCCACCACGTGTAGTTGGTGCCGTACACCGACTGGATCGACACTCTTGAGCTGCTGAAGGGGTCCCCGTCGGACACGATGGCGGGCCGCACCGCGATGTGCCCGTTCGGGTTCGACGGAAGCGGCGCGTCTCCCCTGCAGTCCGGGCCGACGGTGGGAGCCCAGACCGGAGCTGACGCCGCGGCGCCCTGTGGCCCCGCCGAGGCGGACCCCGCAAGCGCGAGCAGCATCGCCAGCGCCACGAGGAGCGCCGGGAGGAGCCGCCGCATCACGCGGCCCCTTCCTCGTCCCGGACCGGGAGCTGGGCGATCCGGGACGCACGCTTCTCGGGCGAGGCCGTCGTGTTGAGTGCCTCGAAGAGCTCGGGATGGTGCGCCAGGCTGACCCGGATCTTCTCCATGCCGCCGCGCCCGCCCTCACCGCCGAGCCCGTCGCGGTAGATGAACTCCCGGAAGCCGAGCCGTTCCTCGCTGCGGCGGCCACGCGGCGAGAGGTTGCCGAGGATCTCCTCGTAACCGATCCCTTCCGGCTTGCCCAGCAGCTTGAGGGCGTCTCGCTGGGCCTCGATGTCCTGCGTCCGGCCGACCAGGGCCGCGCCGACGAAGTTGTTGACGTTGTTCGCGCCGAGCACGGTCGAGGCGTTCTGCATCGCGACCAGGGCCGCGCAGTTGTTCTTGCGTGAGTCGGAGCTGAGCTTGTAGACGAGGGTCCGACCCGCACCCGAGCCCTCGGTGACCTCCTGCGCCTCGTCGAGCACGAACAGCTTCCGCTCGTGCGGATCGCCCCGGTAGATCAGCTGCAGCGATGACCACGCGGCCAGCGCCATGATCGGCCGGTAGAGCAGCTCCTCCGGGGTGTAGTCCTCCAGGTCGACGGACTGGTCCGGCTTGACCAGCCCCTTGAGGTTGAACACCGTGAACCGGGCCTCCTCGGCGCGTTCGAGGTGGGTCGGGGTCCTGGTCCGTGCGTGGAAGAAGAGCCGACCGAGCTCACGCTGGGCCGCCGCGACGAGCTCGTTGGCCACGTCCTGTGACATGGAGTCGCCGCGCTGCAGCTGCTCGACGACCGACATGGCCGAGGAGTACCGTGTGTCGGGCGAGGCGGTGATCGCGGCGCGCAGCTTGGACTGCACGGCCGCATCACGCCCCATCGACAGCGGCAGGCACCAGCGCAGCGTCTCGTACGCGAGATCCCTGCGCGTCGAACGCGCCGCGTTCTGCGCGAGCTCGAGCTTGGTCGCGAAGTCCTGCTCGTCCTCTGACTCCAGCTCGACGAGCGCGCGGTTGGGGTCGGGCACCACGGCATACGGTGACAGGCTGCCGGGCGCACCGCCGAGGAGGTCGACGCTGCGGGAGATGGGCGCCAGCTCGGGCAGCTTGAGCATCTTCTGCAGCCGGCCCGCCGGGTCCATCGCCACGCCTCGGACGCCGGACAGGACGAACTTGTACGAGCAGGTGCCGAGGAACATCGACTTGCCGGAGCCGGGCGTGCCCACGACGGGGACCAGGCCGCCCTGCTCCATCACCTCGGTGAGGAACCACGGGTCGAAACAGACCGCTCGCGAGGACAGGCCGGCAGTCTCGCCGATGTGGGCGCCGCGGCGGTCGCCGACCTCCGCGGTGATGGCCGGCAGACCGGCTGCCACCTTCAGGATCGGGAACTTGCGGGCGTGGGCGTTGCTCGACAGAGGCTCGCCGGGGACGAACTCGCGCGCCAGGTGGTACTGCCCCAGCTCGCGTACGAGCTTGATCTGCGGCTTGTACAGGTTGACCAGCCGCGAAGCGCGCTCCAGGGCCTCCTTCTCCGTGGCGCCGGAGACGGCGACCCGGTACCAGCCCCGGGTCCGGGTCGACAGGCCCGTGAACTCCGTCCGCATCTCGTCCTCGACGTCCGCGGCACGATCGGCCTGGCGGGCCAGCTGCTTCGGGGGACGTTTGCCGTGCTCGTCGCGCCAGTGCGTCATCTGGCCGTCGATCCGGTTGGTCAGGCGTGTCATCTCCCTGGAGATCTCTTCGGGTGCACGCGGGTCGACCCGGTAGAACCACTCGACGGGGAACCCGAGCCGGTCGGACTTGGCCATCCACGGCTCGTGCTTCTCGGGGATCTGGATCTCCCCCACGCGAGCCACCGTGAGGACGACGACGTGCCGCGTGACCGGCTGGTCGTTGACGGTCGTCGCGATCCGGACCGAGGAGGCGAGCGGCTCGGCCGTCCACGACGCGGTGTTGACGAACTCGGCGAGGTCGTCCTCGTCGAGGGAGTGTCGGTCCGGTTCGTCGGGACCCGGCACGGGGACGGGACAGCCGAGGGCGTAGGACCGGGCGAGGAGCCACTCCATGTCCTTGGGTGAGGCCGGGCCGGCCTCGATGCCGGGGCCGGCCATGATCGAGTCGACAGCCTGCAAGCGCTCCTCGAGGGCCTGCATCTCCCGGTCGACGGCGCCGGAGAGAACCTTTCCGAGCGCCTTGAGCGCGACGCCGCGCTCACCGAGGTCCACGCCGTAGAAGACGAGCTTGTCGGCCTGCGTGTGCTGGGCCATGTGCAGCTGGTCGCGGCGCATCATCTCGTCGAACCCGGCCTGTGGCTCCGGGGCGTTGGCGTAGGCCGCGGCAGCCCAGTGGTGCACCGGGTACGGCCTCGTGGTGACCCTGCAGTAGACCGTGGTGCCGACGAGCTCGGCCAGCTGCACGGCCTGGTCGTAGATGAGGCCCTCGCCCTCCTCGATGGAGCGGAAGCTCCACGTCTGGGGGTCGGCGAGATACCAGGCGATCATCCGGTCCGAGCCCTTGCCGGAGAAGGTGACGTGGTTGACCACGGCGCGCAGGGCCCAGTCGTCCTGACGGCCCCGGTGCTGGGCCCGGTCGCCGACCGGGGTTCGTGGCTCCTCACGCTTCTTGAACGGGCTCCACATGGCTCAGTCCTCCGAGTTTCCAGACGAGCGACGGGCGACGTAGCGGCCGAGCACGCCCTTGGGCCGCCGGACCCGACCGAAGGCGTCCCCTGAGGCCCCTCGGACCCGACGATCCGGACGAGGAGCGCGCAGGTCGTTCCAGAACGAGGCCGCGATCGCGCCGATGGGCCGCTCGGGCGTCGCGTGGTCGGCGAGGACCATGGCAGCCCAGACGGTCGCGATGAGCAGCAGACCGACACTGAGCAGACCGAACTCCATGCCCACCCGCCGGGCGATGACGAAGGCCAGCGGTGCGATCCCGAGCCACGCGAAGATCGCCTTGTGCCGCATCGGTGCGATGTAGCGGCCGGGCGGGCCGAGGTAGGTCTGGTCCACCTCGTACAGCTCGTCGTCATCCGGAAGTCGCACGGTCAGCTGCCGCGGATCAGACCGGCCAACCACGCACCGATGTCCGAAGCGTTCGTCCCGGTGGCGATGCCGAGAACCGCAAGGCCCAGGAACAGGCCCGCCACGATCGTGATGCCCTTGCCCACGTTCCCACCGCGCGCCGCCCACAGGACCGTGATGGCCAGCAGCAGGATCACCAGGGGAATGGCGTTGTTCTGGAGCCAGCCAACGAGCCCCGACGTGCCGTACTCGGCCGTCGGCAGCGCCGCAAGAGTCGTGAGGGTGTGCATGGTGTGACTCCTTGATCCGGCGGGGGACTCTCCCCCGGTCAGCACATCAACTGTGACCGTTTGGCTCGTGGCGCGCGAGTCGACTGTTGTGTTGGGTCACTGGTCGGACACACCGGCGCGACGGGTGCCCGAAATGAGCAGTCACCAGCCACACAGCCACCACCAGCCCCACCTGAGGGCGACAACGCCCGTTCAGGCTTCCGGCGTCGAGGATCGGGCCGCTACGCCTGCCCGGTCGTCTCGACCCGCGAGCCGTCCGGTTCGCGGGGCGCCGCCTCAGAGGCACGCAGCGCACATTCGGCCATGTGGGACGAGCGGGCCTGCGGCGTCATCCCCATGAAGTGCAGGACATTGGGGTTCGGCACCCGGGGACGCGTCGCATACGACTCCGGCGAGGAGTTGTAGCACGTCTCTGCCGTTCGGCCCTCGAGGTAGGGCTGGTTCCACCCCGTCGGCAGCCAGCTGGTCCGCAGCAGGAATGGCGAGCCCTGTCCCGGACCGGCCCACCGGTACTGCTCGTCACCTCGACGCCAGCCGAGCGCCGCCAGGACGGCGCCCTGGTCCGACCACGGTCCTGGTTGCCGACCGGCCTCCGAGACGGCATCGAGGAACGCGAATGACTCAGCGCACGACCGCATCAGCCACACGCCGGTGTTCGGGTTGACGCGGTGCTCGAAGGGGACGTGCTCCAGTGCCAACGCCTGGAAGTGGCCGGGGTGTAGATGCTGCGTGATGTCCTCGTCGGTACGCATCACCAGCACGTCGGCGTCCAGCCACAAAGCCAGGGGGTAGTCCCGCAGTGCCTGTCGCAGAAGACTGACCTTGAGCCACTTGGCGGCCTGCGCCAGCTCACTCGCGCCCTCGCCGTCCGCTTGAACCTGCGCCGCATGGACGTCAAAGCCCCAGCGATCGGCAAGACGTCGGAACGTCGGAAGTGCGAAGTCGTGCAACACCGTCTGCATCGTCGGGCCGGCAGCGGTGACGATCACGCCTCGAGGTCGTCCCAGCCCCGAGCCACCACCTCCCGCACCTCGCGGTGACTCTGACATGGCGCCCCCATTCCATCGGTCTTGCCGCGAACCTACTGCAGCAAGGGCGATGCGCAGGCGCGGCCGCACCCCGCCGCGACGTGCCGGCTCATGACGGGCGGCTTCCGGACGGCTTGCGGCTAGGGCCCGTCCAGCGCTTCACGAATGGCCGAGACCATGTCCTCGGCCTCCACGAGGTCGCGTCCGACGCCGACGGCGGTCGCTCCGGCCGCCAGCCACCCGGCCACGTCAGTCAGGGCGACACCGCCGGTCGGCACGACGTGCGCGCCGGGGGCGATGGCGAGCAACGAACGTAGGTAGTCGATGCCGCCCACATGCGCAGGAAAGAGCTTGGCCACGCCATGCGTGGCGGAGGCCAGCACCTCCCCGACGCTCAGGCCACCCTCCATGAACGGAACTCGGCTCGCGAGTGCGGCGCGGACTGCCGGGGCTGGACATGGCGAGACGATGAAGTCAGCGCCCGCCTCCAGCGCGATGCGGGCTTGGTCAGCGTCGAGGACGGTGCCGACCCCGACCAGGTGTCGAGGGTGATCGGCACGAACCTGACGCAGTGCTTGCGGCCAGTCCGGGGTGGTTGCCGTCAGCTCCACCATGGTCAGTCCGGCGTCGAAGCACCGGGAGGCCGCTGTGACCGCCTCGCGGGCCGTGCGAGTGCGCAGCACAGGGATGATCTTCGCCCGGGACACCTGGTCCACGAATGCATCCGCGGACGCGGCGAGGTCATGACTCGACATCGTCCAGCGCTCCTTCCCGGGCTTGGTTCTCCAGAATCGTGCGGTCGATGAGGGCGTGGTCAGCCAGGACTCGCAGGACGGTGCCCGCGAGGGCGTGTCCCCAGCGCAGTGCCCGGTCGGAGTCGAGGCCGAAGTGCCGGGCGGCGAGATATCCGGCAGCGAACGCGTCGCCGGCGCCGACAGGCTCGATCACCTCGACGGGTGGCGCCGGCACGCGGTGGACCTGGGACCCCACGAACGCGACCGCCTCGTGCGAACCATCTTTGACGACGAGCTCCGACGGCTGCGGTAGGAGGCGGCGAACCTCCTCGGGTGTCTCAGACCCCCACACCTCACCGGCCTCGTCCAGGCCGACGAAGACCGTGTCCGCCCGGCTGGCGAGGGACCTGAGCACCTGTGCGGCCTCCGGCACGTCCCAGAGAGCCCGGCGGTAGTTCACGTCGAAGGACGTGCGTACGTGTTCGAGGGCCAGCAGGTCCCGCACCAGGACGTGACAGTCGTCCGACAGTGCCGGTGTGATGCCGGTGAGGTGCACGTGCCCCACGCCGACGAGCGCCGCGTTGGGGACCCGGCGGTAGGTCGTGGCGGCGGAACCCTGGCGGTAGTACCGGCTCGTCGTCGTGCCACCCGTGGCGTCCTTCACGTAGAGGCCGGTCGGAAGGTCGGGGTGCTCCTCGAGGTGCCGGGTGTCCACTCCGGCGTTGTCGAGGGTGTGGCGTAGGCGGGCCCCGAAGGGGTCCGCTCCGACCTTCCCCGCGAATCGCGTCGGCACGTCCAGCCGTGCCAGATGGATGGCGACGTTGACCTCGGCGCCGCCGGTGGAGACCACGAGCTCGGTGGCCGACTCCAGTGGGGTGTGGGTCGGCGGGGTCAGCGAGATGAGGCCTTCGCCGACGCAGAGGACGGCGCTCATCGTCCCGCCCCAGCGTCCTGGGTGGTGTCGTGGCTGGCGTGATGGCTCGCGGACACCGGGCCGTCTGGGCTGGCGCGCTGGTGCGCGTCGAGCGCGTCGAGCGCGGCGGCTATGGCGTGCAGGGCCAGTCCCTGTCCCCAGAGCTGGGGTCGATCGTCACGAATGACGCTGTATCCGAAGGGCACCAGCTGCAGGACGGTCCCGGCGCTCACCCGGGTGAGCGCGCCGTCGTCGACGTAGGACAGGGAACCAGCCACGGCACGCCAGCCTGCCGCCAGCACGGCATTCGACAGGCTGGGGACGACACGGGCGGCCCGGAGCATGGCTGCCCCGATACCGGCGGCTGCGGAGGTCTCGAGGATCCCTCGGTTCTCCTGCTGATCATCGACGAGTACGCTCCACACGCCGTGGCCCGGCTGGCACGCAGCGAGCGCCTCCAGCTGTCGGGTGAGCCGGGTCTGAACGGCATCGACGGCATCGGGATCCACCAGGGTCGGGTGGCGGTCCGCGAGCTCGAGGTACTCGACGGCGGACAGCGCCATCCAGGCGTTCGCCCGTCCCCAGAAGCAACGCACCGGCCGACCCAGATGTGAGCCGTGAACGAACAACGCGGTCTGCCCGTCCTGCAGGATCTCGGCATGGGCGAGCCACTGGTGGCCGAGCTCGCGGAGCAGCGCGCGGTCGTCGCGCACGGCACCGAGATGCCCGAGGAACACACCCGCCATGAACGTGGTGTCGGCCCAGACGCCATCCGGCCAGTGCTCGATGGCGCCGTTCGCGGCTCGGGTGACGGCGGGCGAGGTCCGGAGCCATGCGAGCAGGCGGTCCGCGAGGGCCGCGGTCGCGGGTCTGCCGTCGAGCACCGCGGCCGTCCCCGGGGCCAGGTGGTTGACGTGGTCCAGGATGATGTCGCCCGCCGCCCGCTCGTCCAGCCAGGCGCGAACCCGTGACGGGAACGGGCGCCCTGCGGCGTCGGCGAACCGGATGAGGCCGAGCAGGCACACGCCCTCGCCCCAGAAGAAGTCCGGCAGCCCGTCGCTCCAGGTGCGGTTCTCGACCTGCTCGCCGAGCAGGACCAAGGCCTCGGGGTCGAGGGCCGCTCCCGTCAGCGGTGGGCGCGGCGGAGCGGCGAGGCGGCTCGACGTGAGGTCATGCCCGGCCATGGCCAGACCCCCCGGCATACACGGCGGTCGCCTCGACGCCGCTCTCGGGCTGGGTGCGGCGGCCGCGGCCGTAGTCGATGACGAGCCGTTCGCCCTCCCAGTCGACCTCGAGCAGATCTGCGCCGAGCTCCTGCCGGCACGCCGGGTTGGACAGGTGTGGGGGATCCTCCGGGTTGCCGTCGGCACCGAGTGACGTGTCGCGTCCGTCGACGGTGAAGGCGGTGCCCCAACCGAGCGCGAGGGCCCTGCCGTCGCGGGTCGTCCACGTCACGGCGGGGTTCCTGCGGCTACCGCCGAAGGCCGGCTCGCACAGGGCCGCGACGAACTCGGGGAAGGCGCCGTCGACCGCGCGGCGACCCACGGTCGCGACGTAGCAGGCTCCGTCACCAGCCGGCCACCAGCATTGCCACGCCTCGTCTCCGGTGGCCTGCGGGGTGAACCCGCCGGCCGTGGCGACGGCAACGTAGCCCTCGCCGACTCGTCCCGCCAGCCACGGCCCGTGCTGCTGCCATTCGTCGAAGAGGTCGGCGGGAAACCAGAGGTGGGTGGTGCCGAACCTGTCGTCGTCGGGGATGCGGTGCAGCACCAGCGCGCTGTCCCGGTGCTGATGGGCACGTGGTAGGACTCGCTGCCCGGCCCAGCTGCTCGGCCGCGCCGAGGAGCCGATCGTCGACGCCGCCGGGTGCGTCGCGAAGACCTGGACCTCCGAGCCGAGCGTGGCACCCCAGATGTGCTCCTGAAGGCCCGGGAGTCCGGAGCGGTAGTCCTGCACGCTGGACAGCATGGCGTCGGGTGTGCGCCAGACCCGGAGGTCCGACCCGTACGGGCGCGCGAGCAGGTCGTGGTGCAGGCGGTACTCGCCGCGGTAGACCTGCCGGCCGTCCCACTCGTCCGGCTCGGCGCGGGCCAGCGACCGGATCACGGCCGGCATCGTGTAGCTGCGGGCCGTGGCGAGCACGGTCGCGGGGAGCACGGCGTCGTTGAGGGCGCCGACTCCCCACAGCAGCAACATGATCGGCGCTGTCTCTTCGAAGCGTGCAGACCGCAGGGTGTGCGTGTAGGAGCGACCGTGCGCTGCCCCGTGCACGCCCTGCCACGAGTTCGTCGCCAAGGTCAGCAGGACCTTGTCGAGCAGTGCCTCGGCCAGGAGCCTCAGCTGCTCCGACCTCGCGAACTCGACGAGCGAGACGAGTGCGAGGCAGTCGATGGCGAGGTAGGCGTTCGAGTCGAACTCGCTGAAGCCACCGGCCAGCTTGCGACGAATCCACTCCTCGGCCAGGGGAGCCGCGTGCTCGGCATGCTGGCGCCCGGTCCAGCCGGTGTTGGCGAAGTCCTCGTCGGCGAACATCTCGCCGACGAGGAGCTCGGCTGTGTGCCAGACGAACTGGTGGTTCTCGGTGAAGTAGCACATGGCGTCGAGCCCGGGCTGGTCGATCCAGTACTTGAAGCCGGTCAGGGCCAGCCGGACCTTCTCGCGGTCGTCGTCGCGCCATGACTCCTCGGGCAGCCGGTGCCACAGGTGGACCAGGCCGACCGCCTCGAAGTCGGCGCAGTCGTAGCGAGCGCGGATCATCCGCAGCGGCGTCTCGAGGTCGGCGGTGTCCAAGGGCCGGTCCGGCTCCAGGACGTGTCGGGCGAGGGCCCGCGCCGAGCCCGGTCCGGCCGCGGCGCTGTGGTGCAGGAGCCGCTGGCGCCAGGCCTCCGGCGTCTCATGGCGGGCGTCCACCCGGGCGACACCCGCCAGGGACGCGACACGTGCCGTGCGGCATACGGGCACGTCGTCGCGGGCGACGCGCAGTGTCAGCTCGCTCTCACCGGTACTGAGCATCGAGGCCGCGCCCTCCGAGTGGGCCTCGTGGGTCTCGGCGAGGTCGAGGACGGCGCTACCGCCGTCGAGCACGACCGGCCTCGGAGGCGCCCCGGACACGGACACCAGCAGCCGGGCCCCTCGCGGCCCCGTGATGCGCGTCGTGCCGTCCCTGCTGGCCCACGGCCCCACTGCGACGGACTCGAGGAGCTGTTCGCCGGCCCGCGACGCGTGCTCATCGGCGCCGGGGGACGGGATGACCACCCGCACCGGCAGGCCGTCCACGCGGACGGACACGATGTGCCGACACTCCCGGAAGGCAACCTGCCAGGCAGCGACGTGCAGGGTCGACGTTCCCGACTCGAGGCGAACGCGGACCCGGTGAGCGATCGGCTCCATGTAGCTGAACTCGTCGGTCTGGAGCACCAGCTCACCATCGAGGAACGCCGCCACCGGACCGGTGCTCGCGATCTCGAGGTCGCGGTACTCCGCCTGGTCGACCTCGAGCGAGGTGGCGCAGAGGGAGTGCCGGTACTCGGGAGTGAAACAGAACCGGCTCCAGTCGACGAAACCGTCGGCGCCCGTGTGGACGCGCTGCCACGTCCCGGTCGACGCCGGGTCGCCGTGCGAACGGGTCCACGCGAGCGCACCACCTTCCACCACGGGTGGCAGTCGCTGGTCGGCCAGAAGTGGGTGCAGCGCATACAGCTTGCGCTTGAGCGGTGCGACGTCGGGACCGTTCGTCAGCACCCACCTCCCGTCGGCGCCCCACGGCGTCCCGTCGGGCTCGAGGAGCCGCCCCAGGTCGTCGCAGGGTGCGCTCCAGGCGGGGCTGACGACCCAGTCGCGGATGAAGCCGCGCTCGTCGAGGGTGTGCACGGTCCTTCCGGGCGACGTGGCCGGTGGGTTCGATGGGATCACTTGATGGCACCTTGGGAGAGTCCGGCGATGATCTGCCGCTGCAGCAGCAGGAAGATGACCACGATCGGCACGATGGTGACGACCGAAACCGCGAGGATCTGGTTGAAGGGAATGGCCTGCTGGCTGGCGAACCGCGCGATGGCCACCGGAAGGGTCTGCTTCGACTCGTCCTGCGCGACGATGAGCGGCCAGAGGAAGTCGTTCCAGCGCCAGATCACCGAGAAGATGGCGACGACCGCGAGGGCGGGACGACTGAGCGGAAGGATGATCCGCCAGAAGATGGCCCACTCACCGGCGCCGTCGACGCGCGCCGCCTCGATCATCTCGTCGGGAAGAGTCAGCATGTACTGCCGCAGGAGGAACACGCCCGTCGGGGTCGCGGCCGGCGGGATGATCAGCCCGAGCAGGGAGTTGGTCATGCCCAGCGAGGAGACGACCTGGTACACCGGCAGCAGGATCACCTGCAGCGGGATCATGATGGTGGCCAGGGTGACGAGGAAGAACACCGTGCGGCCGCGGAAGTTGTACTTGGCCAGGGCGTAGGCCGCCATCGAGTTGATCGCCAGCGTCAGGACGGTGGCGGCCAGGGTGACGATCAGGCTGTTCGTCAGGTAGCGGGTGAAGTCGAACGCCTGCAGACCGCTCGTGTAGTTGTCGAACGTCGGGTTCGCAGGCCACAGGGTCGGCGGTGTCTGCGCCAGCTCCTCCGCGCTCTTGAACGAGGACAGGGCGGCCCACACCAGCGGGGCGACCACTGCGAGCGCGCCGGCGATGAGCACCGTGGTCCGCACGACGGTGCTCGTCGACGGCGGTCGCCCCGACATGGAGGTCCATGTCGACGGCTTGCGCTCGGGAGCACGCGTGGCGGTGTCGGCGGCGGTGAGGGTGGTGGTGCTCATATCGCATCGCTCCTTCGCCCGAGGACGTAGTTGGCAAAGGTCACCACGAACACCACGACGAAGAGGATGACCGCGGCGGCGCTGGCGAGGCCGTACTCGATCGGGTAGCTGAACCCGTTCTCGTAGATGTACTGCACCATCAGGGTCGTGGCGCTCACGGGGCCACCACCGGTGAGCGTGAAGATGAAGTCGAAGGACTGGAAGCCCGCGATCGTCGCCAGGATGATGACGACCATCAACGTCGGCCGCAGCAGCGGCAGGGTGATCAGCCGGATCGCCTGCCAGGTGGTCGTGCCGTCGATCCGCGCCGCCTCGTAGAGCGAACCGTCGATGGACTGGAGTCCCGACATGAGGATCATCGCGTAGAAGCCGAGGTGGATCCACGTCCCCACGACGATGATCGCGACCATCGCCAGGGTCGGCTCGACGAGCCATCCCGGCTCTCCGAGACCGACGGCCGACAGCGCCTGGTTCACCATGCCGCGCTCCCGGTCGAAGGCCGCCCTCCAGACGATGCCCACGACGACCGGCGAGATGACGATCGGCAGGAAGTACGCCGCGCTGATCGCGCCGCGCCCCCGGCGCTGGGCGTTGATCATCAGCGCCAGCACCATCGCCAGGACCGTGGAGATGAGGACGAAGCCGACCGTGAACACCAACGTGTGACGGACCACGGCCCAGAACTCCTCGTCGCTGAGGATCGCTCGGTAGTTCGCGGTCCCGACCGGCTTGAACGTCCGGCCGTTGCTGCTGTCGAAGAAGCTGAGGTTGAACCCGTTCATCGCCGGCCAGATGGTGAAGGCCGCAAAGATGAGCATGTTCGGCAGCAGGAACAGGTAGGGCGCGAGCTTGCGGGTGTTCAAGCGGCGTTGGGCTGGCCCCTCCCGAACCGGGGCGGATGCGGCGGTCGTCATTTCGCGCCCTGGATGGCCTTGTCGATCTCGGCGGAGAGGTTCTCGACCGCTGTGGCGACATCCTGCTGACCGGCGACGACCTTGTCCGTCTCCGCGATGAGGGCCTTGGCCGAGTTCGAGAACGCCGGGTCGAAGCCCGCCGGCCACGTGTCCTCGGGCGTCTCGCTGATCTGGGAGACGAACACCTTCATGTCGGCGTCGTGGGTGGGGTAGTCGAAGCCCTTCTCGGTGAGGTCCTTGCGCGTGGGAAGCCAGAAGGCCGTCTTGTCGATCTCGGTCTGGTTCTCCGCCCGGTTCATCCACTGCACGAACGCCGCACCGAGGGCAGGCTCCTTGCTGTTCTTGAAGGCGACCATGAACTTGCCTCCGGGGAAGCCGCCGCAGCGCTCCTCGCACGGGTTGGGCACGGCGGCCCAGTCGAACGTGGCGGTGTCGGCGAACGCGCCGACCTGCCAGGGCCCGGACAGGTACACCGGGACCTGCTTGGCCAGGAAGATCTCGTTGGCACCGGAGTACTTGCTACCGGAACCCAGCCAGAAGTCCTTGGGCGAGGCGTTGCTCTTGACCAGGTCGGTGAAGAACGTCAGGGCCTTGGCTGCCTTCGCCTTGTCCAGGGCGTTGGTGCCGTCCTTGCCGATCATGACGGTGCCGAACTGGCTCAGCACGGTGCTGAGGCGGTTGCCGGACTTGTCGACGGCAACGGCGTACGGCATCTTGTTCGCCGCCGCCACCTTCTTGGCGGAGGTCACGAGCTCGTCCCAGGTCCACTTGGTCGGTACGGCGACGCCGGCCTTCTTGAAGGCCTCCAGGTTGATGAAGGGACCGTTGATCGTGGCGTCGCTCGGCACGGCGTACATGTGCCCTTCGGCGTCCTGGGCCGTGCCGGCGGCGCCGGTGGAGTACTGCGACGCGTAGTCGCTGCCGAAGTACTGCTTGAAGTCGACGGCCTCGTCCGCGAAGGGGTGCCAGTCCGAGACTCGCGCGACCTCGGGTGCGTTGCCGCCCGAGAGTCGCGCCTGCAGGGCCGTGTTGATGTCGGCGAACGGGACGATCTGGAGGTTGACCTTCGCCCCGGTCTCCTGCTCGAACTTGGCGATCGCATCCCTCGTGGCCTTCTCGTCGGGACCGTCCGTGAAGTAGACGTAGGTGAGCGTCTTGCCCTTGAAGCTGGCGAAGTCCACCGTCGCCGGGGCGCTCTGCCCGCCGGAGGACGTCTCCGCGGTACCGGGCGCACAGGCCGCCAACGTCGCTGCCAGCGCCACACACGCCAGGCCTCCGATCATGGTCTGAGCTCGCATCTTGGTCTTCCACCTCTCTGTGGATGTCGGTCGGATGCCGTCACGGTCAGCGGGGCTGACTTCTGGCGCGTTCTTCCTGTCACGTGCATACTGGTGGTCATTCCGCTGGAAGGGAAGACTTTCCCGTCAGGCGGGAAGACGTCCCGACCATCAAGAGGAAGAGCACATGACTGACGTACGGCTGGCCACTCACCCGTCCGAGCTCGACACGATGACGACATCGAACGTGCGTGACCGGTTCCTCGTCGACGGGCTCTTCGCCCCGGGGGAGGTGCGGTTCTGCCTGAGCCACTCCGACCGCGTTCTGATCGGGGGAGCCATGCCCGCGGGAGAGGTGCTGACCGTCGTCGCACCGGACGAGATCCGTTCGGAGAACCTGTGCGACCGGCGCGAGCTCGGGGTGGTCTGTCTCACCGGCTCCGGGGCGGTGGTCGCGGACGGCACGAGCCACGAGCTGCACGCCGAGGACATCCTCTACGTCGGCGCCGGGACCGGCACCATCGAGCTGTCCGGTGAGGCAACCTTCTACCTGGTCTCCGTGCCGGCCCACCGCCCCCTGCCGACCACGGTCGTCCGGCGCCAGGACGCCGACACCGTCGAGATCGGTGACGACGCCGCGGCAAGTCGTCGCACCATCCGCAAGTACGTGGCGGGCGGCCGGGTGGAGTCGTGCGAGCTGGCCATCGGTATCACGACGCTCGCGCCGGGCAGCGTGTGGAACACCATGCCCTGCCACACCCACGACAGGCGCACGGAGATCTACCTCTACTTCGGGCTCCCGGCCGGCGAGCGCGTCGTCCACCTGTGCGGTCAGCCGGACAGCACCCGCAGCATCGTCGTCGCGGACCAGCAGGCGGTGATCAGCCCGCCCTGGTCGGTTCACTTCGGGGCCGGCACAGCGCCCTACAAGTTCGTCTGGGCGACCGGTGGCGAGAACCTGGCGTACAACGACATGGACCCGGTGGCCACGGAGGCGCTTGCATGATGCAGTCGATGTTCGGGCTGTCCGGCCAGGTCGCCCTCGTCACCGGCGCCGGTCGAGGGATCGGGGCCGCCATTGCGAAGGCGCTCGCCGCCGCCGGAGCCGACGTGGTTCTCTGGGGCCGCAGCGAGTCCGGGCTCTGTGAGACGGCCGACGCGTGCTCGCAGCTGGGTCGTGAGGTGACCACCGTGGTCGGCGACCTCTCGGACCCCCAGGGCGCCGCGGCGACGGCGCGCGAGCTGGCAGCAGAGCGACGCATAGACATCCTCGTGAACAACGCGGGGACCATCTCCCGCGCCGCGGCGCTCGACGTGGGCTACGACGACTGGCGCCGCGTGCTGGCCACCAACCTCGACTCCGCCTTCATGCTGTCCCAAGCAGTGGGCGCGGGCATGGTCGAACGCCGGGCTGGCTCGGTCATCAACACCGCGTCGCTGTTGTCGTTCCAGGGCGGCATCAACGTGCCGTCCTACACCGCGAGCAAGCACGCCCTCGTCGGCCTGACCAAGGCATTGGCCACCGAGTGGGCTGACCAGGGGGTCACGGTCAACGCCGTGGCGCCCGGGTACATCAGCACCGACAACACCACTGCCCTCCGCGAGGACCCCGAGCGTGAGCACGCCATCCGTTCGCGCATTCCGGCGGGTCGGTGGGGTACGCCGGACGACGTCGTCGGGGCCGTCGTGTTCCTCGCCGGGCCGTCGGCGAGGTATGTCACGGGCCACACGCTCGTGGTCGACGGCGGATGGCTGGCGCGATGACGGGGTCACCGGGCAGCGGGGTTCCGGGAGCGTCGCCGGTCGACCGCGCCGGCGCGGTCGCCAAGGTCGTGCGTGTCGTGGAAGCCATCACCGACCATTCCGGCGTCTCCGAGATCAGCCGGTCGACCGGCTTGTCGACATCCACGGTGCACCGCATCATCCAGGAGCTCGTGGCTCTGGGCTGGGTCAGGGGTGACGGCGAACACGGATATCTTCCCGGGGCAGGGCTGCTGACCATCGCCGCCCGCGCCGACTCGGAGGCCGGGATGTCGGTCGTCGGCCCCATCCTCGAAAAGTTGCGCGACGCCACGACGCACACCGTTCACTTCGCGCTACGGCAGGGCGACCAAGCGGTCTACGTGGCCAAGGTCGAGGGCCACCGGGCCTACGAGATGCGTTCCCGCGTAGGCCTGGCCATTCCGCTGCACAGCACGGGCATCGGCAAAGCACTGATGGCGGCCCTTCCGGAGGCGGAGGTGAGGCTCCTGCTGGGTCGCACCGGGATGCGAGAGATGACCCCACGGACGATCACCGAGCCGGACGCGATGATCAGTCACCTGCACACGATCGCCCGCCGCGGCTACGCCGTCGACAACGAGGAGAACGAGCAGCACACCCGCTGCATCGCTGCCGTGGTGCGAGACCACCGTGGCGCGCCCATCGGCGGAATCAGCATGTCCGCGATGGCCTTCGAGATCGACCAGAAGCGCGTTCAGCAGCTCGCCCCCTTGGTCACCGCCGCAGCCGGCGACGTCTCCCTGGCGCTCGGTTACCGACCTACGGCAGACGCCGTCGGTCACAAGAGGGTGCGCTGACCGATGTCGCCCTCCTCGCTGAACGCCGGGTCGGCCCGGCGCCGATGGTCCACCGGGGCAGGCCGTGCCTGAGTTCGTCGGCGCCATCGACCAGGGAACCACGAGCACCCGGTTCATGATCTTCGATCATCGCGGAGGCGTGGTCGCCTCCCATCAGCTCGAGCATGAGCAGATCCTGCCCCGGGCAGGCTGGTTGGAGCACGATCCGCTGGAGATCTGGCGTCGGACAGAGACCGTCATCGAGGCGGCGCTCGACAAGGGTCGTCTCTGCGCCACCGACCTTGCCGCGGTCGGCATCACGAACCAGCGGGAGACCACGGTCGTGTGGGATCCACTGTCAGGCAAGCCCTTCCACAACGCGATCGTCTGGCAGGACACCCGCACGGACGCAATCGCTGCCGCGCTCGAGCGTGACGGCAGCGGCGAGCTCATCCGGCAACGGGCGGGGTTACCACCCGCCGCCTACTTCTCCGGCGGGAAGCTCCAGTGGCTGCTCGAGAACGTCGAGGGGTTGCGCGAGGCCGCGGAGTCGGGCCGTGCTCTCTTCGGGACCACGGACACGTGGCTGTTGTGGAACCTCACCGGTGGACGGGCGGGTGGCGTGCACGTCACCGACCCGACCAACGCCAGCCGCACGATGCTCATGGACCTGCGAACCCTCGACTGGGACGACGAGCTTCTCGGCCTCTTCGGAGTCCCCCGTGGCATGCTCCCGCAGATCCGGCCGTCCTCCGACCCCGGTCAGTACGGAACAACACTCTCCTCAGGGCCCTTCCGGGGCCAGGTGCCCCTGACCGGCGACCTCGGCGACCAGCAGGCCGCGAGCGTGGGCCAGCTCTGCTTCGAGGCCGGACAGGCGAAGAACACGTACGGCACCGGCAACTTCCTGCTGCTCAACACGGGCCCGGAGCCGGTGCGTTCACACCACGGGCTCATCACCACGGTGGCGTACCAGTTCGGCGACAGCCCCGCGGCATACGCCTTGGAAGGCTCTGTGGCCGTGACCGGTTCGGCCATCCAGTGGCTTCGCGACCAGCTGGGCATCATCGCCGACGCCTCCGAGAGCGAAGCGCTGGCCCGCAGCGTCGCGGGCACCGAAGGCCTCTGTTTCGTGCCCGCCTTCTCCGGGCTCCTAGCACCGTACTGGCGCCCCGATGCGCGCGGCGCCATCGTCGGCCTGTCCCGGTTCCACACTCGCGCGCACCTGGCGCGCGCCGCCCTGGAATCCATCTGCTACCAGTCACGAGACGTCGTCGCCGCGATGGAACAGGACAGTGGGACTTCTCTGGCCGTGCTCAAGGTCGACGGAGGAGTCACCGCCAACGACTTCGCGATGCAGCTCCAGGCAGACATCCTCGGCATCCCCGTGTCGCGCCCCGTGGTCGCAGAGACGACCGCGCTCGGCGCGGCGTATGCCGCCGGCCTGGCCACGGGGTTCTGGGCTGGGGTCGACGAGCTCACGGCGAACTGGCAGGAGTCCCGGGGGTGGACCCCCAGCTGCGGCGAGCAGGAGCGCGCCGATGGATACCGGCTGTGGCGCAAGGCCGTCGAACGAACACTGAACTGGATCGACCTGCCATGAGGAGGCACTGATGGACGTCACCCACGCGGAGCTTGGCCCCGCGCAACGCAGCGACGCCCTGGCGAAGCTCGCTGCTGAGGAGTTCGATGTCGTCGTCCTGGGCGCCGGCGTCGTCGGTGCGGGAGCGGCCCTCGACGCCGCCACGCGCGGGCTCTCGGTTGCGCTCATCGAGGCGCGAGACTACGCGTCCGGCACGTCGAGCCGGTCGAGCAAGCTCGTCCACGGCGGGCTGCGCTACCTCGAGCAGCTGGAGTTCGGTCTCGTCCGCGAAGCGTTGCGGGAACGGTCCCTGATCCTCAACCGCCTCGCCCCCCACCTGGCCAGACCGGTCCCGTTCCTCTACCCGCTTCAGCATCGCGGGTGGGAGCGGCTGTACGTCGGTAGCGGGGTCGCGCTCTACGACGTGCTCGGCGGCCGGCACGGCGTACCGGCCCACAAGCATCTGAGCCGCGCGGCGGCCCGCGCGCTCTTTCCCGCGTTGCGCAAGGACGCCCTCGTCGGGGCCGTCCGCTACTACGACGGCCAGCTCGACGATGCCCGGCACACGATGATGCTGGCCCGCACCGCACGACGCTACGGCGCCGTGTGCGTGCCCAGCGCCCGGGTGACCGGTTTCCGCCGGGAGGAGGATCGCGTCACCGGCGTCGTCGTCCAGGATCTCGAGGGCGGCACCCAGATCCAGGTGCGCGCGAAGCAGACGATCAACGCCACCGGCGTCTGGACCGACGAGACCCAGGACATGGTCGGCGGCCGCGGGCAGCTACGGGTCCGGGCGTCGAAGGGCATCCACCTCGTGGTCCCCCGCGACCGGATCAACGCCACCGTGGGAATCATCAGCCGCACCGAGAAGAGCGTGCTGTTCGTCATCCCCTGGGAAAGCCACTGGATCATCGGGACGACGGACAGCGACTGGAACCTCGACCTCGCGCACCCCGCCGCAAGTCGCGCCGACATCGAGTACGTCCTGGGTCAGGTCAACCGCCTGCTCAGCACGCCGCTCACGACCGATGACATCCAAGGGGTCTACGCGGGGCTTCGTCCGCTGCTGCACGGCGAGTCCGACGCCACCAGCCAGCTGTCCCGAGAGCACGCAGTCGTCACCCCGGTCGCAGGCCTGACCCTGGTTGCCGGCGGCAAGTACACCACCTACCGGGTCATGGCCAAGGATGCAGTCGACGCGGCCCTGCACTCGCTGGGGCCCGCGACGCCGCCGTGTGTCACCGACCAGATTCCCGTCATCGGCGCAGAAGGGTTCGCGGCCCTGTGGAACGCCCGCGAGAAGCTAGCGGCCGAGTCCGGACTCCACGTCGCGCGGGTGGAGCACCTCCTGCATCGCTACGGGACACTCGTCCACGAGCTGCTGCGCCTCGTGACGGAAAGACCCGAGCTCGCTCGTCCCGTCGACGGAGCGCCCGAGTACCTGCAGTGCGAGCTCTACTACGGAGCCAGCCACGAGGGTGCCCTCCACCTCGACGACCTGCTGGCACGGCGGACCCGCATCAGCATCGAGACCTTCGACCGGGGCGTCTCCGCCGCCCCCGAGGTGGCCCGCATCGTCGCACCGGTCCTCGGCTGGTCCGACGAGGACATCCGTCGCGAGGTGGAGCACTACGTGACGCGCGTTGCCGCCGAGCGCGAGTCCCAGGAGCAGGCCGACGACCACACCGCCGACGCCGCCCGCCTCGGCGCCCCCGATGTCAGGACCCAGCGCGCCGGTACGCCTGTCACGTGAGGGTCGACACGCACGTTCTTCGTCGTCGCTGGCGAATGCACCATCGCTTCAGTGCAGCTCGCGGTGCTGGTGCTCCCGACGGTAGGTGGCCGGCGGCACCGCGCACGCTGAGCTGAAGACGGTGTAGAACCGGCTGACCGAGCTGAAGCCCGACTCGGAGGCCACGTCGGCGATCGCCAGGTCGGTCGTGACGAGCAGTCGACGAGCCTCGGCGAGGCGGCATCGCGTCAGGTAGTCGAGGACCGTCGTCTTCACGACCTTGCGGAACTGGGCCATCGCGTAGTTGGGGTGCAGGTGCGCCGCACGGGCGATGTCCGCAACGGTCAGGGGTTCACGGAAGTGTTCGCCGATGTGCCGCACCATCGCGACGACCTGGCGCAGCACCGGGTCGCCTCCGGTGTACTGACGCACCGGTTGTCCCAGGGTCGACAGGGCGAGCCGGCGCACCCGGGCTTCGACCTCGAGCATGGTGATCCGGCGGCGTTCGCGTTGGTCGCTGGACAGGTCCATGGCCCACTGGGCGAAGTTCGCGGGATCCGTCGCGAGGGCGGCCGAGGGTTCGGAGACCAGGGGCGTGCCGGACAGCAGCCGGGTGACCAGCATCTCCGGCAGTCCCCAGCCGAGGAAGGTCGCGAACGGCACGTGCACCCAGTGAGCGCGGGTCGCCGAGTTCGCGACGAGCTGGTGGGGCACGGCCGCCCAGAAGGCCGCCACACATCCGCGGGCGACCTCGACGGGCGCGCCGCCGAACAGGTAGAGCATCGTGCCGCCCTCGGCGACGAGGTTGATTTCCAGGTCGTCGTGCTGATGGGCGGCGTCCATGAGCGTCGGGCGGCCAGCCCAGCTCACCAGGCTCGGTGGTTCGATGTGCGTCGGCATGTGAGGATCCAGCAAAGAGTCGCTCCGATCGAGGAAGACTTCTCTGATCATAGGGCCGTAACGTGATCGACGCCCACGGTGAACCCAAACGGATGGTGGGGCAACCACCATCCCGATCGTGCGGCGAAAACGCGGCGGCCCTCGCTCCGGCCCATCACGGCGTCCGACGCCGGCCGCCACCCACACCTGTGAATTCACGACAAGGAGATGCTGTGTTCTCTCTCGGCATTGTTGGAGCCGGCCAGTTCGCCGGGCAGTTCGCCAAGCTCTGGCGGCTGCATCCGGACGTCGGTGACATCTACGTCACCGATCTGCGGCCGGACCGGGCCGCGCGGCTCGCCGCCGACTACGACCTCGCCGGGACCTTCCCGTCGTACGAGGAGATGCTCGGCTCGGTCGACGCGGTCGCGATCTTCACCCAGCGTTGGACCCACGGCCCGCTGGTCGTCCAGGCTCTGCGCGCGGGCAAGCACGTCTACTCGTCGGTGCCGATGGCGGTGACGGAGGCGGAGATCGCGGCCATCATCGAGGCGGTTCGGGACACCGGGCTCACCTACATGATGGGCGAGACGAGCTACTACAACCCGGCCACCGTCTACGCCCGCGACAAGGCTGCCACCGGGGCCTTCGGCCGCCTGTTCTATGCCGAGGGCGACTACGTCCACGACATGGACCTCGGCTTCTACGACGCATACCGGTACAGCGGTGGCGAGAACTGGAAGGCCACCGCCAGCTACCCGCCTCTGCTCTACCCGACGCACTCCATCGGTGGCGTTCTCGGCGCCTGGCAGACGTACGCGACCAGCGTCTCCGCCATCGGCGTGAGCGACGACCGCGGAGATGGAGTGTTCGACAAGGAGGTGAGCCAGTTCGGCAACGACTTCTCGAATGCGACCGCGCTGTTCGAGGTCGCCGGCGGCGGCGCCTTCCGGATCAACGAGTTTCGACGGGTCGGCTACCCCTCCCACGTCCGTGAGTCGCGGTTCCGGTTCTTCGGCACCGAGGCGAGCCTCGAGCAGCTCGTGAACGTCAGCCTCTGGCAGGACAGGGAGGACGTCACGGACATCACCGAGCACCTGCGCCCGGTGGCCACCCTGTCCCCCGACGACCCGTCCCTGCAACACATCGCCCCTGCACTGCGGGACGCGTTCACGTCGGGCTCGGCGCCGGTGCACGACCGGTCGAGGCTTCCGAGGGAGTTCGCCAACGTGTCGAACGGGCACGAGGGCAGCCACCACTTCCTGGCCGACGACTTCGTGTCGGCGGTCAACAGCGGTTCGCTGCCGCCGGTCAACGCTTGGGTCGCCGCCCGGTACACCCTGCCCGGCATCGTGGCGCACGAGTCCGCTCGACAGGGTGGTGTCAGGCTGGAGGTTCCGGACTTCGGAGATGCCCCATAGCTCGCCACGACGTCACCGTTCTCCTTCCGGAGCAGCGTGGCTACGCCCGGCATCGCCGAGGCTCGGTGGTGCAGATCGCACCCGAGCCCCTCCTGGGCGGTGGCCCTGTATCTTTCGTCCATCCACGGCCATGATGGCGGGGTGCTCTCTCCGGTGCTGGCGCAGCAGATCGCGCGTGAGACGACCGAAGCCATCGGACACAACGTGATCATCACGGATCAGCAGGGCTGGGTCATCGGCAGCGGCGACGCGCGACGTGTCGGTACGTGGCACGAGGCCTCCGTCGCGGTGGTTGAGTCCCGGCAGGCCGCATGGCACTCGCCCGAGGAGGCTCGTCCACTGCAGGGTGTGCGGCCGGGCATCACGCTGCCACTCGTCATCGACGGCAACGCAGTGGGAACGGTCGGGATCACCGGCTCCCCCAGGCAGGTGCGCCGATTCGGGCTGCTGGTGCGGCGTCAGACCGAGATCCTGCTGGAGGAGTCGGCACTGTTGCGTTCGCGCCTGTTGCGAGAGCGAGCCCTTGAAGACCTCGCGTCGGAGATCGCCGCGTTCGATGTGCGCGACTCCGACCCTGCCCTGATAGCAGCGGCTGCGCGCGACCTCGGGCTGGATCTCGAGCAGTCCCGCGTCCCGGTCCTCATCACCCTGGGCGATGCGGTCGTCGGCGCTGAGCTCCTCCGCACCGTCCGTGCTGTCTTCCACCAACCGCAGGATCTCGTCGCGGTCCGGTCGGCGACGAGAATCCTGGCCCTCGTGGCTGTCAGCCGAGGCGTACCCGACGCGGCTGCCGTGGCGTCACTGGCCTGTGAGGCCGTCGAGCGGTTGGACGCGCGGGCCCGCGCGGGCGTCGGGGAGGTCGCGTCCGGCATCCCGTACCTGCGCGTCGCCTGCGACGATGCCGCCGACGCCCTGGAGCTCGGGACGCGCCGTGTGGGGGGTGGTCCGGTCACGTGCGTGTGGGAGGTGCGCACCCTGCAGGCAGTTGCTGCCATGCCCAGGAAGGCCCAGCATCGGCTACTCGCTTCGGTGGGCGCGCCGCTGCTGGAGGCGGCCGACGGGTCGGTACTGCGCGACACCGTGATCGCTTGGTGCGAAAGTGGATTCAGCCTCGTAGCGGCCGCCCAGGCATTGCACGTCCATCGGAACACGCTCGTCTACCGACTCGAGAAGATCGAGCGCCTGACGGCTGCGCCGTGGCGCGAACACAGCCGCATGCTCTCGATGTACCTGGCGTGCCTGGCGGCGCGGCTCGCCGACGCGAATAACCCGTCAGGACGCGCTGCTTCTAATCCCGAGGAAGGAGCCCACGACGCCCCGGCAGTCGGCCGAGGGTGAACGGGTCCAACACCCGAGGCCGCTTGCCGGTGACGATGAACTGGGCCAAGGCCTTGCCGCTTGCCGTGCCCAAGGCGATCCCGAGCATGCCGTGTCCGGTCGAGACGAACGCGTTGGGAAGGTGGGAGAGCCGGTCGATGACGGGCAGTCCGTCGGGCAGCATGGGCCGCCCGCCCACCCACGGGCTCGAGATGCGCCCCATCAGCTCGTCGGGCGAGGTGAACCAGTCGCCGAGGTAGTGCCGGCTCGCCAGGGCGATGGACACGATGCGGCGCCAGTCGAGCCTCAGGTTGTTCCCGCTGAACTCCATCGTCCCGGCGAGGCGAGTCATGCCGGCCATGGGCGAGGCGACGATGTGCTTGTCCCCGAGGTAGAGCGGGCGCTGAGGCGGACTCGGCAGAGCGACCGAGAAGCTGTAGCCCTTCCCCGCCTGCAGCGGGAGGTCGACGCCGAGCTCGCGCAGGACGCCACCGGACCAGGTGCCGGCGGCGACGACCACTCCGGCGCACGGGATCCAGCCGTGTGGGTGTAGCACCCCGGTGACCCGGCCGCCGTTGATCTCGAACCCGGTGGCGGTGGTGTGCTCGTGGATCGCGACGTCATGCTCGATGAGCCACTTGGTCACGGCCGCGGTGAAAACCTCCGGGTTGACCAGGCCCTCGCCGGGCACGAGGTATCCCGCGGCGACCTCGGCGCCGAGGGCTGGATCGAGCGCCCGAGCCCGGCTGCCGGTCAGCACCATCTCGGGCACCGGGGCGACCCCGGCTGCGAAGCGCTGTTGTGTCTGCAGCGTGTCGCGTGCGATCTCGGCGGACAGGAAGGCGTGGACGAGGCCGGGCCGGGTCAGGCTCGTGTCGAGGCCGGCGTCCTCCAGCTCGGCCAGCTGGTCGAACGCCGGCGCGATGAGGCTCGTCAGGGCGGTCGCGGAGGCGGCGAAGCGGGCCGGTGACGTGGCGCGCCAGAAGTGCCACATCCACCGGGCGAACTCCGGAGTCAGCTCGGGGCGCAGGTACACCGGCGCCTGCGGCCGGCCGATGGTGCGCGCCGCGTGGCCGACGATCCCAGGCGCCGGAACGGGCGTGCTGAGGGACTGGCAGACCCACCCGGCGTTGCCCCACGAGGCACCTGACCCGGGTGTGGCCCGGTCGAGCAGCACGACGTCGCTGCCGGCCTGGCGCAGGTAGTAGGCCGTGCACAGGCCCAGGACACCGCCGCCGACGACCACGAGCGGGGCCCCCCGTTCGGTCCCGGTCACGAGTCGGATCCCAGCGACCGCAGGAACGCGCGCGTGCGTATCTCCCGGGGGTTGTCGATGACCTCGTCGGGCCGGCCCTGCTCGATGATGTGGCCGCCGTCGATGAAGACGACGTGGTCGGAGGCCTCCCGGGCGAAGGGGACCTCGTGGGTCACGATGACCATGGTCATGCCGGTCTCGGACAGGGCGCGCATGACGGCCAGCACGTCGCGGGTCGACTCGGGGTCGAGCGCCGATGTCGGTTCGTCGAAGAGCAGCACGCTGGGGCGCAGGGCCAAGGCGCGGGCGATGGCGACGCGCTGTTGCTCGCCGCCCGACATCTGCTCGGGGAATGCGAGCGCACGGTGCGCGAGGCCGACCTTTGTCAGCAGGTCGATGGCTGTCTCCATCGCTTCGCGCTCGCTGGTCCTGAGCGTCTTCTGCTGGGCGAGCATGACGTTCTCGATGGCGGTCAGGTGTGGGAAGAGGTGGAAGCGTTGGAAGACCATGCCGACGGACTGGCGGAGGCGGGCCAGGCTGGGACAGACGACCTTGGTGCCGGCGAAGATCGGCTCGCCGAGCAGGTGGATCTCCCCGGAGTCGGGGACTTCCAGCAGGTTGATGCAGCGCATGAGGGTGGTCTTGCCGCCACCGCTTCGCCCGATGATGGACACCGTCTGCCCCGCCGCGACGGAGAGGTCGACCCGGTCGAGCACCACGCGTTCGTCGAAGGACTTGACGAGGTTGGCGATGTCGATGACGGGCTTGGTGGCGTCGCGCACCGGAGTCGGGTTGACCGAGCGCAGGGCCATCACGCCACCGCCCCAGAGGTCGGGGCCGAAGCAGCGCCCTCGGCCAGCATGGCCCTGGCCTGCTTGAGGCGCCGATGCCGGCGGAACGAGAGCGGCGCGCCGGCGTGCACCCGCCGTTCGAGGTAGAGCAGCGCCTGCGAGAGCGGGTAGCACACCGCGAAGTAGATGATCGAGATGACGATGTAGACCTCCAGGGCGCGGAACGTCTCGCTGGCGATGAGCTGCGCCTGCGACATCAGCTCGGCGGCTGAGATGACCACGAGCAGCGACGTCGACTTGAGCAGGTCCACGAACATCGTCCCGGTGCCTGCGAGGGCCAGTCGCAGCGCCTGCGGGAAGATGACCGACGCGAAGGTGGTGGCCCGGCCGAGCCCGAGCGCCTCGGCGGCCTCCTGCTGTCCGGCGTGGACGCCGAGCAGCGCGGAACGGAAGATCTCCGACAGGTAGGCGCCGTAGAAGATCACCAGCGAGAGCGCGCCCGCCTGGAAGGCGCTCAGGCGCACCCCCGCGGACGCGAGGCCGAAGTACGTGATGAAGATGATGGCCAGCAGCGGGATGTTCTTGAACAGCTCGGTGTAGAGGCTCGCCGGAACGCGGAGCAGCCGGTTGGGGCTGAGGCGCAGCAGGGCGATGACGAGGCCCAGGACCACGGCGCCGACGAAGCCGGCCGCGGCGTACTGAAGAGACTGGAGCAGGCCGTTGGCCAGCCCGGGAACGTAGTCGGCCCAAGGGACTTCGAACGGTCCCACGGAACGCGTCAGGTCAGGAGTCATGGCCGGCACCGGTCACGGGGCGCTGGGCGCGGACCAGGACGCCGGTCTGTCGACGGCACGCCGCTCCTCGGTCATCGACGCCGCCGGCTTGAGGAACTGGGCCGGGTCGCCACCCCACTTGCTGATGAGCGTGGCCATCTCGCCGCTGGCGTACATTGCGTCGATCTGCTGGGAGATCGCCTTCTCGAGCTTCGGCGCATCCTTGGGCAGGTAGAAGCCGGTCATGTACGGCTGGAAGTACGCGTAGTCGGGGCTGGCCTTGACCTGCTCGGCGGTGGGCGCCTGCATGTACTGCGTCTCGATGCCGAGGTCCGGACGCTGTGCCTGGGTGTAGGTGATGAGCAGCGGGTCGAGGAACCCCGCATCCAGGCGTCCGGAGCCGATGTCGGCGAAGACACCGTTGGCGTCGGGATAGGTGTGCGGCTGGCTGCCCGGAACCGCCTTGATCGACTTGGCCCACACGTAGCCGGTGACGGTACCCAGGCGAAGGTCCTTGAGGTCGTCGACGGTGTTGATCTTCTTGCCGCCGTGGGTGGCCAGAGCCGGTGGAGAGTAGTACGGCGGGTCGGTGAAGAGCCCCTGCGCGGCCCGCTCCTTGGTCCATGCGATGCCGCCGATGGAGATGTCGACGCGTCGCGACTGCACGTTGCCGAGCATCCCGTTGAAGTCGGTGACCTGCGGCTCGACCATGAGCCCGAGCTTGCCGGCCACGGCCTCCAGGATCTGCGAGTCAAGGCCCTCGAGCTTGCCCGCCTTGCTGCCGGTGTACGGCATGTAGGGCTGTATCGCCACCTTGATGACGCCGGGGCTGATCGTGTCGAGCTCGGCCGCCGCCGCGGCGGCCCCGTCGGCGCCGGAGCCGGGAGCAGCGGCCCCGTCGGCGCCGCAGGCGGCCAGCAACAGCGCAAGAGCGGTCGCGGTCGCGCTGACCGCGACTCGGTGGGTCATGGAGGTTCGCATGTGTTGCACCCTTCTGTGTCGGGCCTGCGGCTCGTGCCGGCACCCGCTGGACGCCACCCAACCTATGAGCCGCCGATGCCGCTGGTCACCGGGCATTCCGTACGACGGCTGCGCACGCATGGGCATTTCGGGCTGTACGAATGCGCCAGCCGTGCGCGTCAGCCCGTGACCGGGGACCATCGGTCCACACGCATCAAATTGGCGAGTCTGCAGCCGGCGAAAAGCCCGGGTTCGTCCCGGCGGATGCGGAGCCGGGTCAGCTCGTTCCTGTCGTGGTGGCCTCGGTGGGAAGGGCCTGTTGGGACGCGGCCCAGGAGCCGAGCAGCTTGAGGGCGTCGGCTGTCGGCGTGCCCGCAGCGGCCGTGTAGACGTTGAGCTGGAGCCCGGGCTCCGAGGGGAGCTCGAGGGCCTGGAAGTCGAGGTCCAGCTGCCCGACAACGGGATGCCGTAGCCGCTTGCGACCCGAGCGATGGAAACGTACGTCTTGGGAGGCCCACCGCTGCCGGAACAGCGGGCTGCGAGTGGAGAGCTCTCCGACGAGCTCGATGAGGGCCTTGTCGTGGGGGTTGCGCCCCGCTTCGAGGCGGAGCATCGCCGCGGCGTCTCGGGCGATCTGGTGGTAGTCGACGAAGAACTCTTCGGCCGCTTCCGGGTCGAGGTAGACGAACCGGGTGGTGTTGGCCGGCCGGCGCGGATCGGCCAAGATCGGTGTGTACAGGGCCCGGGCGAGCTGGTTCATCGCGAGGACGTCGTGGCGACCGTTGCGGATCCACGCCGGGGCCTCGGTGATGGCATCGAGAAGCTGCTGCAGGACCGGTCGGACGTTGGCGGGAGCAGAACGCTTGCGCCTGCCGCTACTCGCCCCAGACTCGCGGGCCAGAGCGAACAAGTGATCACGCTCGGCCTCGTCGAGATGCAGCGCAGACGCGAGGGACTCGAGCACGCTCTCCGAGGCACCCGCCAGACTGCCACGCTCCAGCCTCACGTAGTAGTCGACTGATACGCCGGCCAGCATCGCGACCTCCTCACGACGTAGCCCCTTGACGCGGCGGTTGCCACCGTAGGCGGGCAAACCCGCCTGCTGTGGGGTGATGCGAGCGCGCCGCGAGCTGAGGAACTCGCGGATCTCCGCACGCACGTCGATGCCGGCCATGGGTCCACCGTAGGCAAGAGGTGGAACGCCAGGGAGGCACTGGCAGTACCCGGAACGAGCGTCACTCCCCCAGCACCCGGATGACCCGTTGAACAGTTGGCGTGCGAGCGACCTACCTGTACGGCGCGGGCGACGTCCGCGTGGGCGATGTCCCCGACCCCGCCATCGAACAGCCGACCGACGCCGTCGTGCGCGTCGTGAGGGCATGCGTGTGCGGCAGCGGACTGCACCCTTACCACTGGATGCCCGCAACGGCGTCGCCCCGCGGGACGCCGGGGGCCGCCTCCGGCGTTGGTCACATGCGCCGCCAGCGGCATGGGCCGCGTCGCCGACGAGAACGCGCAGCTCTGTGTCGGCGCCACGATCGGTGAGAGCCTCGCCGTCCAACGCGAGCAGGCGCGACGGGCCCGCCCGCTCGTGGAGGACTGGTTGCGCGGTCCGAGCCTGCCCACGTGAGTGGGCTCCGTCGAGGCGGACGTGCCGGAAGGGGGTACTGGCAGTGCCCCGATCGACAGGCACTCCCTGCCAGGCGCGACCCCGCCTAGCGTTGCGTCTCGTGAGCACTCCCATGATGAAGCTGAACAACGGCGTCGAGATGCCGGCCCTCGGGTTCGGCGTCTTCCAGACCCCACCCGAGCAGACCATCGACGCGGTCGCGTCCGCGCTCGAGACCGGCTACCGCCACATCGACACGGCCGCCGCGTACGGCAACGAGCACGAGGTGGGTGAGGCGATCCATGGGTCCGGGCTCGCTCGTGACGAGATCTTCGTCGAGACCAAGGTCTGGATCACCGACTACGGCTATGACGAGACCCTGCACGCCTTCGACAAGTCCGCCGGAAAGCTCGGCGTCGAACAGATCGACCTGCTGATCCTGCACCAAGCCCTGCCGGGCGAGTTCGACCTGACCATCGCCGCATACAAGGCGCTGGAGAAGCTGTACGCCGACGACAGGGTCCGCGCGATCGGCGTCTCGAACTTCATGCCACGCCACCTCGGCCGCCTGCTGTCCGAGACCGAGATCGTCCCGGCCGTCAACCAGGTCGAGGTCCACCCCTACTTCCGCCAGTCCGAGCTGCTGGCCTACGACGACCAGCACGGCATCCGCAACCAGGCCTGGTCCCCCATCGGCGGCATCACCTTCTACCGGGACGGCTCCAACGGGAGCACTCTGGAGGATCCCGTCATCGGTGACATCGCCGAGGCCCACGACAAGACAGCCGCGCAGGTGATGCTGCGCTGGCACCTGCAGCAGGGACGGCAGGCGATCCCGAAGTCGGTCACGCCGTCACGGATCGCCGAGAACTTCGACATCTTCGACTTCGAGCTGAGCACCGAGCAGCTCGCCGTCATCGACGCCCTCGACACCGGCGTCAGGGGCGGGCCCGAGCCCGACGCCATCACGCGCGAGAACTTCGGCAGGCAGATCCCCGAAGCCTGATCGACACTCTGATCCTCACGGAGGTAGCGATGCACACACGAACGCTCGGCCAGGGCCTGGAGGTCTCCGCCCTCGGACTCGGATGCATGGGAATGTCACAGAGCTACGGCCCCAACCCGGGCGACCGTGACGACATGATCGGCGTCATCCGCCACGCCGTCGAAGGGGCCGGGGTGACCTTCTTCGACACCGCCGAGGTCTACGGCCCCTACGTCAACGAGGAGCTCGTGGGTGAGGCGCTGGGCCCATTGCGCGACCGGGTGGTCGTCGCGACGAAGTTCGGGTGGGACATCGAGGATGGCCGGGTGCACGGAACGAACTCGCGGCCCGAGCAGATCCGTCGCGTCGCAGACGAGTCGCTGCAGCGGTTGGGCATCGGCGTCATCGACCTCTTCTACCAGCACCGGGTCGACCCACAGGTGCCGATTGAGGAGGTCGCCGGGGCCGTCGGCGACCTGGTGCAGGCCGGCAAGGTCCGACACTTCGGCCTCTCCGAGGCCGGCGCCTCGACCATCCGCCGAGCCCACGCCGTCCATCCGGTCACCGCAGTCCAGAGCGAGTACTCCCTGTGGACCCGCGACCCCGAGCCGGAGGTGCTGCCGACCTGTGCCGAGCTCGGCATCGGCTTCGTGCCGTTCAGCCCCCTCGGCAAGGGGTTCCTGACAGGCACCGTAGATGCCTCGGCCACGTTCGGCGCCGGCGACGTGCGGGCCACGATCCCGCGCTTCGAAGCCCACAACATACGCGCGAACCAGGCGCTCGTGGCACACGTGCGCACGCTCGCCGAGACAAAGGGCTGCACGCCTGGCCAGGTCGCCCTTGCGTGGCTGCTCGCCCAGCAGCCGTGGATTGTGCCGATCCCCGGCACCCGCCGCCGCGGCCGCGTCGACGAGAACACCGGCGCGACCCGGGTGGCGCTCTCGGCCGACGAGGTCGCCGATCTCGGCGCACTGGCCGCGCGCGTCGGCGTCCGGGGTGAGCGCTACAACGAGGCCGGCATGGGCATGGTGGGTCTGTGATCCACGAGGCCCCGTGCAGCTCTGGCCTTGAACGGGCTGGCGACCCTCGCCAGCAGAGACCGTAGAGAAGGAGCAACAGTGCAGGTCGATCCGCGCACGCCGACGACCAAGAACCCGCCGGAGCACTTCACGGGCGATGTCTGGTTGGACCCGATCGCCTTCCCCCGCGCCGGGGGACAGCGAATGATCGTGGCCAAGGTGCGCTTCGCGCCCGGGGCGCGCACGGCCTGGCACTCGCACGCCCGCGGGCAGACACTGCACGTCACCCAGGGTGTGGCGTGGGTGCAGTCTCGCGGCGGCGAGAAGGTAGAGGCCCACCCGGGCCAGACCATCTACTGCCCGCCAGGCGAAGAGCACTGGCACGGCGCCACGCCCGACTCGTTCATGGAGCACCTGGCCATGCTCGACAACAGCGACGACCCGGCCACCACCACGACCTGGCTCGAGCACGTCACCGACGACGAGTACCGCTCATGACTGCGCGCGGCGACGAGACCGCAGCGGCGCTCCGCGCGAGCCACCAGGCACAGCGCGACGGCATCCTCGCCGGCGAGGCAGATGCCCTCGGCCAGCTGGTCTCTGGCGACTTCACCGTGATCCACATGACCTGACTCAGACGTAGGAGACGAACATGGCCAATTGGAGCGAACAGGAGCTCTCCCGGATCGGCGGGGCCTCCGAGCTGTACGTGTCGACGCGACGCCGAGACGGGTCACTGCGACCCGGCATACCAATCTGGCAAGTGCGACTTGGGGACGCCATCTACATTCGGTCGGCACACGGTCCCGAGAACCCCTGGTTCCGGCGGGCCCTGACCTCTGGGCGCGGACACATTCGATCCGGCGGAGTCGACAAGGACGTCACCTTCGAGCCGGCCCCACCCGAGGTCAACGCCCAGGTCACAGCCGCCTACCACACGAAGTACGACCGCCACGGCCCCGTTCCCGTCGGAGCGGTCACGGGCAACGATGTCGTCGACACCACGCTGCGCGTCATGCCGGCCGACTGACAGACTCGGCCGACCCGTGGGCGACTCGAACCACTGCGGTCGTCAGCGGCAAGCCCATCATCGGTGAAGGAAGCGGGTTGCCCGAGACGCAGCGCTCGCTCCGTTCGTCGCCACGTGAACCACGCCAGTACCGGGGTGGCGGCTCCCGCGGCGAGAAGCAGCATGGACGCGGCAATGCGCCACCTGGGATGGATGTGAAGCGAGAACGCTTCGAGGGCAACGCCGCCAGCGGTCAGGGCGAGACCCGTGCGGACCCACGCGAGGTAGGTGCGCTCGTTAGCGAGAGTGAACCGTGGGTCCGGCTCATCGCCGACCCCCAAGCTCCGTCGGCCTTGGCCTGGTCCACGCGCCCAAGTACCCGATCAAGGGCGGAGGGTTCGATGAGCGGCCGGATTGACGTGTTCGCTTCGGTCGGGTCTCCCACGGTGCGCTTCTCGGCAACGCATGCCGTCTTCCAGGTGAGTTAGGCGGATGACCGGCGGATGTCAACCGACCGCTACCCGAACAGCACGGCCGTTCGTGCCCGCTACCAAGAATGGCTTGGACTGCGGGAAGCAGCGCGGCGTCGGCTGACCAGCGCCTCGAGCCGCGCGGCAGAACCAAGCATCGAGGGGACCGTCGGGCCGATCACTCAAGGCGCGGGGTTCGCTGGTTCCCGGAATCAGGAGGTCGAGGCTTGGCTTCGGGACACCGTTCTCACGGTGTCAGGCCGCTGGCGGCCGTTGGAGGAAGCGGATCAGCTCCCCGACGGTGTGGTGGCGGTGCAAAGGGTGGCGAAGCGGAAGCTCGTCGTGGACTTCGTACCGATTGCGGCGTCCGTTGCGGGTCTTCGTCAGGTAGCCGGCTGTCTCGAGATCGCTGACGAGTTGAGCGGCCGTTCGCTCGGTGACGCCGACGGTCTCGGCGATGTCTCGGAGGCGCGCGGTGGGATCGGCGGCGATGCAGACGAGCACGTGGGCGTAGTTGGTGACGAAGTGCCAACTATGATCCCCATTACCGGAATCAATTCTCATGAATCCTGATACTATAATGTGATCCCTGGATTTGGGGGGAGACACGCCGAAACCGGCGCGGAAGCGGGCGCGTCCACACGCCCCGAACCGAAGGACCCGCCCATGACCTCCCTGTCGCACGGCATCTCAACCGCACCGGTGACGCCAACGCTCCGTCGACCTCGAGTCTGGGCGTGGCCGCTCGCGGTCCTCGTAGGGTTCCCGGTGGGCGGCTACATCGCAAACCTGATCGTCGGCGCCGTCGACTCGGTCAGCGCAGCGTTGGCGGGCGGCCTGATCGCGGGCACCGTGGCCGGCGCGGCGCAGTGGCTCGCCCTCCGGCGGCTCATCTCCTGGGTCTGGATCGCAGCGACGAGCATCGGGATGATCATCGGGCTCGTCCTGGGAGCACCGCTGGTCGACTACGGGATCGGCCGGGTGGACCTCATGCTGATGGGCGCCGTGACGGGTCTTTTCGTCGGCGGGCTCCAGGCGTTGGTACTCACCCGGGAGGGCATCTCCGGCGCGGCCTGGTGGGCGGTGCTGAGCCCGCCCGCCTGGGCGCTCGCGTGGCTGGTGAGCTCGTATGTCATCAGCGCGAACATCGATGAGCGGTTCACGAACTTCGGCGCGAGCGGCTGCCTGGTGTTCGCGCTCTTGACGGGCCTCCTCCTCGAGGGGTTGTTCCGCCGCACCGAGACCCAAGCGCACACCCCTTGAGCACCCAGCACGCCGCCTGCCTTGTCTCCCGGCGGATCCTGGCCAGCCCAGACGACCAGAAGCCGTCACCCAGGCACGCGGCCTCAGCGGCGCGGGCTGCCGTAGCCCCCCGCCGATGAGCACGGCAACCGTCACCGGACTGTTCCTGGTGGCGCTGCCGGTTGCCTTCAACGTCGCCTTCGGCGTCCTGGCGGCGACCTTCGACTACCCCGACATCCTGCGCCGCCCGACCCATGAGGTCCTGGCCCGGTTCCGTGAGGGTGGCACACGGTTGCTGCTGTGGTGGTGGATCTTCGCCCTGACCGCGGCGGCCCTGGCTCCTCTCGCCCTCCTGGCCGCCCGGGCACTCGAGGGCGCGAACACGACCCTGCTCATCGTCGGTGCCGGCGTCGGAGTGCTGGCCGCGCTGGTGCAGCTGCTCGGCCTCATCCGGTGGCCGTTCCTCGTCCCCTACCTCGCCCGGATCGACGCTGACCCCGACGCCAGCGCCGCCCGGCATGAAGCGGTGGACATCATCTTCCAGAGCTTCAACCGCTACCTGGGCGTCGCGATCGGCGAACACCTCGGCTACCTGCTCACCGGCGCCTGGACCATCCTGCTCGGCGTCGCGTTCACCCAGACCAGCGTTGCCCCGGGCTGGCTCGGCATCCCCGGAATTGTCATCGGCGCGGTGCTCGCGCTGTGCTCCCTCGAGTTCGTCGGGCCAGCCGAGCGCGACGGCTGGAAGCTCGCCGCCACCCTCACCCCGATCACGTACATCGCGTGGTCAGTGTGGCTCGTCGCCGGCGGCATCACCCTCCTCATCTGACCTCGCGAACCTCGCAAGAAGCTGGCTCCGACATGGCCAAACAGACCGAACAGACCAGCCACGCCAAGCAATCCGGCGACCGCGCCATGCGGGTGATCGTCCAACAGCCCGGTCACCGACCTCATCGTGGACGGCCGGGTCACCCCTGTCTCGAACGGACCTACCCGCTCGAGCAGGTGCCCGACGCCCTGCGCCACCTCGAATCCGGCACGGCGCGCGGCAAGCTCGCCATCACCGTCTCCGCCACGAACGAACTGACGATCGACACGACCAAGGAGCAGCTCACATGAGCCCACGAAGTGGAACCACGAGTGGGGGCGGCGCCCAACTAGTCGCCCCCGCGTCAGGGGCTAACCGCACAGGCATCGCAAGGATTGTCGCCGGATCCCTGGCCGCAGGGCTTGCAGTTGCTGTGATCCTGCCATTCGTTCCCATGGGGACGCCGGACGAGAACTTCTCCACCGCCATGGTGCTCATCGGCTTCGCCATCGGATGGGCGTTACTGGCGATCCTCTCCACACGCCTGACCGATCAACCGCAGCGTTGGGCCGTCGCGCCGACAGTCTTCATGGGGGTGGCCGGAGCGATCGTGCTCCTCGCCCCGGACACACTGGTCGATGCGCTCGGTTGGGTCTGGCCGCCGGCACTGCTCGTCTTGGTGGTCTGGATGTTCATGAGGGCCAAGCGCGACCTGCGCAGCCGGCCCGGGCGCTGGCTGCTCACCCCCGTCCTGGCCGTCCTGGTGCTTGCCTCGGTCGGCGGCGGTTACGAGACGCTCAGCCGAGCAGCGGAGGCCGACGCATACGCCATGCGCGGTCAGCTCGTTGACGCGGGCCCGTACCGGCTGCACCTGGAATGCACCGGCTCGGGTGCCCCCACCGTGATTCTCGAGCCCGGCGGAGGAGCCTCCGCGGCAACCCTCGCCTGGATCGCACCCGCCGCGGCCCGCGACAGCAGGGTCTGCATCTACGACCGGGCTGGACGCGGCTGGAGCGACGCCGCCACGAGTACGCCCGACGGCGCGCAGATCGCGACCGACCTGCACACGCTGCTGAACCGCGCGCACGTCCCCGGGCCCTACGTGCTGGTGGGGCACTCCTTCGGCGGCTTGTACATGATGAGCTACGCCGCGCAGTATCCCGACGAGGTCGCCGGGCTCGTGCTCGTCGACTCCACCGCACCGAAGTCCACCCGGGTGTCCCCCAGCAAGCGGGCTCCTACGACATCGTGAAGCACTTCTCCACCTTGGTGTCCACGACGGCTCGGCTCGGTGTCGGCCGAATGATCGCCCAGTCCGGCTTCACGGACCTGCCGCCCCAGTCCCGCAAGGAGGCCCGCGCCAGTGCCGCCACCGCCAAGGAGATGTCCTCCTTCCTCGACGAGTTCGCCATCGCGAATCGCTCCGCGAGCCAAGCAGGCCAGCTCAGCACCCTCGGCGAGAAACCCCTGATCGTCCTGACGGCCGAGCTCGGGAACTCCGACGGATGGATCCCAATCCAGGACAAGCTCGCTGACCTGTCGACCAACAGCGTGCACCGCGTCGTGAAGGAATCGACCCACGACTCCCTCGTGAGCAACCCTGCCCACGCAGCCGCGGTCAACCAGGCGATCAACGCAGTCATCATGGCGGTCCGCACCGATGCGCCCCTCGCAGGTAGCTGACCACCGCTGACGGCACGGCTCGCTTCTCCGCACCATCCGAAACGGGATCGAGGTGGGTTCCGCCGACTCCCCCGGCAGAACCCACCCCGTCAACTCCCCCACCCGGTCCCCGACCGGCTACAGCTCCGACCATCCCCCACGAATCGGCCGGCCCTCCCCCATGGCGGCCACTCTGCCGCGCGGACTGCAAGGTGAACAGGCGGAAACCAGCGTGTTTTCCGCAAGACTCCGTGCGCCACTCTGCGCCAGCGCGGTCCGGAGCGCCGCGCCGAGTAGCTGCTCATCCGCGACGGCGCGACCACGCGCTCACGACCCTGCCCGACGCCACCAGCGATGTCGCCGCGTTGGCTCGTCGACCAACAGAGATCTCCCCGCAGCGTGTGTCAGGCCATTTCATCCGAGCCGGTTCACCCGAGCCTCGAGGGCATCGAGGACGAGGTCGAGGCCGTAGTCGAACTCGAGGCCGAAGTCGTAGCCCGGCTGCAGGATGTGCCCGGTCGTGAACTCGAGCAAGTTCGGATAGTCCGCCGCGAGGTACTGCAGCATCATCGACTCGGCCACCTCGCTGACGGTCTGCGGGCCATTGATCGGCAGCGAGGCCTCGGACATGGCGAAGCCGTAGACGTACGAGTCGATCACGGCATAGGCGTGCGCGGTCAGCTCGAGGGAGAAGCCGGCGCCGCGGAGGCAGCCGATGACGGCGTCGAGGTGGCGCAGCGTCGCCGGGCCGGGACTCGTCCGCGCCTGCAGCAGTGGGATCGCCCATGGGTGACGGCGTAGAACCACCCGGACCGAGGCGCAGCGCCGGTGCATCTCGTTGCGCCAATCGCCTTGTATGACAGGCAGGTCCATCTCGCCGAAGACGAGATCGACGATGCCGTCGATGATCTCGTCCTTGCTGGCGACGTAGTGGTAGACGGACATCGGCTTGACCCCGAGCGACTGCGCGAGTGATCGGATCGTCAGCGATGCCAGGCCGCCGTCGTCGGCGACGCGAATGGCCCCGTCGAGGATGCGCTCTCGGCTGAGTGGCGTCCGTGGACTGGCGGACCCTGAGGCACTCCTGCTCGCTGTCTTCACGCTGTCCCTCTCTGCTCGACACGCCCGGACCCTAGTGCGGACGTACTTTGTACGATACCGTCATCGTACTAAGTACGGTGGGATCGACCCGCCGAGCATTGAAGGGAAAGTAGCCATGGGAGATCGACCGGCCACCGTCATCGGTGGCAGAAGGTCCGGTCAGGGGGACCAGCTCGCAGACTCGATGAGCGCCATCGTCCAGGACGGCTACGGCACGTCCGACATCCTGCGTCTCGCTCAGGTCGCCCGACCCGAAGTCGGTCCCCGCGACGTGCTCGTCAGCGTGCGCGCCGCCGGGCTCGACCGGGGCACGTGGCACCTCATGCAGGGCAAGCCACGCCTGCTGCGACTCGTCTTCGGCCTGCGCGCGCCGAAGCAGCCCGTCATCGGCCGCGACGTCGCCGGCACCGTCGTCCAGGTGGGCTCCGAGGTGACGAAGTTGGCCGTCGGCGACGACGTGTTCGGCGTCGCGCCGGGCTCGGTCGCCGAGTACGCCCTGGCCCGCGAGGACAAGCTCGCCCGCAAACCGGCGAACCTCACCTGGGAGCAGGCCGCCACCGCCCCGATCTCCGGGGGCACGGCCCTGCAGGCCGTCGTCGACGCAGGCGCGGTCGCCGCCGGGCAGAAGGTGCTGGTCACCGGCGCCTCCGGCGGGGTCGGATCGTATGCCGTTCAGCTCGCAAAGTCCTTCGGCGCCGAGGTGACCGGGGTGGCCAGCGCCGCCAAGCTCGACCTGGTTCGCGACCTCGGGGCAGACCACGCCCTCGACTACGCCAAGGACGACTTCGCCGACGGATCCCAGCGCTATGACCTCATCATCGACATCGCCGGACTCTCCGGCCTCGCCCGGCTGCGGCGAGCGCTCACGCCAACCGGCACCCTCGTGCTCGTCGGCGGGGAGGGCGGGGGCGACTGGACTGGCGGCACCATAGGCCGCCAGCTCCGGGCCCGTCTCGCGTCGCTCTTCAGCGGCCAACGTCTGACCAGCGTCATCGCGAAGGAGCGAGCCTCGGACTACGAGCGGCTCGCCGTCTTCCTCGAGTCCCGCGAGGTGGTGCCGAGCGTCGACCGGGCGTACCCCATGGCCGAGACGGGCGACGCCATGCGATACCTCGAGTCCGGCAAGGTCCGCGCCAAGGTCGCCATCACGGTGGGGTCGGTCCGATGATCACCGTCGAGTCGGTCACGAAGACCTATGGGAAGTTCACCGCGGTCGACGACGTCTCCTTCACCGCGTCACCCGGACGGGTCACGGGTTTCCTCGGCCCCAACGGTGCCGGCAAGTCGACGACGATGCGCATCGTCGTCGGCCTGACGCCGGCGACGTCCGGCACGGCCCACGTGTGCGGACGCCAGTTCTCCGAGCTGCCCAACCCCGGCCTGCAGGTCGGCGTGCTGCTCGACGCCTCCGCCCAGCACGCGGGCCGCACCGGGCGAGAGATCCTCACGCTGACCCAGCGCATCATGGGGCTGCCGGCCCGACGGGTCGAGGAGATGCTCGACGTGGTGAGCCTGAGCCCGGCCGAGGCAGACCGACGCGTGCGGGACTACTCCCTCGGGATGCGCCAGCGCCTCGGGATCGCCGCGGCCCTGCTCGGCGAGCCTGAGGTGCTCATCCTCGACGAGCCCGCCAACGGTCTCGACCCCGCGGGCATCAGGTGGATGCGAGACCTGCTGCGCGGCTACGCCGACGGCGGCGCCACCGTGCTCCTGTCCTCGCACCTGCTCCACGAGATCGAGGTCGTCGCCGACGACCTCGTCGTCATCGGCAACGGGCGCATCGTCGCCCAGGGCACCAAGGCAGAGCTGCTCGCCTCTGCCGGCACGCTGGTCCGCACTCCCGAGGTCGCCCTGCTCGGCGCCGCACTCGCCGTCGCCGGCATCGACTTCCACGACGTAGACAGCCTCGGTGGCAACGGCACCCTCCGGGTCGAGGCCGACCCGACCGTCGTCGGTCGGCTGGCCCTCGCGGCCGGCGCGCCACTCGTCGAGCTGCGCGCAGCCGAGGGTGCCGGACTCGAGGAGATGTTCCTCGAGCTCACGGCGGACACCCAACGCGGTCAACACGCCCCAGAACCCGCCACCGAAACGACCGTAGGAGCAGTCTCATGACCGCCATCACCCCACGGGTCCCCCCGGTCGACCGGGCCCCCGTCTCGCTCGACGCCGTCGTGGGCGCCGACCCCTCGGCGACTCCTGGCCCGCGCCCGGTGCGGGCCATGGCCCTGCAGCACATTCCCCTCTCGCGGATCGTCTCCCTCGAGCTGCGCAAGTCGTTCGACACCAGGACTGGCTTCTGGCTGATGGCCAGCATCGGCATCGCGTCGCTGCTCGCCACGATCGGGGTGATCCTCTTCGCCGCCGCCGCGGAACGCACCTTCAGCACCTTTACCCTGGCGACCGGGTTCCCGATGGCCATCATCCTGCCTGTGATCGCGATCCTGTCGGTCACCAGCGAGTGGAGCCAGCGCAGCGGGCTGACCACCTTCACCCTCGTGCCGCACCGCGGCCGGGTCATCCTCGCCAAGGGCATCGCCGTCGTCCTCGTCGCAATCGCCTCGATGCTGCTTGCGTTCGCCATCGGGGCGGCCGGCAACGTCGTCGGCGCACTCATCGCCGGCACCGACGCGATCTGGGACCAGAGCCTGGCCGTGCTGGGCGCCATCGTCCTCGGCAACACCCTCGTGTTGCTCGTCGGCTTCATGCTCGGGCTGCTCATCCGCAACTCTGCTGGGGCGATGGTCGCCTACTTCGTCTTCGGCTTCGTCGCTCCACCGCTGCTCGAGCTGCTCGCCTTCACGCAGGACTGGTTCCGCGATGTGCACCCGTGGGTCGACCCGAACGTGACGCAGAAGCTCCTCTTCCACGGACCCCTCGTGGGTGAGCAGTGGTCCCAGCTCGGCGCCACGACGCTCGTCTGGCTCGTCGTGCCGATCACCGTCGGTCTCTGGACCATGCTCCGCGCCGAGGTCAAGTAGGTGCGCCGCCCAACGGCCCTCCCGATGTCCGGCCGGACGGTCCTCGTCACCGGGGCCACCGGCGGGATCGGCCGGGCGACCGCCCGGGGCCTCGCCCGACTGGGTGCCCGGGTCGGCATCGTGGGCCGCGACCCGGACCGCGCTGTGGCCGCGGCGAACGCGATACGGCAAGGGAGTCCAGCGGCACACGTCGACGTGTTCGTCGCCGACCTCTCCTCACAAGGGGAGGTGCGGCGGCTGGCGACGGAGGTCCTCGCGACCTACGAACGGCTCGACGTGCTCGTCAACAACGTCGGCGGCTTCTGGGCCACGCGACACGTCACCGCGGACGGTCTCGAGCACACCTTCGCCGTCAACCACCTCGCACCGTTCCTGCTCACGACGTTGCTCCTCGAGCGGCTGGAAGCGAGCGGCCCGGCGCGGGTCGTGACCGTCTCGTCCGGCGCGCACACCCAGGCTCGGATCGACTTCGACGACCTAGAGGGCGAACGCAACTACTCCGGGCCGCGCGCCTACAACCAGTCGAAGCTCGCCAACCTGCTCTTCACCTACGAGCTGGCCCGCCGCCTCGGATCCCGCTCGGTCACGGCCAACGCACTGCACCCAGGGATGGTGCGCACCGGCTTCGGAGCCGAGGACCAGCAGGCCGCCTGGAAGGTCGTCGCGCCGCTGGTCAGACCGTTCCTGCGCAGCCCGGCGCGTGGGGCTCTCACCTCCATCCACCTCGCAAGCTCGCCCGAGGTGGCGGGCGTCACCGGCACCTACTTCGCCGAACGGCGACCCAAGCGGTCCAGCCCGATTTCGCGTGACCGTGGCGTCGCGGGCCGGCTCTGGCAGGTCAGCAGTGACCTCGTCGCGCAAACGCCCGCCGGCTGAGGTCACCGCCGTAGCTCCGGCCTCTGCCATGTCACAGTCACAAGGACTCGACCGGCGCCCGTCCGCAGGACGGCGTCCGTCAACTCCCCGACCATGACTCCCCTAGCCAGCCAGGGACCCGCCATCCCCTGGGCACCCCACCCAGGCCGCGTGACCCTGGCCGGTGCGATCCCGCTCTCTGCGGCCACTTTGGGCGCCCATCCCGCCGCGTTAGTCCATTTCGCGCTGTGGAATCTGCGAGGTCGACCTGCCTGGGCCGGGATTCATAGTTGGGATGACGAGTTCGGTGGATGCACGGAGCCAGTGACGCGATCATCCTCGACCAGCCCAGGGACGAACCCAAGTCATTTGGCCTCGCTTGTAATGTTGTTTGGATCTGTGTGCTCCGCGGCGTAGCCCGACTGCGGGATCCTTGCCTCGAGGCGGGTGCCACCTTCGCGGGGACTCATGACGGTCAACCGGCCGCCCATCGTCTCGATCCGGTCGGTCAGGCCGAGCAGGCCTGAGCCGGATGGATCCGCCCCACCTACCCCGTCATCGTCGACGACGGCCAGGATCTGCTGCGGCTCGCTGCTGATGGTCACCCGACACCGGGTGGCGTGAGCGTGCTTCGCCACGTTGGTCACCGCCTCGGAGCAGAAGAAGAGCAACGCCCCTTCGAGCGCGTCGGGAAGCCGTCCCGCATCGACGCGCACCTCCAGCCGGAACGGGAAGTGTCCCGCCATGTCACGCACGGCCGCGCCGAGGCCACCCTCCACGAGGGCCTCCGGGCGGACTCCATGGACGAACGTCGTGAGGTCCTCCTGCGCCCGTACGACTTCCGTTCGCACCATGGTGAGGTTCCGGTCACCTGAGAGGCCTGCCGTCGCGACGTGGTCTAGAAGGTCGGAGACGCGGGTGAGCCGTCGTTGCGCGCCGCCGGCGAGCTCGTCCGCGATCCGCGCCCGCTCATCGCCGACAGCGGCGACGATGCGTCGCCTCGACTCGGTGAGCTCGTCCACGCGCGACCGGATGTCGGCGAGCATCTGCGCGTTGGTCATCGCAAGCCTCGCGGCCGTCGCGACTCCGCTCACCAGCCGTGGGTCCTCGAGCAGAGCCCGGTCGTGGAGCAGCACGGCGATAGGCCGGCCCTCGTCGTCGATGTGGGTGGCCGTGCGATGACCGTCGTCCGCCGGAAGCTCGATCGGCTCGCCGTGGTCGTCGGCGTATGCCGCCCGCTCCGGGATCCAGTAGCCGACCGTGAGGCTGGGGTCGCCCAGGGCTCGCTGCAGCCGTCCGGTCAGCCCGGTTGTGTCGGACGTTCGCCCGAGGTCGGCGACCAGGTCACTGAGGGTCGACTCGGTCCAGCGACCCCACCGCAGGTCGGCCGCCAGCACGACAGCGGCGCCGGCGACGACCGCGTCGTACGCCAGCAGGACGGGCACGATGATGTCCCAGTCCAGCAGCTGGTTGAGCGCGCTCGTCACGAGCACGGCGGAGAACGCGAGGGCGGCCCACAGGGCCGGCCGTCCCGCCTTGCGCGCGGGGCCTGTGGTGCGTACGAAGACGTCGATCGCCGCAGCGGCGATCATGAGCGCGAGTCCGAGGGTGAGTGCGGCAGTGGGCACGAACGCCTCGAAAACGGCCAACAGGTATGCCGCTCCGATGACGACCGTGACGTAGCGGCGCCTGGAGTGCCCGGTGGGGTAGGTGAGGTGCAGGTGCACGAGCGGACCACGGTGGAGGAAGACGGCCGCGGTGAACAAGCTGCCGACCAGCCAGGTCGCCCCGACGAGGACCATCAGCCGGGCGACCCTGCCGAACCGCAACGACGCGAGGCCGGCAGCGAGCACGACCACCCCGACCAGCAGGTCGATTGCATGGAGTAGACCGATCCAAGCCATGGGTCACCCCGTCAGCTGGCCCAGCGCAGAGCCGCTGAGCTCACTCTTACTGACGAAGCCACGCGCGGGGCTGGCCGCAACACGTGCGCCGTAGGAGCTGCGACCGCGAGTGGAGGTCAGCACCACGGCGCAGCGAGGCGCTTTGTCCGCGATGCGCTTGGATACGGCGAACCCGTCGACGTCGGGCAGGACGACGTCGAGCAGCACGACGTCGGGCAGGAGGCGGCATACCAGCTCGGTACCGGAGGAGCCGTCCGCGGCCTCCCCGACGACGTCGAAGCCGTCCGCCTCGAGAAGCGCTCGTGCGAAGGCCCGGAAGCCGGCGTGGTCGTCGATGATCACGAGCGTCTGACTCATGACGCCTTCCTCGTCAAGGTCCACGGGTGGAGGGTCCACACGACTCTGGCGTCACACGGCCAAGAGCCCACAGGTGTGAGCGTCAGGGTCCTGTCGACGAACGTGACGGTGGTGATCAACCGGGCCCGGCGGATAGTCGGAAAGTGGTCTACGCTCGTGAGCTGGGTCAGCTCGAAAGTGCTGCCTGACACGCGGTAGCTGCCCACCCACCACATGTTGGCCGTCGCCACGAGGCTGCCCTCGCGCGCATACGCCCTCACCGCTCCGCCCTCGAGCGTGATGCTCATGTACCAGATCTGATTGCCCCCTGGGCCGCTCGGGGGGTTGAGGCCTGCGGCGTCCGGCTGGCCATCGCAGAGGTGGCGATCGTCGGTGGAGAGGACCGTCTCGTACGTACCGTCCGGAACTGATGCGTCCTGAGCGGGGCCGGATCGCAGGACCCAGGGGTTGGTCGTCCAGATGGCGGCGTCGCCGCACGAGCCGCCGCTCAGGTCGCTGAGCCGAAGGGCGGTCCCGTCGAAAGACCACCTCGCGGTGAGGTTGTCGACCTGAACCTGGTCGCGCAGGGTGCGGTAAACCATGTCGTACGCGATCTGCTGGGGCGCAGTCTGGCTGTCGATGCGTTGACGCATCGTGACTCGGTCGCCACGCACCTCGAGGGAGAACCAGGACTTTCGCCCGGGTGTGCCCTGCGCCGAGCCATCCGTGCACTGTGACGTCAGGTCGTTGTCGAGCACCATGTCGTAGGTTCCCTCCGGGAACGCCCCCCCGCCGGTACCGGGACCGGGGCCGGGGGCGGGACACGCCGAGACGTCCGGCGGCGCTGCGACGGAGGCCCTGAGATCGGTGAGCCGGTCGAGCATTCGGGCGTTGCCCGGGTCGTCAGCAATCTCGTCGTAAACCGTTTGGACGACATGGCGCAGGGCGGCGAGCTGCTGGTCCGAGGAGAGCGGGAACGCGACATCCTGTCCACACAGCTTGGCGACGGCGGCGTCTTCCTCGCGCCGAGTCGCCGCGAGGGCCGCCGGGATCGCTGTCGTTGCGGCCGTGCGCAGGGCCTCCCGCTGGCCGTCGGTCAGCGAACCGTAGGACGCCTCGTTGAGGACCACCGCCATGGTTTGCGGCCAGAGGTTGACGTTCGCGGTGATGTACTTCGCCTCGAGTCCGTAGAAGGTGCCGAAGATGTTCTCGACCTGCTGCTCGTACGCGTCGGCCCCGGCCAGGTTCGCGCCGGACGCCATTCGTGTGAAGGTCGCCCCGAGGGCTATCGCCGTGGCCTCCGGTATGCCGCCGCCCTGGATCCCCAGGTCGGTGTCGCGGAAGTCGGCGCGCTCACGGAACGGTTTGTGCACCCCGAGCACTTTGCGCATGGGGCCGGGCAGGACGGCGACCGCCACCAGGCCGTGCCCCTCGAGGCCGCGGGCCATCTCGAGCGGGATGCCCTCGGAGAAGATGCGCTCCTGCATCGCTTGGCTGTCGACGAGCAGCGGCGCCACGAGCGGCTGGAACGAGGTCACCCCGATCAGGTCGAGCGCCCGGACGCCGACCCAGGCACCCGGCATCCGCCCGCTCGTCACGTCCTCGAGGGTGTTCTTCTCGAAATCGATCTCGCCCTTGTGCCAGTTGTCGTTGAAGGAGAGGCTCAGGGACCCGTGCGACTGCTTCTCCACCTCTGCGGCATACGCCCGGACCTGCGCGGGCGCAACGTCGTTGAGCTGGGCGATCTCCAGCACGGTGACCTCTGGGAGGTCTCGGCCGCCGGCCCGGTTGGGTGTTGAGGAGGCGCAACCGGCGAGGCCCAGTGCGACGGCCGCCATGAGCGCCAGGGTCGACCTCGTGTTTCGGGTCATGGCCGGCACTTCCCTTCGGTGCCTCGAGGCTCTAATAGTCTCGCGCTTTGACGCCAGTGTCGCCGGCCAATCGGCAAAGCGAATCAGTGCCAACACTGAGTCCTGGAACGCACCTTGGGTGGATTCTGGGTCTCATGCGGGCTATGCGGACCGAGGGTGCGGCAGTAGGCCGGCGTGCCCCACGTTCGGCAGTGTCGATCCGTTCCATGCAGGTCACGTGGACTGTCGTGGTCCTGGCTCTCGAGGCGAGCATCGTCTGGTTCACGATGCGCGTTGTCGCCGCGTCGCCGGGCTTCTCCGACATGGGCGAGTCGATCCTGTCGGAGGTGGCTCTGCTGTGCACCGTGGCACTGCTTGCCTGCGTCGGGATCGTGCACCGGCTCGCCAGACCGACGAACCGGTTCGGTTGGCTGCTGATCCTCGTCGCATGCCTCCTGCTCACCACCGAGTGGGACATCCCAGGGGCCGCAGCCGCTGGAGCCCTGTCTGCTGCGGTGTTTTCCATAGGTCTGCTTCTCACCATCGCCGTGCCCGTCGCCGCGACGTGGGTGGTCCTTGCCTTCCCATCCGGGCGTGTCGACGGGCGGGTGGAGCGCTATCTGCTCATTGCCGGAGCCCTCGTGTTCGTCGGGGCACTGGGACTCGTGCCCGCCCTGTTCTCCGACCCCCAGGCCCAGGGGTGCTCGGACTGCCCGACGAATCTCCTTCTGGCGCGGGACGACCCGGACGTGGCGATGACGTTGTCGCGACCGGCGATGACCGCTGCCTTGGCGTGGGCCACGATCACGATGGTCGTCCTCCTCCTCGGCCTGGCACGGATGAGCCCGGCGTCGCGCCGGGCGCGTGGCGCGGTGTGGATGATCGGCCTCGTCTACCTCGTAGCCGTCTCAGCACAGCTCCTCCTGAGCCTCGACCGCGGCTTCGTGGGCGGGTCGATGACCGACCACGGCCCGTGGTGGGTGCAGCTCGCGGCTCTGGCCGCACTGGCCCTCGCCGTCGCCTTCAGTCTGCTGCGAGCGCGCGCCATGCGGCGCAGCGTCACCGGCCTGGTCGTCGACCTGCACCGGGAGGCGGCGGCCGGCGGCATGCGCGAGGCGCTGGCCGAGTGGCTGCACGACCCGTCGCTCCAGGTGGCCTATCCCGTGGACGGCACCTACCGCGATGTCGACCTCGCGGCGGTGGACGTGACGGACCGGCCCGGGCGGGCGACGAGCCGGCTCGTCGAGGACGGGCAGGAGATCGCGGTCCTGGTGCACCGCCCCGGCCTGTTCGACAGCCCGGATGCCGTTCGTGAGGTCGTCACGGCGGCCCGGTTGGGCCTCGAGAACGAGCGGCTGCGCGCCGAAGGACTCGCCCAGCTGCACGCGCTCGCCGACTCTCGCGTGCGCATCATCGAGGCGGGAGACCGCGAACGGCGCAGGCTCGAGCGCGACCTGCACGACGGCGCCCAACAGCGCCTCGTCGGCCTGCTGCTGGGTCTGCGCCTGCTGAGGACGACAACCGGAGAAGACCACGGCGAGGTGGACGAGGCGGAGGCGGAGATCCAGGCGACGGTCGATGACCTCAGGGAGCTGGCCAACGGACTCCATCCGGTCGTCCTGCTCACCGAGGGGTTCGCCGGCGCGTGCGCGGCCTTGAGCGAGTCGATGGACGTCCGTGTCGTCGACGCTCCGGAGCGACGGTTCTCCGCGGTGGTGGAGACGACGGCATACCTGCTCGCCGCCAAGGCGGCGACCGCGGGACCCACCACCGTGTATGCCGTGCACGACGGTGACGCCCTACGGGTCCACGTGGACGTCGCCGCGGCGGGCATCGGTCTCGCCGGCCTGGAAGACCGCGTCAACGCGCTCGGCGGACATCTCGAGGTCTCGCCCGACGACAAGGGCCTCCGGATCGAGCTCGAGCTGCCGCTCGCGGCTCCGGCGGTCAGCCGCGAGTCATCCCCGGGGACGGTGCCTCGTGGTGACCTGCGCACAGGAAGGGACTGAGCCAATGCGTCACATGAACGAGGAGGCCCCGTGCGAGCCGTTGTTGCCGACGACACGCTGCTGACGCGCGAGGGCGTCGTTGCGCTGCTCAGGTCCGGTGGGGTCGACGTCGTGGGCCAGGCCGGCGACGCCACCACGCTCATGAACCACGTCCGCGTCTACCGGCCCGATGTCTGCGTCGTCGACATCCGGATGCCTCCGACGCACACCGACGAGGGCATCGTCGCAGCGGCCGCGATCCGGTCCGAGTTCCCCGGCACCGGGGTGCTGGTGCTGTCGCACTACATCGAGTCGGCGTACGCGTTGCGTCTCATCGAGGACCAGCCCGAAGGCATCGGCTACATCCTCAAGGAGCGGATCTTCTCGGGCGATGTGCTCATCGACAGCCTCCGGCGGGTGGCCGAGGCCGAGACCGTCGTCGACCCGACGATCGTGGCGCGACTCCTCCGCAAGCGCCGCACGCATGACCCGATCCAGGCGCTCAGCGAGCGAGAGCGCGAGGTTCTTGCTCTTGTCGCCGAGGGTCTGACGAACCAGGGCATCAGCAGACGGTTGTTCATCACCGACCGGACGGTCGAGGCGCATGTGCGCCAGATCTTCACGAAGCTGGGGCTCGACGAGTCCTCGGAGAGCAACCGCCGCGTCCTGGCCGTGCTCACCTTCCTCCGTAGCGCCTGACACGGAGCAGCCGGATCTCCACCTAGGACTGACCGGCCCCGGTGAGACGTCCTGGGGCCCGAGCGCCCGAGTGTGCCGTCGGCCGTGGATCGCGGTGCAATTTGCGCCCTTCATAGCCCTTCGCGATGGCACGGATGCGGGGAAACACCAAGGCGGTGGTGCGCGGGTCGAGTGGTTGTCCGAATGTGCGAATCGGCCTCTGAGTCGACTCTGGAAGTGGGACATCCGCAGCCCAATCCAACACCACATCGCTTGACTCCCAAGCGAATTCGTACTTCCAGAAGGAATTGTCATGAACCTTCGCAACGCCGCCATCGCAGTCGTCGCCGCCGGCCTGTTCGCCGTGCCGGCCGCCGCTACCGCTTCGCCAGTGCCGGATCCGCCGTCACGACGAGCCATTGACACGGTCCAGGTGGCCGTCGACCAGCTCACCAAGGCATACGCCCACGCGCGGCTCTCGGACAAGCGCAACATCCACAACGAGATCGTCCTGTTGAACAACGTCGGCAGGGCCGCCCTCTGACAGTTTCAACGTGCCGCCCTGACGCGAGAGACCCGGACCCCGTAGAGCGAGGTCCGGGCCTTCGTTGTGGCTGTCCTGTGTTCCCCGGAAGGCTACGGCGTTCCTGTTGGTGAGAAGACTCATCAACTGCTCGCTCCACACAACGGGTCGCCCCGAGAACGACGCTACGAGATGGGGTAAACCGCCGCGAGATCGAGCCGCGGTTGGTCCTCTTCTCGGCCCGACGGCTCACGGCACCCTGACGGCGTCCCCACGCGCGGGCTCCGGAATGGCTTGCGTGGCGGGGCGCAACGCGACGGCACCTGGTCGCAACCGTGCCGCCCGGCGGGCGGCGACCACCCCGACGACGGCGAGCATCGCGACGAGCAGGAGCTGGCCGGCCCTCTGCCACCCCGTGAGTGCCGGATCGGAGTAGCCGCCGTCGAAGAAGCCCGACACGATGCAGACCGACTCGAGGACGGCCAGCAGTACGCCGGCGATGAGGGCGGGCCGGCGACGGGGCCCGGAAGCCACCGCGGCGACGAGGAGTTGCACGAGCATCATCGGGGCCGGGATCGACAGTCGCCCGTTGGGCCCCATGGCGTCGAGCACCGTGGCGGCGAGGCCGCTCGTCACGGACACGACGGCTCCTCCCAGGGACACGGCGGCGAGCGCGACGGTGAACAGCAGGACGCTGCGGTCCGGGGCGGTCGGGTGATGGGCGGTGGTCATGGCAGTCCTTCCGAGACGGGCGGTATGCCGTGTCCGGGCCTTCCCCGGACCAACCGCTGCACGCCAGGCTGCTCTGCGTCACTTGAGCCGGGCTTGGGTCGCTCGTGAGCGACGCGAGGGTGACCCGCTTCCAGGTCAGGGGCCTCTCCCATGGGAGGAGGTCTGCCGGAGCCATAATCGGCAAACCCACGCCCTGCGGTCCCGGTGATAAGTAGGGTGACGCCGTGTCGGTGCAGGTGAGCGTCCTCGGGGCGACCGCGCTCGAAGGGCCGGCGGGGTCCGTCGACATCGCGGCGCGCAAGCATCGTGCGTTGCTTGCGGCATTGGTGCTCGACCTTGGCGCGGTCGTCTCCGCGGACCGCCTCGTCGAGCTGATGTGGGGCGACGACGCGCCGCCCGGGGCGTTCGGAACCCTGCACTCCTACGTCTCGGGCCTGCGGCGACTGCTCGAACCCGGACTGCAGCCACGTGCGAAGCCGACGGTCCTGCTCACCTCGGACGCGGGCTACCGGCTCGCGCTTCCCCGGGCCTCGGTCGACGCGACCGCATTCGTCGACGAGATCCGCTCTCGACACCGCATCCTCGACCCGCTCGCCTCGCAGCTCGCGACCGGGCCGGACGACAGCTGGCCAGGCCGCGCCCAGGTCGAGGAGCAGGTCGACGGGCTCGAGCAGGCGCTGCGCACCTGGCGGGGCACTCCCTACGCCGACCTGGCCGACCCTCCCGACGTCCTCGCCGAGCGCGCCGCCCTCGAAGGGTTGCGCACGACTGCGAGTGACGACCTCGCGCTCGGGCTCCTCGCGCTCGGGGAGCATGCCACCGTCCTGGCCCTGACCGAGCAGTCAACCACCCGGGATCCGCTGCGCGAGCGTGGCTGGTCGCTGCACGCCCTCGCGCTGGCGCGAGCCGGGCGCCAGGCGGAGGCGCTGGACGCGATCCGACGGCTGCGACGACTCCTCGATGACGAGCTCGGGATCGACCCCGGCCCGGAGGTCCGAGACCTCGAGTCGGCCCTCCTGCAGCAGGACGAGGCGGTGCTCACCGGCTGGCTGAGGCCGCCAGGACCCACCGGGGCGCAAGGGCCGTCGGCTGAGCGGTCATCGCCCGCCCCCACCCACTCCCCGCCGACACCACTGTCCAGGTCCATGGCGACAGGTGAGCGTCCGCTCGTCGGTCGTCAGCGGGAACGCGACGCCATCACGCAGCTGCTCACTGATGCACGCGAGGGTCGCTCCGGCACCCTCCGCATCGTCGGGGAGGCCGGCGCAGGAAAGTCGCGCCTCGTCGACTGGGCGATCACCGAGGCCGCCAGCCGCGGTATGACCGCGGCGTTCGGCAGCTGTTCCGCGGACGACGGGGCCCCACCCCTGTGGCCCTGGCGACAGCTCCTCACCCGGCTCGACATCCCCATGCCACCAGAGCTCTTCCACGAGCACGAGCGGGGGGCCGACGACCACGACGCGGTCGCCGAGCGCGCCTTCGCCACCCACGACGCCATCGCCCGAGCCCTTGGGCAGGCGGCCGGGGACGCCGGAGGCGCCGGGCTGCTCGTCGTCCTCGATGACCTCCATTGGGCGGACTCGCCGACCTTGCGGTGTCTGGCCCACGTCGTCGGCAGCCTCGTGCCAGGCGACCGCGTTGCCGTCGTCGTCACCCGACGTCCCGTCTCGAGCGGTGGCTCGGACCTCGCCGGTCTGGATGCCGCCCTGGCGCGGCACGGTGCGCGCATGCTCGAGCTCGAGGGGCTGGCGGTCGAGGAGGCTCACGTCCTCGTCACCTCGATCCTCGGTGAGGTGGCCGACGCCGAGGCGGTCGAGGAGTGGCGCGACCGGACCGACGGCAACCCCTTCTTCCTGGTGGAGCTGGCGCGGCTTGCAGCAAGCTCCGGCCGGGTCGCAGACGAGGTCCCGGCGAGCGTCCAGTCGGTCGTCCGGCATCGTCTCGGCGACCTGCCCGAGGACGTCCGCGAGCTCCTGCTCCTCGCCGCAGCGCTGGGGCGTCAGCACGCACCGCTGCTGCTCGCACGCGTCGCCGACCTCGACGCCGACGAGCTGCTCGACCGGCTCGAGCCCGCCCAGGAGGCGGGGATCATCCACAGCGGCGAGGGGATGCTGGCCTTCGACCACGCCCTGACCCGGGATGCTGTCCTCGCCATGACCACGCCCAACCGGGTCGCCCGGGCGCACGCCCGAATCGCCCGCACCCTGGAGGCCGCTCCGCCCGGAGCCGCCAGTCCCGCCGAACGCGCCTTCGACCTTGCCCACCACTGGCTGGCCGCCGGTCCCCTGTACGCCGCGAGCGCCTGGCCGGCTGCGGCTGCGGCAGGGGCGCTCGCGGCCGACGACTTCGCCAACGTCGAGGCGGCCGACCTGTTCCAGTCCGCGCTGGACGCTCACGCGGTCGACCCGTCCGGGACGGCTCAGGACCGCTACGACCTCCTGCTCGGGTTCAACCAGAGCGCCGCCCGTGGGGGAATGTGGCGCGAGAGCGTCGCTGCCGTCAGCGCTGCCGTGGCCGTCGCCCGCACGCTGGAGGACCCTGCCCGGGTGGCGGCTGCTGTCGCCGCCCTGACGCGCTACGGGGTCTGGACGCCAATGGAGTACGGCGTGGTCGACCACGAGCTGGTGGACGACCTCCGGGCCACGCTCGCCCAGCTGGACCCTGGCGACTCGGCGGAGCGCAGCACGCTCATGCAGGCGCTGGCAGCCCAGCTGTACTACCAGCGGGGCTCGGACGCCGAGGTCGAGGCGCTCGTCGACGAGGGCATGGCCATGGCCCGGCGGCTCGGGGACGCGGCGCTGCTTGCCTGGTCGGCGCGGACCTCGTCCCTCGCGCTGTGGCGGTGCCGCCTGCTCGACAGGCGGCGGGCGCTGGCCGTGGAGGAGGTCGCAGCCGCTCGAGCCAGCGGGGACGTGGCTGCGGAGGCAGTTGCGCTGACCGGGATGGCGGGCGCCGCCCTCGAAGCCGCCGACCTGGAGACGTGGGAGAGCGCGAGCGCTGCCGCCCTCGACATCGCCCGGCGGCGGCGTCTCTCCTTCGTCGAGTTCGCGCTCCGCTTCGTCGAGCTGAGCCTTGCCGGTCTGCGCGGGGACGGCCACCGAGCCGCCGTGGCGGACGAGCTGCGCACGCTCACCGGGGTGAAGATGTCGATCCCGGCCACCGAGTACATCGAGTTCGGCATCGCCTACGTCCTCGCCGGGTCGGACGCGGCGTCGGCCCGCGCCCTCGCCGACCAGATGCTCGGCCTCGACCCGGACGTGGTCGACGACATGACGCGTATGCCGGTCCTCCACCTGCTCGCCGTCGCCGGCCAGAGCGAGCAGGTGGGGCAGCTCCTGGGTGGCGCGCCGTTCCCGCCGCAGGACTGGAGCGAGTCGACGGACCTGGCCACCCTCGCCTTCGCGGCCGCAGTCGCCGGGGACGTCGAGCGGTCCCGGGAGGTGGCCGGCCGCCTGCGCCCGCTCGCCGGCCGGATGGCCGTGGCCGGGATCGCGAACCTCGAGGGCCCCGTCGACTGCTTCCTCGCAATCGCCCTCGCCGCCGCGGGCGACAGGGCGGCGGCCCGCACCGCCGCCGAAAGGGGCGCGGCCCTCGCCGGCGAGTGGGGGCTGACCGCTTTCCTCGACCGGTTCGCGGAGCACCGTCGCCGGTTCGGCTTCTAGGCGACTCCGAGCAGCCCGCCGTAGCGGAAGGCACGCTGCTCGCGACGGGCGTGCGCGCGGTGCACCACGGCATACAGGATCCGGAAGGGCGGACCGCTACGGGTGAGGATGCGCTCGCGGACGTCCGTGGGCAGGCCGTCGACAACCCACCCGATGAGGAAGGGCGCGTCGCGCAGCCTGTAGCCGGACTCGATCGCCCGCTCCACGGCGGCGAAGTCAGCCGCGCTCATGACCCGCTGGACGAGCGGCAGGACAACGGTCTCCTCGTGCTCGAGGTGGGCGCCGAGCACCTCCCGGAGGCCGGCCAGCCGGATCTCCAGAGCGTGGCGGTGGTCCTCGCAGGGGTGTTGGACCATGGCGTGGAAGGCGCCGGTGAGGGCTGCCAGCGCCGGGTCGATCTCGGCGTGTTCGGTGCTCATCGCCTCCACCTCCGCACGGTCGAACCCGGTGCCTCGTGTGGTGACCGCGGCGTCCAGGACGGGCCAGTAGTGCTCATCCTCCGCGTGGTGGTGCTCGTGCAGGACGTGTGTGAACCGGTCCCAGCGCCGGCTGAGTGCCGACCAGGTGTCGACCTCACCGAGGGGGGTCATGGCGATGCCCGAGGCGAAGCGAGCGAGGTCGCGACGGAAGGCATGGTGCATGACGTACATCCCGGTGTGGTCGTGCGGGCCGTCGGCGACGTGGGTCTGGCCGGGGAGGTTGACCTGGCTCACCGGTGTGCCCCCGTGACAGGCGTGGGTATGCCGTCCGCCCCCGCGTGCGCGGCGGGCGCGAGCCCGTGCTCGACGACGATGCGGTGGACGAAGTCGGTGAAGTCCGTCGGCGGGCGGCCGAGCAGGCGTGCCGTCGCGTCGACCTCGGACGTCTTGGTCTTGACTGCGAACCCGCGCAGGGCACGGAAGGACGAGAGCCAGTCCGCGAGACGCTGACCTGAAAGATGCGCGGTCAGCGCGGCCTCGAGTGCGGCGTCGTCGTCACCGGCATACGAGACAGGCACGCCGAGCTCCTCGGACCAGACCTGCGCGCACTCCGGGCCGGTGAGGGACCGGGGCCCCACCACGGGGTACGGACCCGCCGGGACGTTGGGGTCGAGCAGGACGTTGGCGGCGATCTCACCGAGGTCGCGCAGGTCGACCCGGTTGAGCCCGCCGCGGTGACAGGGGTGCACGAACTGGCCTGCGCGGATGACGTCGAGCAGGACCTCGTCGTTCTGCATGAAGTTGCTGACGCCGAGGAGGACGGGCCTGGTGGCAGAGGTCTCGACCAGGCGGCCGATCGCGATCTTGCCGCGGTACTTCGGGAGCAGCCTGCCGTAGAGGGTCCGCATCGCCCACGCCGCGACGGGGTTCGAGGCGGTGATGTGGATGCCGGCGAACACGAGCCGTGCACCGGCCTCCTCACAGGCCTGCAGGACCGACGCGGTTAGCTCCACCTCGTCTACCTCGTGCGGGGAGATGTGGAAGACCGCGTCGACGCCTGCCATGGCGGCACGCAGCGTGGCCTGGTCGCGCAGGTCACCGACCCGGACGTCGGCCACGTCGGTGATGCGCAGGCGGGCCGGGTCGCGGACGAGAACCCGGGGGGTCACGCCGCGCTCGTTCAGCGCTCGCAGGACCTCGCGCCCCATGAGGCCGGTGGAACCGAGGACGAGGATGCGGGGGGTGGTGGGGGTGGACATGGGGCTCCTGTCATGGACGGATCAAGCTGATGTCCACGACAGTGACCGACCGGTCTTGAGCCGCGCTTGCGCCGGACTGGACCCGGCGTCGCCGGGCGCCCTCGTCAGTCGGGTTGGACGCTCCGCTCCGGCGGCTCGTCGGTGCCAGCCGGCTGACGTCGGTGTCGGCACCCCCCTTGGAGCGTCGTACCGCCGCGACGCGGGGCGCGGCATCGGGCCCTAGTTGCCGGATGTGCCGACGTGGCCCCCGCGTTCGGGAGGACCTCCGAAGCGCTCCTTCAAGCCGGCACCTTGTCGAGGCATCCCAGTGTGTACGGTGTGAACACCTATCGGGTGAGCCCGTTTCCGGTCGACCAAGCTGGCCGCTGGGACCGCCCATGACATGTGGAGGCAAGCGATGAGGCTTCTCCTCACCTCTGGCGGCGTCACGAACCCGAGCATCCGTGATGCGTTGGTCGAGCTGCTCGGCAAGCCGATCGCCGACTCGAGCGCTCTGTGCATCCCGACCGCGCAGTACGGACACCCATCGGTCGGCCCTGGCGTCAGGGCTTGGCAGTTCATCAGTGGGAATGCCGAGAACCCCATGGTCGACTTGGGCTGGAAGTCCGTTGGCGTGCTGGAGCTCACCGCGTTGCCCAGCATCGATGAAGAGCGCTGGGTGCCCCTGGTGCGGGAGACGGACGTCCTGCTGGTGGCGGGCGGGGATGTTCTCTACCTGTGCCACTGGATGCGGCAGTCTGGGCTGGCGGACCTGCTTCCGTCGCTGAGCGAGACGGTCTGGGTGGGGCTGAGCGCCGGGAGCATGGTGATGACCCCCGAGGTCGGGCAGGACTTCATCCAGTGGAGACCGCCGACCGGGGACGAGGGCACGTTGGGCATCGTCGACTTCTCGATCTGTCCCCATTTGGCTCCCGCCGGCATGCCGGGCAACTCCATGGCCGAGGCGGAGCAGTGGGCGGCCGGCATCTCGGGTCCGGCATATGCGATGGACGACGAGACGGCCATCAAGGTGGTCGACGGCACCGTCGAGGTCGTGTCAGAAGGACACTGGAAGCACTTCCCCTCATAGCTGTTGACGCCACCGCGAGCCAGTGAGTCGCCCCCTGATCGGGAGGATGTTTCCCGCGCCAGACCCGACCGCGCAGGACGTCTTTCTATGCCGCGACGAGTTCGTTCAAGCGATGTTCATGCGGCGCGTCTATCCGCCGCGACCCGGGCAGGAGCGGGGCACCCAGGGCTGTTTACCGGATCTGCCGATGTTGGGGCGGCCAGTCCTGAGCGCAGACGAACGATCAACTGGAGGGGCGAATCGGCCCATCGGGATGCGGCGTCGTCAAAGGGTCGGCATGCCGACTGACCAGCTTCCATCCATCGCCTTCCCCCTCGAACCTCGCCCGAACGCACTCAATCGGCGCGGAGTGCGCGGTCCACAGCGCGTTCGTGCGCGCCGGTCATGGACCCACGCCTTCCCGATGCATGGCGAGCGCGTTCGGGGTCAGCGTGGCAGCACACCGGTCTTGATGACGTCGAGGACGAGAAGATGGAGCTTGCGATTGGTCCGCATCGATGCTTCGCGCAACAGGTCGAAGGCCTCGTCACGGCTGACCTGGCGCGATGACATCAGCACGCCCATCGCGACACCGATGTCGCGGCTGTGTTCAAGCGCGCGGCACAGGTTCTCATTTGCTCCCTCGAGCTCGGCGACGCGGTCCGCGAGACTGCCCGCTTGGGCGGTCGGTTCGCCCCCGATCGCTTCGTGTCCCCCGAGCGTGACGGAGGTCGTCATGTCGGTACTCCCCTACCGTTAGCTTCCGGCGCCCTGCTTGACCGGTGTGCCCATCCAACCTCGACGATAGCGCCGTCGTTAGCGGCAACTCAACGGCGCGAGGGGCGACCGTCGCACAGGGCTGGACCGAGGCCTGCGCTCGTGACGGTGTCGGCCTGTTGGCCGGGCTTGCTCGAGCGGTTCTCACGGTGCCGGACCTGCCGACCTGACAGTGCGGACGATGTGACCGTGTCGCCCGCGAAGACACTCCCCTCCCGTCCGAGCGCGCCAACGGTGCTCCCGGCAACTCCCCCTACTCGTTGCTGGGAGCGGCGACGCTGCCTCTCGGGGGCGGGGCAGTGATCGTCCGACGAGGCCACGCGTGACCCTTCCGTGGCCGCATTCGTTGTCTGGATGCAGACCGACGCGGAGCTCTGCTGCCCCGCTGAGCATCGCGCGGCTCGCCACCGTCCGGTCCGTCCCCACCGGACCCGGGCGGTGGCGCTGCCGGCGCACCCTCCGCGTCGGCAGCACCACTTCCCGCACCCGATGACGGGACCTAGAACCGACCCCCCGATTCCCCCCGGCTAAGGCACCATCCACGATGGCACGCGTCGCCCGCCGTCGCTGCGAAATCGCGGACAATCCTCGGCCCGCTCGGCCCGGGCCTGCGTACGCCTGACGCGTTGGGCGGTCAGCGCCCGTTCTTCGCGCCGCCTGGGCAATGCATCGCGGCGCTGAGCTCGTGCCGAAGACGACAGCCGTCCGGCGACTACACCAGCGCCGCGAACGAGCGGGCCTGGCAGGCGATGCTAAAGATGGGCTAGATCAACGTCGCCGAGCTTCGCGCGACCTACGACGGCGGCTGATCACCCGACTTCGATGTCCCCAAACGGCACCGACGCGAGGACATGCGTCCTCCTCGGCCGCGTCGTTCCGACCAGATGACCGGCATGCAGTGAGGCGCCGCCCCAGCTGTGATCGGGCGCCGACGGCGGCGCCTCGCCCACTCCCCGGAGACATTGAGTCGCGTGGATCGCTGTGGGACGGCGCCACCGAGAGGGGTATCGAGCTGAACCTCACACGAAGCGACGACGTCCTCCTTGGTGAAGTACCCAGCGGTGCGGCAGAACCGCTGCGGCGTCGAGACCTCTGGGTCGTCTGCGACGCCGACTCTGGACGGCGCCGCCCCGGGGGGATCCCGGGGGAGGGGTAAGGGGCGACGCCGCCACATCCACGGTATCCAGCGGCGGAGCCCGCCAGTCCTTCCCGACGGCCTCACCGGCCCAGTTCAAAGCCTCTCATCGGGCGGCGTGGGAGCTGCACCAGGAACCCTCCGAGGCTCGACTCAGGCCTCAGCTACTGCGGGTCCGATTCGCATACCGCCGATGAAGACCGCCCGCTGAAGCACCGGACCACTCGCCACGTCAGGCAGGTCCCAGCCCATCCGGATCTCGTCGCGACGCTCCGTACGCACGTCGACCAGTTCGAGTGCAGTCCAGATGGACGGCTCTTCGTAAGCCGGTTCGGCGTCGCCGGGCGACCGCTACCCCGACCCTTCGTGAAGCCGCTTCGCATGGGTACGGCGGACTGCGTCCGGAAGCTCGCCCGGGAACAAGCCGTTTGACCGCGGGAGGCCGCTTCGCCACTTGCCCGCCGACCGTACGACCTTCGTCACGCATGCGTCTCGACCTGGCTGAACGCCGGCGTACCGGCAACCCAGGGGCAGAGTGGGCCGGCCACTGTGTGCACGTCTTGCTCCGCGTCTACGCCAAGTGCGTATATGGCCACGAAGAGCAGGCTCGTAGGCGCATCGAGGCGGCCCTCCACGACGACGACTGACGGGCGAGCGAGCCAGCTGGAACTTTGTCGCGTATTTGTCGCCGACCCCCGTATCCAGTCACTGAGACCCGGACTCTGCCCGACCACGCCAGAAGGGCCTCCGACCGGCGTTTCCGCTGGTCAGAGGCCCTTCTGAGCACTGGGTGGCAGGTGAAGGATTCGAACCTTCGTAGCTTTCGCGACGGATTTACAGTCCGAGGGATCCAAGGCCCTGACCTGCACGAACGCCACGCCTACCGAAACTTCGCCACGAACTCGGCACAGACAGTCGACGGCGGTTGTGGTCCAGAGCCCACCACCGGACACAGCCGCCGCGCGGGAGATTCCCTGAAGGCCGCCACACCTGGGATTCCCTCCCGGCCCGCGCGGACGACGGCCCGCGCACGGTCGCTGCACCGGCCCTGCTGCGCGCAGGCTGCCGGGTCGTCCCGTAGAGGGCGAGTAGGCACAGAACCAGGGGACGCAGAGAACGCACTCATGTGCCGCTGACGCCGTCATGAACCAGGGACGCAGAACTCGTTGCCTTCGGGGGTCGGCCAACGACCCACGGTCGATCCCCCTGGCCGATGTCCACGCGCCGGGCGCCGTGGGAGACCAGACGAGCTACCTCAGCGTCCTGGTCATTGGGCCGGACGAGGTGCAGTCTGCTCTTCGTCTTCTTGGCTTCTTCGAGCTGCACGAAGTCCAACCCCGGCGTGCGATCGGACTTCGGGCGGATCTCGAACACGTCAGCTGAGAAGTAGACGACGACCCAACCAAGAGCGTCGGCCCACCACTGCCCCAAAGTCACTGGATCCGCCGAGTGGACAATCAGCTGTTCCCTGGGTGCATGTCCAGCACGAGGTCATGTCGCGGCATTTCGAGCGCTTGTTGTTCGACGGCAGATCAGGATGACGCCGAACGGTGATCCGATGCTTCAGCGAGCGACCCGGCATGCCAGCTGAAGGGCCAACCGTGTTTCGGGATCGCCCAGGTCGGCGCCGAGGGCGGCTTGGATGCGTTGAATGCGGCCTGAGACGGTGTTGCGGTGAAGGCCAAGGCGTTGAGCCGTCGCGAGGACCGACGACTCCTCGTCCAGGTAGGTGGCCAGGGTGTGGCGTTCCGTCTCACTCAACGGGCCGAGGAGGGACTGTGCGGCCGGAGCGAACGTGTCGCTGCTCGTCCATGAAAGCAGCAGCTGCTCCAGACCGAGGCTGTCGATCGAGACGAACCAGCCGGCTCGCGCACGGTCCGTAGCAAGCCTCGCCGCGTCGCGCGCCTCGCCAAGTGTGGTGGCAAGCCCATCGCTTCCCGACCTCAATGAGCCGACGCCGGTGGCGATGGGAAAGGTGGACAACGCTGAGGCGTGCAGCTCATGCAGCGCTCGGATGTGATGGGCGAGCTGCGTGGCAGTCGGGGCGTGAGCGACTGTCAGCCAGCCAGTGACGCCGGCGCCGCGGGTGGTGGCGTGGGAGTCGACCGGGAGCAGAGCCAGCTTGGACGTGAGGAAGCGAAGCAGCTCCATCTGGTCAAGACGACCTCGACCCAGCATGCGGAAGCCGAGGTGGTAGCCGCTGACACGCCATCCGCGCGCGAGCATCCGTTGTTCAACCTCAGGGTTGAGGCTTCCGTGGCTCTCGAGGAAGTCTCCCAGAAGCCCTGATGATCGGGACACGTCACTGACGGACTCGACCTCGTCGACGAGGAGCCTGGCGGCCACGATCGGCATCACCACCTCAACCGCCGTCGCAAGTGCGTTGCGGTGGGCGATGCCGGCGTTCTTGCCGTGCAGGGCGATTCGCAAGCCCTGCCTGCTCCGGCTCCCGACCGGGACGGAGGCGGCGAGCCCTTCGCTGCTTTCCGCGATGTCCAGCCAGTGGCCGAAGTCGATCCGACGAAGCACAGAGTCGGGAACGGGATCACCCGCACTCTTAAGGACTCCTTCGCGGTCGATCAACGCTATGCCGTGACCCACGTTGGCAGCGACGTGTGCGAGCAGGTCACCGAGGTCGTGTGCCTGGTACTCGATGGAGCGCGCGATCTTCTGGACAGTGGAGAGTGTGAGCGAGTCACGCGCCTCCAGTAGCTGCCAGCAGGCGCGGGCCAGCCGGGTCGGATGATCGACGTGCATCACGAGGACACCGAGTCGCTCCGCGAGGGCTCGGCTCCCTGCACCGATCGGGTCGCCGGTGAGAGCGAGCCCTGTGAACCCTCTGTCTCGGACGCGTCGGATCAGGGCATCCGTCTGCCAGGACACGGCGGGGGCCGGAGTGACGATCACAGCGAGTCCGTCGGTGGTCGAATCTGGCAGGTCCTGCTCTCTGATCTCGACGGCGACCGTGGCCCAGCTGCCCTCGGTCCCGCTGACGATGACGAGCCCACCCGCATCCTGATGTTCGAGGAGTGCCTCGAGAGTCAGGCCGGCGCTCACCACTCTTCCTCCAGGCCAGCGATGCCCCAACGGCTGGGGCGAACCCTTGCGAGCCTCCTCGAGTCGGAGCCCCACCAAGCGGCAGCGGGTAACCCAAGGATGATGACGTCCTTTCCCACCGCAAGCTCGTCGACCTGCAGAGCGGCGCGGCTGACGGTGTCGAGAACAGTGATGATGGTCGGGCTCGCGGCGGCGACGACTCCGTTGCAGAGCAGCCCGATGAACTCCGAACGCGCCACAAGCCGAAGCACATCCGCGCCATCCGTGCGCACATCGTAGGAGTGGGCCGCTGCCGCGCCCGGCTCAGGGGTGATGGCCACCACTCGACCTACGCCGAGCAGGGACCCATGAAGAGCCATCGCCAGATCCTTGGGCCGTAATGCATCGGCAGCGAGCATGGCTCGCCCCAGACTCTGTGCCCGCTTCATGCCGCCCGGAATGGCGTGGTCCACGAGGTCGCCCACTTGAAACCCTCCCAACGCGAAACCAGCCCATCCCCCGTTGCACGACGTCGCGGTTCGCAGGACCCGTTCCACGTCCTCCGGCCGGGCTCCATCGACCAGCGCGACACCTCCAGCACCAGTCGAGGTGGCCGCGACCAACCCTGGTAGCGCATCAACGAGGAGGGAGATCTGGTCGAGGTCGGGAAGTGCTCGCCCCATGCAGTCGGCGTCAACTATCGTTCGGTGAGGCGCCAGCTGGAGGGTCGATAGACCGTTGAGCCCTGCCCCTTCGATGGAACACACCGCGGAGGACTCCACACCGAGCCAACGCTCGATCGCCGCAATGGCTGGCGTGAACGGCTCCGCGTCAGGCAGCCGCTCCTCGAGCAACAGCGTGGAGCCGATGTAGCCGACGGCGACACAGGGCGTTGCCGGCTCGAGCTCGTCGAGGCTGTGCACTGCGATGGGCCAGCGATCCGACTGGGCCAGAATCAGCTGTGCGACGTGCGGGGACCCACCGCCGCCAGAGCCGAGTAGTGCGAATCCGCGCGAGAGCGTCGGCAGGTCCGCGGCCTGAAGTGTCAGCGGCACCTGTCCAGCGTAGGGGTACGCCGGTCAGGTGCCGCTCCCCGCTCGGCCGGGGCTTGCGTTAGTGAACGAGGGTGGCCGCGGATGCCGGCTCCCCTTCCCCACTCGCAAGAGACTCCACGGGGCTGAAGCGTTCAGCTAGGCCGAACGCGGGCGGGCCGAACGCGGTGAGAGCCGCGGGGGTGCGCATCATCTCCGGTGTGGAGATGCCCAGGACCCGAACGCGCTGCCCGTATCGGAGGCCCTCGGTGGTGATGGGCTCCGCCGAGTCGCTGTCCACGACGCAGATGAGGTCGGGGACGATGGCGACCATGTGCCCGTCGCGCAGGGCGATGAGGTTCTCGTTCTGGAACCGGATCTCGAGCTCGCCCTGCCCGCCGTCTGCCGGAGCGATGCGGGCAACTCCCTTGGCGAATCCTTCCGTCGTGCGACGGTCGACGTCGACGACCTTGCCTTCGAAGAGCGTGCGTACGTGCCGGTACAAGGTGGTCGCGAGGGTGTTGCGGATCGCGTCGAACGGTGAGCGTTTCTCTTCGCGGGCGAGGCGGATCGCGCGTCCCAGCGCCAGCGCCATGGACAGGGTCCGTGGCACTGCGGTGCGCTTCACGTCGGCGCCTGTCATGGCGTACTCGGCGATGTGCCCGACGCCACCGAGGCGGATCGTGACCGCTCGGGCCAGCCACTCCATCTGCCGGTCGTCGTCGCCCGTGTCGATGATGACCCGCTCACCGCGCTCCCCCGCCAGGGCCAAGGGGGATCCGTGCACCCCGTAGACGGCGAAGGTCTCCATCGACAGCTCGGGGAAGGCTCGGCCCATGCCGTCCGCGTCCACGACCGGCAGGCCGGTCTCAGCGGCGACGATGAGCGGGATCATCGAGTTGATGCCGCCGCACTCGATGGGCATGGTTGCGTCGGCCGACCGGCCGAGGTGTTCCTCGAGGATGCGCAGGGACAACGTCGGCTCAGTGCCAGCCGGGATCTTCTCGATCATGACCGTCGGAGCGCCCATCTGGGCCGTGGGGATGACGAAGAGGTCGTCGGCGATTTCGTCGGGGTCGAGAATGGTTATCGCGCCGTCGCCGAGAACGCGCTGGACGAGCATCATCCCGATGTACGGGTCTCCTCCCCCGCCCGTGCCAAGGAGAGTCGCGCCGCGCGCGAGGTCCGCCAAGTCGTCTCGTGTGATCTGCCAGCTCATCAGGCGACCTCCCGTGCCCCGTCGAAGCGATGTGCGTCCACGTCGTAACCGAAGTAGCGCGGCCCCACCAAGGCCAAGCCCTCGGCGGAGTGCCACCGCTCGTCGGACGGAGCGGCGATGACCCGGACCCGTTGCCCGTACCGCAGCCCCTCCGTGGTGATCGGTTCTCCGGAGTCGTGCTCGAGCACGATGATCAGGTCGGGGGTGGTGGCAAGTACCATCCCGTCCACCTGCGCGAGAAGGTGCTCGTTCTGAAATGACAACTCCATGCCACCGCGTTCGCCTTCGATCCGAGCGCGGCCACGCGCAAACCCGGTAGTCGTCGCTCGCTCGATGTCGATGACCTTGCCGGCGAAGAGCTCCCGGCCCGCCAGCTCGTCCACAGCGCGAGCCACGGGGTCTTCGTTGGCGTCTCGTGCCGCAACGATGGTCTGGCCGATGGCCGCGGCTTTGCTGAGCGAGCCAGCCACCATCGTCTGGCTCAGCTGTGCACCGGACTGGGGGAAGAGGGCGATCATCACCGAGCAGCCCATCTCGACGCATGCCACCCTGGCGATCCGCTCGGCCCACGCGTTGTCGATCGTGGTGAGCACGCCGGTGTTGCCCTTGTCGTCAGCGAAGGCCATCGGCGTGGCGTCGACTCGCGCCAGAGTCGGCAGAACCATCTGGAGCTCGGGAAAGGCGCGTCCCATGGCGTCGCCGTCGACGAGCGGCAGGTCCAGCGCAGCCGCAGCGACGATCGGGATGGTGGAGTTCACTCCGCCCACCTCTGCGCAGGCGATATGAGTGACAGGGCCGTCAAGAAAGGGCTCTAGCGCCCGCACCGTGGTGACGACCTCGTCGAGCGATGGCAGCTTTTCGACCATGACGGTCGGTGCTCCCATCATCGCGACCATGACGACACAGGCGTCCGCCGGCACTTCAGCGAGGCTGACAACCTCGACCGCTCCATGCTTGGTGAGGGCCTGAGTGGCAAGCAGGGCCCCGATGTGAGGGTCTCCCCCGCCGCCCGTTCCGAGGACCGCAGCGCCCCTGGCCAGGTCCGGGATCTGGTCCGCATCCAGTGTCCAGGCCATCGTCACGCCGCTCCCATGTCGAGGTCGCCGACTGCTTTGGCCCTGATCCGGGTCGCGTTGCCGGGCAGGTATGGGATCGGCACCTGGTCGAAGTCGACGATTTTCACGGTGGATGGGCTGGCCCCGGCAGCGATCGCCTTGTCCACCGCCTCCTGGCGGACCTCGTCGAGGATCGCATCGCGGCGTCCTGGGTCGACAGCGAAGACCTTGTCGATCTCACCTCCGACCTGTGCGATGGAGGCACCGATGGCATTGGCCACTGCGTAGTTCTCGGGTCGGTGCACCGCTCCGAAGATGGGAATCTCGTCAGGCAGGAGGATGGAGCCACCACCGACGGCGACGACAGGAATGGGCTCGGCGGACGTGCGCATCCGATCGACGGCTTCGGCGATGCGGTTGGCGACCCGGTCGAGTGCTCTGTTGACCAGATCGCGGTCCAGGTGGGCGACCAGTGAGGCGTCACCGACGTCGGCTCGTCCGGCGGCCACGGCGAGGTCCGTTGCCGTCACCTGGGACCCGCCGAACACCAATGCCTCGGAGGTCAGCTTGTAGCCAACAGAGTGTGGCCCGACCTCCGCGGTACCTGAGTCGACGTGGCTCCCGCCGCCAATGCCGATGGAGAGCACGTCGGGCATGCGGAAGTTCGTTCGGACCCCCGCCACCTTGACCTCTGTCGTGGTCTCACGCGGGAACCCATTGACGAGCAGGCCGACATCCGAGGTAGTTCCGCCGATGTCGACCACGGCGCAGGTCTCCAGCCCGCTCGTGGCAGCGGCCCCGCGCATGGAGTTCGTCGGGCCCGAGGCGAAGGTGGCCACTGGGTAGCGGCGGACGAAGTTCTCATCCATGAGGGTGCCGTCGTTCTGGCTGAGGAAGATCGGGGCATCGATGCCGTGAGCGCGGACGGCGGCGGTCAGGCCATCGACGATCGAGACCGCCATCTCCCTCAGGGCGGCGTTGATGATCGTCGCGTTCTCCCGTTCCAACAACCCGATGCGGCCGATCTCGTGGGACAGCGAGATGGCGACATCCGGGCCCAGCTCGCCACAGACCACAGCAGCCGCCTCGACCTCGAGGTCGTGATTGACGGGGCTGAACACGGACGAGATCGCGACGGAGCGGATGCCGTGGGCCGCCATGTCGGCGGCGTGCCGCTTCAGCTCGTCGTGGTCGATCGGAGAGATCGGACGGCCATCGAACTCGTAACCCCCATGCGCGAGATAGGCGCGACCCGAGATGGCGGCGCGTAGCCCGGCTGGCCAGTCGACGAAAGGAGGCAGGGCCCGGGTTGCCGGTAGGCCGAGGCGAAGGGCCGCTGTCGGGGCAAGGCGCCGCGCCTCGACGAGCCCGTTGATGAAGTGGGTGGTCCCGATCATGACGGCTTGGATCGTGGTGCCCTCAAAGTGGTGCTGTGCGCGGATCTGCTGAATGGCGCTGACGATGCCACTCGTCACGTCCTCGCTCGTCGACTCCTTGACTGCGGCGAGGACCTGGGCGCCCTCCATGAGAACGGCATCCGTGTTCGTACCGCCGACGTCGATTCCGATGTGCATGTTTCTCCTTGCGTTCTTTGGGCGGTGTGTCAGTGCACCGGTTGCGACTCGGGGAGCGCCTCGACGGTCCTCGTGTTCGTGATCCCGACACCCCGGATGAGGCCGAGCTTGCCGGCGATGACGTAGAGCACGACCGACAGCAGCAGCGAGGTGATGCTTGGGATGCCCCAGGTGGCGAAGTAGCCGACCGCAGCGGAGATCGCCCAGACCACGAGTGTGGCCGGTACGAGTCGCGGCGCCGTAGCGGGCAGGGTGCCCAGTGACCGCGTCTCGTCGAGGTCAGCACGCCACTGCTTGACGATGAAGTACTCGGCGATCATGATGCCCGCGATCGGCGGGAAGGCGACGCCAAGGACGATCAGGAAGTCCGTGAAGTGACCGAGGATGCCGGCGGCCGCAAGGACCGATCCGATAACCCCGAGAACGATTGTCGTGGTCACTCGGTGCAGATCGCGCCGGAAGGCAGTCGATACAAAGTTCACGAGGCCGAGCGAGGAGGAGTAGAGGTTCCAGTCGTTGATCTTCAGGGTGCCGGTGAGGACGATGAGCAGGCCGATGAGGCCGACCGACGAGGTGACGATCGCGACGATGTTGCCCGTGCCCGCGGCGTGGGCCAGTAGCACCCCTGCCAGGCCGATGACGAACTCCCCCAGGGTGACTCCCACAACGGTCTGCTTGACGACGTCCGAAGCCGACCGGTTGAAGCGCGTCATGTCCGCCGTGATGATGGCGCCGACGATGAGGCCGCCCGCGACGATTGCCGTCCCCTGACCGACCGTGATCGCCGGACCCGGTGGAGGCGACGTGAGCAGGTCGCCGATGGAGTGGCGGCTCAGCTCGGAGATGATCGACCAGCCGACAAGGGCCAGGAACAGGGGCACGGTGATGTTGGCCAGCCATTGCATACCGCCGAAGCCCACCGCCACGATCGCCGTGACGATGAGGCCGAAGATCAGGCACCAGGCCCACGCCGGAAGCGCGCCCGGCATAAGAGCGTCGAGCGACTCGGCAGAGATCGCGGACTGGATGCCGAACCACCCGATGAGGCTGATCCCGATGGCGAGACCGACAAGGGACGCACCGATCTCTCCGAACCCTGTCCACCGCGCGAGGAGTGCGGTGTTCAGCCCTTCTCGCTGCCCGACTATTCCGACTACGCACATGATCACCTCGAGGATGATCGAGCCGAAGAGGAAGGCGAGCACCGCGTTACCGAAGGTCATGCTGAAGCCGAGCGTCGCGCCCAGCAGGAACTGTGAAAGGGCGCTTACCTGGCCGAATCGCTGCACTGCGATACCGAACCAATGCCGTCGCGCCGGCGGCGCCACTCGCGAGAGCGCAAAGTCATCTGCGTGAGCCATGACTGATGTCCTTCCTGGGGAATGTGGGTGCGGCCAAAGTAGGGTGGTCGCCGCGGGCCTGCAATGGGCGGACTGCCCATTTCTAGGGCCGGCATGTGCAGTCTGCACATGCCCAGCCACGCCACCCATCTGCGATGGTCTACGCACTCGGCCCTCGGCGCGCGGTCTCACCACGACCCTGGGTGCACACGCGTGGGAACTCCCCGCCGCCAGTTCCTGGGAGATCCGACCGGTCGACGCGATAGCCGAACGCGACGGTGCTGGCGTCCGCCGCACACGTCGCTGACCGCGCTACCGGCGGCGGTGATGAGCAGGCGACTTACGACTCCGTCGGCTCCATATGGTGGGTGAACCACCCGGCACACCCGCTGGCGCGTTCGGCCACGGCGACGACGGCGGCCTCACCGGTCTCCACTTCACGAGCGAGCTCGTCGGGAATGAACGGCGGGTCCACCAATGGGCCCGCGCGGCATGACCGTCAGCCGCGGTTACTCGATGCACGGCCACGCCCACGACGACCGGACACACGTCCTCGCAGCTCATCGCACGCGAAAGAGCCGGGACCTGGCGTCATGATGGGCCTCATGGACCTGATCGAGTTCATGACGGCCCGGCTCGACGAGGAGGAGTCGGCGGCCAAGGCGCACGCAGGCGAGCCGTACGCAGACCGCGTGATCGCCACTGTGGCAGCGCACCGTCGGATCCTCGAGCGGGCGGCCAGCGAGGAGGTCGACGATGGCGACATGTGCGCGGTGGCCGCCTTCGACGAGGCCGAGCACATCGTCTGCCTCCTCGCGCAGCTATACGCCAACCACCCCGAATACCGCGAGGAATGGAGGCCTTGAGCCATCCGACACATCCGCGAAGATGTCGCTCGCTCAGTCCCTCATGGGGCCCTCTGTTTTGTTGCGCATCGCCGCTCAGGCAAGACGCGGCCGCTGATGCCCAGCCACGTCCAAGGCGCGACCAGTGGATCCCGGCCCTGCTCACCGAGGGCCGGACGGTGTCCGAGGGTGGCCGCCCGGAGCTGTCCAGCTTTCGAGTGCCCTCGACACCTGACCAGATGGCGATTGCGCGCCTTGAGCCTTTGACGGCGATGCCGGACGGACCGGTGTTTTACGCCTCGACCCGCAGCATGGACGCCTGCAGCGCAATGGTCTGGATGCGGCCCCAATCACCTGCCAGGAGGGCGTCGCGGGGCGTGAGCCATGAACCACCCACGCATCCGACATTCTGAAGGGCGAGGTAGGAGGCCGCATTTGCGGAGCCGATCCCACCCGCTGAAATCGGAAGGTCGCCGGTTCGACCCCGCCCTGGGGGTGGTTCAGTCGTCCATGGCGCACCGGAAGCCGAGGTTGCCGCTGCATGAGTGTGGGTCGTTTGAGGTGCGGGCGGCGACCCTGTATCGGTTGCAGTAGGAGTCATGGCAGAGGTACGACCCGCCACGCATGACTCGGGAGGTTCCGGTGCTCGGCCCGGTCGGGTTGTGTTGTGGCCTTGGGTCGTGGGTGGTGCCCCACCAGTCGGCGCACCATTCCCAGACGTTGCCTGCGGTGTTGAACAGACCGTAGCCGTTGGGCTGGAAGGACTCTGCTGGCGCGGTGCCGGCGAAGCCGTCTTCGGCGGTGTTCTTGGTGGGGAAGGTGCCCTGCCAGATGTTGCAGTAGTGCTCGGCTCTCGGGGTGAGGTCCTCGCCCCAGGGGAACCTGGCCTGGGTGAGACCGCCACGGGCGGCGTACTCCCACTCGGCCTCTGTCGGAAGCCGGGCTCCCACCCACCCGCAGTAGGCGAGTGCGTCCTCGTGGTCGACGTGGACTACCGGATGGTCCAGGCGAGTCTCGGTGCTGCTCCCTGGGCCTTCGGGGGTGCGCCAGGTGGCCCCCTCGACCCGGCACCACCACGGAGCCAGTGGTGGCCGTGCGGCGCCGCGGCGCAGGCTCGAGGGTAGGAAGGCCGCGAACACGAACGACCAGCCGAATCGTTCTGCACCAGTGCGGTAACCAGTGGCGTCCACGAAGCTTGCGAAGTCGGCGTTGGTGACGGTCGTGGCGCCGATCCAGAACGGCCCGAGAGTGACTTCTCGGACCGGCCCTTCACCGTCGCCGGCATTGGCGTCGGCGTCATCGGTTCCCATGAGGAAGCGGCCTCCTGGAAGGCGGATGAAGGCGCTCCGGCGGTGCGGTGCTCCAGTGGGCGTGCGCGGGACTGGCAGGTTGTCCGCGTGCTTGTCGGTGGACGCGGGCACGCAGCAGGGGCGGCCCGCCTGGCTGTTCGGCGTCCCGCCTTTTCGCGGTTGCCCGGGGTGCGGAGCGTGTGAGGTCACGTCAGGTTCCTGTCTGGGTGCGCGGCGTGTCGCCGACCCTGCATATGCCGTTCACCCGAACGATCTCGATGCTAGGGCGCGCGTTGCACATGGCGGCCCGCCTCCATCGTGCCGAGCACTTCCTGGCGGTGCGGGGCAGAGTCTGACGCTCCGTGTTGCTGGGTGCTCAGGGCGCTGGCAGCGACGCCGAAAGCGATCGCCGTCTCGAGCGAGGCGCCCGCCGCGAGCTCGGCGGCAAGGGCGCCGCAGAAGGTGTCGCCCGCACCGGTGGTGTCGACAGGGGTGACCTTGGGAGGTGTGATGCTCCCGCCTTGGTGACCGCGCTCGAACCAGGTGGCACCCCTGGCGCCCAAAGTCACGACGAGGCCGGCGACGTTCTGCGCGAGCTCACGGGCCGCCTCCGGCAGCTCGGGGTTGGATGTGAGTTCCCGGCATTCATGTTCGTTGACGATGAGTACGTCGATGTTCCCGAGCAGGTCCCGGGGCAGACGGCGCGCGGGCGCTGCGTTGAGCACGACCCGGGTGGTCGGTGCTGACCGTGCGGCTTCCGCCGTCGCCATCTCGATGGTGGACAGGGGTAGTTCGAGCTGCATGAGGAGAACGTCGGTGTCGAGCCAGCGCCCCGGGTGCGAAGGCAAGGGTGTGACCGCCCCGTTGGCCCCGGGTGTGACGAGGATGGCATTCTCCCCGTTGTCGTCGACCATCACGATCGCGGTGCCGGAGTCTGCTGTCACGGTGGCGAGGTCGGTGGTGTCAATCTGGTTGGTCTGCAAGTACTTTGCGAGCTGGGCGCCGGTGGCGTTGTTTCCGACGGCGCCGACGAAGCGGACGGATGCGCCCGCGCGTGAAGCGGCGACCGCCTGGTTGAGACCCTTGCCTCCGGGGGCATGTCGGATCGCATGTGACGTGAGAGTCTCACCGGGGCGGGGAATCCGCGCGGTCCGCACGATGAGATCGAGGTTCGCGCTGCCGAGTACCGTAACCCTCCCCTGGTGGCTGACGAGCCGGTCCTTCGCCATGGGGGAGCTCACGCGCCCAGGCTCTCAAGCAGTCGGGCGAAGAAGGTGTTGAAGTCCATGCGGTCGACGATGCGGATGACTCCGCGGGTTGACGGTTCGGCGGGGGGCGGGGCGAAGGGCCGCAGGTCGCCGACCAGGGTGCCGCGTGTCCGGCCCGGTCCTGTCTCGACGTACGCCTCGATGCACCGGTAGGTCGCCAGGTCCGGGTCGAGTGCCAGGGCGACCGCAAGCGCATCATGGGGGATGCACGACCGAAGCCCGAGGGTCGGTTCGTAGAGGTCCATGTAGTGCTGCATGATGGCCCAGGTGAACCGGGCGCGCGGGTCCGTGCTCGCCTCGATCCGTCGCAGTGCCTCTGGTGGGATCGGGGCCTGCATCGTGGTCTCCAGGCCGACGAACAGCACATCCCACCGCGAGTCCACGACCAGCTGAGCCGCCTCCGGGTCGTGCCAGACGTTGGCCTCGCCGAGCTGGCTGGCGTTGCCGGGAACTCCGACAGCGCCACCCATGATGACGACGCCCCGCACCAGTGCGGGCAAGTCGGGCTCGAGCAGCAGAGCTAGGCCGATGTTGGTGAGGGGCCCGACAGCCACCAGGGTCAGCTTGCCCGGCCGCTCGCGGGCAAGCCGCACGATCTCTACTGCCGCGAGGTCACCGGCGGGCTGGCGGCTGGACGTACTGACGCCTGCGTCACCGAGCCCGTCGCGACCGTGGACGTGTTCAGAGGTCTGCAGCGGCTGCGCCATCGGCCGGCTCGCGCCGGCGTGCACCGGCACGGTGCTGAGGCCGGCGAGGTCGAGGACGGTGAGAGTGTTCCGCGTGCCGACCTCGACCGGAACGTTGCCGTGGGTGACGGTACAGGCGTGCACCCGGGCCCCTTGGCCGGCGGCATAGAGGATGGCGAGGGCGTCATCGACACCGGTGTCGCAGTCGAGGATGAGCTCGGTCGGCATGCTGCCAGTCACTATGGTGGGGCTCCTGTTCGTCGTTTCGTCGCGGCGCCCCCGGGGGTGCGCCGACGGGTGTGTGGCTTTCAGTCGGAGACTGTGCGGACGAGGGTGGTCGTGAACGTGTCGGTTCGGTAATAGGCCTCGGCGCAGGCGACGACGTCGCCGTGCTCTGAGAGACTGCGCTGGCGCGCGTGCAAGGTAGCCGTGCCGGCGGGCAGCCGTAGGTGGTGCGCCTGTTCGCTGCTCAGGGAGACGCCGTGCAGCGTCGCCTCGTCCTTGACGATGCGTATGCCTGCCGAGCGCAGCATGCCGGGGAGGTCGTTGCGGATGTCTGCCAGCCGGTGAGGCTCGGGAACTTCGCTTCCGCGGACCTCGGTGGGCAGGTAGTCATGGAGCAGAATCGCCGGCGTGCCGTCGATCGTCATGCACCTCTCGATCCGCCACGGGGATTCGTAGGCGTCCGCAAGGCCGGCCCAGTCGGGCCATTGACTGCGGGAGACGGCGAAGTGGCTTAGGCCCACCTCGTGCCCGGCGTCAGCCAGTCGCTGTGGGAGCGAGCCGACGTGTTCCATGCCGAGGTAGATGCTGCCGGCGGACGGCAACCGGCTCGCGTCAGCGATGAACGTCCCCACGCCCCAGCGGCGCACCACCAGTCCGGCGTGCCAGAGCCGGGACAGGGCCTCGCGGACGGTGACGCGACTGGTCGAAAGTTGTGCGGCGAGCTCCGTTTCGCCGGGGAGGCGGTCGCCGGGCCGGCCGGCGAGAATGAGTTCGCGGCAGGCCGCCTCGACTTGCTGGACACGCTTGGTTGCGGGCATGGGGATCATTGTGGTCACTGCGCGGCTCCTCTTTTGGATCACCACGAGCCGAGCTGGTACAGCTCACGCGGCGAGCTCGGGAAGGCGTCGGTGACCGAGGCTTCGGCGAGCAGTTCGAGCAGCCCGGTTCGCACACTCTCGTGCGCCTTGTCGTAGGCGAGGTTGCGCTGCTCGTCGGGATCCGCCCGTAGGTCGAACAGCTGCTCGCCCCCGCCGGACAGGTGGCGGGAGTAGCGGTATCGGTCGGTGCGCAGGGTGCGGGCCCAACTCCGCGGGCCGACCTCGAGGTGGGAGTTGTTGGACTGCACCAGCACATGGTCGCGCTGCTGTCCTTGGCCAACGCCGACGATGTGGGGCCACAGGGACCTGCCGGTGAGCAGGTCGGCTCGCCCCATCGTGGGAGTCCCGTTGTCCCTCAACGGCACACTGGGATGCGGCAGCCCAGCCCAGTCGTAGACCGTCGCGGCAATGTCGGTGAGGTCGACGAAGGCGTCGCAGTCGCGGGCAGCGTGCGTGCCCGGCGCGGTCACGATCAGTGGCACACGGATGCAGGCGTCGTAGTGCCGTTCCCACTTGCCGAGCAGACCGTGATCGTGGAGCAGCTCCCCGTGATCAGAGGTGAACATGACCAGGGCGCCGTCAACCCGGCCGGTGCGCACCAGGGCCTCGCGGATTCGGCCGAGCTCGTGGTCGAGGTGAGCCAGGTCGGCGAAGTACAGCTGGCGGTCACGGCGCCAGTCTCGTTCCTCGTAGCTCGGGCGGGCGTATCGCTCCTGCCGGTAGTACGGGATGGGCGCATCGACCCACTCCGCCTCGACAGGCTCCGGGATGTTGTCCGTTCGAACCCGGTCCACGTACTCCGGCGGCGGGGTGAACGGGTTGTGCGGCTGGACGTAGCTCACCTGAGCGAAGACGTCCCGATCGTCGGCCGAGTCAAGGAAGTCGAGCGCACGGTCGGTGATCCATGCCGTCTGTGACACCTCGCCCGGGTAGGGCAGGACGTAGGCCTCCTGGGTGCACTCTGGGTAGCGCTCTCGCGCCGCCAGGACTCGCGCCCGAAGGTCCTCCTTCGTCGGGCCGTACTCCTTCAGCTCCCGAATCATCGTCATCCACACCGTCGCCAGCGCGGCGTCGTAGTGCTCGGGGTGGGTGTCGGCCACCCAGTCGGTCCACTCACCGACACGGGAGTCCTCCGTGATGTGCGTGACGTCGAAGCCATAGGGCCGGTAGTCGGGCCGCAGCGCCTCGAGCTGCGGGATGAGGTGCAGCTTGCCGAAGGCACCGGTGCGCCAGCCCTGCGACTGCAGAGATTGCATGAACGTGGGCACCGACGGGTCGAGGCGGTAGCCGCACTCGGTGAGCCCGTGGCTGGGGGTCGGCATCCCCGTGGCCAGGCTTGCCCGTGCCGGGCTGCACACGGGGTTGGGGGTGAAGGCCCTGGTGAACGTCACACCTTCGGCCTGCATCGCATCGAAGTTTGGGAGGTCGACCACGTTGTGGTCGCGCGCCACCTCCAGCCACTTGGCGGCGAGCTGGTCGACCATGACAAGAACGATGGTGCGGCGGGACCGCGGGGAGGTGGGCAAGGGATCCTGCTCTCTGTTGGGCGATCGGTGTCCAGGTGAGGTGGGCCGGCTCAGCGTGACCCGGCCCACCTCACCTCGGCTGGTGCGCCGGTGGTCAAGCGGCCACTGGTGGAAGGTCGCTGACGTCCTCGGCGCGCCGTGCTTCCTCGCGGAGCACGGGCCGCGCCAAGAGGGAGGAGCCGATCATGAGGATTGCCAGTGCGGTGATGTAGAGGGAGACAGGCACCGTTGATCCGCTGGACTGGTACAGCAGGGCGGCGAAGATCGGCGTGAGGCCACCGCCCAGGACGGCGGCGGTCTGGAAGCCCAGCGAGATCCCCGTGTAACGCAACTTGGCCGGGAACAGCTCGAAGAACAGCGCTGCCTGGGCGCCGTAGGCGAGCCCGGACAGTACGCCCACGACTGCCATCGCCGCGAAGATGACCGGCACGGAGCCGGTATCCCCCGCCGCGAACATGATGAATGGGGCCGGGATGAGGACGAGTCCACCCAGGACGTAGGCCTGGATCCGGCCCAACCGGTCGGATAGGAGCCCGCCGACCAGCGTGAAGAGCAGATAAAAGACAGCCGCGATCAGGTTGGCTTCCGTGGCGGTCGGTCGCGGTAGGCCGATCTCGTTGACCAAGTGCCCGATGAAGAACACGCCCTGGGTGAAGCCGAAGGCCGCGACCGCGATGTACATGCCGATTGCGATCAGCACCGTGCGCCAGTGCCGGCGCAGGGTCTCCACCACCGGGACCCGCACGACCTTCTTCCCGGCCAGTACCTGCTCGAACTCGGGTGACTCCTCGATGCGCGAACGGATCACGAGACCGACGACGATGAGGACCACGCTGAGCAGGAGCGGGATCCGCCAGCCCCAAGCCAGCAGCTGTTCCGCAGTCAGAACGGTCGTCAACACGGTGACCGTGAGCGTCGAGAGAATGATGCCCAGCCCACTGCCGGTCTGCACGGCGGCACCGTAGATGCCCCGACGATGCATCGGCGCACTTTCGATCATGAGGGTCACCGCGCCTCCCCACTCACCGCCGATGCCGAAGCCCTGCAGGAAGCGCAGGCCGACCAGCATCATCGGTGCGGCGAACCCCGCGGTCTCATAGCTGGGCAACAGGCCCATGAGTGCCGTCGCGCCCCCCATCAGCAGCAGCGAGAGGATCAGGGTCGGCTTGCGGCCGACGCGGTCACCCAGGTGTCCGAGGATCACCCCACCGAGCGGCCGAGACAGGAATCCGACCGCGAAGGTGCCCAGGACTAGCATCGTGGCGACTGAGGGGTCCGACTGGGGGAAGAAGATCTTCGAGAAGACGATCGCGGTCAGCGTGCCGTAGACCGAGAAGTCATAGAACTCGATCGTGTTGCCGATGACCGTGGCCGCGACCAGCCGGCGCATCGAGCGCCGCTGTGCTCCTACGACGGTGGAGGAGTGTGTCATGATGGCTCCTGAGGTATAGACGTCTATTCCTTACTAGCGTGCAGCGGTTGATCTGGCGTGTCAAGACCGTGATATGGAGGAGCGATGACCGTGGACGACGGCCCACCGCCAACGGGCAGATTCCCTGCGTCGGTATTCGGGGTCGGCGATGAGCCCGACCCACGGTTCACCCTCGCCAACGAGCGGACCTTCCTCGCCTGGATCCGCACGGGTCTGGCCCTGACCGCCGGCGGCGTTGCCCTCGAAGCGTTCTCGCTCAACATCCATCCCGGCTGGCGCCTTGCCGCGTCCATGCTGCTGCTCGTCGCGGGAGCCGCGGCCCCAGTACTGGCATGGTTGATGTGGCGAAGGACGGAGCGAGCGCTTCGTCTCGGGCAACCGCTTCCTTCACCGCTGATGGGGCTGCCGTTAACGATCGTCGGAGGAATGACGGCCTTGCTCGTCCTTATCGGCGCGGTCTTCCGATGAGCCACGGCGACCACCATGGCCTCTGGGATGTCGGACTCCAGCCCGAGCGGACGTCGCTGGCGTGGCTGCGCACGTGCCTAGGCCTCGCCGGCGGCGCGCTTCTCACCACGCGCGTCTTTCTGGTGACCCAGTCCTGGGCGGCGGCCTGGGTGGTCGTGGTCCTCATCGGCGTAGGCACCGGGCTCGTCTGGTGGGGGGCGCAGCGGCGTTCAGGGGCGATAGCCGGAAACCTACGCCGGGAGAACGGACTGGCTCGTGGACCCGGCGCGTGCCTCCTGGTGGTGACGGTCATGTGCGCCTGTGCCGTGACGGTCGTCAACGCCGTTCTCGTCTTCCTCATACCCTCGCTCTGACGAGCCAGGTTGTCTGCCGCGCCTTGCCAGCAGGTTTACATGAATAGGCGGAGAACGCCGAGCGGAAGCTCGAGGACGTGGGTCCAATCCAACTGACGTTGAGGACGTCTTGATGCTGCCGTCAATAGTCTGTTCCCCGCATCGGCTCGGCTCCGGGCTCTGACACCCGACGTCATCCGTCTGCGACCGGACCGGCGTGCCCTGGGCGCGACCACCAACTCAGTCATGCGCCGTTGAAGAAGCTGCCTCACAACTGAGCCCGTAACGCCGCCTGCGACACACACGCTTTCGAGGTCTGCACCTGCGCGTTCGCGGCGGTCCTCCGAGCAACGTCCACGCTTGGATTAATCGGAAGCGGACGCTGCCGAACGTGGGCGATGACGCCTGAATGAGACTCAGAATGAGACTAGGGCTACTGACCCCGGAACCGAGAAGGAGCGGGACCGCTTGTCCCCCTGGCGTGCAGCGCTCCCTCGAAGAGCTTCTGCGCGTGAGGACCGGACCCACCTTCAAGGCGGCTGATCAGCAGTTCGACGCCAATGCGACCCATCTCCCGTTCGTCCGGGCTGACCGTCGTCATCGCTGGCGCCGACATCAGTGCTGCCCGCTCTGACATGTCGATGGCGAAGATGGACAGGTCATCCGGGACACGCAACCCGCGAGCGAGGGCGCCCGTCGGTGGGTCCTGGTTTAGAAGCGGCTTCCAATGGCCCCAGTCGGTGCGTGGGCTGATAGGCGATCCGGTCCCGGTCGTGAAGCCCCAGCCGCCGCCGGCCCAGACGTCTCCTCAATGGTCGCGCTCAAGTGCCTGGTCGGCTCGGACTGGCTCGGGCGAGGAAGGGCCACTTCCATTGCCAGTCAAGCGAGTTCCCCGCGCCGAAGACTGACCTTCAGTCGGCCTGAGGCCAGACGGCGCGCTGATCCGACACTGTCCCGACGAAGCAAGTCCGCGGCATGTCAGATCGGACCGTGGCATGCCGCGCTCCATGCGAGACGCTCAAGGCTGTTGGTCACCGGACCACTCACGGCCGCATGCTGTTGCCGCCTCTGTCTACCTGCTGTGGAGTCGCTGCGCGGATCGTCGAGCGTCGTCAGCCGTTGGTTGTCAGACCGACGAGTGCGGTCCCGGTGCAGACCTCGATGACGGGACCGTCAACGAGTACGTGTACTGGCCCGGGAACTTCGGGGACCATCGTCTGAGTTCCATTCGATGTGACGATCACCGTTCCCCGCTCGTACCGGACGTCGACGGCCAAGTGAGGGGGGCCGGTTGGTGTGAGGTGGACGGCGTCCCCGTCGGCGAGAGCAATGTGCCGCACACCGGCCCTCGGATCGTCTGCGCCGGGCGGCGGAACGGTCGGGTGCGGCGTGAGCCGGACTGGGTCGGCGGCTGCACTGTCGAGGCTCAGCCGGTAGGGAACGCTGAGCGCGCCGGTCCAGGCGCCGTCGGGGTCTGCGATCTCGCGGATCCAGAAGAGCAGGCAGGGTTGGCCGTCGTCATCGACGAACTGCATCGCTGCATAGTGGCCCGTCCCGTGTGTCAGCCGCTGCCATCGGTCCACGCGCATGCGCCCGTCGGCGAAGGTGCCGACCCCGGCGAGGACGTCTTGGGTCGAGCCGTCTCGGCATGTTGAGACAACAAGGACGTGTCGGTCGCCCACTTGCAGGAGCTGCGGGCATTCCCATGCCTCGCCGGATGGCAGTTGACCGGTGGGGGACGTCCAGGTGCTCGCCAGCACGCCGTCGTAGGTCCAGTCCTCCAGGTCGTTGGACACGAAGGTCAGGACGGCAGGGGTTCCGTCCCGATAGCCGGCACCCACGAGCATGCGCCATCGATCGCCGTCGCGGAGCACTACTGGGTCACGGAACACGCGCAGGTCCACGCCCGGCGGGGGTGTGACGACGACGTTGCCCTTGTCCCATTGCTGCCAGGCCTCGTCCGCGGGACGGGCGACGCGGACGGCGCCGAGATCCATGTTCGGCTCATTGACCGACGTGTAGTAGATCGTGGCCGACAGGGCCGATGCCGGGTCGGGGACGACGAGCCCCCCGGACCAGCAGCCGAGTTCGTCCTCGCCCGGTTCTAGGGCGATCGGGTGGTGGGTCCAGGTGAGCAGGTCTGTGCTCGTCGCGTGGCCCCAGCGGCAGCGCGGGTTCCAGGCGTCGGCACCGGGAAGCGCCTGGTAGAAGAGTTCGTACCTGCCGTCGCGCCAGGTGAGCCCGAGCGGGTCGTTGAGCCATCCGTCCGGTGCCGTGAAGTGGAGGGCGGGCCTGAGTGGGCTGCCGATTTCGTCTGGGGCGCTCATCCCTTCACCCCGCTGGACGCGATGCTCCCGATGAACGCGCGCTGGAAGGGCAGGAACAGGGCGGGGACGGGAATCGTGATCAGGGTCGCATAGGCAAGCATCGGACCCCACGCGACGACGCCGCGAGGCTTGGTGATCGAGTCTCGTCGCACGAGCTCGCCGGCAACGCCGAGGTCGGCGACCAGCCGGGGCCGGGGTGTCACGGTGTCTTTCTCCGTTCATTCTCGAGGATCTCGAAGTTGGCGACGAGGTGGGTTGCTTGTCGCGAGCTGGGTCCGACGCGGAGCTGGAACGCGCCGGGTTCGACCACGCGGCGGCCGTCGGCGGTGACCACTGTGCATCGTGAGGCCGGTATGTCGATGCGCACCTCCTGCGACTCGCCAGGAGCGAGCTGCACCTGGGTGAACGCCTTCAGTTCCTGGTCTGCCCAGGTGACGCTCGTGGTCAGGTCACTGACGTAGGCCTGCACCGTCTCCAGAGCGGGACGAGATCCGGTGTTTGTCAACCGCACTGCTGCTGTGACCGTCTCGGCCACCTCCACGAGGTTTTCGCGGAGGCGCAGTTCGTCGTAGGTCACCGTGGTGTAGCTCAGACCCTCGCCGAACGCGAACAACGGGTCCTGGGTGAGGTCGGCATACCGGTGGCCGTGTTGGCCGCGGACCTGGTTGTAGTAGACCGGCTGCTGGCCGACGTGGCGGGCGAAGGAGATCGGGAGCCGGCCACTGGGTTCGAACAGCCCGAAGACCAGCTCGGCGATTGCGGACCCGCCGCGCATGCCCGGGTTGAATGCCTCGATGATCGCGGCGGCGTCGAGCGCCGACTGCGGCAGCGTGCTGGGCTTGGACTGCACCAGCACGACGATCATCGGTGTGCCGGTGCCGGCGACCGCGTCCAGCAGCGCGATCTGCCCGCCCTGCAGGTCGAGTGTGGCGGTTGAGCAGAGCTCGCCGGTGAGCGCGATGGTGTCGCCGACCACCACCACCGCGTAGTCGGCCGCCGCGGCCGTGGCGACGGCCTCCTCCAGCACGGGTGGGTCGACTGGTGCCTGGCTGAAGATCGGCGGCCGCGGTTGCCCATCGGGTAGCAGTGCCCCCGCTGGGTCAGGCATCAGGACCCCGATGTCGGCCCCGCGCGCGTGCGTGACCGACCAGTGCTCGGGGGCGACGACGCGGAACCCGTCGAGCACGGTCTCCACGGACTCGCGCGGATGCCCTTGCGGCATCCAGTCGACCTGACCCGTCGCACCCGCCCAGTCGCCCAGCATCGCCTGCGGGTCATCGGCGTTCGGTCCGATCACCGCGATAGTTCGTGGCGTGCCTTCGCTTGGCAGCGGCAGCACGCCGTCATTGCGCAGCAGCACCAGTGACCGCCGGGCCACCTCGAGGTTGAGCTCGGCATGCTCACGGCGGCCGATCACCACCGCCTGCCGGACAGGGTCGGGAGCGCGCGGGTCCTCGAACAGTCCCAGCTCGAACTTGATCCGCAGGATTCGGCGGACGGCGTCGTCGAGCTCCTGTTCCTCGACCAGGCCGCGGCTCACCGCCTCCTGGGCGCCCTCGAAGAAGCTCGGGGTGCTCATGACCAGATCGTTGCCGGCCCGGATGGCGACCGCGGCCGCCTCGACCTGGTCCGCGCAGACCCGTTGCTCCCACACCATGCGGCCGACGTTGTCCCAGTCCGTCACGAGCGTCCCGGTGAAGCCCCACTCGTTCTTGAGCACGTCGTTGAGCAGCCAACGGTTCGCCGTGATCGGGACGCCATCCATCGACTGGTAGCCGAGCATGAACGTCCGGACGCCCGCCTCCACCGCCCGCTGGAACGGCGGCAGGAACCACGACCGCAGCTTGCGGGGAGTGAGGTCGGCCTCACTGGCGTCGCGCCCGCCTTGGGTCTCGGAATAGCCGGCGAAGTGCTTCGCGCAGGCGAGCACGGCGGTCGGGTCGTCGAGCCCCTCGCCCTGGTAGCCGCGAACCATCGCGGCGCCGAGCTCGCCGATGAGGAACGGGTCCTCCCCGAACGTCTCGTTCACCCGGCCCCAGCGTAGATCCCGCGTGATGCACAGCACCGGCGAGAACGTCCAGTGGATACCGGTGGCCGCGATCTCGGTGGCCGCAGCCCGGGCCGCACGGTGTACCAGGTCCGGGGCCCAGGTGCAGGCCATCGACAACTGGGTGGGGAAGATCGTTGCCCCGGGCCAGAACGAGTGACCGTGGATGCCGTCGTCGGCGATCAGCAACGGGATGCCCAGCCGTGTACGCCGGGCGAGCTCGATCGCCTCGTGCGTCCGCGACGGCGGCGGGTGCAGGATCGATCCGGCCAACCGGGTGTCTACCACTTCGACCAGGTCCTGGCGACCGTCGAGCTGGAGCATCTGACCGACCTTCTCCGGCAGCGTCATCCGCGCCAGCAGGTCCTCGACACGCGCCTCCACCGCTGCGGCCGGGTCGAGATAGCGCCGCGAGTCGCGTGTAGTGGGCGGAGCCGGCTGCATGTGTTCTCCTTTGTGTCGGTGCGGGTCTGGACGTGGTTGGTGCCGGTCGATCTGCGGTGACGAGCTATTTGATGCCGGTCATCGCGACGGTCTGTGTGAAGAACCGCTGCAGACAGATGAACACCAGCACGATGGGGCCGACCACCAGGACGGAGCCGGCGAGCAGCAGGGCGTAGTCGGTGGCGTTCTGCCCGGTCGAGAACAGCGCCAGCGCGACCGGCAGCGTGTACTTGTCGTCACTCTGGGCAGCCACCAAGGGCCACAGGAATCCGTTCCAGGACGACAGGAAGGTCAAGATCCCCAACGTCGCCAGCGGCGCGCCGCACAACGGCATCACGATCCTCGCGAAGATCCTGAAGTCGTTGGCTCCGTCGAGCTTGGCCGCCTCGATCAGCTCGTCCGGGATGCCGAGTATGAACTGGCGCATCAAGAACACGCCCATCGGCGAGGTCAGGAACGGCAGGAACAGCGCCGGGTAGGTGTCGACCATCCCGAGTTTGCTGATCGTCACGAACAGGGGCACGAACGTGACCACCCCCGGAACCATCAGGGTGACCATGACCAGAGCGAAGAGCAGCCGCTTGCCGGGGAACTCCAGCTTGGCCAGCGCGTAGGCGACCATGGAACAGAACAGCAGGTTCCCGAGCACGGTCGCCACCGCGACGATGAGGCTGTTGAGGAAGAACCTCTGGATGTGGAAGTCGCTGAACCACCGGGCGTAGTTGCCCCACCCGGGGTCGGCGGGCAAGAAGCCGGTTGGGTTGCGGAGGATCTCGCCCTGGGTCTTGAACGAGCTCAGCACCATCCAGACGAACGGCAGCATCGTCGCGGCCACGGCAACGAACAGCACCGCATAGACCAACAGCTGCCGCGCAGTCGAGCCGCGCTCGTGGGGAGCGCCGCGACGTGGCGGCGGCGACGTAGACACGCGGCCTACGGGCTTGGCTGCGACCGGTGCGGTCTCGGAGATCTTCATGGTGACCCTTAGTCCTTTGATCGCAATGCGCGGAACTGGACCAGGCTCAGCAGCGCGATGGCGACGAACAGCACATAGCTCGCCGCGGAGGCCGTGCCGTACTTGCCGAACCCGAACTGGTTGAAGGTGAAGTAGGTGACCGAGAGCGTGGAGTCCAGGGGACCGCCCTTCGTCATCACGTACGGCTCCTCGAAGAACTGCAGATAGCCCACGGACAGCAGAACCGCCCCCAGAAGGAGGGTTGGTCGCAACAGCGGCAGCGTGATCAGGCGGAAGATCGACCAGCGGCCGGCGCCGTCGATCGCGGCGGCCTCCTTCACCGACTCCGGGATGGTCTGCAGGCCGGCGAGGAAGATGATCATCAACGTGCCCATGTTGCGCCACACCGCCATCAGGATCATGGCCGGCATCGCCCAGGTGGTGCTGTTGAGCCAGTCCGGTCCGTGGATGCCGGTCCAGCCCAGCATGGCGTTGATCAGCCCGTCGTCCTGCAGGATGAACCGCCACACCACGGCCACAGCGACGATGCTGGTCACGACCGGTGTGTAGAACCCCACCCGGAACGCGGTGCGGAACCGGTTGATCCCGCTGTTCAACGCCAACGCGAGGGCCAGGGCCACGATCATGGTGAGCGGAATGCCGACGACCACGAAGTAGGCCGTGACGACCATCGACTTGCGGAACTGCGGATTGCCGAAGAGGTCGGTGTACTGCTGGAGGCCGACGAAGTCGACCCCCAGCGGGTCCTGTACGTCGCGGCTGGTGAAGTCGGTGAAGGACATCAGGAACGAGGACAGCAGTGGGATCAGCATGAAGATCGCGAACGTGAGCACGTAGGGCAACGCGAACAACCAGCCCACCAGCGCCTGCTTGCGGCGCCTCGCCTGGGACACCTTCGTCTGATCCGTTGGGTCCGCCCGGCCGGCACCGGTGACGGTGCCGGCCGGGATCAGAGTGCGTGGCATGATCAGCCTCGGGTGCCGATGGAGTCGGCGGTGGCCTGCAGGCTCTGCATCGTCTTGGCCGGGTCCGCTCCAGTTTTCACGATCTGCTCGAGAGCGGCGTCGCCGGCGTCGCTGACCTGGCTCCAGGCTGGGATCGCCGGCGGCGCCTTGGTGTCGGTGAGCTGTTCACCGAAGACCGAGAGCACCGTGTCCTCTGCAAGCGCCGGGTCCTTCCAGGCGGTCTGCGAGGCGGGCAGGTCGCCGAGCGTCTGCTGCCACTTGACCTGGACCTCCGGCTTCATCAGCCACTGGATGAACTTCCACGCCGCGTCCTGGTTTTGGCTCTTTTTGAACACCACCAGGTCGCCTCCGCCGACGAACGAGGTTGACGACTTGTCCGTGGGGATTCTCGCCACGCCGATCTTGTCCTTGATTGCCGGTCCGCCAGCCGTGATCAGTGTGCCGAGGTAGCTCGGACCGCCGAGAATCATCGGGATCGAGCCGTTCACGAATGCGGCGTCGGGGGCACCTGCGCCGGTGTCGGGAGCGGTTGTGGCGATCTTCTCGGTGAAGAAGCTCTGGTAGCGCCTCATCGCGTCGACCCACGCAGGGGTGTCCAGCGTCCACTTCGTCTGGTCTGAGTTCATCAGGTCGGCGCCGGCCGACCACATGAAGGGAAGGACCGACCCGAAGGCGCTGGGGCCGCCTGCCGGCAGGTTGATCCCCCACTTGGCTCCGGCCTTGGTCTGCATCGCCTTGGCCATGGCCTTGAAGTCGTCCCAGTTGGAGGGGAATGTGGTGTAGCCGGCCTTCGCGGCGAGGTCCGTGCGGTAGTAGACCACCCGCGTGTCGACGTACCACGGGACGCCGTAGGTGGTGCCGTCGATCTGGGTGGACTTCACCGCCGACGAGAAGTGGTCGCTGGTGTCGATGGACTTCGGTGTCGGCGCGAAGGCATCGGTGAAGTCGCTCATCCACGTGGTGCCCATGTGGGCGATGTCCGGAGTCGAACCACCGGCGATCGCGGTCTGGTACTTGTTGTGCGCCGCGTCCCACGGGATCGCCGTGACCTTGATCTTCACGTCCGGATTGAGCTTCTCGAACTCCTCGGCGAAGGCCGGCAGCGCGGCAGCCTCCTCCGCCTGGGCCCAGACGTTGAGCGTTCCCGTTGCTGGACCAGCGGCGACCGTCCCGGCCGGTGCCGGCGTCTGCGACGCCTCGCTGTTTCTGCCGCATGCCGTGAGCAGTACTGCGGCGGACACGAGAATGACGACCGCGCCCTTTGCCTTCATCTGAAACATCGATGTTTCTCCATCCATCGTCGGTGATGTTGTATGCCGTCGCGGGCGTGCCGTGACGATGTGCACCTTTGGGGGCTTCTGCAGAGGCGACGGTCCATCGACCGTGATCCTGCGTGGTCAGGGCGTCGTGGGCCGTGACCGGCTGGCGCTGCGCCCGCTGGTCAGGGCGGACGATCGCCTTCAGCTGTCGGTCTCACCCCAGATCCGGGTCGTCGGGTGCGCCGTGCGCCGCTGCAGGGGCGAGCCGGACCTGACCCCGACCTGCCGTCTGTGGGCTCTTTGGGCATGGAAGCCATTGCTCGCTCCTTCCGATGAGCCGTGTGCGTCAATGCGCTTAGATCCTGGCGGCAAGCGCTATTTAAGCGCATTGATCACGCGGCTGACAAGAGCTCCGACCTGCCGGATTCGAGCACCCCGCCGCCCTCAGGGACGAGCGTGCCGCGCCCTGTCTAAGCGCATATAGTTCGGGTCAGGAGGTGGCTGTGGTGACCAAGGGTCCGACGGTGTATGACGTCGCGGAGCGGGCTGGCGTGTCGATCGCCACGGTGTCGTTCACGTTCCGGCGACCCAGCAAGGTGAAGGAGTCGACACGCGAGCTGGTCCACGCCGCCGCCCGAGAGCTCGGCTACATACCGAGCGGCAGCGCCCGCGGGCTGGCAGGCGGTCGAACCGGCGCCCTGGGCTTGATATCCCTGGACTATCGGCCAGTCCCTCCCCTCGAGTTCGCAAGCAACCACGACCCAGGCTCGACGGATCCGAACGCGGACTTCCGCTTGTTCCCGCTGTTCGTGGACGAGGTTCAGCGCGGGGTCGAGCAGGAGTGCTGGCGCCGCGGGTATGCCGTGATGATCGCCGGCGCCAAGCCCTCCAACGCGGAGGCGGTGCTCACCGACATCGCAGGCCGGGTTGACGGTTTAGCCCTCTTCTTTTCGGGCATGGCGGACGACGTGGACCTTCGCCACATCGCCGAGCGGCTGCCGGTAGTGCTCATGTCTCAGCCCGGCGATGACACACTGAGCCGGGTCTGCGTGGACAACGTCGGAGGCATGCGCGCCCTGATCCAGCACCTGGTGCAAGTGCATGGCCTGCGCGACCTGCGCTTCGTCGGCCCGACCTTCGACTCAGACCGCAAGGAGCGTTTCGACGCGTTCCGAGCGACACTTCGGGCCGCCAAACTTCCCGTGCCCCGAGACCCCATGGCCGCGGCCGGCAACTATCGAGAGGCAATCGCCGATCTCACACATCGACAGGCAATCCCCGACGCGTTCGTGTGCGTCACCGACGAGGTTGCGCTGGAGCTCATGGACACCTTGAGGGAGGCCAAGATCGACGTCCCGGGGCAGGTTGTCGTGACGGGCTTTGACGGGATCGTTGCCGGGCGACTGATCTCTCCGCAGCTCACCACCGTCCGCCAGCCGATGGAGGCCATGGGCGCGACGGTGGTGCGGCTCCTGATCGACCGCATCGACCAACCCGATGCCTCCACGGCGTCTGAGACGCTGCCCGTCCAGCTGCTTCTCCGGGAAAGCTGCGGTTGCCCGCCCCAACAGCCACATCCCGCCTGAACCGCCAGAGCCTGGTGGCTGCTAGACCCTCTTGGGCGTGCGGTTGAGCACGGTTGGTGGATCTTCGAACTGACCCGTGTCCTGCTGGCACCCGCAGCCCTTCTGCTGTCATCCGCTCTCTCGACGGTGCCGGCTCAGGCCTGCTCACGCTGGCGGGAACCACTGGGGTGATGGCAGCAGTCGTGCAGTTCCTGGGACCGGTTCGGTGTCCCTTCCTGGTTACCTTGCGCGCGCCGACGCTGACCCAGACGCCGGCCCAGCCCGTCGCGAATCCATGGACGTGGTGTTCCCGTCCTTCAACGACTACCCCGGCGTCGCCGTGAGCGAGCACCTCGGCTACCTGCTCACCGGCGCCTGGAGCGTCCTGACCGGGGGCGCGCTGATCCAGGCCGCGAACACACCGTGGTCCGGTGTTGCCGGCATTGTTTTCGGAACCCTCTTGATGATCTGCTCGCTGGAATTCGTCGGCGGCTTCGAGCCGGGAAGGCTGGAACCTGGCGGGGGTCCGTACCCCCATCACCCATGTCGCGTGGACCCTTTGGCTGATCGTCGTCGGCTGTCGGACTTCTTCTGTAGGGAGTCAGCCCGATCTCGCCGTGGAGCGTCGGTGGTTAACCAGTCGAGGTACTCCGCCGCCCGCCCGCCCGTGCTGCCAAACCAGTGCGGCACCCGGGTGTCGAACTGGGCTGCCTCACCGGTCCGAGGACCAGGTCGTGCTCCCCGAGGACCAGGCGCTCCTCGCTCGCGGTGGGTGGTTTACCGGTGCTAGGACGTGAGGGTGGCTCGACATCGCAAAGAACAAGGAAGGCACGATCTGGGCCGCGTAGCGAGAGGCGTCATCTGCGGACGTTTCGATTTCTGCTAGCCGCACGGCGTCTGGCTGTCCGCGGCGCGGCGGGATCTTGTCCGCGAACGAGATTGGATCCCGCCATACCGCGGCGCAACGCCACACGGGTGGCCCCCAGTTCGCAGTCTGGCCCGGGAACTGGTTGGAGTATCGGCTTCAAGCCTGAAGGTAAGCGCCGCTGACCGTCTTCGATCGAGCGACCTCAACACCGGGCTCGAGGTCTACGGTCATGCGAAGAGCCAGTTGCGACTCCAGCGCGAGCAGCCGCGTGTGCGTCAGCGGCGTCTCGGCGGAGTATGCAAGCGACCCGACCACGCTGCCGATGTCGATGCCGAGCCGCTCGGCGTGGTGGATGCGCGCGAGGAGTGGTCGCCACTGGTCGGCGCGTTTGGCGGACTCGATCTCCTCGGGCGTGATGCCGCACCGGATGAGGTTCTCGACGATCTGCATCTCGCGGTGGTGGGTGTGGATGGCGGCGCCTTCGGCGTCGAGCCGGGCCAGCCTGGTGGCCGCGCTGGCTTCGTCGTGGCGGGTTTCGGTGGCGGATGTGTCCGCGCCCGAGTGCGCGAGGACCTGCGTGAGGACGTCGACGGCGTGGACCTCGACGGGCTCGGCGTGGGCGGTGGCGAGGTCCGGGTCGTACTGCGTGTCGACGTAGAGGCGGTTGCTCTCGCGTCCGCGGGTGGCCATCACGTAGAGCGGTTCGCGCAGGGTCGTGGCGGTGACGTACGCGTGGGCGGTGTCGACGGTCCGGCCCTGCGCCCGGTGCGCGGTGGTGGCGTAGCCGAGCTCGACGTGCGCACGCACGTAGCCGGCGGGCAGGACGGCGGCTCCCCCGCCGTTCGGGCGCCGGACTCGCACCGATCCGTCGCCGCGGATGTCGGTCACGGTCCAGGTGTCGCCGTTCTTGACCCAGGCGCCGGCGGTGGCCAGGTCGCGCTGGTTCAGGCGGGTGACGACGACGTCCCCGACCCCGATCGTCGCGCCGCCGGCGATCGCCACTCCGGCGTCGGTGACCTCGCCGGCGGCGACCCGGTCGGCGCGGGCGCGGGTGTTGAGGTCGGCCACGGTCTGCGCGTCGGCCGCGAGCATGACCGATCGTTTCCCCGCCTTGGCGTCGGCGCGCCACGCCTCGTAGAGCAGGTCGAGCATCGACTCGCGGTCGCCACCTTCCACGCGTCCCTTGCGGGCGTACAGCTCCGCCGCCGTGGGCCGCCCGGCGCGGAGCCCGAGGGATGCGTCGCGTTCCCACTCGTGCCGGAACCGTCGCACATCGGACAGGTGCGGGGCGTCGTCGCGGTCGGTCGCGACGAGCTTGAACGCGCCCCCGGCGGACACGGGTGACAGCTGGGCCCAGTCCCCCACGAGTAGCACCTTCGCGCCCGCTGCCCGTGCGTGCGCGGTCAGGGTGTCGAGCTCGAACGTGCCGGCCATCGACGCCTCATCGACGATGAGGAGCTGGCCCGGTCGTAGCCGCCACCGGTCCACCTCCGCCGCCACCGCCCTCGCCCGTCGGGTCAACGCGCGGGTCCGCAGCGAGGGGCTGGCCCGGTCCAGCCGCACCGCCAGCCGGTCCAGCTCCTGCAGCCGGGCGGGCAGCCGGGCGACCTCCGTCAGCCACTTCGTCGTGTTCTCCGTCGGCACGCCCACCGCCTCGCCCAGGACCTCCGCGGCGGCCGCTGACGGGGCCAACCCGACGACCGATCCGGGCCCGAACCTGGCCTCCCAGCCGGCCCGGACCCCGGCCATCGCGGTCGACTTCCCGGTCCCGGCCGGCCCGACGAGGACGTCCAGGACCCGCCCGGAGTCGAGCACCCGGCAGACCGCCGCGGCCTGCTCCGGCGACAGGGGATGGCCCCGCCCGGGCAGGTCCTGCGTCGTGACCGACACGGCCACGGCCTCCTCGACGGCAGGCCCGTCGGTCGCGCGCCCCGCCGCGAGGAGCCGCTCTTCCGCGTCGATGAGCGCGGCCGTCGTGAACAGCTGGGAGTTGCGGGGACGGAACCGCGAGGAGCCGTCCGGACGGCGCAACGCGTCCGGGACGACGCCGGTCTCCGGGGGTGTGAGCGTCACCGACTGCTCGAGGGCCAGGTCCGCGACCCGCTCGGCGACCGTGACGCGTTCGCCCGGTGCGGCGAACCGGACCCCGCCGATCTGGCGCAGGACCTCCGCGAACACGTTCGCACGGGTGAACGTGGCCCGCTTGCCGGACACCACCTCGACCGCGATCCGCGCCGCGTCCTCGAGCATCCCCGGGGACAGGTCCGACGCCGTCAGGAGCGGCAGGTCGTTGCGGTCGGCGAGGGTCGCGACCCACGCCTGCGGGTCGTCGCCGACGAACGGCTCGGCGCGGCGTCGCCACCCGTGGAGGAGCTCCGCGAGCGGCTTCAGGTGCTTCTCGGGGCGGGTCTCCAGGGTCGCCTGCTGCCGCATCTGGAGCACCTCGCGGGCGGTCGGGTGGCGTCCGTGGCCGGCGACGAACCGCTCGACGAGGACGTCCTTGGCCTGCTCGATCTCGGTGGTGCGTTGCGAGAACTCGGCCCGCAGCGCTTGCCCGACGCCGGTGACCTCCCACTTCTCCACGGCCGAGTGCCGCCGCGCTTCCGGGGTCCACCCGACTCCGAGGTCGGCGGTGACCAGGTCGGCCAGGACCCCGTTGTACAGCTCGGACAGACCCACGGCCGAACGGAACAGCGCCTTGCTGTCCAAGGTGCGCCAACCGCCGTCCGAGGCCGCCTGCACCCGGTTCAACACCACCACGTGCGTGTGCAGCTGCGGGTCCCCCGCGCGCGAGTCCCAGTGCTCGAATGTCGCCGCGACGACCCCGCGGACGTCCTCCGAGACCACGCCGCCGCGGCCGGTCCGGGTCGCGAACACGTGTTCCTCCGCGTATGCGAGGACGAACGCCAGTGCCTCCTGGTGCGCGGCTCGGATCCGCTCCCGGGTGCTCTCGTCGGCGAGCGCCCAGATCGTGGAGACCGACTTCGGTGCGCTGAACGTCAGGTCGAAGCCGGCCACCGTCTTCGGGGCCTTCCGCGCGCGGCCGAGGCCGTCGACGGGTGCCGTTCGGCTCGCGCCCGGGGTCCGGCCGAGCGGTTGCCCGGTGACGGGGTCCTGCAGCATCCCGAGCATCCGCCACAGGTGTTCCTCGGTCACGACAGTGCCTGCTTCGATGCCTCGTCCCGCGTCCAGGCCGGCGAGGCCGCGGCCCAGGAACCGGCCCGGCGGCGTGCCCGCTTGGGCGTAGTAGTCGGTCAGCGGGGAGGTCGTCGGGCCGCCGGAGTCTCCTCGCGCGACCGAGGACATGAGGTACCGGTAGCCCGACCCCAGGGTCATCCGCCTGATCGACATCGTCACTCCCGAACCACCCCGCCGCTGGGTCACCATCGGCGGGGGGCCCCACCTTGGTGCCAGACGTGTGGAGCAAAGGATGGCCCAGTTGGGCGAGGAGGACGGGGACGAGGGCTCCGGCGGGCGACGGGGCCGGGCCGATGGGTGGCGGCGGTGGGGTGGCGGGGAGGCAGGGTGGTGCGGGGGTCGGTTGGCGGGGAGGCCGGTTGCGGTGGCGCACTGGGCGCGAGGGAGTCAGGTGGGCTGCACGGGGCTCAGGTACTGGGAATCGAGCCAGGCCTGCACCGTGAACGGCCGATTGGCGTCCATAACCACATAGACGACGAGTGCCGACCAGAGACCGCTAGCGGGATCGCGGCGCCACTCGACCACCACGCCGGGCCACGGGCCCGGGCTATCCGTCGTCCCCGCCACCCAGCAGTGGCGGCTCGGGCGACGTGCCTCGCCTGGCGTTGCCACCGGCCGGTCACGCAGCGGGATCCCCCGTCCACGTCCCATGCCTCCTGCCATCAGTCCATTGTCGCCCATCATCGAACTGGTGTTCGACCATGGCGAAATCGGATTCGTAGACCGATGCAGCTGCTTCACCCAGACGAAGCATGCTGTCCCGGCCGGCACGTGGGACTCACGTCAAACTGGCCGATGCCTGAGGAGGCACCATGTCCGACGCATATCCCGTGAACGAGACGGCACGTGAGCGGCTGCGTGCAGCGCAGAAGTCCGAGTCTGACGCCCTTCGTGCCGTCAGTGCTGCCGAGAGACTTCGCGACAAGGCGCGTGATCGTCTCGAGCTCGCAGAGGCGGCGCTGTCGCGTGCCCAGGTCGCACTCGTGAACGTGTCGGGTGTCAGGCGGACCGAGCGCCTCATCGGCGAATCGGCGACAGCCCTCCGGCAGAAGGCCAGGGAGGCCGGTCTCAAGCCATCACAGCTCGAGTGAACGTTGCGACTGCCGCGCAGCGGTCGTGCCTCCCCCCGGGCTCAGGCACAACAGCTGCGGACATAGGCTGGGAGCCGACTGAGCGGCATACGGACGCGAGCGCGTCGGCCAACGGAGCCGCAGGGAGGAGCGATCACCCCATGGCCGACCCGGTCGAGACGGACGCGTGGCAGGTCCTCGGTGAGCGGTCGATCTACGAGAGCAAGTGGGTGACCCTCGGCGCGGCCGACGTCGTGCTCCCGTCTGGACAACACTTCGAGCACCACACCGTGACGATGCCCGAGGCCGCCATGGCCGTCGTGATCGACGACGACCAGCGGCACGTCCTACTCAGCTGGCGGCACCGGTTCGTGCCGGATGTGTGGAACTACGAGCTTCCCGGCGGGCTGGTCGAGCCCGGTGAGGACCCGGAGGCGACGGCCTCTCGGGAGATTGTCGAGGAGACCGGCTACCGGGCCAGAACGATCCGTCGAGCGGTGATGTTCGAGCCGATGATCGGCATGGTCCGCAGCCGTCATCACGTCTATGTCGCCCACGGTGCCGAGCGCGTCGGAGAGCCGACGGAGCTGGACGAGGGGCGCTTCGAGTGGCTGCCGCTGGCAGATGTCCCCCGCCTCATTGACGAGGGAAAGATCGTCAACTCAGGCACGCTGATCGGGTTGCTGCACTACCTCGCGCTGACATCGGGCGAGGATCGCGACTGAGCGCTTGCGCTGCCGCGCCGAGCCGTAACGCTCGGCCATCCGCAGGGCCAGCTCCGCCTCGGCTGCCGCGGCACCGAGGTCTCCGGCGTTGAGGTAGGCCGATGCCAGGTCAGTGTGCAGCGACGTGGCGGCCCGTACGGAGTCGCCTTCGGCCGGACTCGCCGCGGTCGCGGCGTCGACCGCCTCGATGTCACCGAGCTCCGCCATACAGTGGGCTCGCCACCGATGGAGGTGCTCCTCGGAGAGCATGAGATATGGCAGCTCGGCTCCGTCGGCAACGGCGGCCGCAAGGTGGCCGTCGGCCTCGTCGAGGCGCCGTCGAGCGTCGTCGCCATCGCCGAGCGCCGCGTGGCACTCAGCCAGGGCGGCCGCGAGCCATGCCCGCATGACGGGCGGTGTGGCCGCGCCGCGCTGCGCGGCCTCAGCCACGGAATCCATGGCAAGCGCGGGCTGTTCGGCGTCGAGGAGGACCAACCCCTGCTGTGCGAACACGTGGGCCGCGATGGACTCGTCCCCTCCCTCGAGCGCGGCCGACTTCGCCGACTCATGCAGCTCCCAGGCAGATGTCACATCTGCCCTGTCGAGTGCCTGCCACCCAGCGAGGGCGGCTGCCTCGGCGAACGCCCGAGCCAACGCCGGTCGCTTGTTGCCGACGCTGCGCCGTAGCACCGCCTCGATCTGACGCACGTGCGCCTCGACCTGCGCCGCCTGGACGGCAGACCCGAGCCGCCGGTCGAGCAATCGCAGCGACTGCGTCTGTGCCTCAAAGATGTCGACGAGCCCTTGGTCGACGGCCACGATCTCGAGCGGGCGCTCGCGCAAGTCCGCGATGCGCCCGGACTCATCCGCCGGTACGAACCCCAACGCCTCCGGGGGCGCAGCGTAGAGGTTGACGAAGGCCTGCTGGTACGCCGGGACAGTGACAGCCCGCGCGCCCGACTCCCAGTAGGCGAACATCCGTTTGAGCGATGCCCCCTCCGGCGCGACCCCGCCGTTGCGCACCACTTCGGCCTGGAAGCGACGCATCGCGGCGGCCTGACTCCAGCCCTTCCTCAGCCGACAGGCCCGCAACGGCGACGCCTCAGCGGTCATCTGCGAGTCACCCGCCGTCACCCGTCGTCATCTGTTCCCGCAGTCGTCGGCCCACGAACGTGAATCGGGCAAGCACTCGACTCATCATGGAGGCCAGCATGCGATTCCTTTCGTCGCCGTGTGATCCGTCAGCCGTCGATGCCAAGGGCCATGAGCTCCGGTGTCGCAGCTCCACGCAGCCGTCCTGGTTTGGGACAGTTCAGGACCATTCTCGGCCATGCCCCACACAACGCCACCGGAGACAAACATCGCCTGTGGATAAGTCGGGGGCTCCCCTCACGCTCTGCTGGCTATCCACCGGTCTCGCGGCTGCCGCCGACAAGGGCTGTGTCTGCTCGGTTCCATGGGCCGACCTACTCACCACGGGGGCGAACCAATGAGAAATGGCTCCGAGATCGGCAATCCAAACGCAGGCGACCAGGAAGGCCTGCTGTGGGCCACGTTGAGGCGCTGCCCCCGGCTGACCTGCGAGTCGGACACGAGAGATGAGCTCTGGTTCGTGGTGCAGCAGGTGGTCTGCACGCGCGGGGCCCGGGCCGTGACGCCATTCGGCTCCACGGCTCAGGTCAGGGTGGTGGGCAGCGAACACGCCAGCCACGAGCTGATCGCCGTCATGGACTGGCTCTATGGCCATGAGGTAGAGGCTCGAGACCTCGACGCCGGGCAACTGTTCAAGAGACTCCGCGGCGTCGCGACGAAGGGCGCGAACGGATCGGCCCGCCTCGCGCAGTCCGACCTCTTGCATGGCATGACCGAGGTGCCAGCCGACGGGCTCATCCGTTGGTACAGCCTCGACTGGGAGGAGAGCGCCTGATGGCTCGGACGACCATGACAAGCTTCAGCCAGTGGGTCCTGGACAACGCGGGCATCGGAGCGGACGAGAGGCACGCCCTTCAGCTCGACGTGGTCCTCGACATCTTCATCTCCAGGTGTGAGGACGCGCGCCGACGGGGATCCTCCGATCCGCTGAAGACGGTTTCACCGAAGGGCTCCGGCGGAAACTCGCGGATGTGCACCCGCCGCATGCTGCGGAACCTCGGTTTCACAGATGCACAGCTGCGCGTCATCCACCGCCTCGTCGCGGGATCAACCAGCGGCTGGCCGGGGCTCCTCCGCCTCTTCGTCGAGGGGCGCTCGACCACGGCGGAACAACGCGCCTACGTCCGCCGCCAGATCCGCGCCTTCCATGGTGGCGCCGAGCACAACGGACCCCACGCGGTCGCGCGACGACTTACTGCTCGAAGGCGGGCACAGGGTGGCGCAGCGGGGACAGCCCGGGATGCGACGCCAAGGCATCGAGCCCGTACACCTGAGCCACGGCCATCACAGCGACGGACGCCACACCAGGACCGACCAACACACGGGGACGGGCGTCCCCGTAGTCAAGAGTCACCCGGTGATTGACGAGGTCAATCTCCAAGCCCACCAGCCCACCCCACCAGAGCGAGGCGCTCTCGCCGTGCGGCAGGTGGAGCAGCAGTCTCCGGTCCGTGACCAGACACGAGCAGGCTGCCTCGTCCGTCCACGTGCCACCCTCGCGCACCCGAAGTCGGGTCGTGACCAGGCGGCTCGCGCTCTCGCTTGGCTCGAGAACGATCCCCAGCGCCATGACGTCGACGTGGTTGGGCGGGGCAAGCCCTGCAACCTCAAGGGCCAGTCGGCGCGCGTCAGCCAACGGCAGCGCGAGATCTGCCTCACGGCGACGGACTCGACGACGCATGGACGGACACCTCCTCCGTCCCATGGTGCCGAGGATCTCCGACATTGCAAGGCGACAGCACCGCGACAGGCCCTGTCGACGCCGATGGTGTCCCGGCCGGACCGTCTTGCTCAGCATGTCGATTCAGAAAGCCGCACTCACCGTGCTCGGGTCGTTGGTAGCGGCGAGCGGCGTCCTCTTCGGGCTGCTCCTGCTGCCCAGCGGCGTGGCCGCGGCCCCGAGCCGGCTGCCCTTGTGCGTGACTTCAGGCAGCGTCCCTGATCTCTCGGACGCGCAAGCGCAGAACGCGCGCACCATCTACGCGACCGCGCTCGTGCGTGGAGGGCGTCCGGCGGCATACGTCGCCCTGATGACTGGCCTGACCGAGTCCAACCTCTTGGTGCTCAGCAACCCGAACGACCCGTCGGGCAACAGAATTCCGGCCCAAGGCATCGGCTACGACCACGACTCCCTGGGGATCTTCCAACAGCGCCCCGGTTGGGGAACCGCGGCCCAGCGGATGGATCCCGTGTCCTCGACGAACCTGTTCCTCGATGCGCTGCTGGCACTGCCGAGCTGGGAGTCGATGCAGCCATGGCGCGCGGCGCAGTCGGTGCAACGGTCCGCTTTCACCGGTAACCCCACCCCGGCCAACGGCCAGTCGTCGGTCTACGGCGGCAACTACCTGCGCCAAGCCGAACGCGCCGGCCGGGTTCTCGCCGCGATCGGTGAAGCCTATCCCTCCTCCGGCCCGCTGGACTGCGGAGGAGCCGTCATCTCGGACAACAGCCCCGGCACCTCCGATCTCACCCCGCTTAGCGCGGCAGGTGTATCACCCCGGGCGGCAGCGGCGGTCGCGTTCGCCCTTGCACAACGAGGCAAGGCCTACCAGTGGGGCGGCGAGGGGCCGGACACCTACGACTGCTCGGGCCTCATGCAGACCGCGTGGCGGCACGCCGGTGTCTCGATCGGCAGGGTCACCACGCAGCAGTTCCGCAACGGCACCGCGACCACGGCAACAGCGCTGCGCCCCGGCGACCTTGTCTTGATCCCCGGCACCCTCGGCACCCTCGCCCACCCGGGCCACATCGGCATGTACATCGGCAACGGGCAGGTGCTGCACGCGCCCCGCACGGGCGACGTCGTCAAGGTGGTCCGGCTCAGCTCCTTCATCGCTGACGGCGTCTCCGGCTACCGCCACATCGCCTGACTCGCATCCGATGCTGCCCCAGCACCGCAGTAGGGCCAAGCGTGCGCGGGACCTGCCCGCCCCATCGAAGGGACTCGACCATGCACCTCCCGTCCGTTGACGTCACGCCGAACACAAACGGCCTCCCGGGACTCGCCGCGCTCGAGAAGATCGTCGGCGCACTCCTCACCTTTGGTCTCGTGGCCGCCGTCGCCGGCGTCGTGATCTCCGCCGTGGCGTGGGCCATCGGCTCGACCTCCTCGAACCCGCACATCGCCGGCCGCGGCAAGAACGGCGTCCTCATCGCCGGCGCCGCAGCCATGCTCATCGGGGCTGCCAACACTCTGATCACCTTCTTCTCCAGCGCCGGAGCGGCGATCCGATGAGGATTCCCTTCACTCCCCTACGCGGCCGGCGGACTCGGCTCGCGATCGCGACCCTCGGTGTAGTCGTTGGTCTGGTCTGCGGCATCGTCCTCCTCGGCCGAGGAAACGCACCAGACCGGGCGACCTCCTTTTCCGGCCACGGCGCCCAGGTCACCGCGCCGACCGTGGCACCGACCCCAGACGTGTCTGCTCCTGCCGACGAGCGTGGCTCGGCTCTCGAGCGCGAGCTGCAGGCGCTGCGCGCCATGCCACCCGTCCGCGCCGCGTTGCCGCACACTCGGGCGCCGAGCATCTCCGCGGCAGCGAAGCAGCACCCCGACCTGTATGCCGCTGAGTTCACCCGCATGCTCCTGACCCAGGACTTTCGCCGGGGCCGCGACGAACACATCGCGCGGATCGCGTCGGAGAGCGCCACCACACGTGAACCGCTCGTCGTCGGCCTCGTGCCCGAGGACCTGCGCGACAAGCTGGCGGTCTTCTCGGTGACCGACTCCTCGACGCGCGCGACCCCGATCCCCTCAGCCGCGGAATGGGGCCGCCTCGGCACCCTCGGGGGCCACACCACGGTGAGCGACGTCCGGGTCAGCCAGCCTGAAGCATGGACGACCGCCGTCGACGCGGGCCGGATCACCGACCCGGGGATCACCGCACGAACAGTGACCGCCACCGTCACGTCCCACACGATCATCGACGGGCAGCCGCAGACGAGTGCTGCCAGCATCGAGATCACCGCGAACTTCGAGGGACCTCCCTCGCGGCCCCAGTGGGGATTTGTCACCGCTGTCACGTACACGCGGATCGCGACGGGCCAGACATGAGCTGCGACGGAATGCAGGCCTTCAACCCTGCCTGTCAGGCCGCAGCCGCCGCGTCCTCGATGGTCAACGACGCGTTCACCCGCACCGCAGCCTTCTTCGCCGACGCCGCTGTCACCGCAACCAACTGGCTGTGGCAGCAGATCAACGTCGCGACGTCGATCGACCTGAACTCGCCCGCACTCCGAAGAGAGATGGCCATCACGGGCGCCATTGCCGGAGTGGTGTGCGTGGGACTGTTCGTCATCCAGCTGATCACCGCTGCACTCAGGCGCGAACCCGGCGCAATTTCGCGAGCGGTCAAGGGCCTCTTCATCAGCGCGCTCGGGACCGGATTCGCGCTCGCGTCCACCCGCCTGCTCCTCGGGGCAGTCGACGCGCTCAGCGAGGGAGTCGTCCACCACGCGATCGGCACCAACATGCAGGGAATCGGCGCCAAGCTGGCCCTCGCGAACGTGACCTCCATGTCGAACCCCGCCATCACGCTGGCGCTCTCGCTGGCGGTGCTCTGCTCGGCCGTCATCGTGTGGTTCGCCATGATGATCCGCAAGATGCTGCTCATCATCTCCGCGGTGATGGCCCCTATCGCCTTCGCCGGGGCAACCGCGGAACTCACCCGGTCGTGGGTGCGCAAATGGATCGAGTTCGTCTGCGCCATGGCCGTTTCCAAGCTCGTGCTCGTCCTGATCCTCAGCACCGGTGTCGCCGTCATCGAAGGCGCAGGTCTGGCAGGTAGCCAACCGACCCAGGTCGGCACCCAGCTCGCCATCGGCGTCCTGATCCTGCTGCTCGGTGGACTCTCGCCCTGGCTGGCGATGCGCATGTGCACCTTCGTCGGCGACGCCATGTACGCCGCTCACAGCACGGCCGGTCACGCCGCGACCGGCGCCAGGACTGCGATCGCGGCCCCGCAGAAGGCGGCCATGCTCTACTCGCAAGGACGCGCGCTGAGCGCCTCGAGCGCAGGATCGCGGCCGAGGACCGTGAGTGCGCGCGCGCCGCAGGGTGTGTCGAGCACCCGACCGCCGGACTGCCCGGGCTTCGGGTCGGGGACAGCCTCTGGGGGTGGGTCCGAACCGATCGGCGGCAGCGTCGCAGGGGCACTCCGATCCGACGCGGAGAGCCCTGCGGCCGCGGCAGCATCGCCGGCAGCATTGCCCCGGCCCAGCACACTTCCGAGTGACCCCGGCCCGGGCGCCGAGCCGGTCGGACCCGATGCAGGCGCAGGCGGGTTGTCCCAGACGCCTAGAGCCGGATCCCGCTTCGTCTCCCGAGATCCGGTGCCCGGAGCCACACCGCCGAAAGTCCCTCAGGCCCGGGCGGTCGCCAAGTCCGGCCCGCTCAACCCCAGCCGCTGACCTTCACGGATCGGCATATCGACCAGGAGAAATGCCATGACTGACAGCTCGACCGTTGTCCGGGTCAGGTTCGGTCGTCGCTCGCAACGCGGCCTGCTGCTTGGGCTGTCCCTCGCCCGGGTGTGCTGCATCGGCGTAGCCGTCCTCGCGGTAACCGTCGGAGTCTTCCTTGACGGCGCGTCCGGGGTGGCGATGAGCGCGCCCGTCTGGGCCGGCGCCATCGCACTGGCGTTCATCCGTCTCGACGGATCGCCACTTGTCGAGGCTCTACCGACGGCCACCCATTTCCTCGCGCGGCAGATCATAAGGCAGACCCAGTTCCGCGTCAGTCCAGACCGCCCGAGGCCTGTCGGGACGATGGCCCTACCCGGTGACGCCGCGCGGCTTCGGTTCCTGCTCGACGAGCCGTCCGGTGCAGTTGTCGTTCATGACGCACACGACGCGACCCTCACGGTGGTCGCCCAGGTCGAGCACACGGCATACGTCCTGTTGTCGCCAGACGAGCAGGCCCGACGCGTCGCTGGGTGGGGTCGCGTCCTCGCAGGCCTTGCGATGTCAGGCCGATGCGCCCGGGTACAGGTGCTCGAGGCCGCCGCCCCGGACTCAGGGGACGGCATCGTCGGCTGGTGGAAGGCCAACGGAACGGGCGGGTCGTCCTGGTCCGCAACGGAATACGCCCGACTCATGGAGTCCTACGCACCGTCAGCGGCCACGCACCGAAGCCTGATCGCGTTCTCCGTCAAGGGATCGACGGTAGGCAACTGGAAGCCCGGGCCCATCAAGGGGCTCGACGAACTACGGCGCGAGATGACTGCCTTCGAGTCAGCCTTGCGGGCTGCGGAGCTGCGGCTCGTCGGATGGCTAAGTGATGCCCAGCTCGCAGAAGTGATCCGTAGTGCCTACGACCCGGGCGCATCCCCGGCTTCTCGACGTCACTCGCTGCGGACCGCGGGCCCTATGGCCATCGAGGAGGACTGGGGTCACCTTCGGCACGACACCGGGATCTCCGCGGTGCTGTGGATCATCGAGTGGCCCCGGATCGACGTGCCGGCAGACTTCCTGCACGCGCTGGTCTTCCAGCCCGGCGTGCGCAAGTCGCTCTCGATCACGGCTACTCCGCTCGCCCCGCGGCAGGCGATGCGCGAGATTCGTCGCGCGAAGGTCGAGCACGTCACCGATGCCGAGCAACGTGCCCGGATCGGGGCGATCGCGGACCTCTCTGACGCCGCCGAGCTCGAGGACGTACTGGATCGGGAGCGTGCACTGCTCTCCGGACACGCGGACCTCCGGTTCACCGGACTGGTCACCATCACGGCCGACACCGTCCAGGAGCTCGACGCGGCCGTGGCTCAGGTTGAGCGCGCCGCCGTTCAGTGCGGTTGCGAGACACGGCGACTACACGGGAAGCAGGCACAGGCCTTCACTGCCGCTGCCCTCCCATTGGCAAGGAAGGTGGACTGACAATGCCCGAGGTACGCGCGCACACCTCGACCTTCTACAGCCCTGCCGGCGAAGACCGGGCAGTGCGGAAGGCCAAGCGAGAGGCCGCAAGGAGCCTCGAACGCTCGGCACGACGCAGACAGGCGGACGCACTCGACGACCGGCGCACGCTCCGGGGCGAGCGTGAGCCGCAACTGCTCCCGGCCTCCGGCGAACGGCGCGAACAGGCGCTGCGGGCACTTCGTCCGCTCCGGCTCCCGAGCCACCGTGCAACCTCGGACGTGTTGTCCGGTGCCTATCCCTTCCTCGCCGAGGCGGGACTCGGCGAACAGGGCGTCTTCGTCGGGCAGGACGCCTGGTCCGGTGGCGGCTTTTGCTTCGACCCTTGGGTCCTCTACCACCGTGGGGTCCTGACCAACCCGAACTGCGTCCTTGCCGGTGCAGTGGGAAAGGGCAAGTCCTGCCTGGCCAAGTCGCTGGCCACCAGGTCGATCGCGTTCGGTCGACGCGTCTATGTCCCAGGGGACCCCAAAGGCGAATGGAGTGTCGTCGCGCGAGCCGTCGGCGGGGCTGCCATCCAGCTCGGCGGGGGCAGCTCCAACCGGCTCAACCCTCTCGACCCCGGACCACGCAACCCTTCAACGCCTGCGGACCAGTGGAAGACCGTGGTGGCCACCAGGCGCCGAACGCTCCTGGGATCCCTTGCCCAGTCAGCGCTCGGACGGACCCTGACTGCCGTGGAACACACGGCGCTAGACGTAGCCCTGGACGATGTGGTGCGGTGCGATGCGCAGCCAACCTTGCCGCGCATCGTCAAGGCGTTGTTCGAGCCCGCAGCAGGTGAAGGCGCCGCGAGCCGGGCCGAGCTGATCAGGGACGGCCGTGAGGTGGCCCACGCCGTGCGACGTCTCGTGTCCGGTGATCTGGCCGGGCTCTTCGACGGCCCCTCGACCGTCTCATTCGACCCGTCCCTGCCGATGGTCACCCTGGACCTATCGCAGATCCAAGGTTCCGATCAGCTCACCGCCATGGTCATGACCTGCGCGAGCGCCTGGATGGAAGCCTCGCTGGCCAACGCCGATGGTGGCCAGCGTTGGGTCATCTACGACGAAGCATGGCGACTCATCAGGCAGCCTGCGCTGCTGGCCAGAATGCAGTCCGAGTGGAAGCTCTCGCGCGGCTTCGGCATCGCCAACCTGCTGATTGTCCACCGGCTGTCCGACCTCGACGCCGTCGGAGACGCCGAGTCGGGTGCACGCGCCCTGGCGCAAGGACTGCTCGCGGACTGCTCGACGAAGATCATCTACCAGCAGGAAGCGTCCGAGACTCCGCACGCTGCCAGGCAGCTCGGTCTTTCGGTCACCGAGACTGGCCAGCTGCCCGATCTCCAACGAGGTGAAGGACTTTGGCGCGTCGGGCAGCGCGCCTTCGTCGTCCGCCACCTCGCCACCGACGGCGAACTAGACCTCTTTGACACCAATGCCCGCATGAATTCGAACCCGGAAGGGTTCCCGATTGCTCGTGCCGACATCGGGGACGCCCGACCCCACTGAGGTCACGAACTCCTCCTCGCCCTTGGCGACCTCGAGGACCCGGTGCCATCGAGTACCTACGAGGCGGCAGCAGGGCTTCGAGGCGGCCATCGCGGCACCATCCTCGACCTCGCCGGCAACACCGCCGCCACAACCACCTACACCGAGACCGACAACGGCAACGACTTCTGAACTCGAACCGCCGATGGAGGGTCACCCGTTCCGAACCAGGCCCCAACGGACACGGGCAGTCCACGAAACCGGAGACCCTGTGGATCAGCGGCCGCGGGAGCGACGAACCGTAGGCTGTGCCGGTGCACCCGACTCGAGTGGTCCAAACCCACCTGGGCGCCGTGGAGGTGCTGTACCTACCGGGCGACAAGCCGCCGGTGCTGTTCTTTCCGGGGGGACACTGCTCTGCGGCGGTCGACTGCGGATGGAGTCTCTACACCTCGATCGGGCACGGAGTCCTGTCGTTCTCCCGCCCGGGCTATGGCCTCACGGACGTGGGGCGCCTCACCGCTGGGGAGTTCGTCCCTGCCGTGGCCGAGTGCTGCGAGGTGTTGGCGGTCGATGAGGCGGCAGGCGCGGTCGGGGTGTCCTTCGGCGGGATGCAGGCCATTCAGGTTGCGGTGGCAATGCCCGGCGTGGTGCCTCGTTTGGTTCTTCACAGTTGCGCGCCGTCCACCCTTGCTTATCCGGACAGTCGGCTCGAGTCGGTGTCGGGGCCGATTGCCTTCGCTCCTGGCCTGCAGAGCTTCACGTGGGCGACGGTGGCACGGTTGGTCGAGTCGGATGCCGGGTTGCGCAGAATGGTCGGGGCCCTGTCTAAGAGGCGGATCGACGACTGGTGGCACACGTGGTCGGAGCAGGACAGGGTCCTCGCCCGAGGGCTGTTCAAGACGATGGGCTCGGGGTCCGGTTTCGTCAACGACCTGCAGCAGGCTGGCGCCGACCGTGGGGCCTATCGCCGACTGTTCCAGACGAAGGTCAGCTGTCCGACTCTGGTGACTGCGTCGCGTGACGACGCCGGCGTCGCTTTCACTCATGCCGAGGACCTCGCCAACACGATCCCGAGCGCCACGCTTGTCGAGCTGGACGCACCGAGCCACCTGTTCTGGATCGGTCCCGCGCACGGTCAGGTCCAAGCCGCCCTGAGCACCTTCATCGCCGCGACTGCCTGATCCCGGACCTTCCCACCGGACGTCGAATCTGCCAGGGAGCTAAGGATTTCCGGCACCGCCTGCTGCGACGGCGGTGAAGCTACCGCGTTCCTGGAAGCGGAGCCGTCTTCTGCAAGTACTGGGCGCTCTGCCCTTCGGTGCTCGTCATCATGTCCCAGCGTCGGCTTAGGTTGGTGCGCATTGGAACGCGGATGCAACCTCGCTGCGTGATGGCTTCGGTGCTCGCCGCAGCTCGATCGAGCATCGTCACCAGGGATCGAAGGACCGCGGTCCCGGCCGCCGGGTCTCCCGGCTCGGCGATCCGCTCGAGTTGCCCCAGCGCAACGAGGAGCCTGCCCAGATAGTGTCCCGCGTGCACCGTAGGCGGGCCATGCAATCAAAGGCGAGTGTTGCGTGGACCCGGGACTGGCAGGCACTTGTCCTGGTCATGGCCGGCACGGTGGCAATGGCCCTGTGGGGCGCCGCGGCTGCCTCTGCCTGGCTGAGCGGCAACCGGGTGCCTCGGTTTTCGGTCCTCGCCCCATGGCTCGCGTTCGCGCAGCCTTCGGATCCAGGCGCAGCTTGGGGCTCGCCAGTTGGGCCGGCTGCTCTCTACTGGATCACGGTTGTCCTCGCCCTGCCGCTCACGACGTGCGCCGGGTTCGCAATCCACAGCGGACGACTCTGGAGTTCGCCGCGCCCGAACGGGCCTGCTCATGGCTTGGAGGGGGTCGCGTCTCGCTCGGAGAGCCGACGTGCCGCCGGCCGGCGGCGGTTGATGAGCCAGGCGGCAGCGCTGCGTCCATCCCTGACGCACCCCTCGCCGACGGATCTGGGTCATCGGCTCGGCCACAGTCGAGGCGTCGAGTGCTATGCAACGGTAGAGGACTCGGCCGTCGTCCTCGGGCCTCCGCGTTCCGGCAAGGGCCTGCACCTGGTCATCCCGGCGATCCTCGATGCCCCGGGGGCGGTCATCACGACGAGCACCCGGCCGGACAACCTGACGGCCACGCTGCGGGCGCGGCAGGCCCGCGGCCCGGTAGCGGTATTCGACCCCCAAGGGCTCGCTCCCGGCGTTCCCTCCGCCGCACGGTGGTCCCCGATCCGCGGCTGTGAGGACCCACACGTGGCCATGGTCCGGGCGAAGGCCCTCACCGCTGGAGCCGCACGCGGGACGACGGACGCGAACTTCTGGCAGGCGTCAGCGGAACAAGCAGTCCGGGCGATGCTGCACGCGGCCGCCCTGGGCGGCCGCTCCTCGACCGACCTGTACCGCTGGTCCCTGTCCGCGGTGCACGCGCGTGAGGCCGTCATGATCCTGAGCACGGAGCCCGCGGCCGCGACCGCCTGGCACCAAGGACTCGACTCGCTGCTCGAAGCCGACCCTCGGCAACGCGACTCGGTCTGGGCCATGGTCTCCATCGCGTTCGCGGCGCTCGCCGACCCGCGCGTGCTCGACGCTGTGTCCCCTGCCGAGGGCGAGCAGTTCGACCCCGCTGACTTCCTCACCGCGAACGGCACGATCTACCTGCTTGGCACATCCACCGGCGCCGCAGCGACCGCCGGCCTGGTCGGCGCGTTCCTCGAGGACGTGCTCGAGGTGGCGCGCCGCAAGGCCGCGGCATCCCCCGGGTCGCGGCTCGACCCGCCGCTGTCCATGGTCCTCGACGAGGCGGCGAACTACCCATTGCCGTCGCTGGCGTCCCTGATGTCCGATGGAGGCGGCTCAGGCATTGCGACAACCGTCGTCCTGCAGTCGCTGGCTCAGGCCCGCGCCGTCTGGGGTGAGCATGCGGCCTCCGCGATCTGGGACGCCGCGATCGTCAAGATCATCCTCGGTGGCGGCTCGAATGCCCGTGACCTTGAAGACCTTTCGAAGCTCATCGGCACCCGGCAACGCGAGGTGATAAGCCGCAGCATCGGTGGCGATGGCCGGAAATCGACGTCCAGCTCCACGAGCGAAGTCCCGATCCTCGAACCGGCACGGCTACGCACCCTGCCCTTCGGCACCTCCGTCCTGCTGCTGCGCTCGGCGCGCCCCATCGCGCTGACGATGCAGCCCTGGCACCAGCGACCAGAAGCCAAGACGCTTCGCGCCGACCGTGCCGCACTCGAGGAGGCGATCCGGCATGCCAGCGCGCACCACCCGTGACCCGAAGGATCCAGCCCCCGAGCTGCACCGAGCGCGGCGCGGCGCCCGCGGCCGCGCCTATGACGCGTACCTCGCCTCCAAGGCATGGAAGAACAAACGCCGTGAGTGGTATGCCGCCTGGCTGACCGTCGCAGGCACGCCCCCCACCTGCGTCGTGTGCGGGCGGATCTGGACGCTCAAGACCGGCCACCTGCATCACGTCACCTACATTCGCCTCGGCACCGAGGAGCCTGATGACCTCGTGCCGCTTTGCGCACGCCATCACCGTCAGCTGCATGCCATCTTCGACACGTCGGTGATGTGGCGGCGACTCGGCCGCGCCGCTGCGACCGCAGGGATCCTCGCCCAGCTCCGCGCTCGCGCCGATAGCGTCCACGACGGCGCCGTCGCCGATGCGCTCGCGGGGCCCTGACCGGCGATGGCAGCTAACCGGACACCTGAGCCTTTCACCTTCGGGGTCGACCCATTGGAGCGAGCCCTGAGTCAGCTGCGCGGGCCGGTTCACTGGCCGTCGCTGACGCGTGACGAGGCGGCGTCTCGAACGGACGAGCTCGAGGGCTGGGTCAGGTCCCTCGTGGCCCGGTTCTGCATCGAGCCCCGGACTCTGCCGCCGTGCTGGGGCCGTCACCCCGCCATGGTCGAGGTCCTCTCTGCCCTTCGGGACCATGAGCGCGCGTCCTATGCCGACACGGCCTCGCCGACCTCCGCGATGGACTGGCTTCGGGCCCTGCGCGACGCGCAGCTGTTGCTGGCCGACACAGCGGCGCGCACCCAGTGCTCGATCCACGAGCACCGAGATCAGGCCATCCCGCCGTGGGCAGCGGATCAACCTGCCGCAGAGGCGGGTTGGCGATGCACACCGTCTCCGAGCGAGGCCGACGCATAGCGGCTGATGGTGTCCCGCCGCGGCCGTGGCCCCGGCATGCGCGAGAAGTCCTCGCCCAGGAAGGCCGATCATGTCCCCCACTCCGGCAGACCAGGAACGCCTCGCCTCCGACCTCATCGCCTTGGCACGCAACGCCACCGCGAACGTCGACCGGACCGATCAAGTCGACTACTGGTTCCGGCTCGGTCAACGCAACGCCTACGCCCATGCCACGGGCATGCTCCTGTCCCCCCACGTCGGCGACGACGCATTCAGGATCGCGGAGCGAGTCACCACCGCCCTCGAAGCGAACGTCAGAACCGTCGCCGAACTGAGCTCCGCGGCATACGGCCCCACCCCCGGCCGCACCACGGCGACAACGCTCCACTGGATCGCGCCACGCGAATTCAACACCCGCTACGGCCACGTGCCCGGGATCGACCACGACTACGGCTTCCTGTGGGGACCCCGGCGCGATGAGCGGATCTCGCTGCGGATCAAGAGCGGCCAGGACGAGGGCCTGCTCTACGTGTATGACCGGACATGGGACGAGTACGCCGTCCTGTCCGAGGACGCCAACAGGACCGCGGTCGACAAGGCGTATGCCCGAGCCGTTCAGGGCGACATCCACCTAGACCCATGCCTGTTCGCCCGACTCGTCGCCGACCAGACCCCAGCAGCCACGCTCACCACCGAGGCGGCGGGAGTAGAACTGTGAACGCCAGGCGTACCGGACACGTCGATGTCGCCGACATTCGCGCCCGGTTCCCGCTCGCGGACGTCGTATCGACGGCAGGCGTGGAGCTGCACCCCCGCGGGCACGGCTGGGTCGGTTGCTGTCCCTTCCACGAAGACACCACGCCATCCCTGTCGGTCGATGGGGTGCCGGATCGGTTCCACTGCTTCGGCTGCGGCGCCTCCGGTGACGTCGTCGACTTCATCCAACGCCTCCACGGCCTCGATTTCCGGGACGCGGTCGCGATGCTCGAGTCCCACCCCGGACATCCGTCGAGACACGGCGCGCCGGCGCGGCCTGGGCTGCGACTAGTACGTGACACCGATACCAACTCTGCCCCGAGCGGGAAGGCCGGGGCGTGGCGCAGGGTCAGCGCCGAGCGGGGATACGACATCAACGCCATGGCTTGGCGGCAACTCACCGGCCCCGTCCACTCAGGATTTGCCAGCCACTACCTCAGCTCCCAGCGAGGCCTGGACCTCAACGCCCTCCCGGCGGAGCAGCCCGGAACGGAGCTCATCGGGTACGCCAGCGGCCACTGGACCAGCCTCACCGACCAGCTGCGATCCGACGGCGTCAGCGACGACGAACTGGTCGCCATGGACCTGGCCCAGCACACCCGAACCGGCAGCCTCATCGACACCCTCCGCTACCGCCTCATCGTCCCCCTCCGCAATGACCGCAACCAGATCGAAGGGTTTGTCGGCCGTGACATCAGCGGCCGCCCCGCCGCGCCCAAGTACCGCAACCCCACCCGGACCCCGACGTACGAGAAGAGCCGCACCCTCTACCGGCCCACGTTCGCGCCGCTGGCTCCCGACGGTCGGGTCGTCCTCGTCGAGGGAGTGTTCGATGCGCTTGCCCTGGCCGCCGCGGCGGCAGCCACCGGAGCAAGTGACCAGATCGCTGCCTGCGCCGCTTCTGGGGTGACCGTCTCGGCGGAGCAGGCCGACCAGGTCCTGGCCATCTCCGTCAATCCGCCTGTCATCGCCCTCGACGCTGACGACGCGGGCCGTGAGGGCACGGACCGCTGGCTGACTGCCCTGTGTCTCGAGCGACACCGCCCTGCGTTCGTACTGCGCCTCCCGCATGGCCACGACCCGGCGAGCTGGATCGCCGAGCATGGCCCGGCCGGAATCGGCGCGTTCCTCCCAGATGCGGACCTCGGCACGTCCGAGAACATTGGCAGTCCGCCATGCCCTGCGCTTCCCGGCCGAGACCTGGCTCGCCTCGCGCTGATCGCGGCCGATGACCCAATCCGCGACACGGTCGCCGCGATCGCCCCCGTCGCGCGACGCCTCAGCCCCGGCATGCGCACCGTGCTCGTGGCGCAAGCAACCGACGAGATGACTCGCAGCGGCTGGAACCCCCACCAGGCGTTCGCCCGCGCGATCGACCGCGAACTCGCGGGCTTGCATCCCGTCCACAAGGGGCCGGCCCCGGTCCTAAAGGCCACCGCAGCTCTGCCCGATCTCCTCTGACCGCTCACTGAAGGAGCCCTCCATTGGCCCACTCCGGAAGCCACTTCGTGCCCCAGCTCGCCACCGCAGCGGTGGAGCTGCACCGGGCCGCGGACCTTGCCGCCCTGCGCAGCGAAGACAACCCGTTCAGCCCCTGGGCGGCCCTCGCCAGCCAGCTGCGGCTGGTCGCGTCCGGACTCTCCGCCCTCGTCCATCCGCCGGAGTCGTCTCCTGGCGTCCTGGCGGAAGGCGAGGGTGACCTCGGCGGCTGCCTGTCAGCAGCTTCCGCCGCACTTGAAGAGATCAGTCCCGCGGACGCACCAGAGGACCTCGCGTTCTGGGTCGGTCACATCGACGACCTCAACGCCCTGATCGCCGACCTCGGCCTGGCCGGCGACGAGCGCGGACGTCGATCGTGACAGCCACGACCGTCGCGGACCTCACGCATCGCATGCAGGAACTGGCCCGAGGCCTCCGTGGCAGTGCCGAGCCGGTCTCCCGCCGCCACTGGGAGTCGTTCGACCAGACGATCTACCGATTCCTCGTCACCCTCACGCGCACTCGACCACTCGGACCGGGCCACGTCGACCTCGAGGCGCTGCCGCTGCTGGCCCTGGTGAAGGACTACCCCGCGCCCCTCGTACCGGCCGATGATGCGACCGAGTACTCCCCCACAGCGGCGGCCCGGCTGCTGGATACTTCGGTGGCGTCCGTTCGCAATCGGCTCAAGCGTGGCACGCTGCCGGGCCGCCGGGACGGTGGGCGCTGGCTCATCGCGCGGGACGCTCTCGGTCTCCGCAGCGACGTACACCCTGCGGCCCATGGGGACTCGCACCCGCTGACGCGCACTGCCTGTGCCGTCGGCGCCCTCACCGACATGCTGGTCACGCGCGATCTCGACGTTCACCGTCCGAGGATTGAGGCGGCCTCCGCCCTGGCGCTGGCCGAGGCAGTCCTCCGAGTGGCGTTCGATGCGGCCGAGCACGCCGTTTCACGCAGTGACACCTCGGACGCCTTCAGACCGCTGCAGATCGCACAGTTCGCGAGGCGCGCCCTCGACCGACTGTCCCCCGCCGGCTCGACAGCACCGCTGCCGTACATCGCCATCCCGCCGCCCCGGGAGTCTGGGGCGACGCCGAACGACCGCCTTGATGCCGCCCTGCACACGTGGATCCGCATCGCGTATGAGGACCTGAGCCTCAGCGTGCCGAGCATTGAGGTGGTCAGGAACGTGGCCGGCCAAAGCGTGCACGTACTGGCCGCGATCGATGCCCTCGTCGGTGCGCCATCTCAGGACTTGCCGGCCAGCACGCTTGACCGTGAGCGTCTCCGAACCTGCGCCATCGCAATCACCACGGCTGGCTCTGCGTGGGGTTCAGCTACGACCGGCACTCCCCCGTCCCATGCGTACGTCGACGCGGCCCGAGATCTTCACCGCACACTCCACGAGCTCATTACGGGGCCGATCTCAATCCGCAGCGCGCTCGCGTTCGGCCGCGACCGCGCGCTCGCGACCCTGCTCGACGCCACCAACGATGTCGCTGCGCTGGCTCGTCGATCAACACAGATCTCGCGGCAACTGCTCGCCTCGAGGCTCCTCTTCGCGGCCCCCAAGGCGGCCAAGTCAGCACCCGACCGTCTGCGCGCTCGAGCCGCCGGACACTTCGTCGAGCTCCGCGCAGGCGATCTGCCGGACCTGTGCCTCAAGACCACAGCAGCCGACCTCGCCATCGCGCGGCTCGCCGCGGACGCACGACGAGCCGCCATCGACTCAAGGAGAAGCGCGGAACCACGGCAACCAGCGATGCCCTTCCTGTAATCCAGGGAGCCGACACTCAGAAGAGGCCCGATCAGCGAAGCCCGGGATGACACCGGCCGACTATCAAACCACCTCGGTCGTGCGCGTTGACCTTCCCCACACGGCACTCATGAAGGTGCCCCGCACCGGCCGCTCTGGGCGCCCATCCCGCCCACAATGACACCCCTGACCCAGGTTCCACAGAGGCAATGTGTGCATCTCCGAGATACCAGCGCTGCAAGTCTTCTTATCGGCCGGCATTGAAGTTGGCGGTCCAGTGGCTGCGACCCCCTTAGGGAACGACGACAAGCTCTTCCCTCGCCGCGACGGGCGACGGCTTGAACATCTGGAGATGACCATGGCCAGCAAGGACGAGTGGGCCCGAAGCCGGCTCGACGAGGCCGACCTGGTGCTCGGTAAATCACCCGATGGCCGGACCTGGCCGAGGCAGGCCGGAAGGGGGCGTGTAACCGGTCCCTCCACGATGCGCCACGCCGACCGGGCGGTGCTCGGGCTTCCACAAGGGCTCGACGGCTCCCTGGTCGCACCAGGCCACGTCGCCCTGCCCGATGCCATACGCGTGGTCGTGGACGAGACGGCGCCTCCATCGGATTGAAGTGCCCGGCAACAAGCCGCTCATCCGGCGCTCGACGAGGGCGCCACCTACATCCGCTAAAACCCATGCACGAGTCCGACCAGCCCAGAAAGCGTGACACATCGTCGCGCTGATCGCAGGCCGGGAATGCGAAGGCGCCCCCGCCCACCGTGAGGTGAAACGGGGGCTCTGTGCGTCGGCCGTGCTTGGCGTGGGGCGCCGGGCCAGCGCGACGATCTGGTCGCGAATGCGACGTTAGACGTGGGGAGTGACAACGGCTTTGCGGCGCCTCCCGGACCGAGCCAGACGCTCGACGACCAGGTGGACCGACACCTCGGCCCGGTGGTGACCTGGAACTGTTCCCGCGTCCATATGCGGCACTGCTGGATCGCCGGCTCCGTGGGCGTGTTGACTTAAAAGCACCCTTGTCAGACAGTCCTCGCCTTGACCGCTGGATCGTACCGAAGGGTGCCCGGACGGTCTCCTGTGGGCTTGTAGACGCAGTAGTAGGCGTGCTCGAGGGCAGGTAAGAGCTCGGTGTAGCCCAGGTCGTCGGCCAGTAGCTTGTCGACCTCATCGGTGATGTCCCGCATTTCGGAATGCACGTAGTTGCCCATCCACTTGCCTGCGTATTTGGTGAAGGCGATGTGGTTCGGGAAGTCGGCCACCATGTCGTCGGCGATTTCGGCAAGCCGTTGCTTGGTCTGCTGCGAGAGTGCGCTAACGTTGATAGGGCTGGACTTGAGTCCATCGGCGGTGACATCAAAGTCGTCGCCCGTGCAGTACCACCATACGAATGCAACCTTTGAAGCAAGTATCGCGAGGGCGATCTTGGCGGCGTGAGCGTTTGCAAACCGGAGCCGGCCGATCTTGGTCTGGGGCGTCGGTTGGAAGTTGAGTTCGTAGGACGGCGGGTCCTCGCTGAAGACCGATAGCCAGTACAGCGCGGTCGTCTTGAATCCCACGGAGCCCATGCCGCCACGCGAGGCGACCATCTGGGCAAGGCCGCCCTTGGGCGAAAGTCCACCAAAGAGTTTGGCAATGCCCTCGTCGACCAGACGCACCCAGCCACCGTGGCCTGACACGGCAGTGTGCTGCACGTAGGTGAGGGTCTCGAACAGAGCAGGCCGGTACTCCTCGATCCAGCGGTGGGTCTTGGTCGTATGCAGTGAGTTGCTCACCGCTCCGCTGCCAGAGCCGACCACGATGGTGGAACGCACGCCCAGTCCGGCGCTGAAGAGGGCGGCTGGGTTGCGGGAGAAAGTGCTCACCCATAGCCGGGAGAAGCGCTTCTCTAAGTGCTGGCGCAAGGCGGTGAATTCGCCGCCGAACTGAGCGGAGATCGGGATGATGAGCGTCATTCGCCCGTCGGGGCGGGTGATCTGCGAGGACCGTTCGGTGCACGGGGCGTAGATGTCCGGCGTGTCGTCGGTTGCGAACCCTCTGAAAGCATAACCCTGAACCTTGCGCTTGTTGATGTAGGGCGGGTTGCCGATGACGACATCGAAGCCCCCTTCGCTGAACACCTCGGGGTACTCGATAAACCAGTGGAACGGGGAATGGCTGCGGGTCCACCCGTCCACTGAGCCGCTGAGCCCGTTGGCTGAGTGGTAATGCTCGTTCACGGTGTCGCGTACGGCTGCCAGCTTCGCAGCAAGCGAGTCCCGGGCCCCCTTGACCATGTCCGGGCCGCCAGACTCCTGCGTCTTGCGGAACTCGCGGTACGCCTCAGTAATCTCGTTCGCCTGTGCCATTACTGCGTCGATCGTTTGGGATGAAAGGAGGTCGTTAGTATCTTCGATCTCGCCGGCCACTCGAGCACCGACCAACACGTTGCCGGCCTTGATGTTGAAGTCGAGATCCGGCAGCGGCTCGAGGTCGTTGCGGTCGTCGATGGCGGAGACCAACTTGAGGAAGAGGCGCAGCCGGGCGATCTCGGTGGCTTCCTTCATTAGGTCTACGCCGTACAGGTTGCTCAAGGTCGAGTGCTTAAGGGTGAAGTACAAGGCGTTGGGGTGTGCGTCGACGTCGGCGAGCAGAGACCTAAGGCCCGGTTCGCTTGAGGTCTTCGCCTGGGATCGGGCGGCGTCAAGAACAGCGGAGTAGAGGGCCTGCAGGATCTTTAGTGCTGCGAAGAGAAACGCTCCGGAACCACATGTGGGGTCGATGATCTTGAGGCCCGACAGGATCGCCCACGCTGCGACGACGTCCGACGGGCTGTCCATGCCGTCGATGACATCGGTTGCGAGGGATTCAAGGTCGAGGTTGTATGTGACTGCAGTGTCGACGTCCGTGATGTTTCCGGACTTGGCCGCCTCGACAACGGCCGCATAGGTCGTGCGGCGGTGTTCGACTTCCCACCACGTCTCCCCGGGAAGGGCGAGCGATTCGGGAGCCTTCGAATTCCATGCCGGACGCGGGAACCCGTCGCGCTGGTCCTCGACCTCTGCAGCAAAGTCCAAGTCGAGGCCGTGCTGCAGGCTCGCCCAGATGTACCTGGCCGGCTCCGCGGCGACATAGGCCCACGGGTTGATGCCGGTGGCCTTCTCCAAGCGTTCGAGGAACACCGGTATCAATGTTGAGGACGTCATGAAGTGCGTAACGTCCTCCTTGGTGTAGTAGGCGCCCTGCTCCTTCTGATTGATGAACTGCTCAAAGATATAGCCGAGGACGTCCGGGTTGATCTCGTTGGGGTTCGCCGACGGGCGATCGTCAAGGTGCCACTGGTAGGCGTCGAACAGGTCGAAAATCGACTCGAACACCCGATCCGGGATGGTGATGTCTTCGTGGGCCTCTTCCAGTTCGTGGACGGCGAAGATCCCGCCGTTGAGGTAGGGGATGTCGCCGAGGAGTCCTTTGATGACTGGGTCAGCGACCTCCAATCCTGGTGCACCGAGCCCTTCGTGGAACAGCGGCAACAGGAAGTCGCGGTAGAACTCATAGAAATTGTCGTCCCCGGACTTGGAACGCAGTGCGTCGAGCCGGCTGCGCAGATAGTCGCGGTCGCCATCGAGGAATCCCTTGCGCTGCAAGAAATAGATGAACATGAGGCGGTTCATCAGCAAGGCGCTGTACCACTCACGCTCGCCGCTGGTGTCGAGTCCGTGAATGGCCTCTACGAGCGCCCTATGCTTGGCCAAGAACTTGTCGTAGAAGCCCTTAGTGATCTTGTCGGCGTCGAAAGCTGACCGCATTCGCCGGAGGATCTCGACCACATTCGGTTCTTCGTTGAGCCCGATCTCGACCATCGCGAGACGCTGATCGAGTGCAGGGTTTTCGGTGCCTACGACGTGCGCGTGGGTTGTGAGCCGCGCCTGGCCGCTTCCGAGCGGATTGGACGACTGGGGCCAACGCCATTGCTGGTGAACGCTGTCGGCGAAGACGATGAGTCGTTCGTCGGAGATGCGGTTGACCTCATGGTCTATGAGCCGCTGATCCCGCGGCGAAGGCACGCTCGGGCAGAACCAGACACGCACGCCCTTGTATCCTGCAACCTGTGTGAGGGTGTACTCGCCGTCGTCCGTCGAGATCTTGAGGTCGGGGTGGTTAGCCTTTGCCCAGCCGAGTTCCTCGATGAACAGATCGCGGAAGCGGCCCTCGTTGACGAGCCGCATGCGTTGGCCGATCATTTGGTCACTCCAATGGTGCAGACGATGCGGATGGGGTCGCTGCCTAAAGAGTCGGCAACGACAAGCCGGTTGTCACGGTGAAGGAGAACAAGAAGGTCTCCGAGATCGTCGTCGGAGGAGCGTGCTGTTAGCGCCGATTGGAGTCGACGTTCGGCGTCACGCGTCAGCGGACGCCGAAACAGCGCTTCCAGCGCGTCGATGACCTCGGCGTTGAGGGTCACAAAGTTACCGTTGAGCCGGTTCCACACGCGCTTACGCACGCCGCGCAAGCGACCTTCAATCGTGGATGGCTTGGCAAGCGGTCCAAGCGCGAGCGCGGCGGTCATGTCGAAGTGGTCCTGACGGCGAGGCTGGGCCGGAGTGTCAAGGTCCGCACGGAACACCCTAAGAGCTTCGTGCCCTGTGAGGAGTCGAAGGTCATCCTGCGCAACGGCGAAGCCGAAACCGTCGCTGCCGTTCTCCGTCCGCACATAGCACGCGATGCCCGCGGTGTCGTTATCGTCCGTGGCCGCTCGGGTGGCGTGGATCAAGTCGGGAAGTTGGGTGACTTTGTGTGCGAGTTTCGGAGTCTCCTCCTCTGCCCGGCTCCACACTTCATAGGCCAGGCTTGAGGCGTCAACTTCGACGTCGATCTCCTCTTCGTCCAGGTGCCCGTCGTACAGGTCCTCAATCGCCTTTGTCTCCTCCTCGGAGCCGAAGAACCTCTCGTCGGAGCCGAACGCCTCCGCGTTGGCAGCGAGCCGTTCCTTGATGCGCTGCCGCAGCGAAAGCACACTTTCGACGGACTCGTGGAAGAACGAGTAGATCAGGATTTCCTCGGCCTGCTGGCCGACGCGGTCGATACGCCCTGCGCGCTGGATGAGCCTAATGATCGCCCACGGCAGGTCGTAGTTGACGACCACCCTGGCATCCTGCAGGTTCTGACCCTCGGAAAGTACGTCTGTAGCAATCAGGACCCGGTGCTGCTTCTCGACGGGGGGAGCTTCTCCGGAATCATTCGGCCTGCGATTCGAGGCCGGGGCGAACGTGCGCACGACTTTGGTCGGGTCGTCGGTCTCACCGGTGACGAGGGCGACGCCGTCGACTCCAGCCTCAATGAGGGCCTGAGCTACGTAGTTGGCGGTGTCCTTGTACTCGGTAAACACAAGCACCTTCTCGTCGGCGTGGTCCTGCGTCACAAGCTCGATGAGTCGGTCCAGCTTGGAGTCGACCTCAGGAGACCACGTGCCGTAGTCGTCGAGGAGATCCCTGATCGTGGCGGAGTCGGTCTCGATCGCCCTGGCGAGCGACTTTTTGAACAGCGCCGCACGGATCCACGTGACACTCTTCGGCCTAGCCTTATCCAGGGCGTCGTAATTGGCCTTGGCGTCCACCGCGGTGGCGCCTTCCTCGTCCTCGTCAGAGTCCTCCTGTGCGCCGTTGAACATTGCATCGAGGACAGTGCCTACCGGAACGGGAAGGTCGTTACCGAGTGCGTATAGGAACATGTCGTTCCTCGCCAGGTGACGTTTGAGCGACTGGATATAGGAGTGTCCGCAGGACGACAGGCGCTTGTAAAGGCCGGTTCGGACAAAGCCAGTGAGATGGCCCCGAGCCCGCTCCAACTTGTCGAACCACTCGGACTCGACGGCGGTCTTGGCCATCCTGGCATTGATGTACTCGGACAGGTTGTATCGGGGCAACAGGAGGCACGCGATCGCGCTGAGAGTCTTCTCCGACGCCATCAAAAGCGCCGGGTCGTTCTCACCGAACGAGTGGTCGAGTGGCTTCGGAGTGCGCTCAGGAAAGTAGAAACGGCTGCCGCCGGGGTAGAGCAGGTACTCCCTCCCGTTCTCAGGGTCGACCTTGCCGTAGTTGGCCCGGATAAATGACCGAGTGCGGCGCACGAGGTGCTCGGACATAAGACGCTTCCAGTCGTCCGCTTCCTCGGACTTGCGGAAGGCGAGCATCGTGTTGGTCTTGAAGTCGACTGACTCGGCCAACTTCGGGTTCTTCGCCATGGCAGACAGGGGCTGCAGCCCAAGGTCATCGTCGTCGTCGATGTAGAGGCCCAGCTGGTTCGCCACGTCCAGGAACCGAATGTTGTATGGCGTGGCGGTTAGGAGGAGGACCTTGCTGCCTGCATTTTGGATGTAGTCCTTGATCGCCGCGTAGTCGCGTCGCTTATCCGATCGTAGGGTGTGCGATTCGTCGAGGATCACCAACTGGTACGCCCTCATCTCGGGCAGGTCTCTATGGGCGCTGGTGTAGGACACGACCCGGCCCGGCACGTCGTAGGCCTGCAGGTGCTCGTCCCACATTTTTACGAGGTTCTTGGGACTCAGTACGAGCGTTGAGTAGCCATGCTCCTCGCGGAGCATCAGGGCGGTTGCGACTCCTGTGAGGGTCTTGCCGAGACCAACCACGTCGCCCAGCATGGTTCCGCCACGGTTGTGAATGCGCCGAGCGAGGGTCTGAACCGCATTGATCTGATATTCTAGCAACTTCTCTCGCATGGACGCGGGGAGACTGTACTCGATCAGCCCCTCGCGCACGTCCTGCGACAGGTGGTAACAGACTTTGAGGAAGACCTCGTATGGGCTTCGGTCCTCTGTACCAGCCCACGACTCGTCGATGATCTCGATAAGGTCATTGCTGATGTCGAGCGAGAACTTGTCATCCCATCGAGCTACGAACCACTCGTCGAGTTTCTTGGCGGCATCGAAGTCCAGGACGTCGACGTTGAGTTCGTAGTTGTGCCGCAGCCCGGACATCGTCAAGTTTGAGGAGCCGACGAACCCGATAATCGGCGTGTTGGGGTCCTCGCGATGGCAAAGGTAAGTCTTTCCGTGCAAAGGCCGACGAGTGAACAGCTTGATCTTCACGCGCCCTTCGTGCACGTGCTGCCGTAGCCGGCGGAGGCTCTTGAGGTCTCGGTTGTTGGGAACACCGCGCATGAGTTGGGTTCGGAACTTCAGGAGCGCCGACTGCCGTCGCGCCTTGGCAACCTCCCGGTCAACCTCGTCGGCGTCTGCGGTGCCCTCAAGCTCGCTCTGCAGGGATGCCAGTACCTGATCGTTCGGATCCGCGAGAGTCATGCCGACAAGGACGCGCATGACTGGCTCTGCGCTGTCCGGCTTGGCATCCACCGCGTCAGCGAAAGTGGCCCAGCCGCGAAGGTTGAAGTACCCCACCGCGGAGTCCAGGCTGTCGGCACCTGCGAACGTTTCAAGCAGGTGCGGACCCAGGTCCTCGTCGATGTTGTCGAAGATGCGGGTCATCGCCTGCTGGTCCCCCTGTGCCGGATGAGGTTCTATCTTGCTCGCTGAGGCTATCGGCTCGGGCCCTGAGGTCGAGTATCTACGGGCCTGTTTGACACCCACTTTCCGCATCGGCACGTGTCGGTGAGCGCTCATCATGGACACATCGCGGATCCACCGGGCGTAGAGACCTATCAACTCTCTTGGAAGGGCTCGTACCGCCGAGGGTCGAACAACTTGACAGCCATCTCGGCGCCGAACCTCTCTTTGGCGTCTTGAAACAGTGCCATCTGATACTGACGCAAGCGGTCGGCAAGATCCTCGAGGACGGGTTGCGCATCCTCCAAGCTTGCTTTCAGATCACTCAGGAGGCGGTTCGGGATGCGGTCGGCCAGCAGTTCACCCCTGGGGCTGAGCCTTAGAACCGAGGGGACGTGGCGGGTCGCACTCTGTCGCGGCGCCGGACGCAGCTGCAACCAGGCGTACTGTTCTCTTGCGCCAAGGTGCTTGTCGAGTTCCTCGGTCGCCGAGGTCTCGCCGTGATGTGGTTGATGGGGCACGTCCGCGCGACCGATCATCACCCACGGTCCGACGAGGATGCCTTCCCCGGCTAGATAGGCGTGGTCACCAATGACAGGTGTCCCCACCTTGACCCCGGTCCTCACCGGGAGCTCGATCACAGGCTCCCTCGTAAGGGGAAGCAGGCGTCGGTAGGGCTGAATAACCCAGTTTGCGGGCGGCTCAGGGAGCCCCCGGGTCCAGATGTATCGGTCGGGGGATGCGTGACCGAAGTGTCGGTAGGCAGAGGGTTGCTTCGCAGCGAGGCGAACCTGCGCGGCACGTCCAGCTCGAGCAGTCGGGGCGAAATTGGGATCCGCCAGAAGATCGGCAAGAACCTGCCACGCGTCACGCTGCGCGTCCCCTTCCCGGACGTAGCCGTGCGTCACCCCATGATCCTCCCAAACGTGACCCCGCAGAACATGGGACAGCTCGTGCAACGCCGTTCTGCCGAGGAGTGCCTCGAAGGGCACCTCAAGCTCACGTGCCAAATCCCTGATGGTCTCGACATCAACGCAAATCACGGCATCCCCAGCTGCCACTTCGGGCGGCAAATGCAGTGCTTCGGTCGCGCGGGTAGCGACCCCGTGGGCGTACGTCGCCGGCGGAACCTCCAACGTAAGGTATCCCGAGTGCGTGGCTAGCTCGTCGATGAGGCTCTGATCCATGAGCTGCCGCAAGGCCGCGGTGTCAACAGGAAAACGCCTTGCGTGCACCGCCGCGGTCGACAGGACAACGTGGACGTTCACCTCCTCCGCGTTCGACCCTAGGAGCTGCGAGAGTCGCTCTGCGACCACCGGCAGCCAACCATCGAGGAACCGCACCGCCGCAACGAGGCCTACCTCGTCGTGGACCGTGAAGGTGATCATGCGAGGCCCGCCCCCTTTCAACCCCGCCACGGGCGAGAACCGTACGCATCATCTCAAGCGGGCACCCTTAGAAGCTGCGATTCGTACAAATGAGCTTCACGTGGACAGCCCTGAAGCGAGGAAGGCGCCGTCGGCAGACCGCTCCGGGCTGGCGGGGGTGCGACCATCCGGCGTTGAAATGATTCTCGCAGGGGCCCTCGGAGACACCCACTACAACCAGTCCAGGCTCGCTGCAGCGGTTGCTGACCTGCGTCTGCCAAGAGTTCTTGAAGCGAGGAAGGTGGACACTTAAGGGATACCCCGTCATCACTCGCCAAGCAGAGCCCTACACCGGGTTGGGCGATGACCTACCGAAAAAGCGCGGGATCAGCGCCTGACGGGCAGAAACGCCCCCGGCAGAAGCCGGGGGCGTTGCTGGAGCCGCTCATCGGAATCGAACCGACGACCTATTTGTCAACGACGGGTGAAATCTGACCAGGGGTCGACGGCTGAAGTCTGACTACCTGCCTGGGTTAGTCCTCGGATCCGCCGGTGGCGGGGACGCGTCCGAGGTCGCCGTTCTTGAGCCGGTAGGAGTCGCCTTTGAGGGCGATGACCTCGGCGTGGTGGACGAGCCGGTCGATCATCGCGGCCGCCACGACGTCGTCGCCGAACACCTCGCCCCACCGGCCGAAGGGCTTGTTGGATGTGACGATCAGCGAGGCTCGTTCGCAGCCGGAGGACACGAGCTGAAAGAACAGGTTCGCTGCCTCGGGTTCGAACGGGATGTACCCGACCTCGTCGATGACCAGCAGCGGATACCGGCCGAGGCGTCGCAGCTCGTCCTGCAGGCGCCCGTCGTGGTGCGCGCCGGTGAGGCGGTCGACCCATTCGGAGGCGGTCGCGAACAGGACCCGGCGCCCGGCCTGGCAGGCGCGCGGATCGCGATCCCGGTGGCCAGGTGGGTCTTGCCGGCGCCGGGCGGGCCGAGGAACACGATGTTCTCTCGGGCGGTGACGAAGTCCAGGGCGCCCGGGTGCGCGATCAGGTCGGGTCGCAGGCCGCGGGCGTGCTCGAAGTCGAACTCCTCCAGAGACTTTCGAGCTGGGAACCGGGCGGCGCGGATCCGGCCCTCGCCGCCGTGTGCGTCCCGGGCGGCTACCTCGCGTTGCAGGCAGGCGAGCAGATACTCCTCGTGCGTCGAGGACTCGGCCCGGGCCCGTTCGCCGAGCCGATCGATGGCCTCACGCAGGCTCGGGGCCTTCAACGCTCGGGTCACGTAAGCAAGCTCGCTGGCGATGTCGCGCCCGCTCACGGCCCGCGACGTCGTGCCGGTGTGCCCAGCGGTGCTGGTGGTGGCCATCAAGCCACCTCGTCCTCGCTCAGGTCGGTCGCGTCGTTCAGGTCGTTCAGGTCGTTCAGGCCGAAGGCTGCGTCGTAGGCGGTGGGGATGGCGCGTCGTCGCGGTCGGTCGTGAGCAGTTTGAATGCACCGCCGGCTGCGGTCGGGGACAGCTGGGCCCAGTCCCCCAGGAGGAGCACCTTCGCGCCGGCGGTGCGGGCGTATGCCGTCAGCGAGTCGAGCTCGAACGTTCCAGCCATGGACGCCTCGTCGACGATCATCAGCTGCGCTGGGCGTAGGCGCCACCGGTTTCGTGGACGCGCTCTGGCTGCCGCGCCGCCGGTTCAGCGAGCCACTTGGCTGTGTTCTCGGTCGGCATGCCGACCGCCTCGGACAGCACCTCGGCCGCCGCTGCGGAGGGGGCTAGACCCACAACAGAACCACGCCCGAACTGCGACTCCCAAACGGCACGGACCCCCGCCATGGCCGTCGACTTACCCGCACCAGCCGGGCCGACGAGCACGTCCACAGCACCACTGGACGTGGCGATCCGGCGTACGGCAGAAGCTTGCTCCGTCGACATCGGATGGTCACGACCGGGCAGGTCTCCGGCACACACGGCGGCAGCCTTCGCCTTGCCGACTTTCCCATCATGTGTCCTTCACGAAGGATGCGGGCAAGTGGATGGGCAACTTCGTCCACTCAGAGATGCGATATCACCGACCACATCGACGCCATCTTGGCCGGTGAACTCCGCTACGCCAATCTGTTGCCCGCTCTCGAGCACGCCTACTACTGTGCGTACAAGCCGACGGGCGACCGGCCGTGCACTCTTCGCTACGACCCCGCCAGGACCACAACCGCGACGAATGAATCGCTGGTGAGCCGCGGCTTGTTCACAGCACCCGTACGAGGCAGCTCCTCGCAGCACGGGGCGAGTGTTGGTAACGCTGCACCTCCCCGGGGCACTCCCGTACCTGGCCCTCGCAGCGGCAAGGTGGATAGTCTGCGCTCGACTCGCGCGGGCCACGGATGGAGTAGCGGTGACAGCAGTCGATGAGGCCATAGCGGCCCTCCAGGTCTTCAAGAACGTGATTCTTGAGGGTCCGCCCGGGACCGGGAAGTCGTTCTCGGTGGCGGATATCGCAGCCTCCTGGCCGCGAGAGCTTGGCACCAATAAGGGTGGCGAGCCAGCCAGTGGCAACGGATCTTGGGCCGTCACCTTTCATCCGAGTACGAGTTACGAGGAGTTCGTCGAGGGGATCCGATACAACCCCGACCCCGTGGATCCCAAGAACCCCAAGAGCAAGCCAAGGGGATTCGAGCTTCGTTCAGGCGTTTTCCGGGACTGGATAGAGGCAGCGAGGGCCGACCCAGACAAGGACTTCCTCGTCCTCATAGACGAGGTCAATCGCGCGAACGTCTCGAAAGTGCTCGGCGACTTACTGCTCGGTCTAGAGGCGTCAAAGCGACTCCGGCACGACCCCGCGTGTGTGCGAACCGACAGAGTCCACGTCGCCTGCTGGTCCGGCGGTGCCACCACGCAACTCGCGTACTCCAACGAACTCCTCGGTGTGCCCGAGAACCTCTACGTGCTTGGCACAATGAACAGTTCCGATCGCTCGATCGCCCCACTCGACTCTGCACTTCGGCGCCGGTTCGCGTTCGTCCGTGTGCCACCGATGTCCGGCGACGAATTGCGAGGGCGGCTGGAGGCTGCGTTGCCCGAAGTAGGCGACGAGATCATCGCGCGATCCGTGTTGGCGCTTGACAACATCAACCAAGCGCTTGGACTTGCCCTTGGGCCGAACTCCATGCTGGGCCACAGCTACTTGTTCGAGCTCGGCCCGGCGTTCGGAGCACCACGTTTCTGGATGGAGGTCGACAGCTCTGCCGTGCAGACAGGGTCCCAGCTTCAAGTCACAAAAGACTGGGCAAACAGGCTGCTGGGCGCCGCTTCTCCGGGGACGACGGTGGATAACCGGGGCCAATCCGTCGATCTCGAAGTGCGTTATGATGGCCGTACGTTTAACCGCGTGCGCCTCGAGAATCCCAACAATGGGAACGTTCGGTTTTCCGCCAACTCCACCCACATTCCGTTTAGCGCAATGGACGATGGCGTCACAATTTGGACACCCGTCGGCCTTCGGGAGGTGACGCTCGAATACCTGCCGTTCGGGGGCCACGAGGCGGCGATACTTACTCAGTACAGGGCGAGATCCGATTGGGAGGGCCGCACTAGCACGCGGCGGTATGGCAAATTTCGGTCCGCGACGGACGGCCGTGGCGATGATCTTGAGAAGACCGTTTGGCGCTACTCGATACTCCCGCAGCTTCTCGAGAACCTGATGCAGGCGTTCTCGCCGGAGTTGCTCATCACAGGACTACGCGAGATCTGGCTGCGTGAGAATCTCGCCCCTGACGCAGGCGCGAAGGTGATCGAGGCCATGGCTGATTTCGACGACTTCTTGATGGGTCACTTGGGATTGCAGATCGTGCTTTCCGGGCATGGCCTTTCCGCAGGCCCTGTGGTCGAAGAGGTCGATGCACAGGCGAACCTCCTCACCGCGGGTTCCGACAAGGTCCACGGCGAGACGCTTGGTGCCGACGACGCGGCGACGGTGGCTCAGGCTTCGGATGCGCTCGCGGGCGACGTGTCCGATCCCGACAACGCGACCACGGTAGCTCCGCCTTCTGATGCGCTCGAGAGCGAGGTGCCCGGCACCGATGAGACTGACGCTCCTAGCTCCGACGCCTGACTTCCGGATCGCAATCCGCGCGAGCCCCCGCGGAATTCGCGCGGGATTTGCGGTGCTCCCCGACGGCGCCGGCGGCAATCTGACAGTCACTATCCTGCCGAAGCCGTGGAGAAAGGCGGGCGGTGAGCGCCTGCTGACCCCTCGGCACGATCCGGGGACGACGACACACGTCACAATGTACGAGTCCGAAATAGTGGAGGTTCAAAGCACACAGTCGGTCATCGGCTCCTTGACCCAGGCGATACTAGAGATCTCTAGTATCGAGGGCCGGCAGTACCTCCTCGAATTGGTTCGTGCACGCGCCGAGGGCGTGCCAGTGTCACAGCCGGACGTCGGCGAGTTTGAAACCCTCGTCAACTTGATGCTTCTTGCGAAGCGTCAGCGATCTTCCCTCACTGAGCAGGGATTCAGAGGCACTGCTGTGCCGTCGCTGCTTCGGCTAGTGCAACAGCACCTCTTCGTTACCGAAGTGCGCCGCGTCATCGACCGGGCAAGGCCCACATATGTTGAACGGGTCGACCGCTTGTCGAGCCCACGGGGAAAGCTGTCCGGCTCAAGTCTCGCGATAGCGCTGCTGACCGGCACTCCCTGGCTCGAGTCTCGGTTCGATGAACAGTCAACCGATACGACCGTGCTTCGGATAGTACTAGCGGGTTTGCGCGCCGTCGCGACCGACCGCGTCCCCGCGCACTTTGCGGCCGTGGCTGGGCCCATTCGTTCCAGCGCTGTAGGCCTCGCAGGACGCCTCGAGGGCGTGGCAATTTTGGACACCGAGCGGGCACTCCTGGCTGCCCGTAGCCTGGTAGTGGACGTGCTTGATCGACCGTGGGCCGAGGCCGTTGACCTCGCGATTCAGGTGCTATCCCGAAAGTCCGTCGTACCGGCAGACGGGACCATAGACACTCCCAGAGCCGCGTCGATTCATTTGTATATGGAGAAGTGGTGGGAGCAATGTCTCGCCGACGGGTTGCGTCTTATTGCAGATCCCGGAAGTTTCCATGAGCAGGTGCCTGTCCCCCCGCCGTGGGGCCCCGTGACGGCATCCGGGCTCCCGCCCTTTGCTGACGCCTCGTTCGCGCCTGTTCCTGAGCAGAACGCGGACGCGACGCGGAAGGCGGACTTCATCTTCAGCATGAACGAGCGACGGGTCCTTGCAGACGCGAAGTACAAGATGGGATCTCACTCACTCGGCGCTGCGGATGGCTATCAGATGTTTAGCTACAGCCACACAGCGTCGGTTCCGATCTCCGGCCAATCGATTAGCGAAGGTGCGGTCTTTTACCCTCTGCGCGCCAGTGGCACGGGGCGGAGTCGCGGACACCGACAGACCAAGCTGATGCGGGCAACGAACCCACGATTCATACTTCGGCTGGTGGATCTCCCGTTTGCGTCACCAGCCGATGTACGAACCGACACCGCCTGGCACCACTACGTCGCCGTGCTAGCCAGCGGCATTCGGCGTGCGCTCAACGAAACAGTCTGACTTCGCTAGCTGGTTGCCGTGCCGCGAGGTGTCCTAGGTGGGGTGGATGACGTCGGACCCGAGACGATGTCGCCTCGGTTACCAGGCGTGCGTGAAGGTCCTCGCCTCCCTTGGCGAAAGCCATCCTGCCTTCGACGCGTGTTTCGACTCTGACGGTGGAAACTTCGATGTAGATCTCGTCTGCGACGCTCGAAGCCGTGCCTGCACTTCCTGCAAGTCAGCGCATCAATTTGCTCCCGATTCGTCGCTTCCGCAGTGTGGCGTCAGCGCATGGACGCATACTCGCTCCGTGAGCCCCACGGCGCACGACCGGTCCGCTCTCGCCAAATTTCAGGACGGCGAAGAGCGACTGGTCTATGCGCGCTTGCGTGCGGACCCGGATGCGCCTCTGTACTTTTTGGAGGACGGGACAGCGCGCGAGGTACGCGCATGGGCCAAGCAGCACCTTGTGTGCTTCATGCCAGATTGCGGTGCCCGTCAACTCACCACGGTGTCGCGAGCAACGCGACGCGACGGGTTCTCCCACAGGCGGGGCGCCGGCGGCCACGCGCGCGAGAGCTTGTTCCATCAGCAGGCCAAAGCCCTCATCGGACGCTGGGTCAGCGCTCGGTATCGCGGCGAGGTGACAGCTCGCCTTGAGCAGGCCACGGAGTCAGGAGAGCGGCGCGCCGATGTCATGCTGACTTGGCCAAGCGGTCAACAGCTCGCCGTCGAGATTCAGTACGCCGCGCTGACACCAACTCAGTGGCGCGCTCGACACGAGTCCTACTTATCCCAGGGCCTTTCCTGCATGTGGCTCCTCGGGCATCTGCCTCCCAACCTGCGCGAGGCGCGAGGGGTTACGGCCACCTCTGTCGGGTCGGGGGGTGCTGTAGCACTCAGTGCACTCCATCAGGCGATGATTGCGGCGCAGGTCCCTCTGATGTGGATCAACCCAATCGAGGAGTCGGTCGGCACGGTCTGGACTCACGCGGACGCACATGAGTGTGAGGACTATCCCTGCCGGTGCCCCGGCGACAACACAACGTTTCAGGTCTCTCCCCATCTCGGCGCGGCCGACTCTGAGGACTTCGGTTTTTTCGGCGTGGACCCACTCGCACGCTGCGACATCTCGCCGGAGGGGCTTCAAACCCCCACCACCGCGCGACTTGCCGCATCGCTCGTCGCGTACGTCAAGGCGCGCCGAGCTGACAACGAGGCTCAGGCCGCCATTCGAGCAGAGCGACTGCGTCGAGAAGCGGAGATGAACCGCCAGCGGGCAGTCCTCCAACGGGTCGCCTCTCTCCGCGCTAGTCGGGCCGATGAGGAAGACCAGAGGATACGGCGGTGGCTACAGCAGGAAGGTCACTCGCTCGTCCAGCAGTGGCAAGCGTCCTCGCTATACGCCGACCTGACGTCGCGCTACGGCGCCATTCCAGACGCCTTGCGCGAGCCGCTGCCGAACGACGTGGGCGTGCAAGGACTCGCCGAGCACTGGCACGCGGTGCTGTACGAGGCGCACATCCAAGCTCGCGATGACGGCGCGCGCTTCACGATCGGCGACTGCTACAAAACGCTGCGGGTGAGCGGCTTCCGGCTACACGGCGACGGCACACGTCGAGGAGCGGCCGTCGTCGAGTACCTCGAGCACTTGGCCAAGATCGACCTCGTTCACATCAGGTGGAACGCCTTCCGCCCAAGACACGTGGACTATGTACGCGTTCTCGGCGACCTGACAAGCGCGCCCGGAAACAAGCGCACCAGTGAGGCTGCCCGAGCGGCCCGACTGACCCGTGAGCGGGACGAATCCCGCGTCCGAGACGAACGGCGAGCCGCGATCGTTGAACGTCGCCGCAGACTGAGGGAGCGCGAACGCGCCATCCCAGACCCTAGTCCTGCCGCCGGCCGATCAAAGCCGATGACGACGAAACCAAACGGCCCCTCACCCGACCCATCGTGGAAGGGAGTCCGCGATTCACGCCGGTATACGAATTGCATTGTCTGCGGGGGGAGGCTCGCAGACATACTTGAGGAGGTCGGATACCACATCGGTTGTCGACCAAGAACCTGACTATCCAAGGACGTCGCCCATTCTATGGAGACCTCAGTCCCGCTCACCGACACCCACAGGGATGTTGCTGAGCATGAGAATCCTCGCGCGGCGCCGATCGGATGTCCATCTCGGCGCTCCGCCACGTCACCTGGCGGCGTATTCGACTGAGACGCCATCCGCGTACGATCGACGCATGGCCCAAAAGAAGATCGTCACCTTGATCGACGACCTTGACGGTAGCGAAGCTACGGAATCCGTCACGTTCGCGCTGGATGGCAGCAAGTACGAGATCGACCCATCCGAGAAGAATGCCTCTGAACTGAGGGAAGCACTCACACGCTACATAGCGGCGGCCCGTGAGTCGGGCGTTCAAGCCTCCGCCACACGGAAGCGAGTGAGCGTCCCTTCCGCAGGGCACTCGCGCAACGCAGAAATCCGGACTTGGGCGCATAGCAACGGCCATCTGGTGCCGGCTCGGGGACGTATCCCCCAGAGGGTCGTTGCTGCCTTCGACGCGCACCACTAGTGCCGCTTATGGCGCTGAGGCCGCACAGGCACAGCAGCCGTCTGGGCCCGCCACGACTCCGCGTGGCGGGCCCTGCTGCGTCAGGTCAGGCTGGCCGCGTGGCCGACACCGTGACCACGGACAGGCCGGTTCAGCGGCACCACGGTGGATGTCTGTTACGGGCGCGCCAACCGCTGCACGATGCGTCCCCACAGCTGAACAAACGACGGTGGCGCGGGCACGCTGGCCGCGAAGGCCGCGCCCACGAGGGCCCCCTTCGTTGCATCGACCTCCCGGCGCGCTTGCTTCAACGCACATGCGTCGGTCGCGGTGAGAAACGACTCAATCTCGCCGGCCTTATCGCCACCGTCGCCGAACTCCGCGGCCAGGGTGAACACGCCCGCACGCTCCCACTCACCACGGACATCCGCGAGCGAGGCGCCGGTCGACGGCACTCGCAGGCCGTTTTTTGCCAAGCTGTTCGCGGGTCTACGACCGGGTCGCAATGCCGGGCCGTCCGCCAGCACGGCGAAGGGGATACCAAGGTGCCCCAGTAGACCGACATGGACGCCGAAGTTGTTCTCGCCCTCAACGGAGAGCAACGCGATGTTCGCATCGTCCCGGGAGGGCAACACGTACCCCTCGTGCTCAAGCTCCTCCGATGTCCAGTGGTCGACGAGGCCCGCTTCGGTTCCGCCCTCGACAAGGAGCACCCCGGCAGCGAAGAGGACTGAGCGGATGGCCGAGGACGACAGCAGCGTTCTAGCCTGTCGGTCGGAGGACGTGAGCTGGCCGATGCGGTCGACTCGCACGCCTCGCTCGTCACGGCTCAGTCGCACGATGGCAGCCAGGTCGCGGGCATCGGAGACGGCCACCATGTCCGGGCTGTGAGTGACGAGCACCACCTGCCGTGGGGAGCTGTCGGCACGTAAAAGCCGATGCAGCCGCCGTTGTGCTGTCGGTGACAGGTGTATGGCCGGTTCGTCCAGCAGCAGAGTCCGGTGTGGCTGGGCCATGAGCGCCGCGAGGTACAAGGCTTCCGTGTCTCCGGCCCCGCTGCGACGCAGCGGTACGTCGTAGTTGCCAGGGGGCTTCGACGCGCGGCTGCGGCTCAGCACAGCCGCGACGAGAAACGTGGCCCCTGTCGGTTGGCCATCGCCCGGTCTCAGGTTCTGTGCCGTGCAGTCGACGTGCTGGCCGGTCAGTTGTGTGAACAGTTGTTGAGCGCGGGCGAAGATAGCCCGTTCGTCGCTGCTGCCGTTTTTGAGCCGATACAACTCGGCCACGAGCATGGTGCCGTCTCTGAGGTTGCTCGGGGCGTGCAGTTGCCCGGATGTCAGCTCCGCCTCGGGAGCGCTTCGATGGTTAGGGGTCACCACGATGTTGCGTGCCAGCAGGGTGTGCAGCAGCTGCGCGAACCGAATGCCGCTGCCATCGTCGGTGCCGATGCCGGCGGCCAGCAGCGACGACACCTCCGGCATCCGGCGGCTCACCGCTGCAACATCAACCGTGAAGTCATGAACGCCTCGGCTCACAACAGACGCCAAGCTCAACGGCACCTTGTTGGCCCGGATCTGGTTGACCGGGTCATCCTCGGAGATAGCTAAAGCCCGGGTCACCTGAGGGGTCATCGGCTCATGGCGGGCGGGCGTGGGTATGAGGCGGTCGCCGTACGGCCCGGCGAGACGAACATGGGCTGTTGAGCCGTTGACGGCAAACTCCCAGGCGACGGACCACGGGGAGGTACCCGTCGCCTCATGCGTGATGACCAGCTCGCCGGCCCGCATTGCCTCGGCCGGTCCCTTGCCGAGGGCGTCCCTGACCGCATCGGCAACGGCCAGTGCTCTCACCCCCGGCTGAAGCAGGCTCGCCCAGGCCGCGCGAAGGAAGTCATCTAGCTGCCGATGCTCTCGCGCCTCGTCGAACCGGACGCCGACCCGCACTTCGAAGCCCTGCGCGCCTTCATGCCCAGCGCTGGCCCATTCGGCCGTCAACCGGGAGAAGGCTTCCGGGGAGGCCGCGGCGGCTACCGCGTCCTGGGCGAGCGACACCGCGGCGAGCACAGTCGACTTGCCGACGTTGTTGGGTCCCGTGATGGTGGTGCGCTCGCCGAGCTCAAGGTCTATCGCGTCTAGGGCTAGGAAGTTCAGGGCGCGGATCCGGGTTAACAGCATGCGCACATCCTCTACACCACCTAGCGCGAGCTCTGGACGTCCGTGTCACGCGTGTCGGGAATGAAGTCCGAGCCATCTCGTGAAGGCTCAGCGCATCCGCTCGTCCTTCCACAGCTATGCCGTACGCGCTTGGACAGGCCCGTCGCGGCAGCGATGCGGTCGCCGGTCCCCCTCCCCCTTAACCGCCTAGTGACCGCCTAGTGACCGCCTGAGCATGCAGGGTCGGAGGGCCGCCTTTCATGAAGAGGATCCGGCGTACGACGTTGGCCGGGCCGAGTACTCGATCCGTGGCATCGTGATCCGCTTGCTGGCCCTGCGCTCATGGCAGAACGAGGAATCCAAACGGACCCTCAGTCGTCCTCGTCGCCGGGTCTACGCACGCTCAGGCTGAAGCGGCTTGCGGTGAACGCTGTCCAGTCTGCGACAAGCTCGAAGACGCGGTGCTCCTCGGCGCGTTCGACGTCGATGCTCGCTGAGAAGTCCCCTTCCGAGATCAGGTTCAGGACGCCGCCGCGAACTGACTCGACGTCCAAATCCAGCTGCCCAGCTAACCGCTGCAGGCTGGTGCGTAGCGCGTCCACCCGGTCGCCGTGCGGGTTGAACAGCCGGATGATGCTTTGAGCGCTGGATTCATGCATGCGCTGCCAGCGCAGTTCGTCTTCCTCCTTCTGCCGTTCTGCCGAGAGCGGCAGAACCTCGCCAGGGATGGGAGCATGGGCGTTCAGCTTCAGCAACGTGCGTGACCCGCTCTGTTGGCGCGTCAGAAGGCCACCGGCGACCATGAACTCAAGCAGATCTCGAAGAGTGCGGATTGCGGCTACACCCAGTGCCTCGCTCTGAGCGTCCAACTCGGCGACATGAGCCGAGCGCAGCGCCTGTTCCTCCGCCATGACGGAAGCGGCGTCTGATGGCTCCTCCGGGTCGGAAGCGAAGGGTGTGTCTTGGAAGCTTTCCCGCTGTGTGCGGAGCTCATCATCGGTCCACTCGTGGAGCGGCTCCCAGGCCTCCGCATCCCATCCGCGCTCCACACCCGCCTCCGGCCGCAGCCAATCTTCCAATTCCTCAAGGGTCATCGGCCCGTGAGACACAAGGGGAGACAGAATCGCGATCGCTGACGAGGGCAAGGCACGTGACCAGCCGAGCTGAAAGTAGACGTCGCTAAAGATGGCAGCTCTCTCCTCAGCGGGGGTGGTCGGTCGGTAAGCAGGCGGCGTCATGTCTGGACGTTATCTCAGTGTGCACACGCCCCGGCACGCTCCACGCCGAGCCCGCCCACGTCGAACGGACAGCGCATCCACACGCACGGATACACCAGGGATACGCAGCGGCTGAGGGATCAGGATTGACGAGCCGAACAGGTCTTCGTCGCCCGGAGGGCGTGGCGCTTCCTGGGCTGGTGCAGGTCAATCCCAGCTGCTCCAAGGCCTCGACATGCTTGTGCGACTATCGCATCATTCTTGATATCGCATAGTCGCACAAGGAGAAGCCGATGGATCAGGATGAATACCTAGACCTGGTGACGCATGTTGTAAAGGCCCGCCGAGACGAGATCGAGCAGGACCTTGCTTCTGCCCGTCGGGTGAGAGACGAGGCGGCCATGAACCTGGCCGAAGCAGAGCGGAGGGTCATGTCGTACGAGTTTCTGTTGTCGCTGGCAGCCGAGGGTGTGCAGGAGCCGCCGGAGCGGATGCGCCTTCACGACGCCATGGCGCACGTCCTCGCCTCCGTGCCGGCCAAGCGCCTGCCCGCAGGAGACCTGGCGAGGGAAATCAACCGTCGTGGCCTCTACAAGATGCGTGACGGCCGCCCGGTCGAGCCGCAGCAGATTCACGCGCGCGTGGGCAACTACCGGGATCGGTTTGACCGCAACGACCGGGGCATTGGCCTGATCTGATGCCCCTTGTCAGCCAGATGTGAGCACGCGTCGACGGTACGAGGACACAGCAACAGTCATGCGTGGCTATCACTGACGAATCACATCTCCGAAAGCAGGGCGCGAGGGTTCGGCATCCCGCTGGACCCCTGAGCGAGAGGGGCAATCACCCGCATCACGCACCAGTCCTGTCCCACGACTCATCAGCGCAGCGAAGAGGTGAGGAGCCAGATCCGCTCGTCACTTCGCAGTACGCGAAGCATGCCAAGAGGGACATCGACATGACGAGGCAGCCAACCCCGGGGTCCCGCCCCTCACGGGCGGGACTTGTGTGCCGACACGGCGGTTGTCCCACTCGTGCCCAGAGTGCCGCGTAGACCACACGGGATGGGAACTCGAGTACCGCCAGTGCCTCCAGTGCGGGCAAGGGATCGACGCTCGTCCGTCGCGACGTGCGACAGTCTCGTCGCGCATGCTTTGGCGTATCGACCGGGAGCGCGGAAGCCCGACCACCGCCCAACTTACGGGGGCTCTCAGCTGCCGGGCGAGGTGGCTGCCGCGGCTACTTGGCGTTCCACCGTTCCCCCGTGGTACAGTTGTACGACTCGATGCAAGGTAGCAACGAGGCAGCAACGCCAAATCATCGAAGGAGAAATGGAATACCTGAATTCATATCAAAAAATGACACCACGCAATAGTGTAATTAACTCCACAAAAGGAGACAAACATGAATAACACAATGACGCCTATGCAATTTGCAGGAGGAACGACTCCTGATGGGATCCGTCGAGCGATTCATACTCCCTCGACCGGTAAGGGGCTCAGCGACGCCGTGCGCGTGCGCCTCGATACCGCCTTGGTTCAGCGCCTGGACCGCATCGAAGCCCTCGCCCGAGGCGCTGGCATGCGTGACGTGACGCGCTCGACGTTGATCCGCACCGCCCTTGAGACCTACGTAGAAGCAGTCGAGCAGGAGTTGTCCCTGCCGTCGGCAGCCGGTCCGTCAAATGACGGCGGAGCGGCCCAGTAGACCAGGACCGGCATAAGGTCGGTCCCACACCCCCTAGGGGGAACCATGCCCGAGAAGATCAACGGTCCCGCCAACGGCGACCATTCAGAAGGAGCCCACCGCAAGCGACGACGACACGACCCCGAAGCCTCAGGCGAGGCGGCACCCGAACCGCAGGACGGCCCCACACAAACAGACATCCGTAATGCCATGGCAAGCGCTGAGACGCGCACAGCCAGCAACGGATCCAACTTCGGAAAACAACTCGTGGCCGCAGGCCTACGCGGCGTCCTGAGCGGCATCGCGCGTGAACTCGCTGAACGCATCTTCGACGACATGTCCCTCCCGTGAAACGCACAGCCCGCGCGTGAGGATGGAGCGTCCCTCACGACGCCCACCTCACGCACGGGCAGTGCGCTCTCGATCACCTCATGTCAACCGACGCGTTCCTCGACACCGGAGAGCTTGTAGCCGTTCGCGGCAAGGAACTGCAGGTACGGGCTCGTGCCCCGGCTGAGGTTCCTCCACGAGTGAGTGCCGGTCTGGGCGAACTCCTCCGGGGCTTCCTCGGTGGCCGACTCGATCGTCTCCCACTGGCAGCCGGCGCCGACCCACGCCGCGTGGCCGAGGCAGGAGGCGTGGTCAGCGCGGGTGACGGCCTTCCCGCCCGTGCGGACCCGCGGGCCGGCCAGGCGCGAGCGCCGTCCTCGTCTTGTCCGCGCAGCGTTCGATCACGTTCCCATGGAGTGCCGGCGAGAGCCACGCTACAGCCACCTCGACCGCACCCACAATCGACCGCATCCCCATGTCGCCGATGCTGGCCCACAAGATGTCCGCATTTGCCGCGATCCACTCGTTCGAGCGTTGGTCCGACGAGGCGCGTCATTCCGCCGCCAGTTGGGTGTCTGACAGCCTTGGCGGCGTCACTGGATTGGTCGATACCGTCCCCTCGGCCTCGATCACTCGCGTACGTTTTGCCCCATGCAGGACAGCTTGTTCAGCATTTCAGGGGAACTGATCACAGACACGACGGCCACCGCTGCCCGTCATCGGCGGCTTCTCAGAGTGCTCATCACGGTGACAGCGGCGCCTAATCCGTCCGCCAGTCACGGCGAGACCGTTTGCGTTGCAGGCCTGGAAGTGGGGGTGGCGCGAACGAACTGGATCCGCCTGTATCCCGTGAACCTTCGCCACCTAGGCGAAGGAGCTCGGTTTCGAAAGTACGACGTCATTGAGGTCGAAGCCACTCCGGCCACCGCCGACTCCCGCAACGAGAGCTGGAAGCCGGACCTGACAACCATGAAGGTCGTGTCGCGTCATAAGAGGCCCTGGGACAGGCGGGCATGGATTGACCCAATGATCGAGCCGTCGATGTGTGCGCTGTTGTCAGCCGTAGCCACGTCACCGACCGCGCAGTCGCTGGCCTTGATTCGTCCAGCCGCCATCGTCGGCTTGGACATCGAGGACCATCCCGGCTGGAGTCGCGATGAGCAACTCAAGATTGACGCCTACGTCAATCAGTTCGAACTCTTCGACGCCGCAGAGAAGACGCCGTTGGAGGCACCAAGATTCAAGGCGTGGTATCTGTACCGGTGCAGCGACCCGGCGTGCCAAGGCCGCCATCGTCAAGGAGTGCTCGACTGGGAACTGGTCGCCTACCAACGCCGGCTAGGCCGGGCGTCGGATGCCAAGCTGAGGAGAGCCATTCATGGGCAATTCTTCGGCATGATCTGCGATGGCCGAAAGGACACGTGCTTTTACGTCGGGAACCAAGCGAAGCACAGAAACACATTCAGCGTGATAGGCATGTACTACCCGCCCCGGGGTTAGAGATACATGACCGAAACGCCTGCGCGAGAAGCGACTTCATCGATGATGATGTCTCGATGGCATCGAAGGTGGTCTGATTCGAAGCACATTATGGCGACTACCTCAGTGCACGCGCGTGCGACGAGAGAGTTGATCGCGAGCTTCGCGTCATCCTGCGAGAGCACTTCCTTGAACTTGGCAATGCCCTCTTCCAACCGTCCTCGATGGAAGGGATCGCGGTTGTCTCTTGGATTCCCCAATGACTTCAAGTGGACATACTCCATGCCCGCCGCCGCAAGCGACGTGGAGAGCTTGGTCTTAGAGAAGCCGGCTCGTCGACTGATCGCGTTCAAGCGAACATCCGCCAGCGTGGCGACGTCGTGCCGTGAGAGCAGATCAACGAAGGCCTCGAGGTCGCGTCCTTCGTAGCCTACGGAAACGATGCCGGTCTTCAACGCGCTCCTCAGTGTCAACCGTTGGGCGGACGACGAAGATCGCGGCCGCACTCGACGAGCCTGGTAGCCCCGTCCCTCCGAATCATGATGCATCGTCGACATGACCCCGTCGGTGGGGCCGGGAGGTTGGTGATCCTCAGCGTCCAAGCGAGTGACACAAGTCGCGCCGAGAGGTGCTGCCCGACCTGAACGTCTGCGTCATTACGCCGCGAGCCGGGCCGGGCCTCGGGCCTCGGGCCTCGGGCCTCAAGGGTCTCCAACACATTCGGAGTTGCCGCAGGCCGCACTCCAGAAACGGTCCGTCTTGGAGCAGGCGGCGGGCTGGTCAACCGCGCGCGATCCGGAACGGGATCGGGGTGGGTTCCGCCGACTCCCCCGGCAGAACCCACCCCGTCAACTCCCCCACGAGTCCCCCGACCCGGCTACTGCTCCGGCCATCCCCCACGAACCAGCCGGTCCCTCCCCATGACGGACACTCTGCCGCGCGAACTGCAAGACAGACAGGCCAGAACCAGCGTGCTTTCCGCAAGACTCCGCGCACCAGCGCGATCGACATCCCGCCGCTCTTCGCCGCGCATGGCTTCACCCACATGCCGAAATTCAGGATGTCGCGGTCAGCCCCAGTCTCGTCGGTCGAAAGGCGTGCGCCCTGTCCGCCAGACCTTCCACGCCGTTCGTCGCTAGGTTCGGCGACATGACCCAACCCGACAGCAGCGTCCGGCTGATCCGTTCGGACGCCCTCACCGACACCGCTCCCTACGCGTATGCCGCCACGACCGACGGGCCGGCCCGCCTCGTCTTCGCGGCGGGGTCCTGCCCGCTCGACGATGCGGGTGCCACCGTGGCGCCCGGCGACATCGCGGCCCAGGCCAGGCAGTGCGTCGACAACCTGGTCGCGGCTCTGGCGGCGGCCGGCGCGACCATGCGCGACGTCGTCTACACGCGCGTGCTCGTCGCGACGACGGTGCGCGAGGACCTCCTCGCGGCATGGACGGTAGTGCACGACGCGTTCGGAGACCACGAGGTGCCGAGCACCCTGTTCGGCGTGACCGTGCTCGGCTATCCCGACCAGCTCGTCGAGATCGAGGCCGTCGCAGCCCTCAACCCGTGACGAGGTGCATCAGCTGCTCGCCGCCCGTGCCTGTGGTGACGAGGGCCGCGCGCTCCCAGACCCGACCGCGCAGAACGCCTTGCTATGCCGCATGGAGAACACCCCGGCCAGATTGATCACGGCAGGCTCGCGCCGACTCTGGAGCGGCGTGAGGGCCCCGTCTGTCGAAATCAGCCTGGGCCGTTCGACGTGGGACTGAGAGGCTGCAACG
>NZ_JBHTFG010000030.1:0-31634 GCF_042666095.1 Terrabacter sp. GCM10028922 | reverse complement strand
GGCCCACTGGCTGCACCGCCACGGTGCCGAGGTGACGGTGGTCGAGCAGGCGCCGGAGCTGCGGATGGGCGGTCAGGCGGTCGACGCCCGCGGTGTCGCGAAGGAGGTCATCCGCCGGATGGGTCTGCACGCCGTCGTCCGGGCGGCCTGCACCAACACTCGTGGCGCGCACACGGTCGACGCCGACGGAAACGTGCTCGAGACCTTCCGCGCCGAGGACGACCAGGGCGACGGGTACGTCTCTGAGATCGAGATCCTTCGTGGCGACCTGACCCGGATCCTCTACGACGACACCCGCGATCACGTCGAGTACGTCTTCGGAGACCGGATCGCCGACCTCGTCCAAGACGACGACGGAGTCGACGTCACCTTCGCGAGCGGCCACCGACGCCGCTTCGACCTGGTTGTTGGTGCCGATGGGCTGCACTCGTCCCTGCGGTCGATAGTGTTCGGGTCGCGGGAGCGGTTCGTGCGCCACCTCGGTCTGGTGCTGGCCTTCTTCACGGTGCCCAACGTGTTCGGGGTGGACGGCTGGTTGCTCGACCACCGGGAGGGGGGTCGCTGGGCGGGGTTGCGGCCGGTCCCGGACCAGGCCAAGGCGATCGCGATGCTGTCCTTTCCCGCCCCGGAGGACCAGTTCGACCACCGCGACGTCGAGGCGCAGAAGCGCCTGCTGCGCGAGCACATGGCGGGCTTCGGCTGGGAGACCGGGCGCATCCTTGCGCACGTCGACGAGGCGCCGGACTTCTACCTCGACCAGGTGGCCCAGGTCGTCATGGACCGCTGGTCCGTGGGGCGGGTCGGGTTGATCGGTGACGCAGCATTCAGTGCCTCGCCGATGTCGGGCGCGGGAACCGGCCTGGCCTTGGTGGGCGCCTACATGCTGGCCGGCGAGCTCGCGGCCGCCGGCTGGGACCCCGCGGTCGGGTTCGCCCGATACCAGGAGCGGATGCGCGACTACGTCGAGGCCAACCAAGAGATCGGACGCATGCACGTCGCGATGCTCACCGCCGACCCGCAGACCGCCCCGGCCGGGGAGCCGGACATGGAGGCGATGACCGCTCTTATCGAGCGGGCGGTGACTGGTCCCGCGCTTCCCGAGTACGAGCGCGTGTAACGAGCGAACCCAGCCGATCCGCGACCAGTCACCGAAAGCACGGTATGAAAGTCACCACTGTGACCCGCACGCGGCGCGGTATCGCTCAAAGCCTTCGACGGACAACGAATCGACGCCCACACACGCCGCGATCCGCTCGTTCGAGCCTTGACCGATGAGGCGCGTCTTACCGCCGCGTCACGGCGCCCACTAGGACGACGCTTTCCACGCCCCTGCCCGCCGGGCACTCCCCATGACCGCATTGGCGCAGTCGCGACGTGCGGGTGAGTAAGGCGGCGGCGCGTACGCACAAGTACGTACTTGTCGTCGACTGCCTTCACAGGCGTTCCCTGCCGGTCCAAAGTTGCCTTGGACAAATGTCGTGATTAATCGCTCACGAGGGCACCTCTAGGGCTTGGCAACTTGGGCTGAGCAAGCCCGCCCTTGCGGCGGCGGAGGAGGCTGCATCATGCCAGGACGGCTTGCCTTTGTAGCACGTCGGGGACACAGGTCGTACTGGGCGTGGATCCTGGCGTTGTCCCTTGTTTTGGCGATGGCCGCGCCAGGAGCGCTGACGCCAGTCGGTGTCGCGTCAAGCCTGGCCAATGCGGCGGTGATGCCCCCAGATCATCCAAGTGTCTTCGCGGAGGACCCGAACGCCCTGGCCAGCATGGAACCGGCGAACCCAACTTCAGGGGTGAGCCTCGTTCAGCCCCCATCGGCCACCTCCACCGGCGACGCCGAGTTGTCTTATCCGATCGAGATACCAAAGGGCCGGCTGGGCATGCAGCCCAGCCTGAGCCTGACGTACTCGTCGGGCAGCGGCTCGAGCTGGTTGGGCCAGGGATGGGACCTGTCGGTCGGAATGGTGGCCGTCGACACGCGCTTCGGCGCGCCCCGGTATGACGCGGCGAAAGAGAGCGAAACGTACTTGCTCAACGGCGCCCGACTGATTCCCGTCACCGGCAAGCTCGTCGGCGGCCGTCGCGTCCAGGAGCGCGAGTTCCGACCCCTTGTCGAGGGCGGCTTCTCCAAGATCGTGCGGCATGGCGCCTCCCCGCAGAACTACTGGTGGGAGGTCACCGACAAGTCCGGCAAGCGCATGTCGTTCGGCGCACCCCTGGACGCGGACTCCGGGCCCGACGGCCAGGCGACGCTGACGACTGCATGTCCCCCTCCAGGCGAACCCCGCGGCGTAACCGCTTGCTCGTTGTTCCGCTGGGGCCTGCGGGAACTGCGTGACCTGCACGGCAACGCCGTGATCTTCCACTGGGCCAAGGTCAAGCACTACGGCGTCGCAGAGGGAACGGAGCCCGGGTACCAGATCTACCTACAGTCAACCCGCTACACCGACCGGGGCGATGAGCACGGCCAGTACGAAGTCGCCTTCGAGCGAGACCAAAGGCGAACCGACATTGCCATCGACGCACGCTCGGGCGCGAAAGTGGTGACGGCAGACCGGCTAAAGGCCATCAAGGTCACGTACGCCGGCAAGCCTGTCCGCAGCTACGAGTTCACGTACCGCGAGGAGGCCGCCTACAACAAGACCCTCCTCGCCGCGATCGAGCAACGCGACGCCGCCAACAACATGTTCCACACCCACGCCTTCGACTATTTCGACGACGCCCGGACCGAGGGTTCCTACAACTTCGGAAACCCGAAGAAGTGGATCACCGGCAACGACCAGATCGACCAGCCAACGCCTCCAATCACAGTGCCGGAAGCCCCGACTCCCGGCGGACTTAGCGGCTCACTGACCAACCAGACCGGCGGCCACCTCTACGTGGGCTACGCCCCTCCGTTCAACTTCACCAAGAGCTCGTCCTTCGGCGTGAAAGGCGGTTTCTCCGGCAGCACTACAACCGACGTCCTGGCTTTGGTGGACCTCAACGGCGACGGCCTGGTGGACAAAGTGTTCCTCTCCCAGGGCGTGGTGTTCTACCGGCCGCAGGTTCGAGCGGCCGACGGCGCGGTGTCGTACGGAAACCCCGTGCCGCTCAACATCAAGGAATTCGGCAGCGAAGCCAGCCAGACGCTGTCGATCGGTCCCGAGCTGTACCTAGTAGCACAGGCCACCGGGAATGTGGCCTGGACCTGGACCAAGGGAACCACGTACTTGCGTGACGTAAACGCCGACGGGCTGGTCGACTTGGTCGCGCAGGGCAGAGTGCTGTTCAACCACCTCGTGGACAAAAACACTTCCGCTTCGTGCTCTCCTGCCCAGCTGCGTAGTGACTGGCGAAGCTCCTGTGTCCCGCGCTTCGACGCAGACAGCCGGCTCACACCCGTGCCGATCAGCGGGGGTTCGGTGGCTCCGAGCATGTTGCCGGACAGCGGTGCCGAGGCGGACGCGGCGGCGGAGGGTATCCAGCGCCAGGACACCGTTCGTCGGTGGACGGCGCCGATCTCCGGCACCGTGTCGGTCACGGGGGACGTGGCGCTGGAGCAGGCCGACCGGCACGGCTACCCAGCCGACGGGCTCCGCGTCGCGATACAGCACAACGGGTCGGAGCTGTGGTCCACCCAGATAGGAGCAGACGACTTCGCCCCAAAGACGCCTAACACCGTGGACTCGATCCCGGTAAATGCGGGAGATCGCCTGTACTTCCGGGTGCAGTCAGGGCAGGACGGCGCCTTTGACCAGGTCTCTTGGGATCCCAAGGTGAGCTACGTCGGCATGCCCCCGCAGACCGACGCGAACGCGCAGTCGCTGACCTCCTACCAGTCGTCGACAGACTTCGGCCTGACGGGACGACCCGACGGCGGAGTGCAGGTGCCCCTCACCGGGACGATCCGGCTGACCGGCGGAGCCGTGAAATCGAAGGCCACCTCGGACGACATCGCCATCGAGGTGGTTCGCATGCACACCGACGACAGCGGGAAAGAGATCCCCCCGGCGGAGGTCGCACTGCACCGGGGAATGGATGGAGACCAAACGGGAACTGTCGCTCTCGACGACGAGATCGCGGTCACCGCCAACGACCGGCTTTACCTCTGGGTGCGGTCCGACTCCCCGATCGACGCGCAGGCCGTGAGTTGGAGCCCGGAACTGGTGTACGTGTCCGCGCCCGGCAAGAACGTGCTCGACGAAAAGGGCGAGCCGATCATCAGAATTCACCCGCCCATCGCCATGGACGTGTATCCAGAGGTCCGGCCCTTCACCACAGGCAGCTTCGTCGTCCCGCAACTCAAAGACGTCACCGAGCTCTCGCTGACGGTCGCTCCGCCCAGTGACATCCCCGACGCGACTGGGAGCGGCTTCCTCACCGTCAAGTCCGACGGTCACCTGGTGGCCAAGGAGGCTGTGGCGTACCGGCACGGACACACCGACGCCGGCCCCCTCACAATGACCGTTCATCCCGGGCAGACACTGTTCTTCGACTACTCCTCCCGCACGGCGCTGCGCCCCCCGCTATTCAACAACTTCATATTCCCCAAGTTCGTGACCGTGAAGTTCGAGGTGCCAACACCTCTTGGTCCCCTGCCCGTGACCTTGACCACCACGGCGCCGGTACACAACGCTCAAGAATCTGGCCTGTTCCCACCCTCCTACCGGTCCTGGGCATACGTGGGCTACGACGGCACCGGCAACCGGGCCACACATGCCATCGACGAGTCCTCGTTCGAATTCCAGGACGACCAGTTCAACAAGACCGAGGACCAGCTGCGGGAGCGGCCGGACGACACGAAGATGCACGCCTTCCCCTTCACCGTCTCCACCACGACGGGTACTTGGGCCGGCCCAACCTCATGTATCGCCGACACTCGCGGAAGCCAGATCGCCGCGGACAAGTGCCGCGTCAGCAGCGCCTGGGCATCAGGCACCGGGCTGAGTGCCGCGCCTGGGACGATGTCTATGGACCTTGCCTCGGTATCCGCCAACTCGTCCGCTTCAGGAGTCGAGCGCCGTGGCTCGGCGTTCCAGGCTGCAGGCGGCGCCGGCCTGATCGTCACCGGATCACTCGCCGCGGGCAACAGCGGTGGAAGCCTCGACTACCTCGACCTCAACGGGGACGGCTACCCCGACTACGTGGGTGACCGACAGGTGCAGTACACAGACCGCACAGGCGCCCCTGGCACTCCGGAAACACCGAAGAACGCCGATCCCACACCGCCTGAAAGGATCCGGGACAACCACAACGCAGCGGGCACCGTTAGCGTCGGCGGCAACCTGCCACAGGCCACCCCAAACTCCCGCGGAAACCCCGACGACGTTCGTGCGGCTCCCCGCGGCAACGGGACCGGCGCACAAATGGTCCCACTCGGGCTGGCCGTATCCGGCTCATACGGCGGCGGCGAGACGACGAGCACCTACGACCTCATGGACGTGAACGGCGACGGACTCGCCGACCGGGTCCGCGTTGAGGGCCTGAAGGGGCGGCAGATCCTCATGGTCGGGCTCAACCTCGGATACTCGTTCCTGAAGCCCGAACCTTGGGGTGTCGCGGCGCTTGCCGACGGATCCACGACGTCCATGTCCGCCGGTCTGAGCGTCAACCTCTTCTCCTACGGCATCGCCGGTGGTCCGTCGCTGACCTGGAGCGACGCCACGACATCCGCCACCCTGATCGACGTCAACGGGGACGGCCTCGTCGATAGAGTCCGGAACGAGGACGCACAGGGTCGGCCGGGACTCGTGGTCGGGCTGAACACCGGCGCCGGCTTCGCGGACTACCTGCCGTGGCAAGGCGTGGCCCCATCCGTGCTCAGCCACAACCAGACCCGCGGGGCCGGACTCGGCGTCTACTTCACGATCCCCATCCCCATCGGGCCCGCCGGGACCATCATCATCAACCCCGGCGGCGACCACAGCGAGACCTTGGGCTGGCAGAGCGCCGCACTGCGCGACCTCGACGGCGACGGCGCCCCGGACGCCGTGACCAGCAACGACCAAGACCAATTGACCGTGCAGGCGAACCCCGTCAGGCGGACCAACCTGCTCAAATCGGTGATCCGCCCGCTGGGTGGCCGCATCGACCTGGACTACGAACGCGTCGGCAACACGTATGAACTGCCGCAGAGCAGGATGGTGCTCTCCAGCGCACGCGTCAACGACGGGCACCCGGGCGACGGCGCCGACACCGTCAGCAAGCGTTTCGAATATGCACTCGGGGTGTACGACCGCAAGGAGCGCGAGTTCCTCGGTTTCGGGCACGTCACTACCAAAGACATGGACGGTCAGCACCCCCTGCGCTCCACCGTACGTGACTACGACACCTCCGGAATCCACAGCAAAGGACTCCTCACCCGCGAGCGCGTCACCGACGATCAGGGCCGGACCTTCACCGAGACCGCGAACACGTACAAGCTCCGCGACCTCGAAAACGGCCAGGTCGTCGACCTTGGCACCAAGGTGACCGGCAGCGCCTTCCCGATGCTCCTGCGCACCGATGCTCGCAACTACGAGGGGAGCACCTCCGCGGGCGCTCAAACCTTCACCACGTTCGACTACGACGGCGCGGGCAACATCACCCGAACCGTCGATGGCGGCGACACGGACGAAGCCGACGACGACGTCATCTCGACGCTGACCTACTCCGACTGCCCCATTAGCTACCTGTCGACAGCGACCACGATTGTGTCCGAGGCACGCGGCAAGACTGCTCGAGAGCGGCGCTCGGACGTCGACTGCTCAACCGGCGACGTCACACAGGTCCGGGCCTACCTCGCCAACGGGCAGGCCGCCACGTCCGACATGCAATACACCCCAGACGGCAACTTGGCCAGCTTCACTGGGCCACCCACCACAAGCGGTCCGGGCTACAAGCTCAGCTACCAGTACGACAGCGCGACACGGTCAATGGTCACCGCAGTCACCGACAGCTTCGGGCTTAACTCCGCCACCGACTACGATCCTCGATTCGGCGTGCCGACCCGAGTGCAGGACCAGGCCGGACAGGTCACCACGTTCACACTCGACGACGCTGGGAGGCCCATCCAGATCGTCGGCCCCTACCAGCAGGGCGGCACGACCGCGACGCTCGAGTTCGAATACCACCCTCTCGCCAACCCCCCGTGGGCGCGGACCAAGGCCATACCCCCAACCGGCACCGACACCTTCGACACCCTTGTGTTCGACGACGGGCTGGGACGGACCATACAGACCAAGACCGACAGCACGGTCCTCGACCCCGCCACCGGCAGAACAGCCGACGTCCGAGTCATCTCAGGCCATCAGGACTTCGACGCACTCGGCAGGGCCGTGGCCGCCTCATACCCCACCACGGAATCACTAACGGTTCCCGCAGAACGTTTCAACAGTGCGGTCGACCCGATCAACCCACGAAGCATCACCTTCGATGTGCTCGACCGCCCCATCAAGGTGCAGAACCCCGATGGTGCCATCACGACGACCAGCTATGGCTTCGGCAAGGACCGCGACGGGGAAACGCGCCAGGTCACCGCGGTAACCGACGCCGAAGGCACCACCACACGGTCGTACGCGGACGGCCAAGGACAGAAAACCGCCCTGCTGCAGACCCACACCCTCCCCGGCGGCGCTCAGCAGCTGCTGTGGAACAGTGCCAGCTACGACCCGCTGGGGCAGCTGGAGTGGCTGAAGGACGCCAAGGGCAACCAGACCGCCTTCACCTACGACAACCTCGGCCGGCGCACCTCCCTCGCGAGCCCGGACGCCGGACGGGTCGACAGTACGTACGACCTCGCCTCCAACCTCATCGAGCAAGTCACCCCGACGCTTCGCGACCAGAACCTGAAGATCAGTTACCGGTACGACTTCGGGCGACTCACCAGCATCGACTACCCGATGAACCCCGGCATCAACGTCACCTACACCTACGGGGGTAGCACCGCCGGCTTGGAGGCCGGACGCCTGATCAAGGTGACCGACGAGTCGGGCACACAGACCTACACGCACGGCCGGCTCGGCGAAGTCACGAACGAGACCCGAGCGATCTCCAGCAAGACCGGAGCACTACCCGAGATCTACACCACGACCTACCTGAAGGACACCTTCGGGCGGCTACTGAAAATGACCTACCCGGACGGGGAAAGCCTCGCCTACACCTACGACAGCGGTGGTCAACCCACACAGATCGACGGCGACAAGGACGGCTGGACGTACCGCTACCTCTCAGAGGCGGCCTATGACAAGTTCGGCCAGCGCGCCCGGCTCGTCGAGGGCAACAAGGTCACCACGAACGTCTCGTTCGACCCTGTCAGCCGCCGGCTGGCCAACATCAACAGCGGCCTTTCAGACAAGCCGGCCAACCAGAACCTGAAGTACACATACGACAAGATCGGGAATGTCACCTCGGTCACGAACGACGTCCCCGTCGTCGCGCCCAACGCGTTCGGCGGGCCGATGACCCAGACCTACGCCTACGACGACTTGCACCGCCTGGCAAAAGCCGAAGGCAGATACCTCAAGCCGCCGGACCGAGGCAACAAGTACACGCTGACCCTGAGGTACGACGAACTGAACAGCATCACGTCTAAGACTCAGAAGCACGACCGCATCGACTCTCGGGGCAACGTCGTCCCGCAACAGAAGACCACCCGGAGCTGGAACTACGTCTACGACGCTGTCACCCCGCACGCCCCTGACGCGATCGGCGACCGCACATACGCCTTCGACCAAGCCGGCCAGCAAATGGGCTGGAACAGTCAGATCAGCGGCAACCGGCGCACCGTCACATGGGATGAGGAAGGTCACATCCAGACCATCGTCGACAACGGCGCCCAACGTACGTACGCCTATGACCACACCGGCCGACGCGTCGTAAAGATCGGGCCCGAGGGCGAGACCGTATACGTCAGCCCTAGCTTCAGCATCCGTAACCGCGAGGTCGCCCAGAAGGACATCTTCATCGGTGGTACGCGCTTCGCCACCAAGCTGATGAAGCAGCAGAAGCCCGGTTCCACGTCCACCGCGAACCCCTACGAGAAGGACATCTACTACACCCACGCCGACCATCTCGGTAGCACCGAATTCGTCACCAACCTCAACGGTTCCGCTTTCCAACATCTCGAATACTTCCCTTCCGGTGAAGCCTGGATACGCGAAGACAGCACCGTCAACCGTACGAACTATCTCTTCACTGGCAAGGAACTCGACGAAGAAACCGGACTCTACTATTACGGCGCCCGCTACTACGACCCACAGACCGGCCAATTTCTCTCAACGGACCCGCAGTTGGAAACCACGCCAGGCGCAGGCATGGAGAACCCACAGTTCCTCGCGCTCTACAGCTATGCCAGCAACAACGCCGTCAACTATGTCGACCCCAACGGGGCCAGTGCCGTGTCAGCGTGGTGGGAAGCCAACAGGCAAACCGTCGCCGAAGCTGCAGCTGGGTTCTCATACGGTGCCCTACAGGGCCTTGCTCCGGGCGGCTTCCTGGCTCCATCCCCGTCGCCACACTCGCGGACCTTCGAATTCTTCCGTGGTGCTGGCCAGATCACGGCAGGAATCAGCGAGGCATTGGCTGGTTCCGGCGGCGAGGCCGCGGGGGTTGCCCTGGATGCCACGGTCGTCGGTGCTGTTGTTGGCGTTCCCCTAAATATCGCCTCCGCTGCGGTCATCGCGAACGGCGTTGCCTCCATTACGGCCGGGGTCGGGACTTTGACGAACTCGATGGCCATGAATTCCAGTGGTTCCGGTTCGGCTGGGACCCCACCGCCGGGCCCAAGTCAGCAAGGGGTAACAAAGGCCGCAGACCACGCCATGCCGATCGGCCCAGCCACTGAGAAGGTGTCTAAGGTCCTGAACCAAGTCGACGCGAAGGGTGCACCGCTCCCCGGCTCCAAGGGCGGTAGGGTCTTCCAGAACAGTGAGGGCCGCTTGCCGGAAACGCCAGGCGTCACTTATCGGGAGTGGGATGTGAATCCGTACGTCAAAGGAGTGAACCGCGGGCCTGAGCGGATTGTAACTGGAAGTGACGGTTCAGCCTATTGGACCGGCGATCACTACGAAACCTTCATGAGGTTGCGAGAGCCGATTAAATGACGGGATCACTGGCACTGAAGAGGGTCGAGGCGAAACTCCGGCCTCTATTGTTCGAGGGCGATGCCCAGGCCGTCGGAACTGCTGTGACGGGCTGGGTGGAGTCGGGCCTGACCGCTCGTGTCGTCCGTGGCCGCAAGATGCGAACGCTCGCGGGGCTGTTGGACGAGTTCGCGGCTGCGCTCCAATTTCCGCCCTACTTCGGCGAGAACCGAGATGCGTTCACGGAGTGCCTTGCCGAAATGGAGACACTGCCTGCAGGCGAAGGCTACGTCGTGACAATAACCGAACCGGACCAAGTCCTCGCAGAGGCCGACTCTGCTGCGCTTAGCTGGCTAGCCCGATCCTTGGCGTCCGCAGCTGAGGAGTGGGCTCAACCGGTTGAGCTTGGCGAGTGGTGGGACCGGGCTCCTATACCATTCCACGTCGTACTGGCAGGCGAGCGAGTGCAAATCGAAAGCGCCGCGCGTCTATGGTCTGCGGCCGGGGTACAACCGATTTCGTTCGGCCGTCAGGATTGACGTGCAGCCGGTTCGTTGGCCAGGAGGCGATGTTTGGCATACGTGACGGCGTCAGTTGCTAAGAGGGGCCCGCCGAACGCAGTGACGGTGCGAGCGATGCCCTGATTGGTGGCATTAACCGTGACGGTGACTCCAATTAGGGCCCGGGGCGAAGGACGGTGCAACCCCGGGAAACGGGAGAAAGCAGCCCGCGAGCGGCCGCGATATAGATCGCGGACACTCGGTCCCGAGCCCCGAGTTTGCGGTAGATGCGCTGCAAGTGCTTGTGCACGGTGCGCTCCGAGATGGCCAGTTGGTGGGCCATCGCAAGTGCGGTCAGCCCCCGGGCCAGCAAGACCAGAACCGCCAGCTCCCGTCCAGTTAGGTCAGCCGCATCGCGTTGCTCGCTAGGGAGCAACTGCAACACGCGACAATGCCGGTCCAACAGGCGTAGCAACGGCTGGAGTTGCCGCGCCAAGATCACCTGCTCGTCAGGAAAGTCCTCCCCGGACCGAGCGAGTACGAACGCCCGGTGCTCCCATCCAGCCAAGTGAAACGGCATCGAGAGCTGCCGCTCCACACCGAGCTGAACCAAGAGGTCACGGACGGTCCGTTGCTCTTCCCGCGACACAACCCGCTCGGGCACTCGGGAGATCGTCAAGGCCGCTGGGTCGCCCACCTCGACGTACCAGCGGATCAGAGGATGGTTCGGCATCTCCCGCTTCCAGAGCTCCATGCTGTCTGGCGGCGGCCAGTCAAGCGGCATCCCCACTGACTCGAATCCAAACGACCCATCCGGCGCCATCCAATTCCACGACGCCGCAGATCCGAACGTCTGTGACAAGTGTGGAAGCACCTCGCGGTGCCAACCCGGAAGCATCGGGCGACGAAGCAGGTCATCTACCAGACCAACCCACTCATCAATCTGTCTGCTCACATGCAAGACAACCACGGCGTCCCTGAGCTTCCTGTCGGGTACCGGCCACAGGCATTCTGCCCGACCCTCGGATCCGCTGCGGCACTTTTGTATCAATTCACGGCCCGGAACAGCCTGCAGCAAAGCGGCTCGACCGCTTTCGGGGAACGACGTCCCGAGCGAGCAACTTCAGCAACTCGGCGGTCGGAGACGCGGCGAAGGCATGCTCCTCACCGCCGGCCGGACGTACCAACCCCCTCGAGAGCTAGTGGCTGCGCAGAATCCGCCGTCGCGAGCTCCGTCGCCTCCAACTGCCCTGAGACCCTAGACACTGCCGGCGGTGGTTCGTGAACGGACTCGTGTCGACGGCACTCGAAAGCTGACCCCCTGACGGCGGGGTGGGTTCTAGTCAACATCGCAACGCGGACGGATTTCGGAGGCTAACAGCGCGGCGAAGAGTTGTCCTGGGGTGCGGTCGTTCAGGACCAACCTGGGCCGGCTGTTGAGCTCGTTCTGACAGCTAGGAGGTGCTCCATGGTGTGAACGCTCAGGTCGGTTCCCTTCGGAAAGTAGTCGCACAGCAGACCGTTGGCGTTCCCGTTCGAGCCGCGCTGGCTCGGGCTCGAACGGGATGTAGCCGACCTCGTCGATGACCAGCAGCGGATACCGGCCGAGGCGTCGCAGCTCGTCCTGCAGTCGCCCGTTGTGATGGGCGGTGGCGAGCCGGTCGACCCATTCCGAAGCGGTCGCGAACAGGACCCGGTGTCCGGCTTGGCAGGCGCGGATCGCGATCCCGGTGGCGAGGTGGGTCTTGCCGGTGCCGGGTGGCCCGAGGAAGACGATGTTCTCTCGGGCGGTGACGAAGTCGAGGGTGCCCAGGTGCGCGATCAGGTCGCGTCGCAGGCCTCGGGCGTGGTCGAAGTCCGAACTCCTCCAGGGACTTTCGGGCGGGGACCGGGCGGCGCGGATCCGGCCTTCGCCGCCGTGGGACTCGCGGGCGGACACCTCGCGTTGCTCGCTCACCTACTTCCCCGAGTCGGCACCAGTCGCCAGGATGCCTCTTTACGCCGCGTCTATCCGCCGCGTCAGGGAGTTGTCGCCTCAAAGCCCGCGACGCCTTCCCGTCATGCGCTCGACGAGCGCACTGACAACCAGAACAGCGACCATGCCGATGCCATATCGCCCGTCGTCGGGCTGCGCAGCTGCAAGGTGGCCATCATGTGCAGTACCCGTTGATCTGCCCGGTTCCCGCCCGGCATTACGGGGCGACGTGGCGATTCCGGACACAGTCCTGCGACAGCGGTAACAGAATGGCCTCATCGGGGAGTTAGCTTCGCCAGAGGGAGTGCTCCATGCTGCGTCGCCTGTCCATCGTATTGTTCGCCGCGCCCGCCTTGGTGGTGGGTCTCTCGGGTCCCACGTCCGCCGCGGCCGAGACCACGACCGAGACCGCCAAGAACGTCGTCGACACCTACCTCGACATCGTCCCCAGCTGTGACGGCGGGCCCATTTACCGCGTCACCACCACGACGAACACCGTCCAGCACGTGACCACGACAGGTCGTGGTGGGGAACACACGACCTTCACCGTGACTGGCAAGGTCTCCCTCGTGCCGCTGGACTCCACGCTGGGCCTGCCCAGCTACGCCGGGCGCCTGACGGTTCGGGGCGGCTTCAACGGCAATGGCAGGGTGGTGAACGCCACTTCCACCTACAACGTCACCCTGAAGGGTTCGGACGGCTCGAAGGCCACGTACCACGAGAACCGGCACTTCAACACACGCCCGAATGGCACGCTCCACTTCGTGTTCCGCTGCCACTGACGCCTACCTGGACGTCGACAGGGTCGGCTGCGACTTTGCCGAGCTGAAGCGCGTTCCGCTCGGCACGTTGCCGCGGTGCTGCGCAGGGACCAGAACGGCACGGCATGCTCGGGTCGGCGTTGAGCGGCGCCGGGATGTCCTCGGCGAGGCGGACTCCCCTGACGGCACCGTGAGCGGCGACCTCGGCGTAGAAGGCCGACGCCTGGGTCCGCGCTGGCGGTCATGAACGCATGCTCCCCGGCTGAGAAACCGAGCGCACACCGTGCCGCACAGACAGCAAGTCCGGGCCGACCGGTCAGAGCCGGTTCAGTCAGGGCCCACATCCCAAGCTGGTTGCTGCGCCAACGGCTAACACGATGTGAAGCCAAGTCCATCGCCCGTTCTTGATGCGCCCGAGCCGATCGAACAGCGAGGCGTCGCCCCCGGCTTCGGTCCATGCGCAACGGACAGCATGGACGACGAAGGCCACAACGACGAGTTTCGCAGCCGGGGCGCCCATGGAGAGTTCTAGGTGCTCCGTGTCCCGGCAGCGTAATCGGCTCTGCAGATTTGAGCGTGGGTGGTGGGAGGTTCTCCGCTACGGTCACCCCGCAACCACAGACTTTGACCGCCAAGGCCGCCAGCACGGGCGGTGGCTCGCCGAGCCGGTTCATCCACGGGCGAGCGGTTCACCCCCACCAGCTCGCACATCCTCGCCTGTACAGCGCCTACGGTCTTCAGGGGCAGGAGGAGAATCGCCTCGACAGCGTCGGCTTACCGGCAGCTACGCGCTCGCCGGCGCGACCAAGCAGTTCGGCACAGCTCGTGGAGCCGATGGCGACCGCCGCCAAGCCGTCATGTCGCGTCAAGACGTGACTCTTGCGTGCGTCCGGTTCACCACGGGATAGTTGCCGCAAGCCGCCGAGACTCCGCAGTGGCAATGGGCTTCCGGGTGGCTCTGGCGTTGGGAGTAGCGCTCATGCACCGATTCCGTGTCATGTTGGTCCCGATGGCGAGTGCCGTTCTGACGTTTGGGGTGGTGCCAGGTGCGGTTGGCCAGGTGGACCCCGGGTGCCTCCGTCACGATGTGGTGCCGGTGGCCGTTGTCGGCAAACCGATGTCCTTCTCGGTAGATGTCTTGTCGGAGACCCGGACATTCACGCTTGGGGGCAGCTGGCCTGGTTTCGGGAGCGCCGTGGTGACTCACGACGTCACGGCCGATGGCTGTCTCGATCTGCTGGTCGGGGCGCCCGCATCCAACCAGGTCCACCTCATAACCGGGTCGCCTACAGGACCCGGGACCGGACCCTCGGCGATCATCCAGTTCGCTGGCAAGGCGGGCGATGCCTTCGGGACGTCGATCGCGGCCGAGCGGGTCCCGGCAACAGGCATGACGCCCGAAAGGCTGCGGGTGTGGGTCGGCGCTCCAGGCGCTGACGTGGGCGGCGTGGTCGACGCGGGAGCGGTGGTCTACTACACCGTTTCCTCGGACCTTCGGGTCTCCGCCCCCCGTGTGTTCACGCAGAACTCCCCGGGCGTGCCCGGGGATGCTGAGCGGGGCGACCGGTTCGGTCAGGTCCTCGCCCCGCTGCGCTCGGGTGTTGCAGTGGGTGTCCCCGGCGAGGATGTCGGCACCAAGGTGGATGCGGGTGCGCTCTGGGTGTTGCCGGCTCCGGCAGCCTCACCTGTCGGCCCGGGACCCTACGCCGTTAGTCAGGATTCGCCGGGGATCCCAGGCGGTGCCGAGCCGGGCGACGCGTTCGCGGCAGCCTTGGACATGAACCGGTGGTTTGAAGGCCTCGACCCGGTGCCCGGTGGTGAGTCTGGGTTGTGGGTCGGAGTGCCGGGCGAGGATGTGGGCTCCCTGCGTGACGCGGGCCTGGTCCATCAACTGAAAGTGGGAAAGACTGCCGCCACGAGCCTCCTGGTCCGTACTCAGGACAGCCCAGGGGTGGCGGGCGCCGCCGAGCGCGGCGACCGGTTCGGCTCCTCGCTGCTCGGCGGCCCAGGCGACTTCGACGACGACGAACAGTGCCACGGCACAGCAGTGATGATCGGCGTGCCCGGAGAGGATCTTGGATCGGTCGTCGATGCCGGCGCCGTCAATGTTGGTGACGGCGTTGGGACAACTGGCTGCCCCGTCAAGTCGCGCGAATGGATCATGCACCTGGGCACCCTCGCACGTGCCGGCGACCGTCTTGGTGCCTCCTTGGGCTTTGGTGGCGTGGGAGCGCCCGGCGGGGATGTGGGCTCTGCCATAGATGCGGGCTTTGTAGTCTCGAGCGTCTATAGCCCCTACAAGGTCTGGACGGAGCACCCAGCGTTTGCGGGAAATCGCTTCGGCTCCGTGCTCGCCAAGGAGGCTTACGACCCCGGTCCCCCGCTTATACAGAATTAGTCGCCGCCGCGGCGTGCTCACGCCCGCTACGGCGACGCGTGGAGGGCCATGCTCTCGCAAGGACCTACACGCACTCAATGAGCTCGGGACAGCAGCCGCCAACGTCCGCGTCAGTTTCCACGGTGACAACGAGCCCGTCGGACTCGTGCTGGACGGCCGCGAGCATGCGCATGCCCGAGGCGGTGAACAACGCGTCCGCTGGCACACCAACCCGCGCGCGGACGACGCGTAGCGTGATCCACTGTCGAGGTCTTCAGATCGGTGAGCTTGATCGCTACCGATCGTGAAGACCTCGACTCATTCAAAGCCGGACCTCCACGCCGGGCGTCTCACCCACGCTCAGATCCGAAGAGCCCGTACTCCACTGGCCAGCGGCGCGTCGATGGAGCGATGTGCGCGTTCAGGCGAAGCTCGCCGAGGCGCGTCTTAGCGCCGCGAGCCGACCATCCTGCCTACGGCATGGGTGAATGTTGCCTGAGCGATGTCAGTTCTCGAAGATGGCCGTGGCGTAGTTCTCGCTGCTCAGCGAGAACGGTTGGACCTGAATCGTCAGGCCTTTGAGGCTCTTGCTATTCAGTCCGTAGGCGACCTTCCACGTCACCGACTTGCCAGCCCGCAGCGAGACCGACGGGTCGGACGGCAAGTTGGAGTCGAAGATCCGCTCCAGGTCACCACCGCTGTCCGAGGCGGTCAGGTAGAGACCCGTCGGGTCGTAGCGCTTGCTCGTCCCGTTCTTCAGCGTCACGCTGAACACTGCGTTCCACTTCTTTGCCCCGGCGGCATACTCTCCCGGCTCGTAGAACTTCGGGGCCGACACCTTCACCGCCAACCCGTCATCCCACGTGATCGTCTCGCCGAAGGAGGCCACGACCTCCCGGGGCTCCTCCGTGAACGGGTCGACCGGCTCGGTGTACTCGGGCACCGGCTCGGACGTCGGCTCGAGCTCCGGCACGACCTCGGTGGTCGGGACGCTCGTCGACGGTGGCGGCGACGGTGGCGGCGACGAGACGTCTGCCCCGACTCCGCTGCTGCAGCCCGCGAGGAGCAGTGCGGACGCGAGGATGGTGATGGTGGACTTCTGGATGTTGTTCATGTTCTGCCTGAGTTCTGTGACCCGTCACGGAGACGGGTTGTCAATCGGTGGAACGCTGCGGGGCTCTACCCCGATGACTGCAGGTGAAACCGCGGACCCCGGCTTGGTCCGTGACCATGTGACCCAGCAGTCGCACGACCGAGAACCATCGGTCAGAGTCCTAGGGGACTTACCCCGTAAGCAGCGTGCGCGGCGGCGTCTGGGTCCGGCAGTGCGATTGGTTCTGGAGCGAGGCCATCGCCGTGCGCCGGGAGGGGGTTGATCCTGGTCGGTCCTGGCATCGACGATTCCGATCTGAACGAGCTCTTCGATGACCTCGTCGATGCGTCACCCCGCCGCCTGGTGGCGGATGGGTTTACCCACATGCCACTGTGCGAACGGCGACGAAGTTGGTCCGAGGCGGTGGGAGCATGAGCCCGTGACCAGAGCCGAAGTGACCATCCGCCGGCGCCGGACGTCCGTGCTATATGGCGTCGTCGCTGCCGTGCTGACGGCACTCGCCGCATCCGCCTTGGATCTGGCCGTCCCGCTGGGTATGGGACTGGCACTGGGCGCAACGGCAGTGACGGCGAGAGTGGCTCCACCCCGCCGCGCGTGGATCGCTGACGACAGCGTTGTCGTTGAGGGATGGAGGGCAAGGCACGTGGTGCAGCTGTCCGAGATCGACGTTCTGGGGATCGCCGGCGTTAACGTTCATCCGCCGACGCTTGAGATGGTCTACGCGCGCAACAAGGCGATTGGTCCAATCTTCCTCGAGCAGTCATCACGCCCGTTCGTGGCAGAGTTCGTGGCTGCGATGGAGACCAGCGGGAGGGCCGATGACCGCTCTATCCGCGACAATCTGAGCTGGTTACGCAGGTACTTAGCGCACTGAGACCGGAAGTCGCCCCAGGGTGCCACATGCCGCTCGGCGGGTCACTTCGCCGTTCTCAGGCGGCGCACACTACAAATCACGAGGGCATCTACGCGCGAGTGGGCTTAGCCTGCGGGAGTGCCAGAGCGGATCATGTACCTCCAGCTCAAGACCGGCCACAACACCGATCGGGGTCCGGCGTGGATTTCTCGCGTCCGGTTCACCCGTACCTGGCGGACCGCCTACGTCCACGGAAGAACCCTGCACCGCGTGCCTGGGACCGATGGTGCGAACTTCGACTCGAATTTCTACGACGTCGACACGGGCGAAGAGTTCTGGATGTCCGGACCGAAGCGCGACCGGACCGACGGGCGCTATTCGAACCAGCAGCCTCTTGTCGACGACGATGCACGGGCTGCCTACGAATCGTTTCTCGCCGGCGAACCGCTGCCCGGGAGAGAGAACGGGTGACGCACTCCCTTGCCGCAATCCGCGAGCGGCGAAGGTGCGTCTATCCGCCGCGACAGCGCGCACCGGGTCGCCGCGGTCCCGGCCCAAAGACCGCCGCTAGGGCCGCAACCTGCCCACCTCATCCGCGCGCCTCGGCCCGTCGTTCGACGGCGTCGCGCAGGTGGGCCATGTTGGCCTTCTCCTCGCGACGCATCGTGACCAGGAACAGCGGGTAGACCAGCCGGAACCAGCCGTGCGGGGAGGGCTCAAACGAGGCCTCCAGTCGGGTCCCCTCCGGCACAGGTTCGAGACGACAGCTGAACGTGACCTCGATCGGTCCGCCGTTATGCGCCGTCCAGCCGTGCGGCCGCTCGAAAGCCACGGTCTCGACCTCGACGAACGGGCTGCTCTTCCACTTCGCCCGATACCGCGTGCCCAAGCCCACCGGGCCCTCGGTCAGCTTCTCCATGCTCTCGCACTTGGGGTTCCAATCCAGCTCCGCGCGGAGGTCAGACAGGTAGTCGAACGCCACCTCCGGTGCACAGCCCAGGATCACTGAGTTCCTGATCACCGGCATCAAACGCACCTCCCCGATTCGGAGACTCACTAGAGCATCCACTAGTGATCGCTCTAGTAAAGTTGCTGGCATGGGACCAGTCAAGAGCGCAAGGCCCACCAGGGCTGAGCGGGCCCAGCAGACCCGGCACCGGATGCTCGACAGCGCGCGCACACTGTTCATCAGCGACGGGTACGCCGCAACCACGATGGAGCGCATCGCCGAGACCGCGGGCGTCGCCGTCCAGACCCTCTACTACACCTTCCGGACCAAGGGGCAGCTGCTCTGTGAGGTCGTCGAAACCACCGCCGCGGGAGACGAAGAGGTCGTCCCCGTGGCACAGCGCGCCTGGGTCCGGGACATGCTCACTGCCCCCTCCGGCCCACGGGTGCTGGCGCTCGCGGTAGAGCACGGCGCCGACATCTTCGTGCGGGCCGCTCCCCTGTGGCCCGTCGTGACAGCGGCGGCTGCAGACCCCCACGTCGAGCACTACTGGCGGCGGGTGGCCACCGACCGGCGCGCCGGCCAAGCCCGGATGGTCGCCCGCCTGGCCGAGCTAGGCGTGCTACGTCCCGGCCTCGAACCCGACCGAGCCACCGACCTTGTCGTCGTCCTCTTCGGCCACGACGTGTTTCGCAGCCTGGTGACCCAGGCCGGCTGGAGCGTCCCGGAATACAAGGCGTGGCTGTTCACCACACTGGCCCAACAACTGCTCCAGCGGCACAGGCTCCCACCCACCGCCCACTCCGACCTGTCCTACAGCCACCTCATCACGACCTAGACCGCACCCGACCACTTCTCCGAGGCATGCGATTCTGTTGAGACGGTGTTCGTCGCGCGATGGCCGCAGGCGCGTCATTGCGCCGCGAGCCGGGGACGGGCCTCGGGCCTCGGGTCTCAAGAGCTCTCCAACACATTCGGGGTTGCCGCAGACCGTGCTCCAGAAACGGTCCGTTTTGGAGCAGAGGGCAGGCTCGTCAGCCCCGCGCCAGCCGGAACGGGATCGGGGTGGGTTCCGCCGACTCCCCCGGCAGAACCCACCCCGTCAACTCCCCCACCCGGTCCCCCGACCCGGCTACTGCTCCGACCATCCCCCACGAACCAGCCGGCCCCTCCCCCATGACGGACACTCTGCCGCGCGAACCGCAAGACAGACAGGCCAGAACCAGCGTGTTTTCCGCAAGACTCTGCGCGCCAGTGCGATCGACATCCCACCGCTTTTCGGCGCGCGGTTTCACCCACATGCCGATGAGCGTGCAAGCCTCGACGTGTGACGTAGGAAACAGGCCCGCGCACCAGCCGAACCCTTAGCGTTGGAGCCGTGAATCCTGAGAGGCAGTACCACTCCCTGGAAGACTTCTTGGCGTCAACGATGTCCCACGTCGATGGCGTGATGGATGACGGCTTCGGGTTCGGATTTCCAGTCAAAGGTCGAGAGATCGAGGCAGTCGTTCTGTTCGCCGACATCAGCGGCTTCTCGACACGCACCCTCGACATGACCCCTGCTGAGACTCTCGTCTATGTTCAGAACTTTTTTGCCTGGGTCACCGCGGAGGCGCTGAATGGACGCCCGGGAATCGTCGACAAGTACATCGGTGACGAAGTGATGGTCATCTACTCACGTGAGTTCGGGTCTGAGGATCCCTTCGCCGACGCCGTCAACGCGGCTGCCGCGATGAGCCGGCGGGACGTGCTCGCGTACCGCCCTCACATGGGCATTGCGGCAGGTCCGGTGATCGTCGGCTACGCAGGGACGGCGCTGCGATACAACGTCTCAGTGTTCGGTGCTCCCGTCGCGCTCGCCGCTCGCTGCGCCAGCGTGCGTCAGGCCGAGGACGACGACCGCGTCATCTCGTCAACCATGGCCTTTCCTGCCGCCGATTGGGCATATCGCAACCTTGATGACGTGCTGCCACCTGGAGGGATTCAGCCCGCCGACTATCAAGTTTTTGAACTCCAAGAGCCGCGCATGGTCCCGATGAAAGGACTGGACTCGGTTGAGGTGAGAGAGATCTACAACACTGGCATGTGGCGGCCCACGCAAAGCGCAGAGGAGCGCGCGAAGGCTGGCGTGGCCTATCTGCAGACCAACGGACGGTACTGGCCACGAGTGGACGGCGCCGGAGCGGAGTAGGGTCGCCGGCCCTCAACCAGTACCGAGCGACCATTGACCGCCCACGTGCCAGCGTCCATTCCTCTGGGAGGGGCCAGACCCATCCACCACACGCGCGACGATAGCGATGCCGCCCCTGGCGGCGCGGAACGCACTCACTTGCCGCTACGGGTTGGCGGATGGTCCTTCCATCGGTCCGCTCGGGAGCAAGCGTCTGCTTGCGAGACCCACGGCACTTCTTTGCTTCGGGGACCCTATTCATCCGGCACTCGATCTAGCGACGACTCAGCCTGGTGTGGAGGTCCCCTTCCAAACCAGAGCCGGTTGCTCTCCGAAGTCTTCCATCGCGCCAAACATGACTGCCAGGTTCACATAGTTCTTGATTGGGTCTGGTTCATCTGCCATCTCGTCGTCTGGGTGCCAAGTGGGTGCCACTTGATCCCTCGCGGCGCCAGCGGCCCACATCGCGTAGGCGAGAGAAGCGGCGGCCAAGCGGTAAAACTTGCGGTCGCCTGGCATAGCCGTCAGGACGTCCTCGACGCTGGTGCTGTGGCGCGTCAAGGCCCACTTCGTGATGACCACCACCCGCGCCAGGGTGCCGGGGTGCGAGTCACCCGGGTCCGCCGTCCAATCCCCCGTCAAGTGCCCAACAGCCACCAGAGCCAGACAGGCCCCTTGATAGGCCTGCAGAACGGTGACTGCGTTGGTGTCCTTCGCATACTCACCTGCAATGAGCTCGAAGGCGAGCAAGTCCGCTTCGATCTCCTCCAGCTGCGCTACCGACATGCCGTCGAGCTCGCAGGACACCATCTTGTCCCGCATGCCTCCCTGTATGGACTCCTTCGCCTGCTTGTCGGGTCTGTTCGTGCCGTGACGCAAGATGTGATGCGCCAGCTCGTGGGCCAAAATCCACCGCTCAGCCGACTGGACAAGACCAGCCGCGGCCTCGCCGTGCTCGCGGCTCTTGAAGGTCAGCGGCCACTTCCCCAGCAGCGCGGCCAATCCTTGGGCTTGGAACTCATTCACCAGAGCGCGGAAATCCTCCAGCATGGCGGTCTCAGTGTTTGACCACTGCTCACGCGAGATGTCGCGCGACACGTCGAACAGTGTGAGGAATCGACCCCACAGGTTGGCGTAGGCAATGAGACTCATCGTCATTTCGGAGGAGACCACGACAACGCCGCCTTGGGCGCCGTGCTGCGAGAATGCCAGGTCGGAAGACTGGTGCGTGCGACCTCCGTAGATATTGTCTACGCGCGCTTTCCATCGCGCATCGACTAGCGACGCCAGCTCGGTCAGCGTCTCGTGGAGAGAAGGGCAGTTTGAGCGGGAATCGGCAGCGGACGGATCCCAGTCAGGCAGGGTGCCCATATCGATCGACGACACACCGGCAGCTACCAGTCGTTCCTGTTCGCCAGTCCAAAAGGACTCATTGGGAGGCTCTCCCGTCTCACGAAAAAACATCGCTCGTGACTTCGATAGCTTCCAAGACATGCACAGTTTGTAGCAAACATGCTCTCGCAACGACCAGCCGGTTGCTGCCGAGCGTCGGACTCGAGCGTCTGTGACGCAAGTGCCACAGGTCACGCTGCGCTGACGGATGAAGGCGAAGTGCGTGGCGACTCCCATAAGGACGTACGCACATCAGCGTGAGGTGTTTAGCGTCAAGGGCTGGGCGGGTGCCGGTGTCTCGTCGTCGGTCCCTGCATAGCGGTAATCGAGCTCGTGCTCGGCAGCGTGTGACCGGGTTGTGTCGACGACGGGACGGGGCGGCCTGTGATGTGCGACGAGATACCTGATGGTTCTCAATGCCGCGGAAGGCTCACCCCGTCCCAGCTCCTGACGGATAGCACCTCATGATGACGGCTCAGCGTGGATCTCGTTATGCCGCAGCGACGTCCAGCCGCCTGGTGCCGTGGGTGGCGATGACCGGGTCCCACGCCTGCTGGTGGACGACGACGGCGTACAGCTGGCGCAGGATCGCCCCGGCGACCGCGGTCTGGGCCTGGGTGGGGGTGAGCCGGTTGTGTTCGCGGCCGGTCAGGTGCCGGTAGCGGGCGGCGTACACCCGGTTCGTCTGCAGGCACCCCCACACGGCGCGCCAGGCCGCGACCCGCAGCCCAGGACGCCCGGCGCCGGTCACGCGGGCTCGGCCGGTGAACGTGCCCGACTTCCGCTCGCGTGGCGCGAGGCCGGCGTGTTTGACCACCGCGCGGGCGGAGGTGAACCGGTGCAGGTCACCGGTCTGCGCGAGGATCGCCGCCGCCCCGACCGGCGACAAACCGTCGATACTCGTGACCAGCCTCGTCAGGCCCAGCTCGTTGAGCACCGCCGTCATCCGCGACTCGACGTCCGCCAGCTTCGCCCGGGCCTGGTCCCAGTCCGACAGTGTCCACTCGACCCGCTCGAAGACTGCGGTTCGGTGCGCGAGGACGCCGGCGGCATCGGTGAGGGCCGCGAACAGGCGGCGCAGGATCCGCAGGCAGGGGCGGACCCGGCCGCGGCGGGTCACCTCGGCGCGGACGGCGCGTTCGAACCGGGCCAGTCCGAGCCGGCGCGTCCGGTCCAGGTCACCGCCGTCCTGACCCCGACCATGGCCCATCACCACGGCCATCGCTGCGACCCACGTGGCCGACTTGAACGGCTGCTTGGCCGCCTCGAGCGCGGCCGGCCACACGCACTCGAGCAGGTCCCGGACCGTCTGCACGCAGGCCACATGCTCCTCGAGCAGCTCCTCCCGGCGGGCGCCGAGGTGGCGCAGCCGAGCCCACGTGGCGCTGCCCTCATTACGGGCTCGGGCAGGTAGCAGCGCAGCTGCGCGGTCAGCCGGGAGATGAGCACGGCGTCTTTGTCGTCGGTCTTGTCGCTGGTCAGGTCCTCGGTCCTGCGCACCCACGAGGACAGTGCGGGCTGCACGCACACGAACGCCATGTCCCGCTCCGCCGCGAGCTGGGCCAGCACCATCCACCGGTGCCCGGTCGGCTCGCACGCGACTGTGACACCGGCGAAGCCCTTCGCGCGTGCCCGGTCGGCGGCCCAGTCCAACGCCGCACCGAGGTCCCACGCCTTGCGCCGGAACGTCCGCCGAGCGAGCACCTTCGAGTCATGGTCCGTGACCACGAGCATCTGCTTGCGGTCGGCCAGGTCGATCCCGACGATCGCGTTCGTGACCGGGACCGCCGCCCGCAGCCGCGACAGGCGTGCGTTGCGGTTGCGATCCCCCCGAGACACGCCACTACCGTTGTTCATGAACGTCCTCCTTTTCGCGCTGGGACACCAAGCCCGACAAGCGCATCAGGAGGACGTTCCCCACGCCAGACCCATCCGCGCAGAACGTCTTTCTATGCCGCTGGCAGCGCGGTCTTACCGATGAGCGGTAAGCCCCGTCGGCCGCTGGAACGCGGCGCAAGGTGGATGCTGCATGTCATCCTTCGGTCGTGCGCACCTTTGGCCAAACGACTCCGTTTCGAGCCCGCGGCTGGTCCGAGATCGATGCATTCCTCTCGGACATGGCTGCACGAGACGAACGGTTCGATCACATGTCCGCGATCGTTCACAGCGTTCTGGACTGTCACGCGGCTGATCGCCTGGCTGCGTACACACGTCCATGCACGACCTCATCGTTGTTGCCGCTCCCATCCCGGAGCCGCCCTACGGCGTCGTAGCGGTGCGTGCACCCGGATCTCCTCGCAGGCCTCGCGAGGGGCACGTGCTCATCGAGCACCTGTCCGTGACAGGGCACGACGACAAGATCGAGCGGCCGGTGGCCGAGGCGGTCCCGCTCTTTTGGAGGTTCATGATCGAGAAGTTCGGTGTCGCCCCACTCAGGCAGAGCTGACGTCCGACTCTGCCGCGAGTGGTGCGGTGGTGCCGATGACCCGACCTAGGTCCGTACCTCAACTCATAGGACGATCCAGCTGACGATGTACAGGCCCCAGCCGCTCAACAGGATGAGCAGACCTCGGTCCACAAGTGCCCACCGCTCAGATATCACCAGACGGTCCGGCAGCTCTTGATGGCGTCCCGGCCCGATGTCGGAGCAGGCGCGCCACGCCTCGATCTCAGCCTTCAGGACTCGGATGTCCTCACTGCCACTCTCCATCCGCGCCCGACCAGGTTCTTGTAGGCCGGCGACGGTCACGAGCCGGTCAGACCCTTGCAGTCGTGGATACCCCAGAGGGCCCTCGCTGACCTCACGCACGTGCGCCAACGAGACCACGTACACCTTCATCGGGTTCCGTACCGTCGCCACTTGGCCGAGCAGGTCGACGTGCGGCCGGGCCAAGCAGAGGAAGCTGCAGGTCGACAAGATGAATAGACAGGCCGCCACCAGCACTGCGCCGGTGGGCGACAGCGGGTCTGGACCGGATAAGGCAGTCGCCCGGTTCAGGAGCACCGCCGCGACACTCAGGAACAGCACCGTCGACACTGTGCCCCAGAACCGATTGGACATGTTGTAGAGGCGGACCACGCCGGCAGCGTTGTGGATCCGGTTGCGGCGCGCCATCGCAACCGGCTCCTCCGCACCGCGGGGCTTCCATCCTTTGTCGCTCACCACCGCCGTCCTCCCACGCCAGAAAGGTTCCGGGCCGGGGCCGGGAGGCTGCATGCTATCTGTCCTCCTCGCAGCCGCCGTCATCGCCGGACCCAAGGTGGGACCCCAGGTTCCGTCCGATCATGCCGCTACGCGAGCGATCGTGCCGATGAGCGGGCGTCATAGCGGTGGGCCTCACCGCACATACACGTGCACTGTCGATGAAGTCGCGAACACCATGACGCTGGCCTCTGGTGAGAAGCCAAGCGCTCTAGCCTCCTCGTTGTCTGCGACGACCAACCGATCGTGATCAGGATGCTGGAGAACGGCGCCCTCGCTCACGAGCTCTGCGGTCCAGCCATCCCACGATTCGCGCGGCAGGTCTCCGCCCCACAGGCCGGCTGCTGGCAGCAACGCGACGCCACGGGATGTCTGACGCCGCACCGCAGGCGGATCTGCTTGGTACCACGAGTAATCGCCAACAGCATCCAGGAATCTCTCTTGAACAGCGCCGGTGAGACATCGATCACGCCGAGGCCGGCATGGCTCCCTACGGCGATTGCTGTCTCGTTCACGAAGGCCACAGCAACGACGCCGCCGATGGCAAGAGTCGGGCCCTTCTTCCACGTCGTCATGATCGGAATGTAGCGGCGCGCCTCGTGACCGCCTGGCATGCCTTCGATCCGGCGCACGGCAGCATCCGCTCAATCCGCTGCTCGCGAGCGACTCTGCCCTTCCTCGGCCTGCATGACGGCCCCGACTCTAGAGGTGCGTCTTACCGGCCGCGAAGGAGGCCCCATCGCAATCGAGCTCCTGCAGCAGCGAGCGGGCGCACTGCCGCCTCAGCTGCAGGTTCGACCACCCGCGGGTCCTCGAGTCTCGATCCCTGATCGCTGCGCCCGGCAGCTCCATTTCACCCAGGCTGGGCCGCACAATGCCTCCCATGGAGATATTGTCCGCTGTGGCCGCTGTTGGCGCACTTCTGGTAGCACTGCTTGCTTGGCGCGCGCCCGTTTCACCTGCGGCGCGGGTTGGTCACAAGCCACGCCTTGGAGACCTTCGCGGAGGTCGCAACCCAGAATTACGCTCGATTGTTTGTAGTGGCTGCGGGAAGGCGGGACTGCTTCTGATGCCCGATGATGCGATCGGATATCTCAAGTGCACGCGTTGTCAGCGCAGAAGCCGCGTTCAGACAGGACGTGACCGCTGGTTGACCGTAACTACGGAAGGCGCGCGAACTGCTCTCCAATATCGTGCGGTGGTGCGCGCCTTCGGGTTCGTTCGAGACGTGCTTGAGTCTAAGGAAGTGCTCATCGAGGCCAAGGCCAACTTCGACGCGCCCGAGCAACCGACACGAGAAGGCCGGACCGTCTTTGCCCGAGCACTGGACAGTAGCAATCGGTCCATCTTTCGACGACATTACGCACGGACGCCACTCCGGCAACTTAGGCGCCAACTGCTTTTAGGCGCTGCCGGGTTAACTGTGGCCTACTATCTACTCGGGCTGCTGCTGTACGGACAAAATGGGGCCTTGGTCGGAGCGGCGGTGGCACTCGTGCTGATATTTGCGCGGATTGTCATCGTGACGAGACAGCAAGGAGCCCAGTTTGACGAACTGGTCGTGGATCGTGCGAATGTGCGATTCGGAAAGCTAAGCGTCGAAGACATTGACGCCTACTGTTTACTCCTCTCCGAGAACGAAAACCAGACCCGGTGGATGATCTCAGCACTAATCATGGATTGGCCAGGCCGACATTGGGGTCGACTACCCGCCCATCGACTGCACAAATTGAATAGGGCTTCCCACGAGATCATGCGCGATGTTTGCGCATATGCAGATGGTAACCGCTGGGTACTGTGGGCCAACGCGAATGCACCGTCAGACCTCGAGGCGGACTTCGGATTCAGGCGCGCTCCCGTCGACTTCGCCGAAGGATTTACGACCGTGCTACGAGTACCCCGGGGAAAGAACCTTCGTAGGCGGACAGGCCGGTAGACGCCGAACGGCGCATGACTTGCACGGCCGCGCCCAGTGGCATTGACCTTGAGTCACATCGCCGCGAGCCGACCATCCTGCCTGTGTCCTGACAGGGCCTGCTGATCACTCGTCCGCTTCAAACATAGTCGCACCCTCATATGACGATCCAACGGGAGGAATAGCGCCCACCCCGTCCGGCGTGGGTCCGCACGACCCTCCGGAAGGCGGTCCACATGTTCTGGACGAGGTCATCGCGGCTGTCGAAGCAACCGTGAACTCCGCGCACCTACGCGTCGACCGCAGGTGGGCACGGGAGGACGCAGGGTCTTACATCCTGGTGGTCCTTGACATCAGCGGCGGCCAGCACGACGACGGACCGATCGCCAACAGGCCGCGCCTGGTCGACAAGCACAGCGGCGAAGTGACCAGGCTGATCGTGCCTGATGCTGTCGCCCGGGCCGAGCGAATGGCACGGTCCGATCCTGATTCCGGCTCTTCGGGCGGTCCTAGCTGCTGCAGTTGTCGCCGGCCGAAGTGCGTCCTACCGCCGCTTGGCGGGCGCAGGTGTTTTCACCCACATGGCGATGAGCGCGTATGCGATTCCGCAGACGCTTGTCCTCCGATACTGAACTCATGACCACCGGGCCGCACCAATCCTCGGGACTGTCCAAGGGCACGTGGACTGACGAGGACTTCGCAGACATGGGATGGCACGACTGCAGAGTCCACGCTGTCAGCGTCACCGAGCGGGCCGACGACACGCTGACACTGCTGAGAGTGCTGCTCGACCTCGACTACATCGTCCGGTGGGTTGAACCCGAAAGACGCCCACACCACTTCACCTTCTGGGTGGCGCCCGCGACGCTCGTATTCGATCTCGCCTGGGACATCGAGGGATCACTGGGCCCCCTTGATGATGGTCTGGAGATCGCGGAGGTTCATCGACTCGATCCGCCGGATGGCCACGCGGATCCGCTTTGGCACATCGAGGGCCACAACTTCGATCTTCGACTCCGCGCCGCGGGCTACACCCAGCACATCCGGTTGCCACCTCAGCACGTCCCCCGGCAAGTCCTTAGCCTCACAGAGCGCGCCGGGCTCAGCTTCGCCGAGAAGTCCTTCGCCTGACTTGCGCTGCCAGCAGTGAGTCTTTCCGCTCGCGGCATCTCGATCGAACCGGCGGGTGGGTGGACGAGGATGCTCGCGGTTGCCACAACTGCCACGCGAGCGTGACTTTGTGGAGCTTCAGCTTCGGAAGCCCGGGGGCTGGTCGGGCAGAACGAGATCGGCCACCACGCCGTAGTGGTCGCTGGCCCACACGCCGTCCTCCGGCCCGTCGAGCACCCGCTGGCAGTTGGCCACCCGCAGCGTCGGACCGTGCAGGCCGCTGCGCACGAGCACATGGTCGATCTTCCGGGTGACCCCGGTGGAGACCTCCCCTCCGCGCACGAGCGGGTTCGTGAGCTCGAATGTGTAGCCCGGCTCGTCAGGGTGCACGTACTCCCAGGCGTCCTGGTAGCAGACGCTCATGCCGTCTACCGCCCTCCTCCCCCGCAAGAACAGCATGCTGGCAGAGTCCGGCGTCGCGTCGAAGTCGCCCAGGACGACGGCGTGCACGTCCCGGCTGCCGATGTGCTCTTCCAACGTTCGTGCGGCCAGGACCGCCTGCTGCTCGCGCTCGAGCTCGTACGGGAAGGGCCAGCTGGGCTTGTGATGAGCGACGACCAGCGGTCCCAGCGGAGTGCTGAGCTCTACCACGGTCGTAGCAGTCCAAGGCAGCACATCCCGGGAGCGCTCGGTCACGTGCTGGTCGATCTCCGTGACGAGCTGATGTGGCCAGCGGGTCGCCAGCGTCCCGCCGACACCGTCCTCGGACGACCTGGAGAAGTCGGTCGTGTGGTAGCTCGGGTCCAGGATCGTCGACAACCTCGGGCCGGTCGGGACCTCCTGAAGCGCCACCACGTCAGGGTCGAGCTCCCGCAGCGTCCGTGCGACAAGACGGTGTCGCCTATCCCAGTCGGGGTTTGCCGGGCCGTAGACGTTCATGGTCATGACGCGGAGCCGCGGTACATCCGTTGGCGCCTCGATCTCGGAGCTCCCGGCGTCGGCCATGACAAGAGTTTGGCAGAGACCAACGAGCGTCCGGATCTGCAGCGATCCGCGAGATTCAGACGCGCTGACGAGTCAGTCTCAGGTCCGGCCTGCCGTCATTGGACTGCGGTGCCGCCTCCTCAACTGGCGATCCCTCCAGCCCAACACGATCGCCAGGACCCCGAGAAGCAGCGGTACAGCGAGAACGGTGAGGGCACTTGTTATACGCGTCGACCTCAGGGACTCCACCAGCACCATGACTGACGCTGCGACCAGCAAGACCCCGATGACGACCAGAGCTCCTTGGATAAGACCGGCACGGCCGACGAGGGCCAGGATGACGCCCGTCAACGAAAACAGCAGCGGCACCGCCCACACCGCATCAGACACCTCATCCTCAGGGCCCATCGGCGCAGCCACCACCGAAGCAACCAGCATCAAGCCACCGCCCAGCCCAAGAAGCAGCGCCAGAGCGAGAAGGCAGACGGCTGCGGACCCAAACCCCTCGTGGCTGCTCCGGGCTGGCAGCACAGGTTCGTCACGCATTGCGACATCCTCCTATGAGCCGAGTCGCCCGTCCGACGTTTTCCGCTGATGCCGCGTTGAGGACGGGACGTCCGACCATGCCGCCGCCGGGGTGCGTTCGTGCGGTGCCGGCACCCCATCGACGGCTACGCTCGGCCCATGCGCTTAGCAGGACCGCCCTCGCGCTGGCGGGTAACCCTCCAAGACGGTTCAGTCGTCGAGGTCTGGGCGGATGCGGTCGCGGGCCTCTCGGGGCCCGAGGACAAGCGGGACTACGAGTTTGGATGTCTCATGGACATCGACCCCGAGCTGCAAGACCAGTTCGAGGTGTCCGCCCGAACACCAGCGAGCCCGTCCAGAGTCGAGGTCCTTGTGGCGAGATTCCCTCGCGCTGCAGTCGCCGACATCATCTCGATATAGGCGTCCTCATTGCCGCGACGGGTGCGCTCGTGCCGAATAGCGGAAAGCACGTGGACGCCCGTCGCATCAGTCACACTGTCCGGATGACTCGTCGTCGCGCACCTTGGTTCTTCGGCGTGGTGCTTGCGCTCGGCTCCATCAAGTGGGCGGGTTCCGAAAGCGTGGAGGTTCCGCTCGGAGATGGGACCTTGGCACGTCTCATGCCGCTCGCCGGGATGGCCATCGGCTCTCTCTGGCAGCTACTCGACCGCCGGGATCTCGCGAAACGCCTCACAGTGCCGGCACTGTTCGTGGTCATCGGAGGACTGCTGCAGGCCGCAACAGGCGACGTCTCCGCACAAGTCCAGGGGATGGTCACAGGGCTCGGGTTGGTCGCCGGGCTAGTGCTCGCCGAGCAATGGCTGCGTCGATCGGATTCACGGGCGGAACGGACTCCGGAGGACTCTGTGCAATCCACTGTGAGTGACTAGCTGAGTGACGGCCCGTCGCAGGTCGCCACCTCTCCGCGGATGAGCTCCCCACGAGTGAGGCTTACGCGAGTCTTCACGTACCGCTCGCACTAGGGATTAGGTGACAACGTCCCCACACCAGCGTGAGTCGTTACCGCTCATGCCGCATGGCGCGCACGAGAACAGCGCGTCGGAAGCCTCGCGTCTCGGCCTAGTCCCCCAGCCCAGGACTCCAGATCAGCAGCCGATAGACGACGCCATCCTGTGCAAACCACTGCCACGTCAACGTGGCGTCAGCCGCCGTGGCAGGGAGTTGTATCGTCGTCCGCTCGGAGAGGTCGCTCAGCAGGAAGACCCGGCCGACCAAAGCCTCCTCGTCGGAGTCGCTCACGAAGCGCAACTGGCCTGTGCCGCTGCTGAACTCAAACGGAACGTCTCGGTGCGGAGGGGCCGGTGCGAACTGGTCGTCCGTGAGGGTACGAGGCCGACTGAACAGCGCAACAGACAGCGTCCACTCGTCAGCTCGGAACAGCAGGCCCTGTTCGTCGAAGCGGGGCCCGCTCTCAGCCGGCAACGGCCTCAGGTGGTCCATACCGCGAGGCAGGCCCAGCCACACGAGAGGCGAGCCAAGGGTGAGTTCCAGCTCGAGCGGCACTCTTGCTCCTTGTCCAAGATCCGGCTTGGGAGGGTAGCGGAACGAATCGAGTCCGGGGGTCGACAGCGGACACCCGGATTTGCCGCGATCCGCTCGTTCGAGCCTCGGCCGACGAGGCGCGTCTTACCGGCTCCCTTCTGTTGTCAACCGGTGGCGTCGAGTGTGTTGATGCGGTCGGTCTTCCGTGGCGTGGGTGCCGGGCGTAGCGTCGGTTGTGCGGGTCCGGGAAGTGGCTGATCC
>NZ_JBHTFG010000029.1:0-1772 GCF_042666095.1 Terrabacter sp. GCM10028922 | reverse complement strand
TCGCGGAGAACGGGTATGCGGCGCGTCCGGTGTTCCAGGAGCGGATCGAGGCGACGTTCCCGATGCGTGATGGTGGGTGTTGCGCGCGGGTGACCGCGGCGATCGAGGCCCTCGACCGGCGCTGACCGCGCTGACCCCTCGACGGCGCCGACCCCTCGCCAGGCGAGCACGCCCGAGTCCTTGCGTGGGGGCCGGGCCCCGCGCGGCTAGCATGTGCCCCGAAGGTGGGGGCCAGCCCACGCCCGCGACGCTAGGGGACGCGACATGACAGTGCAGCACGTCGGGGGTCGGCAGGGCCGGCCGCTCTTCTCGGTCGTCTCGGCGGTCTACAACGTGTCGCGCTACCTCGAGGAGTTCTTCGCCTCGATCGAGGCGCAGACGTTCGACCTCTCGCGGTTGCAGGTCGTCATGGTCGACGACGGGTCGACGGACGACTCGCGTGCGGTCCTGGAGGCGTGGGCGGCGCGGGCGCGGTGCGAGGTGGTCGTGCTGCACCAGGAGAACGCCGGCCAGGCCGCGGCCCGCAACGCCGGCCTCGAGCACGCCACGGGAGAGTGGCTGACGTTCACCGACCCGGACGACACGGTCAACTCGGATTACTTCTCGGTGGTGGCGCGGTTCATCGAAGAGCACCCGAGCATGACCTACGTCTGCGCGAACATGATCCTGCGGATGGAGGCGACGGGGGCCCTCGCCCGCCACCCCCGGGCTGTGATGTTCGCGCCCGGCGACCGCATGGTCGACCTCGACGTCGAGACCTCCATCATCCCTAACAGCACCACCACCTCGCTCATGCGTCGTGACGTGTTCGGCGACCTGCGCTTCAACCCTCGGCTGCGCCCGAACTTCGAGGACGGTGACCTCGCCGTCCGCTACCTCATGGCCGCTCCCACGCGCCACGTCGGCTTCCTCGCGTCCGCCGAGTACTACTACCGCAAGCGGGCCGACCAGAGCTCGACGCTCCAGACGGGTCTCTCCGCCGTGGGTCGCTACTCGACGGTGCCGCGGGAGGGGTACCTCACGCTGCTCGACGACGCCGAGAGGCAGTTCGGCCGCGTCCCGAAGTGGGTCCAGAACTCGGTCCTCTACGACCTGTCCTGGTACTTCTCCTCCGAGGACGCGATGGCCAACTCCGCGTCGGCGATCGAGGGTGAGCTGGCGGAGACGTTCCGCGAGACCCTGGGCGAGATCGCGCAGCGGCTCTCGCCCGACGTCGTCGACTCGTTCTCGATCCGCAAGCTGCGCCCGCACTGGCGCGACATCCTGCTCCATGGGCTGCAGGGCAAGTCCTGGCACACGTCGTATGCCACGACGGACAAGCACGACAGCAGGAAGGGGCTCGTCCGTCTTCTCTACCGCTACGTCGGTGAGCCCCCCACCGAGGCCCTCGTCGTCGGCGGGCGGCGCGTCGAGCCCACCCATGGCAAGACGCGGCGCATCGACTTCTTCGGTGCCACGATGATGTGGGAGCGAGTGCTGTGGGCGCCCACGACGGGGACGATCGAGCTCGAGGTGAACGGCACACGCCTGGAGCTGGCCGAGGAGTGGGAGCCCCGTCGGGTGCGTTCCCTGACCCCCGGCGGCGTGCGAAAGCGGTTCCGACCGACGCGCCTGCGTCGCCGAGAGGCCGTCGACCGGCTCGTCCCCGACCCGGTGCGCATCCTCGCCTCCCGGGGTCCGGTGCGGCGGGAGTTCGGTGGGGCGTGGGTGTTGATGGATCGGATCCATGATGCGAACGACTCGGGGGAGATTCTGTTCCGGTGGTTGCGTGA
>NZ_JBHTFG010000028.1:0-49293 GCF_042666095.1 Terrabacter sp. GCM10028922 | reverse complement strand
GGATCAGCCACTTCCCGGACCCGCACAACCGACGCTACGCCCGGCACCCACGCCACGGAAGACCGACCGCATCAACACACTCGACGCCACCGGTTGACAACAGAAGGGAGCCGGTAAGACGCGCCTTCGCGTGAAACGAGCGGATCGCGGGATGACGTTTGGCAGCAATGATCATGAGTGGTTCGCCCGAGACGTAACCGCCGCCGCTCGCGCCGGCCGTCCCCGGCTGGCCGGCGCGACCCTCAGGCCGGCGGCTTCCCTTGCGGACGCAGGACGTGATAGCTCTCGCGCAAGTACTGCAGCTGGCCCGCAGCATCGAGGCCGGCCAGGATATTGACACTTGGCTGTTTCTTCGTCGCGATGCTCCCCGTGACCGAGGCGGCAGCAAACGTGAAGATGCTGCGATCGAGGATGTGGGTCCCGTCCGGATTCTTCACGTTGTGCATCCCGCGGGATCGCTCTACGGTGCCGGTGCGCCTCCAGGACAGGTTGACCAGGTATGTCGTCCGCTCCGATGGTGGGGCCTCAAGACCGCCGATGCTTACCGTGCCCCGAAGGACGGCCGAGTTCGTGTTGGTGACGGTGATGCGCGTGGGGCGGAACGGTCCCCACTCGTCCTTGAGGCGGGTATCCGAGCAGATGTCATCCACCCAGACCTCCAGGAAGCCAAAGGTGCTGGTCGTGGGGGCCTTGGAGGGTGTCTTCCCTGATGTCTTGTCACCGAAGACAGTGACGCCGCGGCGCAGGCAACCATCCGTGTGGTCGAACTCGGCGATGGCCGTCCGGCTGGTGGAGGAGAATGACAGAGGCGCCTTGCTCGAGCGGTTGCTCGCTGCTGCGCTCCCGGCTGATCCGGTGATGAGGACGACTGCGACGACGCCGAACAGGGCGCCACGTGACCTGCGCATAACTGGGCCTCCCACGCGTGGGTCCCCGAGATCCTTTCACCGACGCCCGGAAGGGCGCGGCTGCCATCAACTGTCCTCCTGTGAACGTCCCGTCGCCGGGTATCGCGCCACATCCATCGGAACGAACCGTGCACGAGCCCGCAAGTCCTCGCCGAAGTGGTCAGGCCAAGAGCGAAGGTCGGCGGCCGCAGCAGGAAAAGTCTCGGTGAGCGCATGGCGCGATTTAGCAGGTGCAACTATGAGCAGCCCCTCAGGCGGCGGTGAGACGCGCCTCATCCGTCAAGGCCCGAACGAGGGATCCGGCATGTATGGGCATCGATTCGTTATCCGTCGAAGGCTTTGAGCGATAGCGCGCCGCGTGCGGGTCACAGTGGTGACGTGCATATCGTCCTTTCGGTGACTGGTCGCGGATCGGCTGGGCTCGCTCGTTACACGCGCTCGTACTCGGGAAGCGCGGGACCAGTCACCGCCCGCTCGATAAGAGCGGTCATCGCCTCCATGTCCGGCTCCCCGGCCGGGGCGGTCTGCGGGTCGGCGGTGAGCATCGCGACGTGCATGCGTCCGATCTCTTGGTTGGCCTCGACGTAGTCGCGCATCCGCTCCTGGTATCGGGCGAACCCGACCGGGGGGTCCCAGCCGGCGGCCGCGAGCTCGCCGGCCAGCATGTAGGCGCCCACCAAGGCCAGGCCGGTTCCCGCGCCCGACATCGGTGAGGCACTGAATGCTGCGTCACCGATCAGCCCGACCCGCCCCACGGACCAGCGGTCCATGACGACCTGGGCCACCTGGTCGAGGTAGAAGTCCGGCGCCTCGTCGACGTGCGCGAGGATGCGCCCGGTCTCCCAGCCGAAGCCCGCCATGTGCTCGCGCAGCAGGCGCTTCTGCGCCTCGACGTCGCGGTGGTCGAACTGGTCCTCCGGGGCGGGGAAGGACAGCATCGCGATCGTCTTGGCCTGGTCCGGGACCGGCCGCAACCCCGCCCAGCGACCCCCCTGCCGGTGGTCGAGCAACCAGCCGTCCACCCCGAACACGTTGGGCACCGTGAAGAAGGCCAGTACCAGACCGAGGTGGCGCACGAACCGCTCCCGCGACCCGAACACTATCGACCGGAGGGACGAGTGCAGCCCATCGGCACCAACAACCAGGTCGAAGCGGCGTCGGTGGCCGCTCGCGAAGGTGACGTCGATCCTGTCGTCGTCTTGGACGAGGTCGGCGATCCGGTCGCCGAAGACGTACTCGACGTGATCGCGGGTGTCGTCGTAGAGGATCCGGGTCAGGTCGCCACGAAGGATCTCGATCTCAGAGACGTATCCGTCGCCCTGGTCGTCCTCGGCGCGGAAGGTCTCGAGCACGTTTCCGTCGGCGTCGACCGTGTGCGCGCCACGAGTGTTGGTGCAGGCCGCCCGGACGACGGCGTCGAGACCCATCCGGCGGATGACCTCCTTCGCGACACCGCGGGCGTCGACCGCCTGACCGCCCATCCGCAGCTCCGGCGCCTGCTCGACCACCGTCACCTCGGCACCGTGGCGGTGCAGCCAGTGGGCCAAGGCCGGCCCCGCGATACTCGCTCCGGACACCAGCACCTTGATGTTGCTCATCGTGCTCTCCCTCTCGTCGCCACCTATTGCAGCCTCTCAGTCCCACGTCGAACGGCCCAGGCTGATTTCGACAGGCGGGGACGCCACGCCACTCCGGAGTCGGCGCGAGCCTGCCGTGATCAATCTGGCCGGGATGTTCTCCATGCGGCATGACAGAGGGCCCGCATGGAGACTCATCTCCGGTTGACATGCTGGAGCCATGACAGGCCGTCTAGCGTGCCCATGCTGTGGACACCGGACCTTACCGAGCGGGACGCCTACGAACTGTGTCCAGTCTGCTTTTGGGAGGACGACCCAAACGAGTCGCGCGCGCCTGGATTCGCGGGCGGCGCCAATGGGGTCAGCATCGTGGATGCTCAACAGACCTACCTGCGGCTGGGCGCCATGCATCCGGCGTTCGTGAACAAGGTCCGCCCGCCCCGGCCGAACGAGGCGCGGCTGGCGGACTTGCAGCAATATGAGACCTCAGGCGTCGAAAGCGAGCCCGCGATCACTCGCCTTGAGGCCGGCGAACGCCTCGGCGTTGCGTCTTGGCGCATCACCTACAAGATCTTTCAGGGCGACTTGGTGAAGGGCAAAGGTCCGGACCCTCTGATGGCGTACGTAACACAGTCCTCGGTGCAAGAGGAGCTTGCCTGGCAGGCGAACGCAGGGCCCCTTCAAAGAATCGGTCGGTGGTTCAGGCACATGTTTCAGTGGTTCTAGGCGGCGCGCGATCAGCGGCAGTTGAGGGTGTTGCGCGGGTGCTGTCGTGGCGCTTAATCCGGCACGACAAGGAGTCGGCGACCCCTACTGGGGGAGTTCCGGCGCCGAATAATCTCGGAAGCCGCCGGATCGGCCGCCGACCTGGTCTTGACCTACACATGGGCGCTCGAGCTCGAGGAAGACGCTCGTGAAGTCGGTGACTACCTGCGCCCATACGTTGATGCCGGTGCACTCGTGTCGTTTGTCGAGTTGTACGCCAGTCTCGAAACGCGATTGGAGCGAAACCGGACTGAACACCGGCTCGCTGAGAAGCGCTCCAAGCGCGACGTGGATTGGTCGGACGAGAATGTTCGTCAGCTGGAACAGCACGTCATGAACACGGGCCTTACAGAGTACGCACACGAGATGCCCGGGGAGCGGCTGCTGGGCCAGCACCGGTGCTTGCGATTGGACAACACCAATGTTTCGGCCGACGAGACCGCAAGAACGATTCTCACTTGGTTGAGTTGACGGGTGTCGCCACAGCGTGGTGCGCCCCGTAGGACACGCGTGCGTTCTCTGGTACGTGTGCGCACTCAGCGAGGCATTTGAGGATGTTGCCAGTCTCAACCTGCAAGGATCACTGGCGTGAGCGAATCCCTTCTCCAAGCCCTTGTCGAAGAGGAACTCGGGTCAGTGGTTTTCGTCATGGATTACGTCCAACTCGACTTCAGTGCTGCACGATTCTCGGCCTACGCCTGGCCGACGGTCACCATCGGCGACGCCACCTTGCATTTCGGAGATCGTGGCTACCGCGACGCTCTCTGCGCCTTCATCACGCACGAGGTGCTCTCCACAGACGAATCGCCAGAGGCCGGACTGGTGATCCGTTTCGGTCTTGGTGAGATCGTCACGAACCCCATACCATCCGACCTGGGTGGCCCTGAGATCGCACAGTTGCAGGTGCACCAGGACTCGTTTCGAGACGAGGCCTGGGCGGTCTGGCGACCTGGTGAAGGCATCTTCGCCGGTCGTGATTGGTCCTGACGCCAACGTGCTCATCTCGGCATGTGGGTGAAGCCGTTCGCGCCGACAAGCGGCGGGATGTCGATCGCACTGGCGCGCAGAGTCTTGCGGAAAACACGCTGGTTCTGGCCTGTCTGTCTTGCAGTTCGCGCGGCAGAGTGTCCGTCATGGGGAGGGACCGGCTGGTTCGTGGGGGATGGTCGGAGCAGTAGCCGGTCGGGGGACCGGGTGGGGGAGTTGACGGGGTGGGTTCTGCCGGGGGAGTCGGCGGAACCCACCCCCGATCCCCTTCCGGCTGACGAGCCCGCCCCCTGCTCCAAAACGGACCGTTTCTGGAGCACGGTCTGCGGCAACTCCGAATGTGTTGGAGACCCTTAAGGCCCGAGGCTCGTCCCGCGTCGCGGCGATAGGACGCGCCGTACCGACCATCGAGTCAACGCAGCTCCGCACCCTCCCACTCGGACGCCGGCCGCGCGTCCGTGCGTGCGGCTCCGGCTTAGGCGACCGCCGTCTCGTGGCACCGAGGGTGGCGCAGGCCCCGAGCCATCGACGGCGACACCGGGAGCCTCCCCGCCAACGGGCTTAGTCCTCGCTCGATCGGTTATTACAAAACCGAGACGTGCCCGGGCGCCTTCTCCGACGATGTGACTGTTGTCGCCCGCGAGACGCTCCTGTTGCGTCCGAGCGTGCGCCAATCGGGCGCCCGCCATGCTGGTTGGCCTGTGGAGTGCTGTCGCTTCGATCTAGGGGTTCCATTGAACAACGCCGATGGCCAGCGAATGAATGCGTCCGGTGAGGCGGCGGACGGCACAGCGGCCCAGTTGGACAGTCAAGACTCTCTGCTCGCGGATGTGGCGGCAAGGTTGAGGCGGGACGGGCAAGAGGCCTTGGCGAGCGCACTGATCGGCTCGGCCGACATGTCCATCGCGTACGGCGATTCCTGGTGGGATGGGTTCGACGACTACATCTACGAGGTCCATGTAACGGTCATCGTGGATCCGCGGGTCCAATCGGAGATGCAGGCCGCTGAACTGGGTCTTGGACGAGCGATCGGACAGGCGGTGGATTTCCGACGTGACGACCTCGGGGAATGGCGGCGGGGCACACTAGAGACAGTTGTGGTTCAGGCCGGCTCGGTTCACGTCGACTCGGAACGGCGGTCGCAGCGGGACAGAATGGCGCAGCAGCAGTACGACGGACTCAGCAAGTAGGTTGCTGCGGATGAGGTCGTACACGCCGGCTCGCAGCGGCCCCGTCCTCGTGCCCGACGACCGTGATCGACGACCGTGATCGACGGCATCGAGCGTCGTCGACTCCCTATCCGTATGACTCCCCTTTGCCGCCCGGTCAAGACGCGGCGGCGTCATACTGACGTCCCTGCCTTTCTGTGGGCTCGCCGACCTGAGCGGCGCGTTCGAGAGCGCCACGACGTTCAGTGGGTGGTTTCGTGGTGCCGGTCCGGCAACCTCCACGTTCGGAACGCGGGGAAGAGCACAGCCAGGGCAGTGACCGCTGACGTTGAACGGAGCCATGGCGACAACCAAGGCTCAGGTAGGCCACGCGACGTGGCGCCGGAGGAAAGCAGTACGTTCACGCTTCCCGAGGTGCCGTGGGAAGGGAGCGGTGGGTTCGCCGAAGTCTCGCTGTCGTGGGGAACGGAACGCGGGACCCTCAAATGGACTTGCCAGACAGTCGACCGGTGATCATCGCCGGAATGATGCGACCTGCGCACCCGGGTGGCGGCAACGTCTGCGTGTTGACAGCATCCCGCTGCATTCGTTCACACGTGCGCGGTCGTCCGATGCGTGAACGAGGCGAGCACGACGAGGAGCGGGAGCACCATCAGATCCGCGACCTCCCGCTCCGCCCCGAGCGCGATGGTGACGCCGAGCGGTGTGGAGGCAAGCAGCGCCTGAGCGGTGACCAAGAGCAATGCAGCCGCGGCAGCTTGCAGATACACCGCCCCACGTTCAGGGACCGCGAGGCCCCGGCCAGGCTGCCGGAACAGCAAGACTCCGAGTGACGCCAGGACGACCCCCGCGCCGTACAGGGCTGTTTCGAGTGCCGCGGGAGCGATCTCCCCGATGGCCGCTGCGCCAATCGCCAAGGCTGCCGCCCGAGCGAACGCCACTAAGATCCGTCGCTTGGGCTCAGTCGCGGGCCAACCCAGCCGGGACCCGAGCAAAATCCCGCTGGACCCAACCGCGATGAGAATCAAGACCGCAGCCGTCACCTTCGTCGCGCCCAACCCCACATGCACGGTCCGCCAGAGCACTTCCGCCGCCAACGCGAGCAGCAGCAGGAGTCCCCCGGAAGTCAATCCACGCTCCCGCCCAATGAGCCAGAGTACGCCGCCGAGCAGGACGACCCACGCCCAGCCTGATACCCGCACTGCCGCTTCAAACGTCTGATCCGGCGTCGACCCCGTGAAGGGTTGAGCCCCCAGAACCACGTACTTCGAGGCGATGGCAACCGCGACCACACCTGCCGCGAACGGCATCCCGCTTGCGCGTAGCGGCCGCCAGGTTGAGCGAGCGACCAAGAGTAGGGCAACGGCGCTAGCGATGAGCGGCCCAAGCCAGAAGCCAAACCCGGTCGGACTATTCGCCCTTCCGACTGCAACCCACGCAAGGCACAGACCCGCAACAAGGGAGGCCGTAACGAGCAGCACGGGTCTGTGTGCCAGGACCGCAAAAGGCCGAACGAGGTGCTTCCTTTGTGCGAAGTGGCCCAGCAGCTGCAGGGGCGCGAGGATGACGACTCCTACGAACGCGACATAGGCGAACTGGAAGGCCACGTTATGCGCCGCAATGGCCGCCCACCAGCGAGGGCTGTCAGTAGGGCCCTGCGGACCAATGAGCGTCACCAGCCCCAAAGCCATCGCGACACAAGACACAACAAGGGTCATAGTGATGGGCCAGACCCGATGTCCGGTCACTGACCAGGCCAGCACCAACGTCAATGCGGCCATAAGACCAAGCAATATCCAGAGCCCTGGGCCAGATCGGATCGAATATCCCGCAACTAGTGCAACCGCCCCGACCACGAGGAGAACCCCGATATATCTGGCGGCGATGGTCTCCCGAGCGAGGACCCCAAACCCAGCGGATAGACACGCGGCCGCTAGACCCAGACCAAGCAGAAAGAGTGCAAGGGGCACAGGCAAGAACTCGAACGTGTCAGTGATTGTCACTGAGGACGTGGGACCGAAGGACCCAGTCAGGACCATCACGGAACTCACTGCCGTCAGCCCAACGGCGGCCAGAGCGAGGACCCGCTGTCTGCGCAGAAAGCCCGCCGTACTCAAACGGGATCGCCAGGCCCGACGAAGACTCTCGCGGGCCACGTCCCCCGCGCGATTGGGAGGCCATGGCGCACCTGGTTGAGAAGGGCGCGCCTGCCGTTGCTTGGCGCCGCGCGCTGGAACCCTCGCAACCGTACTGCGTCCCTTACCAGGATCGAGACGGTCCATCGGAACCTCTCAGGAGTAGGCCCCCGCTTCGAACCAAAATACGCCCGGACCGCCGGACCGACAGCCGGTTTGCCCAAGCAGAGTCGCGGCCAGGGAACCGTGGGAACCGGTGGGGCTGCCGAGCGCAGCGCGTCGGCGAATTCTTGGTATGTGGGGCACGGCGTCGCCCACTGACGGCGTGAGCCGGGCAGAGGCCAAGCTAGGTTGTGATGCTAGACGCTGACGGTCGGCTCGGGCGATTTCGAGGTGCTCGGCGACCGCGCGCAGCTTCTCGTGCAGGGCCTCCAGGGCCCGGTCGAACTACGCCTTCACGCCGTCGGCGTCGGGCTGGTCGTACACGCTCTGCAACAGCGCCTTCACCCACCCCGACTGCGACTACGGGGTGGTGGCCATCAGGTTCGCGGCGCAGTGGATCCGCCACTGTTGCCACGACGCGGCCGGCAGGGTCGCGCCGATCGCGTCGAGGAGCCCGGTGCGCGCATCGCGAGCGCAACTTCGTTGAGGTCGCAGGCGGTCAGGTCCGGGAAGATCGAGCTCTTCCCTGACGAGGGTGCGCACCCACCTGGGCGCCCTCACCCCCGAACGCTCGCGAGGGTCGACTTGGGCGGAAGAAGGCAGCGCTCGGGCTGACCTGATGGAGGCCAGGCCCCTCACGGCCTTGGCTTCTCCTCGAAGGGACTTCCGCCTGGAGCGCTTGGGAATGCACCGCCAGCAACACTGCAGGCCGGACAGGCCACCGTCTGCCTCGGCTCGGGTTGGCAACGCGCGCCCAGTCCGGGGCCCAGTCCTGGGCGTGGCACGGAGGCTACGTCGCGATTCGGGTCGCGGTCAGCGTCCCGAAGGCGAGCTGGTCGAATCCGCGGCTGTTCGGGGAGATTCCGTGTACGTGACCGTGAGCTGCCCGCGGACCTGGCCGGTTAAAGCGGCGAAAAGACGCGTCGGGCGGAATGGTCATCACTGGCGGTCCGGAACGATGACCACCTTGCCGGACAGGGTTCCCGCCGCCGCACGTGCATGGACCGAGGCGAGGTCCGACAGTGCGACCCGCTCGGCGACGTCGACCACGAGCTCTCCACGGTCGACACGCGAGACGAGCTCGGAGAGCTGCTGGACGTCGCTGCGGACGTAGAGGTCGATGCCGCGCACGCCGCGCGCTTCGTCGCTCGGGGCGGGCATCCAGACGGTGGTGTTGACGACCACGCCTCCGTCACCGACCAGGGCGGCCAGAGCCGAGAGCTGCTCTGGGGTGATCGGTGCGAGGTTGAGCAGGACGTCGAGCGGTTCGGTCACCGCAGAGCTCGCGTCGGTGGTGGTGTAGTCGATGACCTCGTCCGCGCCGAGTTCCAACAGGTGCTGCTCGTTGCTCGCGGCGCCCGTGGCGATGACGCGGGCACCGACGGCCCTGGCCAGCTGTACGGCGTAGCTTCCGACGGCTCCGCTGGCGCCGTTGACCAGCATCCGCTGGCCGGACGTGAGGTCCGCGTGCTCGAACAGGGCCTGCCACGCGGTCAGCCCGACCAGGGGGAGCGCGGCTGCGTCGGCGAGCGGGATCGAGGTCGGGGCGGGGGCGAGGCTCTCGGCGGGCGCGAGGACGTAGTCGGCCGAGGCTCCGTCGACGACGAAGGGCAGGAAGCCGACGACGCGGTCGCCGACCGCGAGGCCGTCGACGTCCGTGCCGAGTGCGTCCACGATTCCCGCGAGGTCCAGACCGGGGATGTGCGGGAGCGTCAGTGGCATCGGGCCCTGCATGTTGCCGGCGCGGATGTTGGCGTCGACGCCGTTGAACGTCGTGCCCGCGACCCGGACGCGAACCTGGCCGGCGCCGGGTTCGGGGACGGCGACGTCCTCGTAGCGCAGGACGTCGGTGTCGCCGTACTCGTGGAATCGGATGGCCTTCATGGCAGAACCTCTCTCATGGGTAGGTGCTTCGAATGTGAAGCACATCAGGACGATAGCACTGCTTCAAACTCGAAGCAACTACTTCGAACGTGAAACAGTTGTAGGGTGGGCTGCATGCGGAAGCCCTCGTCCTCCCTCGACTCCGTCCAGCTGGGCGCCTACTTCGCCCTTATGGAGGTGGCGGGGTTGCTGAGGCACGCGGTTGAACAGCAGCTGCGCGAGGACGGCGACCTCAGCTACGTGCAGTTCCAGCTCCTGGCGCGGCTCGCGCTCGACTCACCGACGGGCAGCGAGCGCATGACCGACCTAGCGGACGGCGTCGTCTACAGTCGCAGTGGCTTGACCTACCAAGCGGGTCTGCTCGAGAAGGTCGGCCTCGTCGTCCGCGCGCCATCCGTCGACGATGAACGCAGCGTGACCGTCACAATCACCGACGCCGGGCGCTCGCGCATCGACCAGGTGATTCCCGGCCACGTCGAGGTCCTCCGCCAACAGCTGTTCGCCGCGCTGACCGGCGCACAGACCCAGGCGCTGGGCGAGCTGTTGACGCCGGTGCGCGACCACATGCGCGCGGCGCCGCCACGCTCAGCAGGCTCTCGTCGACGGCGCTGACAAGGCCGCCGGTACTCACGCGGATCGAGCGGCGGTGGGCGTCCTCTTCCTTGGTGGGCTCTAGGACCTCGAAAGGCTTCCCGCCCGGGCGCGAGGCCACGGGGCTCCAACCGAAGAAGCGAGCGTCGCGCTCAAGACGCGCCAGCCCTCCCTCGGTCGCAGCGATGCCGTTGCTCTTCACCTCCGCGAGGAGGTCCTTGAGGGACTTCATGGGTCATGACTACCCCTACTATCGGCGCTCGCAGCGGCGTTCGATTGCGCACGACGCAGGCGTGTCTTAGCGGGCGCCTTCCCGCGGCGATGTGACGCGTCCTTGCCGCTGCAGGCACCTGTCGTCACGCGTGCGTGGGATCAGAGCAGGTCTGGCTCTGGGTGGTCGGCCCTGAACGTCTCAGCGGCGTTCTCGGCTATGAGGCCTTGGTCCAGGAGCCAATCGACGGCGCGGCGCTGTGCCCGCACGTCGCGCAGGGTGTGCCAAGAGGAGATCAGTTCTGGGAATCCCTCATAGAGCTCGTTCTTGAACCGACGAAATGCTCCTCGCCCGTGAAGCGCGCCGGCCAGACGTCGTCCGGCCGCCGCGTCGCTGATGCCCTCGGCGAAGTCGGCCATGTCCTGGTACCAGACGTACGAGGGGATTGGGTCGATGGGTATGAGGTCCAGCTCGTCGATCTCGACGGGGTTCTCACCGTCGATGCCGGTGTCGCTGGTCCAGAACGCCACCTCGCCCGTTCGCGGGTTGAGCAGCCATCGGTGGTCGTAGTCCGTCTGATCCGCGAGCGCGGTTGCGAGCTCGTCCAGGTGGATGGCGCCCAAGTCAAGCATCCCCTCACGCTATAGACCGACCTGGAGGTCCTGAAAGGACCATGTGCATCGCATGGCAGCTGCCGGCCGGTTCGCGGCGGTGTGCCGGCCACCGCGGCCACCGCGGCCAGATCGGCAGCTCAGGCCAGCCGCACGGTCAGTTGTCCGTTGGCGTGCTGCTTGGACACCACCTTGTCGTTTCGCGACTCCACGAACTCTCGGAACGTTGTGAACCCGAGCGACTTCTCAGTGAAGGCCGGATCCATTCGCTGCATCTGGCTCTTGACCCCAGCGGCGTAGACCCAGTCGTCATCGCCCTTCTGCAGGCCGACCCGAATTGCACGGACGAGCAGGTCCGTCGCCTCCTCTGCTGCGGGGTCCGCAGATACAGACCTGCGTGCGGGAGTCTTCTTGGTGGCGGCCTTTTTGGCCGGCGACCTCGCCACTACCCGCTTGGTCGCCGGCGGTGGAGTGACCCCTGGCAGGTGGGTGTAGTCGATGAACTCGTTGCAGGCTGACACCAACGCCTTGCTGGTCGACCCGGCGACGCCAATGCCGACCACATAGCGACCGAGTTGCTTGCAGCTCTGCGCAAGTGGGACGTAGTCGGAATCTCCGGCAACAAGAACCACATGCGAGATCTCGGGATGGCGCATGAGGTCCTCGACGGCGTCTACGGCGAGCCTGATGTCAGCTCCGTTCTTGACGCCAGAGGCGGTGAACAATTGAACAAGGTGAAGCGCTCGTCCCATCAGCTCGTCCTTGTATGCCGCGTTCGCGGGGACCGACCAGTCGGCGTAGGCCCGGCTCAGCGAGACGCTGCCGAAGGAAGCCGCGTAGTCGATGATTGCCCCGATATTGACCTGGGCCGCAGCCAACTTCATGTCGATTGGGTCGGTGGAAGAGGCGGATCGCAAACGCCTGCGCGGGTCGTCCTCTCGCCACGCCTGCTTTCCGTGAATGTCGTCGTAACGGGAAATGACCACATTGTCGAAGTCGATGTAGACAGCAACCCGTTCGCTCATGGCGCGAGCCTACGACCCGCTAGCGGGAAGTTGCGGGAGCGGAGACGATGCGCCCGGCGATCCAGGCTCTTACCGCGGACGCGCTGTGAGATTCCGGCGGGCACATAGGCCTTAGTGGGCGCCTTGAGCGGCGGTTTGACGCTCCCTTCGGCTTGGGCCGAACGCCTGGAGAGAGTCGTGAGCACGATGACAAGCAACCCGGTGATCTGGTAGCCGCCGACCGTGGTGGGTTTCGGACCACCGGAGCGGGTGCCGCCCGCGTCTACCAAGAGCAAGACGCGATAGCGAATTCTCCGCTGTCGGCGTTCTCCGAGACCAATCGCCCGTCCACGCTTATCCAGCATTTGACGTCGCCCGCGGCCCGAGAGCCCGGCGTGTGGCGCGTCCTCACTGCGAAGTGCTGGTCGGGGGTCGAGGGGTCAATCGTGAAGGTTTCTACGAACGAGCCGTCGCGCTCCGAGGTCGTTGTGGGTGTCGTGAGGCGCGACTCAATGTCCATGCCGGAGGCCCCGACAGTGACCACTTGGCCGCCAACCGACGTGCGCTCCATCGGCTCCGAATCCGGCGTCGACGAGCACGCGGACATGGCAATGACGACAGCAATGGTCCCGATGGGGATCCCGCGCATCCACGAGACGGTACGCGCGGCTGCGACATCTGACCACCAGGCCGCCGGCAGGTGCAGGAGCATCGAGGCCAGCGCCGCCCGCATCTCCCGTTCCGCGATGCCGCATGGCCAACCGCACCTCGCGATCACCCCATCGACGGCGTCCGCCGCCATCACGGGATAGCAACCGCATCCGGCACACCGGCCCAAGGGGTGCGCCTCGCTCGCGGTGGTAAGACGCGCCTCCCGCCGGAGGTACAGGTCGGCTTGTTTAGGTCAGACTGAGGGTTAGCTGGGCGAGTCCGCGCCGTGTGCTCATACCCAGAACTGGATCGATCACCCAGGCCAATCATCACGGCGGGCATCCACAGGACAGCCACAACGAAAGCCCGGACCTCGCTCTACGGGGTCTGGGTCTCTCGCGTCAGGGCGGCACGTTGAAACTGTCAGAGCGCTGCCCGGCCGACGTTGTTCAACAGGACGATCTCGTTGTGGATGCTGCGCTTGTCCGAAAGCCGCGCGTGGGCATAGGCCCTGGTGAGCTCGTCGACGGCCACCTGGACCGTGTCAATGGCTCGTCGTGACGGCGGATCCGGCACTGGCGAAGCGGTAGCGGCGGCCGGCACGGCGAACAGGCCGGCGGCGACGACTGCGATGGCGGCGTTGCGAAGGTTCATGACCATTCTCTCTCGAAGTACGAATTCGCTTGGGAGTCAAGCGATGTGATGCGGGATGGGCTGCGGATATCCCACTTCCAGAGTCGACTCAGGGGCCGCTTCGCACATTCGGACAACCACTCGACCCGCACACCACCGCCTTGGTGTTTCCCCGCATCCGTGCCATCGCGAAGCGCCATGAAGGGCGCAATGCACCGCGATCCACGGCAGACGGCGCGCTCCGGCGCTCGCCCCCAGGACCTTTCACCGGGGCCGCCGGCTCGTCGCTCGCCCGGGCCGGTCCGTCACGTCCACCGCCGCGAGGTCGACATCACGATAGGTCCCGTCCACGGGATAGGCCACCTGGAGCGACGGGTCGTGCAGCCACTCGCCAGCGCCTCCTCCATGCCGCCGGCCGCGTCATGAGACCCGGAATCGTCCCGCGGCGCGTCCCGGCTCAGTGTTGGCACTGATTCGCTTGACCGATTGGCCGGACGACACTGGCGTCAAAGCGAGAGAATCTGAGCCTCGAGGCACCGAAGGGAAGTGCCAACCGTGACCCGAGACACGAGGTCGAGCCTGGCCCTCATGGCGGCCGTCGTGCTGGGCCTGGCCGGTTGCGCCTCCTCGACACCCAACCGAGCCGGTGGCCGGGGCCTCCCAGAGATCACCGTGCTGGAGATCGCCCAGCTCAACGACGTTGCGCCCGCGCAGGTCCAGGCGTATGCCGCGGAGGTGAAGAAGCAGTCGCACGGGTCCCTGCTCCTTCACTTCACCGACTACTGGCGTCAGGGTGAGATCGATTTCGAGCAGCGCACCCTCGAAGACGTGAAGGGCCGTCGTGTGCCGGGCGCCTGGGTAGGCGTGCGGGCGCTCGACCTGATCGGCGTGACGTCGTTCGAACCGCTCGTGGCGCCGCTGCTCGTCGACAGCCAGGTCCTGCAGGAGCGCATCTTCTCGGAGGGGATCCCGCTCGAGATGGCCCGCGGCCTCGAGGGGCACGGCCTGGTGGCGGTCGCCGTCCTGCCGGGTCCGATGCGCAAAGTGCTCGGGGTGCGCAAACCGTTCCTGGAGCGCGCGGACTTCCGCTTTGCCGACCTCGGGATCCAGGGCGGCGGCATACCGGAGGCCACGGCGACGACCCTCGCGGAGACCTTCACACGGATGCCGTCCGGCGCGAACCTCGCCGAGGTCGACGCCTACGAGCAGCAGGTCGAGAACGTCGTCGGCACCTTCTACGGACTCGAGGCGAAGTACGTCACCGCGAACGTCAACCTCTGGCCGCAAGCCATGGCGGTGGTCCTCAACGAGGCGTCCTATCGTGCGCTGACCGACGTCCAGCGGGAGGTACTGCGCACGGCCGCAACGGACGCGATTCCGGCGGCCCTCGAGGCGACTCAGAGCGAGGAAGACTCTGCCGTCGCGAAGCTGTGTGGACAGGATGTCGCGTTCCTGCCCTCGTCGGACCTGCAGCTCGCCGGCCTGCGCCATGTCGTCCAAACGGTTTACGACGAGATTGCTGACGACCCGGGCAACGCCCGGATGCTCGACCGGCTCACCGATCTCCGGGCCTCCGTCGCCGCGCCGCCGGACGTCTCGGCGTGTCCCGCCCCCGGCCCCGGTCCCGGTACCGGCGGGGGGGCGTTCCCGGAGGGAACCTACGACATGGTGCTCGAGAACGATCTGACGTCACAGTGCACGGATGGTTCGGCGCAGGGCACGCCGGGGCGAAAGTCCTGGTTCTCGCTCGAGGTGCGTGGCGACCGGCTCACGATGCGTCAACGTATCGACAGCCAGACCGCGCCCCCGAAGGTCGGGCACGACATGGTTTACCGCACCCTGCGCGACCAGGTTCAGGTCGACAACCTCACCGCGAGGTGGTCTTTCGACGGGACCGCCCTTCGGCTCAGCGACATGAGCGGCGGCTCGTGCGGCGACGCCGCCATCTGGACGACCAACCCGTGGGTCCTGCGGTCCGGTCCGGCTCACCCGGTCGCGTCGGTGGTTCCGGACGGCACGTACGAGACGGTGCTCTCGTCCGACGACCGCCACCTCTGCGACGGCCGGCCGGGGGCCGATTACCTCAACGGGGCCGCGACCAGCGACCCCCGGACCTGGTACGCGAGCTTCACGCTCTCCGGCGGAGCAGTGACGGAGTACTTCCGCGAGGGCACCCCCTCGGCGATCGCGAACATGGCATGGGTCGGCAACTACCGCGTATACGGCGGCACGTTCGAGCTGACTTTGATCACGAGCAGCGGAATCCAGCCGTATGGGGCCCGCCGGAGCGTCCTAATCGCCACCTTCACGTTCGACGGCACGACCCTGACGCTCACACCCGTGGGCACCTGGCGGTGTGACGCCAGAGTCGTGTGGACTCTCCATCCGTGGACCTTGACGAGGAAGGCGCGATGACACGCACCCTCGTGATCATCGACGACCACGCCGGCTTCCGAGCCTTCGCACGAGCGCTTCTCGAGGCGGAGGGTTACGACGTCGTCGGGGAGGAGGCGGACGGCTCCTCCGGTGCCGAGCTGGTATGCCGCCTGTTGCCCGACGTCGTGCTGCTTGACGTCGTCCTGCCCGACGTCGACGGGTTCGCCGTATCCAAGCGCATCGCGGACAAAGCGCCTCGCTGTGCGGTGGTGCTGACCTCCACTCGCAGCGCCATCTCGTACGGCGCGCGGTGTCGCGGCCAGCCCCGCGCGTGGCTTCGTGGGTAAGAGCGAGCTCAGCGGCTCTGCGCTGGGCCGGCTGACCGGGTGACCCATGGCCTGGATCGGTCTACTCCATGCGATCGACCTGCTGGTCGGGGTGGTCGTGCTCGGTGCCGGCCTTGCGTCGATGCGGTTCGGCAGGGTCGCTCGGCTGATGCTGCTTGTCGGGGCTGCGTGGTTCGCCGGCAGCTTCGTCCCGACTGCCGTCTTCCTCCACCGTGGTTACCCGGACTCTCGGCCCGGAAGCGGCGAACCGTCAAGAAAGGCTTCGTACGGTTCGCGTGCGTCTTCGTCCACGAGCGGTTGCCGGCTCGTGTAGCGCCCGTCCGTTCGATCGCGCTTGGGCCCACACATCCAGAACGTTTCGCCCGTGTCGACGTCGCAGAAGTTGGAGTCAAAGTTGGCCCTCGCGGTCCCGGTGACGCGGGCCAAGGTGCGGCCGTACACGTATGCCGTCCGCCAACTACGCGTGAAGCGCACCCGAGCGATCCAAGCCGGCCCGCGGTCGGTGTTGTAGCCGGTCTTGAGCTGGAGGTACATGACCCGCTCAGCCATGGTCGAAGCGTAGAACTGTGTCTCGTCGTGCGCCCTTGTGTTTCCGCCACTCGCGGCACGAGCGCGCTCTGGAGGATCGCTTCAGCGCCCCGCTTCGCGCGGGCCTAGGTCGCGCGTCTTCGGGTTGGCCACCAGTACAGGGCGAGGGATGCAAGCAAGAGCGCTAAGCCGGCGCGTGCGAGCCACGTGGCCGGTGTGGAAGCGGGTGAGTGGAACGCTCCGAGGAGCAGGCTCGCGAACGCGCGTGCCGCCCAGGCCATGTTCTCGAGGCGGCTGCGAGTGGGCTGGGCGTCGTCACCGGCGGGGCCGGGGTTGACCATGACGAGCGACGCGATCGTCACCACGCCGCCGAGCGAGGCGACCGCGAAGGCGAGTAGCCGCCGTGCCCCCGGTCGGTCGCTGCCCCATGCCCGTCGGGCATCGAGGGCGGCTCCGAGCGGAAGCACGACCACCAGGATGATCAGAAACCCGGATAGGGCGCTGATCGCACCGCCGCCGACGAGCAGTGTCCAGTCCACGTACGGGTCCGGCCCGATGAGCAGCGGACCCAGGCCCTGCCCCGCCCCGCGCAGCAGCGACCAGCCAGCCCCGAGGTAAGCCGCGGCGATGGTGGCGGCGGCGGCGAGCATCCCGGGAGCGTAGGGCCGCAGAAGCCGCGTCACGGAGTTCAGCCCGGCCGACCACGGGCCCGACCAGAGCAGCGAGGCGGGCACGCGGGGTCGTGGGCGCACGAGCGTCACGGTGACGAAGGCGAGACCTGGAACGGCCAGCAGTGACCACGTCAGCGCGTCATTGGTGAGACGTGGACCGAAGCCCGCCGCCACGAGCGTGCTCGCCGAGAACCAGGCGCCAGCCAGCACACGCGCCGCACGCGCGCGTGCTGCATGCCATCCCGGGCTCCCGATCACGCTGCGAAGTATGTCCTAGGCCCCTGCCTTACGCGGGCGCTTGGGGGAAGCGCCCGCTGAATCTGGACTTCCGCCCATCGGCAGGTCCGACAAAGAACGCCAAGGGGCCCCGTGCCCGGCTCGCGGCGGAATGTCGATCGTACTGGCGCCCAGAGTCTTGCGGAAAACACGCTGGTTCTGGCCTGTCTATCTTGCAGTCCGCGCGGCAGAGTGGCCGTCATGGGGGAGGGACCGGCCGATTCGTGAGGGATGGTCGGAGCAATAGCCGGGTCGGGGGACCGGTGGGGGAGTTGACGGGGTGGGTTCTGTCGGGGGAGTCGGCGGAACCCACCCCCGATCCCGTTCCGTATGGCGCACGGCTGACGAGCCCGCCCGCCGTCTCCAAGACGGACCGTTTCTGGAGTACGGTCTGCGGCAACTCCGAATGTGTTGGAGGCCCGTGCCCGGCTCGCGGCGGAATGACGCGGTCGGAGCGTCCGCCTGCGCCACCTCTGAGTGACTAATGCGGGTCACGCCGCCCTGAAGCACGCCGCCCTGGCCCACCTGCCCTCGGGCAAGTTCGCGCCAACTCGGCCTGGCCCGTGCTGGCGGTGATCGCGTTCAACCTGACCCGCGCTGCGGCGACCGTGGCCGGCCCAGCGCTGGCCAAATCGACTACCGCGACCGTCCGCCGCAAGCTCATCGTGATCCCCGCGGGGATCGCTTCGTCCGCGCGACGGGTGAGGCTGCACCTACCTCAACGCTGGCCCTGGGAGCAGGCTTGGAACCAACTGTGACCCGTGCCTGCAGGCCACCACCGGCACCGACGACCTGACCCCCTGTCGGCGAGGGCACGACTGAGGATCAAGCCCATGGGCAGAACGGATGAGAGGCCGGGCGGACCGGCCGCGCCCTCAACCGGCCCACGCCACCGTCGACGCCACGATCCGCGGCCAGGCACGCCGATCGGTGGATGCAGGCTCAGCGGAGACCTCGCAGGATCAAGTCGAGACTCTCCAGGAGACGCTCCTGCAGCGGGAAGGGCTCGGGGTCCTGGGCCGCCCACCTGAGGACGGTTGTGAAGTAGCCGGCCGTGAGGAGCTGGCCGACATGGTCCGCGTCGACGTCTGCGCGGAACTCGCCCGCAGACTGTCCACGCTTGACGGCGAGGGCCAGGTCGACGTCCAACGTGGGTGACCGCAGAGCATCGCCCAGCCGCAGCGCCGGCTCCATCAGGGCGCGCGTCTGATCCCTTGTTCTCTCGTTGAGCAGCGCGAACTCAGTCAGATATGCGGCCAACTCCTCGGCCGCGGTTCCGAGATCCTGCGGGTGCGCCTGCAGGCGTTCCCGGACCAGGGCACGTCGCCGTGCGCCCCACTCCTCCAGAAAGGCCATCTTCTGCGGGAAGTGGTTGAACACCGTCGCCCTCGCAACGTCCGCACGCTCTGCGATCTGGTCCACCGTCGTGGCGTCGAAGCCGCTCTCGAGGAACAGCGAGAGCGCGGACTCATAGAGCCGATCACGACTGAGCTGGACCTTCCGTGCCCGCCGCCCGACTGGTGCAGGAGCGCTCAGGGCAACCACCTCGCTTCCATTTCGACCACGTCTCGCGACAGCGATTCAAGCAGACATTGGGCGCCACCTCTTGACGCCGAATGTGGCCGCAGCTACTTTTGGCTGGACTTCAGTCCAAGAATGAGTGTCAGTCTAACGAACTTTGAAGGGAGACGGTATGCACCCACACCAAGCCGCGCACCGCGAGCAGATTGCTGATGGCTGCTACGCGTGGGTTCAACCCGATGGCGGCTGGGGCCTGAGCAATGCAGGCCTCGTCGTCGGGAACGAGTCCTCGCTTCTCGTCGACACACTGTTCGACCTGTCCCTCACAGAGCTGATGCTCGAGGACTTTGGTCCACTGCTGGCCGAAGCACCCATCCAGGTTGTCGTGAACACTCATGCCAACGGAGACCACTGGTTCGGCAACCAGCTGCTGCCCAGGGCCGAGATCGTCGCCTCCGTCGCCGCGGCCCTGGAGATGCGGCGTGTGGGTCCCGCGCAACTTCGCCAGCTCCTGACCTCGGCTGCGCCGACAGGCCCCTTCGTTCGCGACATCTTCGGCAACTTCGACTTCGACGCAATCGACCCACGCTACCCAACCCGCACTTTCACCGGCGACCTCGTACTCGAGGTGGGCGGAGTCGAGGTTCACCTGATCGAGGTGGGACCCGCGCACACCGACGGCGACGTCATCGTCTACGTGCCCTCCGCCCGGACAGTCTTCACCGGCGACATCGTCTTCAACGAGGGCACTCCCATCATGTGGGCCGGTCCAGTCAGCGGCTGGCTGGCCGCACTCGAGACCATTGCCATGCTCGACATCGACACCGTCGTCCCCGGGCACGGCCCTGTCGCCGGCCCGCAGTGCCTCGAACCCGCCCGCCGCTACCTCGAACGTGTCCACGCGGTGGCCACCGCCGGCTACAACGCCGGAAGGACGGCAATCAGCGCGGCACGCGAGATCGCGGAAGGCGAGCCGGCCTTGTTCCGCAACCCGCCCGAGTCCGAACGGCTCATCGCCAACGTGCACGCCATCTACGGCGAGCTCGACCAAGACTACCAGGTCCCGAACCCGCCGCAACTCTTCGGCTGCATGGCCGAACTACTGGAGGCATGAAATGGACGAGACGGCAATCCTTCGTGAACAGGACACCCCGATGCGCCCGCGGCCGGTCTCCGAGTCGCCGCCGCACACCGGCACCCTGGTCGCCGCCTGTAGCGCCGTTTTCGCGGCACAGCTGGCCCTCGTGCTTCCCGCCGCCATCAACGGCGAGATGCAGGCGGGACTGCGGACCACTGGATCTGAGCTCACCTGGATCTCGGCGACGTTCCTCGTTCCGATCGCGATGTTCAGCCTCTCGTTCGGCATGCTGGGCGACCGGTTCGGCCGCCGCAAGATCCTGAGCTTCGGCGCCGCCGCACTCACCATCGGGCTCTTGGTCTCAGGAATCAGCGGAACCCTGCACGGCCTGTGGGTGGGACAGTCAATCGCTGGAATCGGCGCCGCAGCCATGTTCCCGACCTCGCTGGCATCGATCACCGCTGTCACGCCAGGAGCGAAGCAGCGGGCGCGCGGTCTGGCGGCGTGGACCACCGCTCTGTCGACAGGTGCACTTGCTGCACCGCCGCTGTCGGCGGCACTGACCGAATGGAGCGGATTCCGATGGGCTTTCCTCGGAGCCGCCGCGTTCGGTGCGCTCAGCCTCGCGCTCATGGTCGCGTTGGCCCACGACTCGCGGTCGCCGGAGCCTCGGCAGTTCGACATCCCGGGGCAGGTGACCATCGCAACTGGTCTTCTCGCCCTGCTGTTCGGGGTGATCGAGGCAGCGGAGCGTGGCTGGACGGACCCGCTCGTCGCCGCCTCGTTCCTCCTCGCCGTCGTCCTGCTCGCTGCATTCGTGTTCGTCGAGTCGCGCGCAGAACACCCGTTGCTTCTGCTGTCTCTGTTCCGGATCCGGGCGTTTGCGGCCGCTGCCGTGGTCTCCGTGATCGGAATGTTCGGCTTCCTTGGCGGTGCCTACGCTCTCTCGATCCGCCTGGGCGTAATTCAGCACCAGACCGTCATCCACGCCGCCATCCCATTCGTGATCATCCAAGCCATCACGCCGTTCGTCTGGCCTCTGCTTGTGCGTCTGCTGCGGCGCGTCGGGCCCCGCGTCATGCTCGTAAGCGGGTTGGTCGCGATCGCGTTAGCCGACGTCTGGCTCATCGCGACCCCGGTGTCGAAGACCGGCATCGCCCCCATCCTGGGATCCCTAGTCCTCAACGGACTCGGCTTCGGCCTGCTGGTCTCGGCGCTCACCGCGGCGGCGGTCAACGCCGTCCCGGTCCACCTGACCGGAATGGCGAGCGCGACCTCCAGCATGATGCGCGACCTGGGTCAGACCCTCGCCCCGGCCATCATCGGCAGCATCGCCCTCACCCGGGCCGCGCACCTTGCGGCCGAGTCCCTGAACACGGCCGGCCTGCCGCCCGAGGTCGCCGGACCCGCTCACGGCGTTCTGGAAGCAGGCGGCTCCCTCGCGCTCGCCTCGGTGCCGATGGGACCCCAGGTCGCGCACATCGCGCAGGACGCGCTCGCGCAGGGTTATGGCCTCGGCTTCACCGTCGCAGCAGCAGCCTGTGCCGTGGGTGCCCTCGTCGCGGCCTTGTTCTGCAAGGGTGGAAAGACCCCTGCCACGACTCTCGAGGTTCACTGAGGTGCGTCTGGCCCGATGGACCGAGATCAGCAAGGCAGACACGCCCGCCTGGCGTGACGGCACGACGGGAGTCGTCGCCAACGACCGCGTGTACCAGTTCCGCGAGGGGGCCGACCTCGACCATCTGCTTCGTGACGAGGGTGGAGCGCTGAAGGATGCAGTCGCAGAGGCGCTTCTCGGCCCGGGCGCGCCGCTCACCAGTGTCCGGCTGCTGCCACCCATCGTTCCCCGCAGCGTCCGAGACTTCATCACCTTCCATCAGCACCTCGAAGGAGTGACGCGGCGCTTCGGCCACGAGGTTCCCGATGCCTGGTACGAAGCGCCCACGTTCTACTTCACCAACCCGCATTCCATGGTCGGTGCCTACGATGCGGTGCCCGTGCCACCGGGATGCAACGTGTTCGACTTCGAGCTGGAAGTTGCTGTTGTGATCGGACGAGACGGATACAACCTCACGCCCGAGCAGGCTCGTGACCACATCGCCGGCTACACAGTCTTCAACGACTGGTCGGCTCGAGACCTGCAAGCTCGCGAGATGACCATCCAGCTCGGGCCCAGCAAGGGGAAGGACACAGCCTGCACGCTCGGGCCATGGATCGTGACCCCTGATGAGCTCGAACACCTCCGCGACGACGAGGGTTTCCTGTCGCTAGACATGGAGGTGCAGGTCAATGGCGAGACGGTTGGCCGCGACAGCACCAGTCGAATGTCGTGGACCTTCGAGGAGATGATCGCCTACGCGAGCCGAGGCACGTGGGTTCGGGCCGGCGACGTGCTCGGCTCGGGAACGTGCGGCAGCGGTTGCCTCGCTGAGCTCTGGGGCAGATCGGGGACGATGGAGCCGCCGCCGCTGCGACCGGGCGACCGCGTGAAGATGACGGTGGAGGGGCTCGGCACGATCGAGAACCTGGTCACGACCAGCGCGCCCCGGGTCCCCCTTTCCCGAGCGCGGGTTCGAACCTGAGCCGGAACGACCGGACGGGGCCAGCGTCAAGGCGGGATGCGGCGCCAGTGTCGAGGCGCCGGGATCCCTGATGTGGCGGCGCCTCAAGGCTCCCCGCGCGTAGCTGGCGCGAGCCAGAACACCAGTTCCAATGAAGCGCAATCGCCATCTGACGCATATCGCGAACTGATCCGGGCAGAGCGTCAATCTGGGCGCGCTGACGCGGCGGTAAGACTGTGAGGATCGCCATTGCAGCCTGATGGTGATGGGCTGTGGGTTGGCGGCTGCGGGTGTGACCCCCGGAAAGACTGGCTTTCGTGCCTTGGTGCGACGTGTCCGCTCGCGGTCGCCGGCCCCGGCCCGGTCGGAGGAGCTGGCCTGATTAGGAGCTTGACCACCCGGCGTTAGCGGCGCCGGGCGTGTCTCATCACAGTCCTGCCGAGCCTTCGTCCCGGACCGGAACCACGTCCCGTCCGGCGAAGGAGAGAACGCATGAACAGTCTGACCGATCTAGGTGACCTGGTCGATGTCGTCATCGGCGTCGACACCCACGTCCACACCCACTCCGCGGCGGTCATCGACGCCGCGACCGGTGGTGTCCTTGGCGAGATCACCGTCGCGGCAACGGCCGCGGGCTATGCCGAGCTGATGGAGTTCGCCAACAACTATCCGATGTCGCGGGCCTGGGCGATCGAAGGAACCGGCGGCCACGGCGCCGGTCTGACCCGTCACCTGCTGGAGTCATCGGAGCTCGTCATCGAGTTGGACCGTCCGAAGCGGTCCGCGCGACGCAACGGCGCGAAGTCGGACCCCCTTGATGCGATCCGAGCCGCGCGTGAGGCGATGGCGCGACCGCGGTTGGGGACACCACGCAGCGGAGGCGAACGCCAAGCCCTGTCAGTGCTTTTGACCGCCCGCCGCTCAGCGATCAATGCCTCCACCGAGGCGCAGCTGCAGGTCTTCAGCCTCGTGATCGCTGCGCCGGAACGGATCCGAGTCAGGTTCCGCGGCCTGAAGCTCGCCGCGATGCTCAACACCGCCGCCAAGTTGCGTGTTCAGTCAGCGTGGGACGTCGAAACGACCAGCACCGTCGTCGCGCTGCGGACCCTGGCTCGTCGCGCCCACGCGATGCTGAAGGAGGCACTCGCCTTCGGCGGTTCCCGGACGGCGACCGCCAGCCCGCGCGCGGCTAGCGGCGAAAGGACGCACTGCGACCCCAGGCCAAAGAGCGCCCATGCGATGACGCTTTCTGGCGGAGCGCGGGGGTGCACGGTTTTGGCCGCTCAGTCATAAGCACTCCCGTTGAGTCGTTCATGGGCCGGATGGGCTACCGGGTGCCCCGCGAACCCGAGGCGGACTGGCGGTGCGTCGTCGACACCGCCCTCGTCTACGACGCAAGGGGCATCCTGCACGAGCTCGACTCCGTAGTCCCGTCCCAGATAGCTCGACCTGGCAATGCCGAAAGGACTTGCCTACGCCGAGCGCCTGACTGGGCGGAGTACGCAGCGGAGACGGCCGCCCCGGTCACCGGCAAGCGCATCAGCCGCACCGGCAAGCACGCCAAGCGGATCCAGTCGGTGTTGGGTGACCACCACGACGCCGTCATGACCCGGGCGACGTTGCGCCACCTCGCCCTCGACGAGGCCAGCGGTGAGGCGGCCACCTTCCTCCTCGGCCACCTCGACGCGGACGAGCAGCGCGCGACGAGAAAGCTCGAGGAGCGGGCCTGGCGCAAGATCGACGCTCTCGAGGAGCACATCGCGACCGACCAATGAGCGAGTCGCAGTTCCCGAACACGATTTCTCGGCTCTAGGCTGCGATTGAGAGGGTTGCCTGAGACCAGGAGTCACCGTGCCGAAGATGAAGGACGTCGCCGCTCTTGCCGGCGTCTCACCCGCCACTGTGTCGCGGGTCCTCAACGGTGTGGCCAACGTCGACGAGGCGCTGGCGCAGCGCGTCCGCGACGCAGCCCGCCGGCTCGACTACCGCGCCAACGGGGTGGCGCGCAGCCTGCGCCTCCAGCGCACCGACGTGTGGGCGCTGATCATCTCGGACATCGAGAACCCGTTCTTCACCGCGGTCGCCCGTGGCGTGGAGGACATCGCGCAGCGTGAGGGATTCTCGGTCGTGCTGTGCAACACCGACGGCGACTCCGAGAAGGAGGCCCGCTACCTCGACGTCGCCGAGCGCGAGCAGGTCTCGGGTGTTGTCATGTCGCCGAACCGCGCGGGAAGCGACATCTCCCGGCTCATGGCCGCCTCGATCCCCGTCGTGGCGGTCGACCGACACCTGGACGCGCCCGTCGACACGGTTGTCGTCGACTCGGCCCGCGGTGCGCAGGAGGCCACCAGACACCTCTTCGAGCAGGGCTGGCAGCGCCCCGCCTGCGTGACCGGTCCATCATCGACCGAGACCGCGGAGCAGCGACTCGACGGCTATCGCCGCGCCTGGGCAGAGGCCCAGCGTCGGCCGCTTGTCTCGCTCGTGCGGCACACCGAGTACAACGCCGAGACGGCGCGCTCTGCGGTGGCCTCGCTCCTGCGGCTCGCGAAGCCTCCGGACTCGTTCTTCGTGGCCAACTCGCTCATGGCCCTCGGTGCCCTCGAGGAGTTCCGGGAGCGGGGGATCGTCCCGGGGCGCGACGTCGGCCTGATCGCCTTCGACGACGCACCGTGGGCGCGCTTCGTCGATCCGCCGATGTCGGTGGTGGTTCAGCCGGCCTACGACATCGGCAGCCGTGCGGGGCAGCTGCTCCTCGAACGCGTGCGGACGAGGCGCGGGGGTCGTCCCGCCGAGACCGTCGTCCTCGAGACGTCGCTCGTCATCCGGGCGAGTTCGAAGCGGCACGCGTAACACCACCGGTTGACCGGGCGCCCGAGGTCACTTAGGTTCACGCATGAGAAATCGATTGCTGACGTTGAGCCCCTACCCCCCAGGAGACCTGGCAATGACGCCGCAAGCCCTGACCGACATCGCGAACCTCCGCTCCGTCGAGACGCGGTCCATCTCGCCGGAGAACTTCGACGGCGCGAAGGGTGGTGGCGGCCGGGCGACCGAGGGCACGGGCGCCGCGTGCGCCCGCGACCTCGGCGTCGGCTGGAAGATCTCGCCGAGCGTCGACATCGAGGCCGAGGCCACGTTCGACCTCGCGAGCATCGAGGGCGCCGGCCGCATCACGCACATCTGGCTCACGACGCACCGCAGCAACTGGCGCAGCCTCGTCCTGCGTGCGTACTGGGACGGCGCGAGCGAGCCCGCCATCGAGGTGCCGCTCGGCGACTTCTTCTGCAACGGCTGGGGCCACTTCGCCCAGGTCTCCTCCGCGGTGGTCGCGAGCAACCCCCACGGCGGCTTCAACTCGTACTGGCCGATGCCCTTCCGCGAGGGTGCCCGCCTGACCATCGAGAACCTCGCCGACCGCACCGCCACCGTCTACTACCAGGTGACCTACGAGATCGGACCCGACGTCGAGGCGCAGGTGCAGGGCGCCGGCTACCTCCACGCGCAGTACCGCCGCAGCAACCCGCTGCCCGACCGCGAGACCCACCCGATCGTGACCGGTATCGGGGGCCGTGGTCACTACGTCGGCACCTACATGGCCTGGGGCGTCAACAGTCCGGGCTGGTGGGGCGAGGGCGAGATCAAGTTCTACGTCGACGGCGACCGCGACCTGGCCGATGGCGCGTGGCCGACGATCTGCGGCACCGGCACCGAGGACTACTTCGGCGGCGCCTGGAACTTCGACGTGCCCGGCCAGGGCTACACGAGCTTCTCGACGCCGTACCTCGGCATGCCCCAGGTGCTTCGTCCCGACGGGCTCTACCACTCGCAGCAGCGCTTCGGCCTCTACCGCTGGCACGTCATGGACCCGATCCACTTCGCGCAGGACCTCACCGTCGACATCCAGGCGCTCGGCTGGCGCTCGGGCCACCGCTACAACCCGCTCCACGACGACATCGCCTCGACGGCCTTCTTCTACCTCGACCGCCCGGTCACGAACCGGCCCGACCCCGCCTCGTTCGACGACCTCGAGATCGCCGGCGAGCCGATGGACCCGCTGACCTGACGTGGCACCCGACGCCCATCCCTGGGGCTGGCCCACGGTTACGACGCATGCCGCCGACCGGCTGAGGCGGGTCGCCCTCCCGGTCGGTGGCATCGGCACCGGCACGATCAGCCTCGGCGGTCGCGGCAACCTGCTCGACTGGGAGCTCTTCAACCGACCTGCCAAGGGCTTCACGCCCGAGTCGTTCCTCTGCGTACGCGTCGCAGGGGACGGCGTGCGGGACGGTCAGCAGACCCGCGTCCTCGAGGGCGTGCTGCCCGACACGGAGTACGACGGACCGCTCGGCAGCCCGACCCCGCTCCATGGCCTGCCGCGCTTCCGGCGCGCGACGTTCGCGGCGGCATACCCCTTCGGGACGGTCACGCTCGCGGATCCCGACGTGCCGCTCGACATCACGCTCGGCGCGTTCAACCCACTGGTCCCCGGCGACGCCGACGCGAGCGGGCTGCCCGTGGCGATCCTGCGGATCAGGTTGCGCAACAAGGGCGCCCAAGACCTCGACGTGTCCCTCGCTGCCAGTGTCCACAACGTCCTCGGACGCCAACCGGGCGCGGAGCTCCCGGACGGCAACGGGTACGAGCTGGTCGGCGGCAACGGCTGCACGACGCTCGTCGGGCGCACGACCGTCGACCCGACCGCCGAGTCGTGGGGCACCCTGGCCCTTAGCCTCCTCGACGCGGAGGCCACGAGCGCGCGGACGTCGTGGGCGAAACGCTCGTGGGGCGACTCGCTCCTCGACTTCTGGCAGGACTTCTCCCACGACGGGCTGCTCGACGAGCCTGACCTGCCGGCCCGCGTGCCGACCGGCTCCCTGACGACCGGTCGTCGGCTGGCGCCGGGGGAGCACCTGGATGTCACCCTCGTCATCGCCTGGCACGTGCCCAACAGGCGCGGGTGGCGACACGACCTCGCACCACCACCGGACCACAGTCACTCCGAGGACGTCGTCGGCAACCACTACGCGACCCGCTTCGTCGACGCCGCAGACGTCGTCGACCACGTCGCGGCGCACCTGCCCGCCCTCGAGAAACGCACCCTCGCCCTCACCGGCGCCGTCGCTGCGTCCGACCTGCCGACGGCCGTGCAGGACGCGGCCCTGTCGAACCTCGCGGTGCTGCGCTCGACCACGTGCTTCCGCATCGAGGACGGCACGTTCCTCGGTTGGGAGGGCAGCATGGCCGACCACGGCAGCTGTCACGGCTCGTGCACCCACGTGTGGAACTACCAGTACGCCCTCGAGCAGCTGCACCCCGACCTCGCGTGGTCGATGCGCGAGGTCGAGCTCGTGCACAGCCTCGACGAGCGCGGGCTCATGAGCTTCCGGGCGGGGCTCCCCCTCGCCACCACCGGCACAGGCTGGCGCGTCGCGGCGGCCGACGGCCAGATGGGGGCGCTCGTCCGGCTGCACCGCACGTGGCGGCTGTCGGGCGACACCGAGCGGCTTCGTGCGCTCTGGCCCCACGCTCGTCGCGCCCTCGAGTTCGCGTGGGTCGAGAAGGGCTGGGACGCCGACCGCGACGGTGTCATGGAGGGCTGCCAGCACAACACCATGGACGTCGAGTACTACGGCCCCAACGGAGTCGGGCAGTCGTGGTACCTCGCCGCGCTCGCCGCCTGCGTCGACCTCGCCACCGCCGTCGGCGACGACGACTTCGCGACAACGTGCACCGACCTGCTCGAACGCGGCGCCCGGGCCACCGACGCCCTGCTCTTCAACGGCGACTACTACGAGCAGGACGTCAGGCCGCCCGGCACCGCAGACGCCATCGCCGAGGGGCTGCGGATCCGGTATGCCGGCGACAGCCCCTTCGTCGGGTCCGACGACCTCGTGGAACCAGTGCTCCAGATCGGACCCGGCTGCGGCACAGACCAGCTCGCGGGTCACGCCATGGCCGTGCTCTCCGGCCTCGACGACCGGCTCGACCCTGCACACGTCGCGACCGCCGTGCGCTCGGTGAATCGTGAGAACCACCGCGACGACCTCACCGCGCACGTCAACCACATGCGCAGCTACGCCCTCGGTGATGAGGCCGGCCTGCTCAACTGCACGTATCCCCGCGGCAACCGGCCCGCCCGGCCCTTCCCGTACAGCGAGGAAGTCTGGACGGGCTTCGAGCACACGGCCGCGGTCTGCCTCGCGCTGGAGGGTGAGCACGATCTCGCGGCCGAGGTCGTCGGCGACGTCCGCGACCGCCACGACGGCATGCGACGCAACCCGTTCAACGAGGTCGAGTGCGGCAACCACTACGTCCGTTCGATGGCCTCGTTCGCGCTGCTCCATGCGTGGCCACGCGCGGTCGTCGACCGTGTCGCCGACACCCTGACCGTCGCCCCCGTCCCCGGCCGCTGGGTCGTCGTCGCCGGCGACCGGGTGGGCCACGTTGTCGTCACCGTGGGCCCCGAGGGCGCCACGGCGGCATACGAACCCGTCCTCGGTGATGCGTTCGCCACCGTCCGCGTCAACACCGACTGACGGGTGGAAGTGCCACTCCGACCGGACGCGTCGAGTGGGCTCGTTCACCCGCTGCGAGGGCACGCTGAGAAATCGATTCCCGAAGCCATTGTCTGAGAAATCGATTTCTGACAGACTCCCCGCATGCGCAGCGTTGCGACCCTCGGCGTCGACATCGGGACCTCCTCGAGCAAGGGAGTGCTCGTCGGCGCCTCCGGCGACGTCCTGCGCACCGCCACCCGCAGCCACTCGGTCTCCCGCCCTCGGCCGGGCTGGGTCGAGATGGACGCCGACGTCTGGTGGGACGAGTTCGTCGCCATCAGCCAGGAACTGCTCCAGGGCGCCACAGACATCGAGGTCGCCGCCGTCGGCGTCAGCGGCATGGGACCCTGCGTCCTGCTCGCCGACGAGCACGACCGCCCCGTGCGGCCCGCCATCCTCTACGGCGTCGACACCCGCGCCACCCCGCAGATCGAGCACCTCGACGCCGCCCTCGGCGCCGCCGAGATCCTGCGCCGCTGCGGGTCCGCCCTGACGAGCCAGGCCGGCGGCGCCAAGGTCCGCTGGGTCGCCGAGGAGGAGCCCGACGCGTACGCCCGGGCCCGCCGCCTCTACATGCCGAGCTCATGGCTCGTGCGCCACCTCACGGGCGAGTACGTCCTCGACCACCACTCCGCCAGCCAGTGCACCCCGATGTACGACGTCGAGGTGTGTGACTGGTACTCGCCCTGGGCAACCCTGTGCGCCCCGGGTGTCGACCTGCCGCGCCTGCGGTGGGCCGACGAGGTCGCCGGCGTCGTCACCGACGCGGCCGCCGCCCGCACCGGCCTGCCCGCCGGGATCCCCGTCACCACCGGCACGGTCGATGCCTGGGCCGAGGCGATCAGCGTGCACGCGCACGGCGTCGGCGACCTCATGCTCATGTACGGCTCCACGATGTTCCTCGTCAACACCGTCGACCGCCCGGTCACCGAGCCCTCGCTCTGGGGACCGGTCGGCGCGCTCGAGGGCACGCGCAGCCTCGCCGGCGGCATGGCCACGACTGGCGCCCTGGCCGGCTGGATCAGCGACCTCGTCGGCACCAGCCACGCCCAGCTCGTCGCCGAGGCCGCCCAGCGCCCAGCCGGCTCGAACGGACTGCTCGTGCTGCCCTACTTCGCCGGCGAGCGAACCCCGATCATGGACCCCGACGCGCGCGGCGTCGTCGCCGGACTCACGCTGTCGCACACCCGCGCGGACCTCTACCGCTCCGCCCTCGAGGCCACCGCGCTCGGCGTGCGCCACAACATCGAGACGATGATCGGCGCCGGCGCCACCATCGACCGCGTCGTCGCCGTCGGCGGCGGCACCCAGGGCGCCCTCTGGCCACAGATCGTCTCCGACGTCACCGGACGCGAGCAGGTCGTGCCGACCCACACCGTCGGCGCCTCCTACGGCGGGGCACTGCTCGCCGCCCGCGCGACCGGCACCGACACCGGCGGGTGGAACCCTCCCGCCGCCCTGACCCGACCCGACCCCCGCGTGCGCGAGCGCTACGACGAGCTCTTCACGCTCTACCGCCACCTCTACGCCGGCACCGCCGACGTCACCCACGCCCTCACGGCCATCCAGCACGAGGACGCGCGCCCCCGCGTGCGCGAGACCACCCGTGCCTGACTGCCGTCCCGACACCGGAAGGACCCACCGATGACCACGTATGCCATCCCCCAGCTCCACGAGCCGCCCGCGCTCGAGCGGGGCGTCGTCTACACCGTCGCGAGCGGTGACCTGCGCCTCTCCGCCAACACGACGTGCTGGCCGGTGCAGCAGCAGCTCGAGGCCGACTTCGCCACCGCTGTCGAGGCCCAGGGCTGGACGGTCTGGCGCGCCCACGGCATCGACCCAGACACGGGCCACGGCTTCATCGACAGCCAGCGCCGCGGCATCGAGGTCTTCCGGTCGATCCCGAAGGACGCGCCGCTCGTCGTCGTCGAGGCGGTCTGGCAGTACAGCCACCACGTGCTCGCCGGACTGCGCTCCCACGAGGGGCCGATCCTCGTCGTCGCCAACTGGTCGGGCCGGTTCCCCGGTCTCGTCGGCCTGCTCAACCTGGCCGGCTCGATGACGAAGGCCGGCATCGACTACTCGATCCTCTGGAGCGAGGACTTCACCGACGAGTGGGCCCGCAACGGCCTCAAGACGTGGCTGGCCGACGGCCGCGTCACACACGACCAGAGCCACGTGCGCGACCTCCCGCAGCTCCCGGCGTCCGCCGAGTCCGAGCTCGGTCGGGCGCTCGCGGAGCAGCTGCGCCGCGACAAGGCCGTCGTCGGCGTCTTCGACGAGGGCTGCATGGGGATGTACAACGCGATCTTCGACGACGAGCTGCTCAACCCGCTCGGCATCTACAAGGAGCGCCTCTCGCAGAGCGCGCTCGTCGCCGAGATGAGCCGCGTCTCCGACGGCGAGGCCGAGGCCGTCTATACCTGGCTCAAGGACGCCGGACTCACGTTCCACCTCGGCGCGGACGAGGCGACCGAGCTGACCGAGGCGCAGCTGCGCAGCCAGTTCAGGATGTACGTCGCCGCCCTGCGGATCGCCGACGACTTCGGTCTCGACGCCGTCGGCATCCAGTACCAGCAGGGTCTCAAGGACACGGTGCCGGCGAGCGACCTCGTCGAGGGCCTGCTCAACAACCGCGATCGCCCGCCGGTCACCAGCCGCGACGGCAGCCGCGAGCTGTATGCCGGTGAGCCGCTCCCGCACTTCAACGAGGTCGACTGGGGGGTGGCCGTCGACGCCCTCGTCACGAACCGCGTGTGGAACGCGATGGGTCTCGACCCCGCGACGACGCTGCACGACGTGCGGTGGGGCGAGACGTACGGCGACGACTTCGTCTGGGTCTTCGAGATCTCCGGCTCGGTGCCGGCCTCGCACAACGGCGGCTACGACAAGTCGTACAGCATGCGCCAGCCCCCGATGTTCTTCCCGCTCGGCGGCGGCACGCTCTCGGGCGTCTCGAAGCCGGGTGAGGTCGTGTGGTCGCGGGTGTTCATCATGGACGGCGTGCTGCACGTCGACCTGGGCCGCGCCTCCGCCGTCGAGCTGCCCGCCGGGGAGACGCAGCGTCGCCTCGAGGCCACGGACAAGCAGTGGCCGATCATGCACGCTGTGCTGCACGGCATCGACCGCGACCAGTTCATGGCCCGCCACAAGGCGAACCACGTCAACGTCGTCTACGCCCCCGATGCCGAGACCGCGGACCGCGCGCTCACGGCCAAGGCGGCGATGTTCGACGCCCTCGGCGTCCGCGTGCACCTCTGCGGCGACGTGGCGGTCTGACGTGCCCGGCCTCGTCCTCACCGTCGCACTCGCGTGCTTTGCGCTTGCGGCCACGGCAACCTGCTCGAGCACCCCGCCGGCGGCCGCCGACCGGCGACTCGACGGCGACGCGAAGGCACCCTTCGTCCTCGCCGGCGTCGAGGGTCTGACGAAGGTCGCCCAGCTCACCGGACACGACTCGATGAACCGGACCGCGGACGTCCAGGTCGTCGGCCAGGACCTCGGCTCGATGTTCGACGCCGACGGCAAGACATGGTTCGTCTTCGGCGACACGTTCGGCCAGCGCGACGCCGACCAGTTCGGCGGCGGCGGCACCGAATGGCGGTCCAACACGCTCGCCTGGACCACCGACACCGACCCGACCGACGGCATCACCTTCGGTGGCTACGTGCTCGACGAGCAGGGCCGGGCCAAGGAGGTCATCCCCGGCAAGAAGGTCGACAACGACGAGATGACGATCATTCCCACCTACGGGTTCGCCGCCAACGGAGCCATGTACCTCGCGTACATGTCGGTCCGCCACTGGGGCGACCCCGGCGAGTGGGAGACCAACTACGCCGGCCTCGCGAAGTCTACCGACCGGGGCCAGACGTGGACGCCACTCGCCGCGCCCCGCTGGGGCGGCACGTCGAACTTCGTGCAGGTCAGCGTCACCAACCTCGACGGCACCCTCTACTTCTGGGGCGTCACCCACGGCCGTTTCGGCGGCGTCGCGCTCATGCGGGTCGCCGAGGCCGACGTCGAGCGGCACGACGCGTACGCGTACCTCACCGGCGTCGAGGACGGCGAGCCCGTCTGGGGCAGCGACCCGGCCAAGGCCCACCGGGTCGTCGAGGGCACGGTCGGTGAGCTGTCGGTCGTGTGGAACGACTACCTGGGCCGCTGGCTCATGACCTCCACCGACGGTGCCGCGGAGGCAGCCGTCATCCGCGAAGGCATCACGCCCTGGGGGCCGTGGGGCGAACCGCAACCCCTCGTCACCCAGGCCGACCTGCCCGGGCTCTACTCGCCCTACCTGCACCCGAGGTACGTGACGAACGGCGGTCGCACCGTCTACTTCACGATCTCGCAGTGGGGCCCCTACAACGTCCTCTGGTACCGCGCCGACCTCAAGCGCACGGCCTAGGACGCGCACATGCACGACACACCCGCACCATCAACCATGAGAAACAGAGGAGCAAGGACCATGCGTCAACGGAGACTCACGATCCTCGTCGCATCCGCGGCGGTGTCCGCCTCGCTCGTCCTCGCAGGCTGCGGCGGCGGCTCCGGCGGGGCCGGCAGCAACGGCGGCAACGGGGGGACCGCCGAGATCACCTTCTGGCAGCAGCAGTTCGAGCCGTACCAGCAGAAGTGGTTCAAGTCGTACGTCGACAAGTTCAACGCGTCGCAGACCGCCGTCAAGGTCAAGCTGCAGGTCGTCCCCGGCGACACGTGGACGCAGAAGCTCAAGGCCGCCCAGGCTGCCGGCACGCAGCCCGACGTCGCGACGACGAACTACGGGGGCATCCCGGCCGGCGTCACCAACGGCCAGTTCGCCGAGCTCGACGGGCTCATCCCCGACAAGGCTTGGGGCGACATCACGTCGAACGTCAGCAGCTTCGTCCAGGTCGGCGGCAAGCACTACGCGTACCCGATGCTCGTCGAGCCCTCGACGGTGCTCTACTACCGCACCGACCTCGTGAAGGCCGCCGGGCTCGACCCGAACACGCCCCCCAAGACGTGGGACGAGCTGCTCATGTGGGCCGAGAAGCTGACGAAGGGGAACGTCAAGGGCATGACGATCGCCTCCGTCGCACCCGACCTCGGCTGGTCGAGCTGGGGTCTGCAGTACAACGCGTGTGGCCACCTGCCGATCAGCGACGACTGGTCCGCCGCCAACGCCAAGGACCCGTGCTACACGAAGCTCTTCGAGCTCTACCAGACGCTCTTCCAGAGGGGCTGGATGCCGCAGCAGCCGAAGGTCGGCTACCCCGACGCGACGCCGTACGGCCAGGGCCAGGTCGCGATGATGGCCAACGGATCGTGGGCTGTCGGGCAGCTCAAGCAGAGCTACCCGAAGATGATCCCGAACACCGCCGTCGCGCCGTTCCCGTCGGTCGACGGCGACCCGAGCAAGCCGACCGCCACGCTCGGCGGCTGGACGCTCACGGTCGACTCCAAGTCGAAGAACAAGGCGGCCGCGGCGAAGTTCATCGAGTACCTGCTCGCCGGTGACCCCGCGATCATGGCTGACTTCTTCAAGCAGAGCGGCTTCTCGAAATACACCGTGCGCACGTCGGTCGACGAGGCCCTCGCCTCCGACAAGGACGCGACGTCCGACCCGTTCATGAAGATCATCAGCGAGAAGGTCGTCGCCACCGGCAAGGCGGAACCCGCCTACCCGTTCGACGTGTCGCTCGCGTTCTCCACGGCCATCGAGTCGGTCATGAAGGGCAAGGCCGACATCCCGACGGCCACGCAGACAGCGACGGACGCGATCGACCGCGTCATCAAGCAACAACGGCTCGCCGGCACCGCGCCACAGGCGGGCTGATCGCCCCACCAACACGGCACCAACCCGGCACCGGGAGGGCGGCGGCCACGCCGGCCACGCCCTCCCGGAGCCCGACGCAGCACCACGCACGAACCCGGAGGACCCTCATGACCATGATCGACGTGTCGGCACAGCCGACGGCCCAGGCCACCGAGCTGACCGACCCGAGCGGCACGTCGCGTCGTCGACTCCGGCGTCGCGTCAGGGGGTCCGAGCAGACGCCGCGGCACCTGCGGTCGAACCGCACGGCATACGTCATGATCGCGCCGATGGTGGTGCTGCTCGGGATCTTCGTCATCTGGCCGCTCGTGTACGCGTTCTACCTCAGCTTCTTCGAGATCAGCTTCTACAAGGACGCCGAGTTCGTCGGGCTCGACTTCTACCAGTACGTGCTCACCGACCCCGAGTTCTACGAGTCCCTCGGGATCGGCTTCAGGTTCGCGCTCATGGTGGTGCCGGCGATCCTCGTCCTCGCGCTGCTGCTCGCGAGCTTCATCGCGACGCTGTCGAAGCGGATGGCGGCGTTCATGAAGACGATCGTCTACGTGCCCGCGGTCGTCTCGAGCGTCGTCGCCGCCATCATCTTCGTCTTCATCTACCAGGACGAGGGCGTCGCGAACTGGTTCGTCGGCCTGCTCGGCAAGGGGCCGATCGCCTGGCTCAACACCGAGGGCAGCGCCCTTCCGGCAGTCGCGATCCCGGCGATCTGGCTCGGCTTCGGCGTCTCGACCCTCATCATGCTCGCCGGCATCCTCGACATCCCCGACAGCTACTACGAGTCGGCCAAGCTCGACGGCGCGAACTTCTGGCAGCGCACCCGCTTCATCACGATCCCGTCGCTGCGCAACGTCATCCTCTACCTGCTCGTCACCGGCATCACGCTGACGATCCAGGAGTTCCAGCTGCCCCTCGTCATGACGAACGGCGGGCCCGTCAACGCGACGAACACGCCGAACCTCTACATCTTCAACAGCTTCCGCGACGGGACGCCGTACGCGACGAGCTACTCGCTTACCGCGGCGCTGCTGCTGTTCATCGTCATCGGCACCATCTCGATCATCATCTTCCGGGTCGTCAGCTCCGAGAAGTCGTCGGACGCGTGATGCGTCACCGAAAGGACCTCCGATGAACCGTCAGTGGTATGCCCCGCGCCGGCTCCTCTCCTACCTGCTCGCGGCCGTCATCGCCGTCACCGCGCTCTTCCCCCTCGCCTGGATGGCGATCTCGGGCTTCAAGGGCCAGACCGAGGTGCTGCGCAGCCCCTTCCAGTTCTTCCCCGACGTGTGGAACGTCAACAGCTACCGCGCGATCCTCGAAGACCCGGCCTTCGTGCGCGCCATGGGGATCACGTTCGTCGGGGCGGTCCTCTTCACCGCGGCGAGCCTCGTCGTGAACTCCATGGCGGCGTATGCGTTCGCCCGACTCGACTTCGCCGGCAAGGGCCTCTGGTGGGTCGTCTGCATCACGCCGATGTTCATCCCCGCCATGGCGATCCTGCTGACGTCGTTCGTCGTCGTGAGCAAGCTCGGGATGCTCGACACCCTCGCGGTGCTCATCATCCCGGGCGTCGCGGCGAGCGGGCAGATGTTCTTCCTGCGGCAGTTCTACCTGAACATGCCGTCGGCGGTGGAGGAGGCCGCGCTCATCGACGGGGCGACCCGGTGGCAGATCTTCCTGCGGATCTTCGTGCCGCAGTCGCTCGGGCCGTTCGTCGTCGTGGGCATCGCGTCGTTCCTCGCCTACTGGAACTCGTACGTGTGGCCGGTCCTCGTCGTGTCGAACCCCGACCTGACGCAGATCATGCAGTACCTCGCCACGTTCCGGTCCGCGCGCGGCAACGAGTGGGGCATGCTCATGGCCGGCTCGACCGTCGCGGCCCTGCCGACGATCGTGCTCGTGCTCGTCTTCCAGCGCTACATCGTCAACGGCGTCCGGCTCGCCGGTCTCAAGTGAGCAAGCCTTCGTCGACTAGCCCGCGGCACGGGCTAGTCGGGGTGCGGCTCGTGGCCGGTCAACCGGGTGCTGCACATCATGGCCACCGTCCAGTTGCGTCACGCGACCGAGGGGCGCGCCTACTTCGACCGGAAGAAGGCGACCGGTAAGTCATCCATGGAGGCCATGCGCTGCCTCAAACGGCGCCTGTCTGACCTCGTCTTTGCGACCATGCTCGAAGACCTGAGCAAGGCAGCCGGGACGGGCCCGGGAGGGCAACCGAGTAACGACTCTGACTCCAGCGCGGCCGGCTCACAACTCACCACCGACTCTTCGGACAAGCCACTCCCCGGACCCGCCATCAGCCAGCGTAGAGCCCCACTCGTGCCTGCGTCTTGACACAGAGAGGAGCCATGTGGGTACAACCGTGCGTACCGACAAGCGGCGGAATGACGCGCCAGGCTGAGACCGGCGGACCGGTCGCCGAGCGGACTGATCCGGCTCAGCACGATGGCGGTGTGAGACCGTACAGGAGGCTCGTGCGGGTGCGGGTGCTGAGGTCGAAAGCGCCGTCGGTGGGGACGCCCTCGCGAACGACACCGGTTCGGGCCAGGTCTTCGAGGGGCGTATGTTCGAGGACTTCCTCAAGGGTCGAAAAGATGTACGGGATGAGTCCTTCGACGAGCCGGGACGGGTCGACGTAGAGCTGCTCAGGGTGGCGTTCGGTGATTCCCCAAGTATGGGCCGGCGCAAGGCGGCTCAGGCGGTCGACGAATTCGGCGGCCTCGGCGTGCGGAAGTCGTACAAGGGTTTCTCTGACGGACCCGCTGGAGGCGACCACGGAACCGAGGCCGGCGCCGTGGACTGTGTTGCGGAGGAGCCGGCAGACGGCGAAGAGGTCGTCGGCGGGCCTGTTCCTGTGGAACATCTCGTACAAGGGCGGCACGCCAAGTCCCTTGCGCCAGTCCTTCGATTGCCATCCGGCTCTCCGGCGGTCGTCGAACTGGCGGCCGGCTCCCAAGTGGGCCGCGATGGCTGCGGCGTCGAAAGCTCCAACGACGTTGAACATGAAGGTGTCGAGAGCCTCGGTGGCGTCGTGCCCAGTCTGATTGTCGGCCCGCTGAAGGATGGCGCGGTGGATATTGTCCCGGTGGTTGAGCATCCGGACCAGGCGTTCGAAGAATGACCCGAAGAGGAGCGTTGCGTAGTCGTCGTCCGTGGCCTTGCTGTGGTCGACCAGGGCGCTGCTCCACCGCCACCCGCTGGGGAGTTGGGAACGGACGGCGACCCAGGCCGCGTCGTGCGTACCGAGGTTGAAACTGACTTTGGGCGCCCAGGCGCCCACGTACGGGTCGTCCTTGCGCAGGTACAGCCCAACGACCGCGAGCGCTTCCGCCGCGGTCAGCGCGTTGATGTTGCGTGCGTAGAAGCCGGTCAGGTTGAGTAAGTCCGGGTCGTTGGTAACGGTGATGTGGGCGCGAAGGTCTCCGGACAGGGCTGCCTTGGCATAGCTGTCAAGGGATCTGGTGGGATCCTCGTCAGCTATCCGTTTGAGCTGGCGGTACATCGGGACGGCACCGAGCCACTCGCCACCGTCGTTCTTCGAGAACATGAACGGCCAGTGGTCGCTGGACAGGTCAGGTTCCTGGAAGTGGACGGCGCCGGTACCGGTCTCTCCGGGCTGGGCGAGCCAGTGCAGCTCGATGTCGGACGACCCCTGGCAGAGGGACCAGAGGATGTGCTCGAGCACGGGCGCAGTTGGGCCTTCCCAAGGGCCGGCTTCCACCTGGCGGAGGTCGGCAGGGAGGTCGATGAGGACGCGCAGGGGTCCTTCACCCGAGAAAGGACCTCCCTTGTCGCCGGCGCGTCGCGTCGGCTCGTTGAGCTTCGGAATCGGCACGCAGTCAAGGTAGTCATCCGTGCCCTACCGGACCACTGGTTCCGACTGGCTCGGGTGCGCGCTTGCTGAGAGGAGTCAAGCGGTCAGCGCGATGAGGAGCCCGATCGAGACCAGGCCGCCGTAGAACGGTGCGATGGATCAGGACAGCCAGACTTCGGAGCCCGGTTGGCAACTGCGACGTAGAGCTTGCGGTACGCCTGCTCCTGGCGGAGGTAGTTGGCGTCGAGCCTCGCGAACAACAGGACCGGCGATGCCGAGCAGTCCGATTGTGCCGTCGTCCTTGGTGAGTGCGTAGCCGTAGGTGGCTGTTACGACGGGGGAGCAGCCACCCGTTGGCGGCGGTAAGACGCGGGTGTCTGCGCCAAACTCAGCGGCCGGTCCGCTAGCAATACTTCACCGCTGATCATGTGTGCAAGTCTTGACACGTGGCCGAGAACGAGCGGCTGACAGTCTGGGATTGGCTCCGGCGCTACGCGAAGAGTCAGCCTGGAACTTTCACGTCCCAAGAGGTGTTGTCGTGGTTTCGACGCCATGCGCCCTCCAAGGCAAATGAGCGGACTGTGCGCACTCATGTCCGTGGCGCGTGCTGGAACGTCGGCGACCGATCGCAGTTCTCACATAGGGAGCCCTTCCTCACTCGGCTCGACCGCGGCCTCTTTAGAGCGGCGACGTTGGACGAGGTTGAGCACTGGCGGGCCCTACAGCTTCAGCACCTGCCGGTCTCTGACGGACATTCGCCAGCGGTGGAGGATAGCCCTCAGGAACTTGGTACCCCGACGCGGGCAAAGATTGAGTTGACATCGACGGCACCAATTAAGGAGGCGTCGGCCGGATCCGAGGACTGGCACACCGAGGCAAATGTCCAGGCGTCCGTCGTAACCGCGCTGGCAGCCGACGGGTGGCGGATCTTGTCGGTGGCCAACACGGCGACTAGGGAGCATGGCATCGACGTGATCGCCTCCCGCGACGGTCAGACGCTCGGTATCGAAGTCAAGGGCTATCCCAGCCGCGGTTACGCCGACCCAGCGCGCGCCGGTGAGATCAAGCGCACCCAGCCGAGTACCCAAGCCGCCCACTGGTATTCGCAGGCGATATTGGCCGCGATGCGGTTGCGTGGCAAGGAGCCGACGTGGCGCAGCGTCGTCGCGCTGCCGAACTTCCCGCGCTACCGCGACTTGCATTCTGAAACGGCCGGCTCGCTGGCCGCGGCGCAGATCGAGGTGTGGTGGGTCGATCAGAACGGCATGGAGGATCGGCCGTGATCGGCGCCCGGTGGTTCGCGCGACCGGAAGGCGAGGGGCTCACGCTCCGGAAGGCCCCGCAACTGGCAAGCTGGAACAAGGCCACAGATCCCGACCAAGTCAGGTTGCGCGAATACCTGAAGGACACGGCCGAGTTGCTCGCCCCCTCCCTCATGAGAGGTCCGTGGGCGCTTCGACTCGACGTCGGCCTGCCCACGGGGCGCAACCTCATCGATCTGGCCGACCTGGACAACTACGCCTTCCCGCCACCCTACTGCGCAGCCAGGACCTGGTGTCGGTGTGGTGCACCAAGCGACACGCGGAGACCTCACGGGCCCCTCGTGGTCCGCGCGCAGGAGGTGGCCGCCCCGGAAACGACCTTCACCAAGCGCACCAGTGCCTCGTCCCAGACCAAGGCCTACAAGGAGCAGGTGCGATCCTCGGTGGCTCACGCCACCGAGCTCCCGCCGGGTGGCGTGCATCTGGAGCTCGCCTTCGTCGTCGGTCCGCGCCGCAACTGGCTCAACCTCTGGAAGCCCACGATCGACGCCCTTGATCCGCTGCTCGGGCGCACTCGACCGGATCGAGACTGGCATCCGAACGACGGCCGGATCATCGACCTCGGGCTGCACGTCAATGTCGATTCCTCGCTCGGCCATGATGTGCTCATCACCATCGCCGCCACCCACGCCGACGCCGGGCCGGCCTGAGGAAGCCAAGGCGACCGCGGCGATCTCTGGCTTAGGGCGTCGACCAACGCCTTCTCGCGGCGGGAAGCCGCGGCCCTCGTGCCCGGAAAACGGAACGAACGGATCCCCTATGCGGCGGGTGCAGCAAGCTGCCCGCGCAGGGCCCGGCCCACGGAGGAGCCCACCAGCAGGCCGAGAGAGATCGCGATGGCAACGCCCAGCAGACCGAGAGCGACGTCGGAGGCGGACTCACGACCCGCAGCCAGCTCCGTGACACCCACAAGGCCCAGGCTTCCCGGTACGAGGAGCCAGAACGCTGGGAGGAAGAGCACGAGACGGGGCAGCTGTGGGCGTCGAAGCTCGACCACGCTGGAGCCGAGGCTGGCCGCAATCGCCCCGAGGAAGCCCCCGAGGCCGATCGAGCCGAGCTGTTGCCCGGCGAGCTGAGCCCCGAAGGCCAGACTCAGCACGAGCAGGACCCAACCCTGCATGCGCAGCGGAACTCCCTCCATCAGGCAGATGCTCGACCCGATGAGCACCAAACCAACAGGAGCGGCGGCCCAGCCGATCTCGTCCACCCGGAGGTTTACCAGGCTCGAGGCCGGCACACGCAGCAAGGCCGTGGCCACGAGCAGTCCCAGCGCGAACAACCCGAGTTGCACCAGACCGTAGGTCAGCCTGGCCGAACCCGCCTGCATGTGCCCGGCGGCGAGCTCTGACATTCCGTTGACGACGAGCGCTCCGGGAAGCAGGACCGCCAGTGGGGGCAAGACTGTGCGCAAGGGACCGCCGAGCAGTCCGGCGTTGGCGGCGCCGAACACGGCCAAGGACACGGCGAACGCGGCAAGGGTGGGAAGCAGGGCCTTGACGACTTCGTACCGCTCGGCCAGTTGAACGAGCCCGAATACGAGGACTGCGCCGGCCGCGGCCGCAGCGACGTTGGCCCAGCCGGGTTGCAGGATCAGCGCGATCCCTACGGCGAGCACGGGCCAGGCCAGGGCGAGCAACCACGACGGTTGCTGGACTGGACGATGCGCGACCGCCGCCAACTGTTCGCGGGCGGCGCCAGGTCCCAGCTCGCCGTGGACCACTTGGTGGCGGATGAGGCGGACGCTCGCGGCCTGGTGGAGGCGCAAACCGGGCGGAGCCGAGCGATAGGTCGTGGGACCTCCCTCGGTCAGGGTGACGAGCAGACCTGTGGGGCCAACTGCCGCCTGGATACCGGGAAAGCCGAGCTGGACGCCTACCTCGGCCAGCTCCTCCTCGATCTCCTGTGCCGGCTGCCCGGCTGCGATCCTGGCAGTACCGAGCTCAGCCAACAGGGCGCGCGTCTCGGCTCGCTGGTCCCCATCGACATCACCGGGTGGGGGCATCACGACTCAGCGCGGGTCGACGGCCGTGGGCAGAACGAGTTCGCGCATGGAGCTGAAGGCCGGTACTCAGTCATTGACGCCCGCCGTCCTCCAGAGTTGTTGGGCTTCTAGCGAAGCGGCGGCTGCCCGGCGCCTCATGTCTCGGCATGCTTGCATCATGTCAAAGCGCATCATCCGGCCCGCATCGGCGCCACCTCCATCTGCAGCGCTTCACTAGATCGGCCCAAGGCCTGGGGATCCGCACGAACAAAAGCGTTGAACGCGGCGGAAAGACGCGGCTTGCGACCACCGCTTGAACGAGGCGATCGCGGGATGTGGGGCCCGTAGCCGGCCGTTCTTTGGGCCGCTGGGAAGAGGAGAGCGACGGCGTGGTGCTGTTCTTCAGGCCCTTCATGACATGCGCCTACCAGCGACCTGCCCTTTAGGCCACAAGGGCAAGATGAGCCCGTGTCGTTTTCGGCAGCGGAGCGGCGGGTACCTCGTGAGCATGACCGACTCCGTCATCGCCGTCCTCGACATCGACGGAACGCTTGTCGACTCCAACTACCATCACGCGCTCGCTTGGTACCGGGCGCTGCGCTCGGTGGGGGAGACCTTCCCAGTGTGGCGGCTGCACCGGCTGATCGGCATGGGCGGGGACCACGTGGTCATCGCTGTTGGAGGCGAGGACCTTGAGCGCAGGGTCGGCGACCAGGCGCGGGAGCAGCAGGGCAGGGAGGTCGATGCGCTGCTGGAGGAGATGGCGCCGTTGCCCGGGGCCCGCGATCTGCTCGTGGCGATCAAGGAGCGCGGCCACCGGCTGGTGCTGGCCAGCTCTGGTCAGCAGCGTCACGTGGACTTCTTCCTGGACCTGCTCGATGCCCGTGACATCGTCGACGACTGGACCACGAGCGCGGACGTCGAGGCATCCAAGCCGGCGCCGGACCTGCTCCAGGTGGCGCTGAAGAAGGTGGGCGCGCCGCCCGACGCGGCGAGCGTGATGGTCGGCGACTCGGTGTGGGACGTCGAGGCGGCAAAGAGGGCCGGGATGCCCGCGATCGTTGTCCGGTCGGGCGGCTTCGGCGACGATGAGCTCACAGACGCTGGTGCCATTGCCATCTACGACACTCCCGGCGACCTCGCGAAGGGTCTGGGCGACACTCCACTCGCCTGAAGCCCCTGCCGCCGGAGCTCGACCGGACCTCACGGCTGGCCTGCGTTCCGCGTTCATGGCAAGCACATGCAGGGCCGCGTTCTGCTGGAGGGGGCCTAAGGGCGACGGTCGCATCGCGGAACGTCCACGCCTACTGTCGGCGATGAGCCAAGAACCTGCCAAGGACCCCGTCCGAACCCGCGCTGAGTTTCTTCCCGAGGAGCCGGCAGCAGGCAGCGATGACCCTAGACGCAGGCCCGCGCGAGTCTCACCGAGTCGGAGGAGCGCACCGAGCACGCGGACCGCACGCGATACGAGTCCACCCAGACGCCGGACGAGATGTATTGACCCCATGCTCGGGAACCGCGACTCACCAACGTCGGCATGATCGGACGGCTGCGGTGACGGTCGCTTGGAGCATTGCAGTACCCGTGGACTGCCTCCAAGCAGTCCTCGTAAGCGTAGTTCCCTGTCGCCATGGGGGCCGTCAATCCGGGCCACGAGCGCGGGTCGGGGTGCTCGACGGACCTCCACGTCGGCGCCCATCGCAGCCAAGGCCGTTCTGATCTCAGCCGGATCGGGGTGTTCCACCGATAGAGAACTCAGGCTGAGGCCGACCGGCGCATCGGCCGCCGGCTGGCGGGTGTCTCCCCAACTGATGAGGAACAGAATCAGGCCGGCAACCTGCGCATTGGCGGTCACCCGCCAGCGCAGCCGGCTGCCGGTTGCGTCCTCCCGGTGCCCGTCGACCACAGGGCCGGGATCGAATCCGCGCGAGCGCGCGTACGTACGCGCGGCCTCGATGTCGTCGACTGCGACCGCCCATCCAACCAAGCCTCCCTGGGTGATGCCCTCAACGCCGTAAGGCCGAGGCGTCGCCGGCGCCGGCTGGCTGGGGTCTGGGGCAATGAGCTCCAGGTAGGTCCTCGGCCCCAACGCAAGCAGCTTGTTGTGAGTGCCTCGGCCCGGTGTTTGCCGCCCCCGGTCGCTTCGACACCCACGTGGCGATGCAGTAAAGCCACAGCAGCGTGGAGGTCGGGATGGGCATGGATGAGGTGATCGATCAGCATGCTCGCTCCATAGCCAGCAGTGTGGGACGGACAGACAGACCCAGAATGCCCAGGCCAACTGATGCCATGCGCACTTCGGTCGAGGAAGCTCACTTGCGTTCGAGCGCCACAGCCGAAACCACAGGCGGCGGAAAGACGCAACCCGGCTGTGGCCCGTGCATCAGCTCGAACTGACGCTCAGCGGCCATTCACGTGTGCCGGTGAACGGGCTATTTGGTCAGCGCTCACCCCAGTGTCCACCGGTCTACTGCGTTGGCGCCCAGACCTTTTAGCGGGCGTTTGGTGAGGGGTTGCCAGGACTACACGGCTGACGTCGACCGCGCGGCCTCGCTACGGTGAGGTTGTCGAAGGGAACTTCCATGGAGACTGTTGCGATCGGCGTACTGGGCGAGAAGTTGTTGGCGGAGGCTCGGTCTGCCTCGAGCGGCCGGTACGGAGTCACCATCCAGGGGGGACACGTTCATTCGCTGCGCCAGACGCTGATCGGGGTCGAAGCCGGCCACACACTCGACGAGCACGAGAACACCGGCGAGGTGACGCTCCAGTTGATTCGCGGCCGCGCGCGGGTCGTCGCGGCGTCCGATGCAGTTGAGTTGGTTGCGGGCGACTACGTCGTGATCCCGCTCCAGTGGGACTCCTTCGAGGCGCTCGAGGACACCGTGGTCCTGCTCACGGCCGCCGTCCAGGGCACACCGGACTGACGTCCGCCCGGAGCCCACTGCAGTCGATGCGCTCGCGGAGCGGCATGAGCGGACACCTTCGGACTAGGTCAAGGTCAGCCGGAGCGGATCAACGGCGCTGGCTGGCCATGCTTGGTCGGAGCTGTCAACGAACCAGACCGCGCGGGGAGTCGTGTCGCGATCAGCCGCCCGAGCCGGGCGACCTCCTCGCCTGAAGCGCACTCGACCATCAGCGCCTCGAAGCTGGTGAGGTCCGGGGCGCGGTCGCCGTTGGCAGTGGTGAGCCGGTCAAGACCGACGCGCTCCTCCCGGGAGAGGGCTATGGCGTAGATCAGCGCGCTCGATTCCCGGCTGTCACTAGCAGTCCGTATGTGGCCGTCCCTGGTGACAAGGGCGCCCTCGGTCCTCAGGACATCAGCAACCTGATCCCAGAGCCCGGCTATGTCTGCGAACGCGAGTACCGAGGCAACCATGCCGCGAGCCTAAATCGGCCGCCCTGCGGCATGAGCGGCCCGCGCCTAGAGTATTAAGTCGTGCGTCAGCCACAGACGAACCTGAAGGTTCTTCGTCGCTCTAACAGGAAGCCTCGACAGGGCGACCTCTTCGTGATGCAACCTGATCACGCTTTCTTGTTCGGGCGAGTCATCAGAGCGCAGCCGACGCCGGCGCCCATGCCGCTCTCCTACCTCATCTACGTGTACGCGGACCGCTCGCTAAGGAAAGAGCCGTCCTCCGTGACGCTGCGGCCCGATCGGCTGCTGCTGCCCCCGGTGTTCATCAACCGCATGCCCTGGACAAAGGGCTACTTCGAGACCGTGGGGCATGAGTTCTTGGACGAGGTCGCGGTACTGCCGCAGCACTGCTTCTGGGATGCGGCCCGAGCTCGATACGTGGACCTTCAGCAGAATCGCCTCCCGGGTGAGATTCAGCCCTGCGGCGACTGGGCGTTGGCCAGCTACCGGTGGCTAGATGACGGGTGAGCGATGCGTTGGGAATCCCACGAGTTCCCGAAGACTGACGCCCGACTGCTGTCCGCTCATCGGCATGTAGGTGAAACCGCACGCCGACAAGCGGCGAAAAGACGCGAGCCTCCTATGCGATTCCGGTGGCGGCTCGAAGGCGAGTGCGGACCGACACGTACGCGGTCACACCGTCGCCATCCGGTGCTGCGACGCGGATAACCGGCGCATATCCCATCGCGGGTGTCATGAGGTCTCGAAGCGCATCGTTGTAGGCGCGCTGCCTCTGTCGGCCGCCTGGACCAAATCCAACAGCAGGCTTATCCCGTCGGTACCGGTCTGAGCGTGGGGCGAGCTGCTGACAGAGACGCTTGTACTCAGGAAGATCGAAGCCGAGGGGAGTGGTCTCTGGGTACAGGTTCAAGGTGACGAGCCGGAATGACGTGAAGTGCTGGCTCTCGTCGACCTCGACGTAGACTCCTGTCTCGAGGTGGACGAAGTCGCCGGGCAAAGCGGTCATCCGCTTTCCTGCCATCTCCCACTCAATCCCGCCGAGGGCCTCGAAGATGGCTCGCATGGCTGCGACTGCGGGCGATGCCTGTTCCGGCAGACCGAAGTGGCCACGTTGGTTCAGCCACGGGACCCGGGCGCGGGTCAGTTCGACCCCGTCCTGTTGAGCCGCCAACGCGAAAGCCGTCTCGCAGTGACCTCTGGCCATTCCGTAACGGTACTCACGGGGTGAGGTCGGCGCCGTGCTCGCGGCGCAAAGACCCATCGGCCATGGTGTTCTACTGGCTGGAGTCGATCAACTCGCCGTTGGGGGTGGTTCCTTAGTCGCTTGGTGACCGGCGGTCGATCGCGTCGTGATTCTGGGCGCCGTTTCACGGCGCATCCGTTCTCGGACCGTCGTTAGGGGGAGTGCTCCCATGTGGAGCACGCCGTCCTGGCCTCGCGCCAATGCTCGCACGACGCCAAGCCCCAAGCGGGCGGCGCAATCCGGACCGTAACCCAAAGCCGCCGAGTTCGGATCGGAAAGCGCATGGCCGCATTGAAGGCAATGTGAGATCGTTTCACCGGCTTGCCGTCTTTGCCAAAGTCGTCGCGCCACGTGGAATGCTCGTAGGTCATTCTTGGCGAGGTCAACAGTGTCGACCTGATGATGGACGGACTTTGGCGACAAAAGGCCCAGGCGTTTGACCAAGAGAAAGGTGAGGCTGTCCGCGACCTCCAGCGGTGTGCGTAGGACCCAAGTCGCAAGCACGGGACCTAGGAGGGGCCCTTGGTCTAGCTTCACCCGATGGGTCACATCGACCATCGCCCCAAGGTCCGCCTGCTTCCACAAGAAGAATCCGGAAGTTTCCAGGCTGGTGGCTACATGGGCGTCATCAGTAACCGCCCATAGCACCCATGCTGCGCGCCCGAGCAAGATGGTGTGGTCAACGTGAAGCCGCAAGCCAGGGTGGCGGCCCTCATTGACGGATAGAGCGATGTGTGCGGTCTGAGGGTCGAACGCCCGGTTCTGGATGCGTTCACGGTAGGTTCGCCAGCCACCGGCGGCGCCGGAGGGGTTGTGGAACAGCCGCCACTCTTCGGGAACTTGGCTATCGGTGAAGGACCACCGGAGCTGCCGCGGACTCTGGTCGAGCGAGGCCCCCCGACTCAGCCAGCGTCCGTCCCACTTCAGGAAGAGATCCGGCCGTCGATTCAGAACGATGAGGACGTCGCCAACATCGAACCTCGGGCCTAGACGCTGCGCTAGTGAACTCAGCGTGAGCCCGGCGGGACGCTCCGCGAGCGCCTTCTCCACCGTGCTGGTGCGCAACACTGATCTGTCGGCGCTGCGATAGCCAAGGATTCCCACAGCCGCATGCTTCCGCAAGGAATCGCTCCTCGCCGTCGAACGCCGATATTTGGGGCCGCGGCGCGGGTGAGGGTTATCGCTAACTCGCGGCGGAAGCGTCGCAACCCGGCTGTGGCCCGTGCATCAGCTCGAACTGACGCTCGGCGGCCATTCACGTGGGCCGGTGAACGGGCTATTTGGTCAGCGCTCACCCCAGTGTCCACCGGTCTACTGCGTTGGCGCCCAGACCTTAGCGGGCGTTTTGGTGAGGGGTTGCCAGGACTACACGGCTGACGTCGACCGCGCGGCCTCGCTACGGTGAGGTTGTCGAAGGGAACTTCCATGGAGACTGTTGCGATCGGCGTACTGGGCGAGAAGTTGTTGGCCGAGGCTCGGTCTGCCTCGAGCGGCCGGTACGGAGTCACCATCCACGGGGGACACGTTCATTCGCTGCGCCAGACGCTGATCGGGGTCGAAGCCGGCCACACACTCGACGAGCACGAGAACACCGGCGAGGTGACGCTCCAGTTGATTCGCGGCCGCGCGCGGGTCCTTGCGGCGTCCGATGCAGTTGAGTTGGTCGCGGGCGACTACGCGGTGATCCCGCTCCAGTGGGACTCCTTCGAGGCGCTCGAGGACACCGTGGTCCTGCTCACGGCCGCCGTCCAGGGCACACCGGACTGACGTCCGCCCGGAGCCCACTGCAGTCGATGCGCTCGCCGAGCGGCATGAGCGGAAGGCTTTGGCGGCTAGTCAGCCATCCATCGAACGGGCATCCAGGAGGGCCCCGGTCACCAAGAGGACGAGCCCGGCGACAGCGAGCACGATGGTCGTAGCCAGTGCACCCCCGGTGAAGGCGAAGAACGCCATGAGGAGGAGAGCAGCTCCCACGAACACCATGCCCATACGACGACCATATCCGCCCGGGCAGGGCGCGAACTCAACGCGGCAGTAGCGGACGTTCTGACGGCAGTGGCCTGGCGGGTCAGTCAGACTCGCGTGGCTCGCTCACGAAGCCTTCGGTCCAGCGGTCTTCCCCGAGCGTATAGCCGTCGATCATGAACCAGTCCGGCTCATCTTTGAAGCCCGGCAGTTGTCTGGTTCGGGCCATCGCTGCTTCGGCCGCCTATTCATCCTCGTAGGCGCCGATGATCTTGAAGTCGTCGTACTCCTCGTCGTACGCCAGCTCGCCGTCCTCGTCACGGTGTTCGGTTGGCGAGCCATCGAGGTTGCGAGCGTGCCGTACGTGCCACACGAGGAACACATCCATTCGCCGACCGTAGCGGTGCCGAAGGGCCTGATCCGGACTAACCGTTAGCGGCAGAAGCGGACGTTGCACGCTTCCTTGGCCGCTCCGCCCTGCTCAGCGAGTGGGAGCGATGGGTGCGGTCGTCGGCTCGAGGGGTACCGGCGTTCCAGTCTGCGGTGCAGGCTTACCCGGGGCGCTGACGTACGC
>NZ_JBHTFG010000027.1:0-567 GCF_042666095.1 Terrabacter sp. GCM10028922 | reverse complement strand
CGGCAACGCATGCTGGTGTGGCGCAGCACGGGATGGGAGATCAACCGTCAGTGCGAGCAGGACCAGCTGGTGGCTCGCGACCTGCAAGGCGCAGTCGTCGCCAGCCGCGACAGCGCCTGCGGATCGGACATCTGGACCATCACGGAGCAGGGGCTGCCCGCAGCGCCCCGTTACCAACGAGAGCCGGCACCGACTGACCGCATCGAAGTCCGGCTCGTTCTCTCGAACTTCGAGCCGACGGACCCTGTCGTCGTGTGGTGGCGCGCGCTGCCACGGACCCTCAAGCAAGCCGCGGCCGCGGGCACGGCGGCGGGAATGAGCGTGCACGGCCCGTTCCTCGAGAACGACAACCTGGTGCTGTATCTCCGGGGGCCGGATGCCGCCACCGTCTTGGAGTTCGCCCGCACACAGGTGCTGCGCCCCCCACCCGGGCGGGTGTACGCGTACGTCAGCGCCCCGGGTAAGCCTGCACCGCAGACTGGAACGCCGGTACCCCTCGAGCCGACGACCGCACCCATCGCTCCCACTCGCTGAGCAGGGCGGAGCGGCCAAGGAAGCGTGCAACGT
>NZ_JBHTFG010000026.1:0-1178 GCF_042666095.1 Terrabacter sp. GCM10028922 | reverse complement strand
GTCAGCGCCGGTCGAGGGCCTCGATCGCCGCGGTCACCCGCGCGCAACACCCACCATCACGCATCGGGAACGTCGCCTCGATCCGCTCCTGGAACACCGGACGCGCCGCATACCCGTTCTCCGCGATGTCGACCACCGCCGCCACCGCCGCCTCGACATCCTCCACCACCGGACCGAACCCGTCCCGCGAGTACTCGAAGTACCCCGCCCGACCCACGTGCCCACCAGCCATCACCCGCTGCGCGTCGAACTGGAAGTACACCACCGGACGATCCATGTACGCCGCGTTGAACGCCATCGACGAGTAGTCCGTCACCAACACCGCCGACCGCGCGAAGTACTCCTGCACATCCGCACCATCGAACGACAACCGCAACACCGACTCCGGAAGATCCATCTTCCCCAGCACCGGCTGAATGTTCGGATGCGGCAGGAACGCCACCCGCCGACCCGTCCGCTGCGCCAACGCCGCCAGCTCCGCACTCCCCAGGAACGCCGTCCACGCCCGCGCATACTCCGTCTCGAAGAACTGCGCATCGATCACCCGACGCTGACTACCCGGCTTCAACGGCGGCACCAACCAGTTACGCCACGTCGGCGCCACCAGGATCAGGTCACACCCGTCACCACCGATCCGCTGCGCCTTCTCGTACAACCGGTCGAACCGCGGCAACCCCGTCAGGGCCACCTCCTTGTCCGTGAACACATACGGCGACCCCTCACCCGCGATCGACTCGTACTCCCCCGGCGTCGAGGTCACGAACACATCCATCTGCTTCGGGTTCAACCACCGCGACAGGTCGTCCTTGATCACCCCGTGCTGCAAGAACGTGAACTTCCACCGCGGCTCCACATGCTTGAGGATCGCCGGCGGCCGCTGCACCGGCGCATCGATGTGCGAGGACACCAGATGCGCCGCATTGATCATCAACAACTTCCACCGCAACGACCCGTGCGCCACCAACCGCGACCCGAACCCCTCAGCCCGCAACCGCTTCCAGTCCGGCGTGTCCTTCTCCAGCACGAACCACGCATTCACCTCCGGACGATGCTCACGCAACCACCGGAACAGAATCTCCCCCGAGTCGTTCGCATCATGGATCCGATCCATCAACACCCACGCCCCACCGAACTCCCGCCGCACCGGACCCCGGGAGGCGAGGATGCGCACCGGGTCG
>NZ_JBHTFG010000025.1:0-661 GCF_042666095.1 Terrabacter sp. GCM10028922 | reverse complement strand
TTCCCGCTCATGTGTGGGCGGTGGTCTGGGGTGTGGTGGTGTGGACGTGGCGGCACCTGCGCTGGACCGTCTTCGTCGCCGGTGTGGCGTTCGGGATGCGGATGCTGCCAGATGGTCAGCCTGCCGCGATCCGCACGCTGGTCGTCGGCTGGTGGGTGCCGGCGGTGGTCGCCTCGGCGTGGGCGCACGTGTCACCAGACACCTACGAGCGGATCATCGCGGGGCCGGCGGCGCGGGTGTCGTGGATGGTGTGGGCTCGCCGGCGTTGGCCGCACCTGGCGCGTGAGTGTGGCCTGTCGGTGCACCGCGACCGGCGGCCCTCGGTGGTGGACCAGGTCGTCGCGGAGGTCTCCAAGAAGCCCGCACCCCCCGCGCGGAAGGTGTGGGTCCACCCGCGGCTCTGCTCGGTCACGGCGAAGGGCGTCACGCTCACGGTGACGGTCCGGGCCCGGACGGGGCAGACGGTCGACGACCTCGAGCACGCCGCCCCGGCCCTGGCCGCCGCTGCGTCGGCGCGCTCGTTCCGGTTCCGCGCGCTGTCGCCGTCGACGGGCGAGGTCGTGCTCGTCATGGCCGACCGGCTCGGCGCCACTCGCGACGCCACCGCGCCCACCTCAAGCAGTGCCGACGTGAACGTGGACGCGGTCCGGGTGGGTCGTCG
>NZ_JBHTFG010000024.1:0-27342 GCF_042666095.1 Terrabacter sp. GCM10028922 | reverse complement strand
GCCGCAGACCGATAGTGAGCCACACCGATCGAGTTGGTGGGCAGCCGCATGGAGAGCTGCCCGCTGATCACCTAGACCGAGTCTGGCCAGACACCGGTCCTACGGGAATCGTCTAGCAGCCGCGAGTCTTCCATGCTCTGCGATGGCGTAGGCTGGCGTCCGCGCGAACTAAAGTTCAGTTGCTAGAAGGCCCGCTGCCCCGCATGAGGCGCACTCCCAGGCAAACGCCCGTCCCGTGCGTACCGACGGCTCATTCATGTGAGGACCTTCGCCCCACCTGAGTTCGCCATCGCAGTGCAGGCACTGGGACGGCACTCCCTCCGAAGGGTCCACTTCGGTGTAACCGTCCATTTCCTCAGCGAGCATTCTGTTTGCGTGACCAAGAAACTCTCGGGCGTCTTGCGGCCGCAACTCCACGGGTTCCCCCAGCGACTCACAGCGCCCATCAGAACTAAGTCCGCCAAGCCACGCCGGGATGACCTCATTTCGGTGGGTGGAGCAGTAGCCAATGACGGCCGGCCTCATCTGGAGCCTGCCATCAGAAAGCTCGATCTTGGCTCCCACGCCAAACAGTCGCGATACAGGCTTGCCACAGACCTCGCATGCGTACGTGTCGTAGACCCGGTCGCGCCATGCCGAGACTCTAGTCCCGAGCGACCTTCGGGCCGAGAACCCCCAGCAGTCCGCTCTCCGAGTTCGTCCGCTCGAGTCCCCGTGGCGCCGTGCGTATGCCGGAACGGGGGCGTGCCACTGCCCTCGCTCAACCGGGAGGTGGCAAACCCGTGTCATCCCGCCGCCAGGCGGACGTGGCCTTCAGGCATTGTTTTCCGGATCTCCGATGAGTGCGAATGAAGGTGCGTGATGCGCCGCCTCGTGCTCTACTCCCAGCTTGACGCCCGCCACTCGAGAGCGCCTGCACGGTTTCTGGGCGGCCCTGTTCCCTCAGGGCTCGTCCGGCGACCAGGGGCGCCCCGTGATCGTCGAGCATGGGCAGCTGCTCGCGGACTATGCGGGCATCTTTTGCGTGCTGCGGCATCAGACGGTGCTTGTCTCGGCGCCCCGGGCCCTGGTCGGGACGGTGTCCGGCTGGTGCCCCTCGATCGACACGGTCATGGACCCGCAGTGGTGGAGCGATCGCCTGCCCGACTGGCTTGTCCTGGGCCCGAGCGTCCACTCTTTTCTGGATCGGCCGGCCTTCCTACCGGCAGCCAGCGGGGGCATCGCCGTGCGGGCCGCGCGACGCGACGACCTCGATCGGCTCATCGACCAGGTGACGCACGCAGAGTGGGAAGAGAGCGGGTTCGCTGACGACGATGACGCGCACGCTTGGGTGGCACTCGACCAGCACGGCCGCCCCATGGCCGCCGCCAAGCTGACCGTGTTTGACGGCGTCCCCGCCGACGTCGGAGTGCTCGCTGCGGGTATCGGCCGCGGGCGTGGCTTCGCCACGGCGGTCGCTGCCACCGCGGCCAGGCACGCCGTGGCGCATCACGGCATCGCGCGCTGGCGCGCTTTGGCGACCAACGCACCGTCGCGACGAATCGCCGAGAAACTCGGATTCGAGGACGACTGCCTTCAACTCGCCATCCGCCCGGCGTAGAGCGACTCGAACTGGTTCCCAAGTACTCCCGCATGTCGTGCGCCGACGCATCAGGCATGCTGGCCCGCGGTCACAGTTGCGCCCCTTACTTGGATGTACGCGTGAGCAGGGTTTAGGCACTTCCAGACGCTCACGGCAACTCGAGGGCGGGCCACGGAGCCGCGGCCTCATAGACGAGAACGCCGCTGAGATGTTCAGGGCCGACCACCCAGAGCCAGACCTGCCTGATCCCAAGCACGCGTGACAACAGATGCCGACAGCGGCGAGGGCGCGGCACATCGCGCACAGCGACAGGACGCGGGGTCGGTGACCGCTCAGAGTCGTCTGGCCGTTCGGGAACAACCCTCAGCGGTCACCGAGCCAGCGAAATGAATCCGTTCATGGGCCGCGGAGAACCGGCCACCGTCGAGGACCGTCTCGTCGGCGGTCATCACCTCGATCGTGACCGTGCGTTTGTGCGGGTCCATCCCGATCACGATCCGCGAGACGTCTTCGTTCACCGCGTCCTCCGTTGCCCTTGAACCTGTTGGATAGTTGGGCGTGGAGGGCACCGCTACTTCGAGCAGAGCAATCCCTTCTTGAGCCTCTCCCGCCCGGCGGTGCCCGGGCGGCGCAACCCATGTGAGAGCCACACGACAAGGCGTGGGCAGCCGCGTTTGCGAGGGACGAGCCCGGGCACCTGAGCCGAGCCTGCGCAGGCACCGGCCCGGACGTCAATGAAACAAGTAGCCGAGATCAGTGCACTGTGGTCGTGGGCACGCGCAAGCTATGTGGTGACAAGCCTCTTAGTCAACCGAAGAACGCGGCTTCGACGGTCGACGGCCAAAGGCATAGCAGTCGCCCCCCATCGGGACCGGCCCGAAAACCGTGGACGGCGCCCGGAGGGATAAAGACAAAGGTGCCTGGTCCGATGCCCTCGGCGGGGTCAGTGTCGGTGTAGAAGGTGTACAGCCCTTCAAGCACGTAGAACGCCTCGGCCTCGTCGTGGACGTGAGGCGGATTGTCGAAGTGCGGCTCCTGCCACGCCTCACCGAGCGCCCAATGCCCGCCGGTCTCGGTCCGGGCCGCCTTGCGGGTGATGTGCGCCTTCAACTCGCCCATCGGCAAAACGATGCTGTCCCCGTCGGCCGGGCCGCGCATGATGACTTTCGGTGCGTCCCGCTCGTCCATGCCCAACTCCCCATCGAATGGCGGTCAGTCAGACCAAGCATGACCCTGATCCGCCCGCGACGCGAGGTTTGTTAGCCATACTCCGCCGGCGGTGAATACCCGCTGCAAGGAAATCAGACATCGATTGCTGCTCAGGCAGCCCCATGAGCGTCATACCGGTGTCGACCAGCACACGCGCCTCGGGATGGTCGATCACATGGACGTAGACCGGCATCCGCTCGCCCTCCGCGAGGAGCTCGGCCACGAGGACGGGGGTGATGGTTGGAGAGCAGACGCCACTTCCGGGCTCGCTACTCGTATGAGCTCGCGGATCACGCATCGTGCAGAGCCTGCGCAGTTTCGTCGTTTCCGGTGCAGTCGCCGCTACCCGTGGTCCAGAACGTCGCCGTGCTTGATTCGTTTCGCTTGATGTTTTCACCGCGAGGGTGGCCGCCAACACTATGACGTCGGTCTGACGAGAAAGTCATCGGCGGCGCCGGCCAGCGTCCAGGTTGCCCTCACTTTCGATGGGCTTGCACATGACCCTCATCGTGAGGCCGTCGTCGTCATCCAAGAGCCTGCGTCGCTTCGCGGATGGAGGGCTGCGGGGTGACCGCTCGCTCCACGGGACATGCCGACGACCGGATGAAGCTCCGCGCGGCCAACTGGCGTCACGGCTTTGAGGCCTGAGCCCTTCACTGCGACTGCGAGTCCTGCGCCAGCTGGCTGCGCGGCGACCACGCAATCCGAGTGCGGAGCTGACATCCACGCTGGACGGCAAGGGCGGCGGCCTACAAGCAATGAGCCCGACGTCACGGGGCGGGACGATCGCACTGAGACTCTGCATGATCGCCCGCGGGTGGCGGGCGACAGGTCGAGGCGGCCTGCGCACTGGGGGACGCGCTTCCTCACCTGGACCGAACGGCAGCCGGTGCCCGGCCGCCCAACCGTGCAATGATGCGGGCGCGAATCGGTGCACGTGAGCGGAGGCTGCGCGGTCCTCCGGCGAAGGAGAACCATGACCTCAAGCGCGGTCGACGACCCGTCTGGCACGAGTATCGACTCGGCCGTCGACGCGTTCACCGCGGCCCGCCCCCGGCTGTTCGGCATCGCCTACCGCATGCTGGGCAGCGTCGCCGAGGCGGAGGACATCGTTCAGGAAGCGTGGCTGCGCTGGCAGCGGACCGACCGTTCGGTCGTCCACAACCCTGCCGGCTTCCTCACGACGGTCACCACCCGCCTCGCCCTCAACACCGCCGACTCGGCACGCGCCCGGCGGGAGCAGTACGTCGGGCCGTGGCTGCCCGAGCCCGTCGACACCAGTGGCGACCCGAGCCTCGGCGCAGAGAAGGCGGAGGCCCTCGAGGCTGCGGTCCTGGTGCTGCTGGAGAAGCTCCGACCCGAGCACCGGGCGGCGTATGTGCTGCGCGAGGCGTTCGACTACTCCTACGACGAGATCGCGGAGATCCTGGCCACCACTCCCCCGAACGCCCGTCAGATGGTCAGCCGCGCCAGGAAGCATGTGCAGTCGAGCCGCAAGGAACCCGTCGAACCGGCCGAGCACCGGACGCTGCTCGAGGCCTTCCTCGCTGCTGCGCGAGACGGAGACCTGGAGCGGCTGGAGCAGGTGCTCTCCGCCGAGGTGGTCAGTACCTCCGACGGAGCGGGCATCGCACCTCGAGCAGCCCGCCGTCCTGTCGCCGGGCGGGACAACGTCGCCCGCTTCGTCGCCGGATGGGCGGACTGGTGGACCGACACCACCCTGACCTGGCTCGAGACGAACGGCCAGGCCTCCGTGCTCGTGAAGCGCGGTGATGCGGCACTAGCGCTGCTGAGCATCAGCAGTTCCACGTCCGGTATCGACCAGCTGCTGTGGGTGATGGCGCCCGACAAGCTCACCCACGTCCCCGGCTGACGTCTCGCGCACCGCGGACCTTCGACGCACCGTGGACCGTCTGGGGCGGGTGTCACAACCCTCAGGGCTGTCCGGTCATTGGGGGCAGAGGCGCGCAAGCCTCCTCCCATTCGACAATCCCAGAAGGGCGTAACTCATGAAGGTCGTCGTCATCGGCGGAACCGGGCTCATCGGATCGAAGCTCATCGAGAAGCTCAGCGCTCACGGCCACGACGCGGTGCCTGCCGCGCCGCAGACCGGCGTCAACACCTTGACCGGGGAAGGTCTGGCCGACGCGCTGGCCGGCGCGGACGTCGTCGTAGACGTGTCGAACTCGCCGTCATTCGCGGACGACGACGTCATGCGCTTCTTCGTCACCTCCACCAGCAACCTGCTCGAGGCCGAGCAGGCGGCGGGCGTGAAGCACCACGTCGCGCTCTCGGTCGTCGGCACCGGGTCGCTGCCGGAGAGCGGCTATCTTCGCGCGAAGGCGGCCCAGGAGGACCTGATCAAGCAGTCGGGCGTCCCGTACTCCATCGTCCGCGCCACCCAGTTCTTCGAGTTCACCAAGGCCATCGCTGACGCGTCCACCATCGACGGCAAGCTCCACCTCGCGCCGGTGCACTACCAGCCGATGGCGTCCGACGATGTCGCGTCCGCCGTCGGAAGGGCGGCAGTGGGTGCGCCGCTGAACGGCGTCAAGGAGATCGGAGGCCCCGAGAAGGTGAGGATGGACCAGTTCATCGCGGCCGTGCTCGCCCAGACCGACGACACCCGGAACCTGGTCGTCGACGAACACGCCAGGTATTTCGGGACCGAGCTCGCGAACGAGAGCCTGGTGCCCGGTCCTGGTGCCGAGCTCGGCTCGATCTCGTACGAGGTCTGGGCCAAGCAGTCCGCCTGACGCTCGCCCGACTCCTGGGTCGACTCCTGACCCTTGCGACGCTGGGTTCCGCCTTTCCGAGGTGGGACCCAGCGTCTTGCTTCCGGGGCTGACTTCGACGAAGTCCTGTCGGGTCGCCGCGACCGTTCTGGGGTCGCCGTGTCACACATCTGGGTCGTCGTCGGTCATAGGTTCATGACCAACGACCCGAACGGCCCCGCCCTCCTCGCCATCGCCAAGGAGGCCCAGGTCGAAATCCTCGCCGCCGAGACCGTCGCAGCGGCGGGTGCGCCGCTCGACGATGCCGCGAGCTCCTTGGCCACGGCCGACCTCGGCTACTACGAGGCCGAGCTGCGCAGCCTCCGCGACGCGGCCACGAGGCTGAACGAGGCGGAGCACTCACCTGAACGGACCACGCCCTAGATCACCAGCCGCGCTGGTCGTGCTCGTCGCACGGCCAGCGCAGCGGATGGTCGATCGACCTCGGCACGGTGACGTTCCGCCGTTGCCGGCTACTGCGCGAGGCTCACGGTCGATCGTCGGCCTGGACGTACTCGAAGGTGGGTCCCGCGGTGAAACCGTCCCCCAACGGCATCTGCAGCAGGGCTTGAACCTGTGACTTCAGGCCGAACATGGCCCCAGTGGCCCTGCCGAGCATGGACGGTTCACCGTTGAATGCCTGCTCCAGCATCGAGAGCAGGGTGCAGTATGCGGCGTTGAACGCCTGCTGTGCATCCCGCACGTCGGTGCCCGCCTGGGAGTCGGCGCCCGCCGCCTGGGATTCGGCGATGGTCGGGTTCGGCCGCATCGGATGCACCGCGTCCCAGTCGACGTGGACGGCGTGTCCCGTGGGTCCGGACTGGGGGGTGTCGCCCGGCTGGTAGTGCCGACCCAGCTTAAGCTCTTGGAACCGGTAGTAGTGGGCGACTTCGTCGCGATCGGAGTGGAACATCTGCCGGTCGCCGTCCCAGACGTCGCGCTGGGCTGCTCCCTCACCCTGCTCGACGATCTCCTCGAGCGCTTCGAGGGCGGATGCCAGGTCGTGGACGGCGACGATCCGGCCCGACCCGCCATAGGGGTAGGCAGCGGTGATCTGCCGCTGGGGATCGCCGGTGAAGACGACGGCCTCGCCGAGGTCTGAGCAGAGGCCCCGAAGGCCGTCCTCGATCGCTTGGTAGAACTGCCCGATGGTCTCGTACCCGTCGCCCTGCGGTGCCGCTCCCCGGGCGGAGGGCCGCTCGATCTCGAGGAACATCTCGAGTGCTGGCGCTCCAAAGGGCAGGAGCTCCATCCGGAAGGACTGATCACCGTGCGGAAGGGTGCGCGGGTACCCGGGGAGCAGGTGAGGAGCGTCGAGCACGGGCTTCCCGCCGACGGCGTTGAGAAGGTTGGCCGCCAGCGTGAGGTGCAACATCTCCTCCACGAAGACGCTCTGGACCACCTCGACTGCCTCGGGATTCCGAGCCGCGTCGAGGGAGTAGAGCGCGCACAGGTACGGCGGAAGAGTCGAGTGCTCCAGCTCGATCGCCCACTGGAGGTGCGCACGCAGGTCATCGACCGAGTCGATGCGGTGGTTGGGGTCGTTGTTCGCCTGGACGTTCTGGATGCTCGTCGTCATGCCGGTCCTCAATCGAAGGAGTTAATGGGGTCAGACCCTTCTGACCGGATCGGGTGCCCTGATGTGACAACCTGGCCCGCGCACCAGCGAGATGGGGTGACCGCTGACCACCTTCTTGTCGGGGGCCAGGCGCACTCTGATCGTCAGGCCGACCAGCGCCGAGGTGGCGGCTGCCACCGAGATTGCGGCCAGCACACACGCGCTCAGGCCGGGAACGGTGCAACCGCATCTACCAGGGCAGCCGAAGCAGCTCGACCACGACGATGCCGACCGCGACCGCGACGGGAACGGCGACCGACGCGGCCCAGCGCGCTTCTCCCGACACCGGGATCAGGAGTCTCAGCACGACAACGATGAGGAAAGTAGCGGACGCGGCATGGTCGCTGAGGCCAGGCCGCGGGCTTGGCGCTCTTCCTTGCATCCCTCGCCCTGTACTGGTGGCCCGCCCGTAGACGCGCGACTTAGGCACGCGCGAAGCGCGGGCTGGGCAGCGATCTGTCACAGCGCACTCAGGCCGGATCGCGCGAAGCCGGCGGGGGTTCTGACTCCAGGACCCGTGGACAACGCCCCGTGATGCTTGACTCGCCTCGTGGATACCGCGGACCTGGCAAAGCTTGCGCCAGAACTGATGGCGAGGCATCCGGGACACATGTGGTATGTGCAATCAGCCGGCGGTCCGCGTAGGAACTTCACGCCGAGGTTCGGCTCAGAGCGGACCGTCGCGAGTTGCGATCGTGCACGTCCACGCCGGCGCCGAGGTATACCACATCGACTTCGAGGGTCACACCGACACGGACTTCGCCTACGAGGACAGCGATCGCATGGAGGCTCTCCAGGGCCGCATCGATCTTGCCGCAGCCGCCACACGAGGTCCCACACGGGTGACCCTGCGGTTTGCTGACGGCGTCGTGGTGCACTCGCAGCTGGTAGTCGACCCGGACGGACCCAACCGACTCGAGGGACGGACCACCTCCTGGCCGCTGCGGCGCCTTAAGGCACTTCTACAGGGGCATCGTCTAGCTGAAAAGGTCGTCGACCTACCGGCGGTCCGACGCTGACGCGTACTGCTCGCACGGCATCCGGAACTTCCCCATGCGCCGCGATCCGCTCGTTCGAGCCTTGGCCGGGGAGGCGCGTCTCACCGCCGCTATCGCCGCGGGCGACTCAACGGAGGAGAGTTCGCCGCTCTACGCGAAGGTCCCATCGAGCTGGTCCTCAGCCGGGTATTCGAGCGCGGAAGGCATCGCTACTTCCGACGGCGGCGAAAGAAATCCCTTCATCAGCCACTCCGGCCCTGCGGCGCCTGAGTCCGCACATCCCGAGCGACAGTCGCGACATGAAGGGAGGAGAGCCGCCGATGCCAGCGACGAACCCGCCCACCCTGAACCGAGCTTGGCGCAGGCATCGATCGCGCACGTCAGTGAAACATGTGGCGGCTCCTCGCATGGAGCATCCGACACACCGCTCTACATGGCATCGCTTCCAGCTCATGCCCCGATGTCGCCGCTGCTCGATGGCACGGGTTCAGGCGTGTAGCGGAACCAGGCCCAGAACGCGACGGAGCCGGCGCCAAAGAGGGCGAATAACGCCACCATCACCAGAACCTGGGGATCGGTGGTGTCGTTTCGGGTGCGCGGGTGGAAGGTTACGGCGATGAGCGCGAAGAGCGCGAAGGCGTACACGACCCGCCAGCGCGTCCGGCTCCACTCGTGAACCGCGTGTCCGTCGAGAAACGTGAGCGGCAGCAGCTGGAAGGCAAGCGCTTGGACGCCCACGACCACGACTGTCGCCAGCACCGCGTCGACCACCCGCTGGGCACCCGGGGCGCCGACCGTGGTGAGCGCCGAGTCGAGCGGCGCCCAGGCCAGCCAGGCAGTCAGCGACACGACAGCTAGAGCTGCGCTGCCGACCAGAACGGCGCGGGCCGACGTCGCCCGATCCATGCGCGAGGTCGTGAGGACCGCGTAGCCGGCGATCAAGCCGTAGACATAGCCCGGTTGGAACTGCCCGAGGAACGAAGCGACCGCACACACAAGAGCGATGACCAGCGCTGCGGGCAGGACCCGCAACCGGGCCGGCACGCGTCCCCCGCGACGTGCGTAGCGCTCCGCGGGTACCTCGAAGGCGAGGGTGACCAGCGGCAGGGCAACGAGGAAACCCGCCGCGTCCAACAGGGTTTGGGCTCCGTCCCGGCCGAAGTTGGGGTCGGTGAGGCCGTAGAGAACCGCACCGAGGACCGCGAAACCCGCGATCGCGACCGGTGCCGGCACATGGCTCTGCCGTCTGGGTCGCGGGACGCGCCTGAAGCCATGCCGCGCGAGGAAGACCTTGATGCGCTTCTCATTCTCCTCATAGGTTGCCTCGAACAGCTGCGCGGGGAAGCCGATGAGCAACATGAGGAGCACCGCCAACACGGCGGAGGTTGCGAGGTGTGTCGGGTCCATCAGCCCCGAATCCGTCGGAGGACGAAGCCAGGTGGCGACCGCAGCCCGCTTCTGTGGTCGGTCGAAGTCGTGAGGCTCGCCGGCCGCCCCGACGGCGGCCGGCTGTGAGGTGGTGGCGGTCCTGGTGGTCTCCCTCGCAGTCGACGACGTCGGCCGGGCAGAGCTGCTGAAGGTTCGAGTGGTCGAGGGCTGGCTGGACGTGGGCGGGATCGAGGTCGTTGTAGACAGCGCTTCCGTTGAGGTCTTGACCGGCCTCTGGACGCCAGTGCTGTCCGTGGAGCCTGCTGCGCCTGTGACGGTGAGGTCTACGGAGGGCAGCGCCTCGACGCCGCCGTCGGGTGCCGTACACGTCACCCCGACTCGGTGGGTGCCGGCCGTCGTGTCCGGAGGAACCATGAACTTGGTCGAGCCGCCGGGCACGCCACCGAACATCGTCCACGTCGAACCGACACCCTTCGAGTCAAAGGTCAGCTCTATCGTTCCCTCGCTACACGCTGCCGGTACCGGGCTGGCGGTCACCAGGATGGTGCCGCCCAGAGCGACGGTGCTGGGCTCGGCCACGACGGAGGATTGGGGGCGCTCTGGCTCGATGACCGTGACAGCAATGGAGGTGCCCTCCTCAGCCCTGGTGTAGAGGCAGGTGCTGGTTAGGACGTAGCCGCCGGGCGAGATCGGCGCGGTCACAGTTGCGGTGAAGTTGCCCCGGATTCCTTGAGCGCGAACAGTCACGCCATCACCGAAGCCGAGAGACACCTCGAAATAGCCGTCATGGCCCTGCCAATAGAGGAAGCAGTGCCCCGAACCCGTGACGAGCATCGTCGCGCCGACCGGTGCCGGGTCAGGCGTGACCGACAGCCGTGGGAGATCGGCAAGCACCATCGCGGCGCGGTCGAGAGCCGAACCGTTCGCGGGCACCCCGTTCACAGGGGGTGCGCTCCAGATCGCAGCCGCAAGCAGCACGGCTGACGTCAGCGCGGCGAGCCCGGCAACCGCCCACCACCGTGAGATCCGCACCGTCATCAATTCCATCACCGTCGCCCCTCGGTTCGCGGAGGGGCCACGAGCGCAGAGCCCCCGCCCTTCAGAGGTGTTCGCGTTCCGGCAAATACGCCAACGGCCCGCCGTGTGCGACTCGATCAGCGAGCGTCACTCCGCCGCGTAGAGCGATAGGCCCAGATACCGCTACTCCGCCTGGACTTGGACGGAACCGACTGTCAGGAGGACGCGCCGAGTCGGTGTCGCACCACCCTCCGGCGCAGGGTGGGCGACGCCTCGACCTCGTAGCCGGCGTCGAGGAAGACCTGGAGCAGCCCGACCGACGCCTCGTCCCAGATCACGGTCTTCCCCGGCGGCGGCTCGTTGGGGTAGCCCTCAAGGACGCGAGCGCCGACCTGCCTGCCGTACTCGACGGTTGCGGCGGCGAGCTCGTACATCAGTCCCTGTCGACGGAAGCCCTTACGCACGACGAAGCAGGTGACCGACCAGACGCCCTCGAGGTCGGGGTCCATCCGCATCCACGACTTCTGCCGGGACCAGATCCTCGGGTAGTTCTCCCGCGGCTCGACTGCGACCCAGCCGGCCGGCTCGCCGTCGAGGTACCCGACGAGGCCGGACGTGGGGCCGCTCGTGCCGCAGCCGGCCTGCTCCAGGAGCGCGGCGTCGCGCTCCTCCTGGGTCGTGTCGCGCCAGATCCAGCCCGGGACCTTGAGCGCCTGGCAGCGGCACTTGCGGGCGCCGCCGGCGTCGAACACGGCCTCGAGGTCCGCGCTCGTCGCGTCGTTGGCCGGTCGCCAGCTGAACTCGGGCACACCGCGAGACTAGTGGCGGGCCGCGCCAGTAGAGCCCTGACTATCAATGCGGTTCGACCGCGACAGGTGTGACCGCCCCTGGTGAGGGCGGCAGCGGCGGTGGGGACGCGCCCAGACGGGCGACCGCCTGTCGGCATGCGCTGGCAGACTCGGCGCGTGTCCAGGCCGTCGCGCATCGAGCCCTCCGGCGAGGTAGTCGCGCGGATCGCGTCCACTGCGTTGGCATTGCCCGACGCGTACGAGGAGGACGCCTGGACCGGCGTACGGTGGCGGGTCCGGAACAAGACCTTCGCCCACGTCCTGGTCGCCCAGGAGGGTTACACGTCGGCGTACCGCGACATGACCGGGGTGACCCAACCAACCACGGTGCTGACCTTCCGGTCATCCGGCGACGAGCTGTCGGCCCTGGCCAACGCCGGGCCGCCGTTCTACCAGCCGCCATGGTCGCCCACCGTCGTCGGCATGGTGCTCGACGACGACACCGACTGGGACGAGGTCGCCGAGCTGGTGACCGAGAGCTACCGGTTTTGCGCACCCCAGAAGCTGAGGCACCGACTGGACCATTGACTTTGAGCGGTCTGTAAAGCGCGTCTTTACGCCACGTGCCCTCCGGAGCCGACTTCGACCGGGTCTCGTGGCAGGACTCCTACCTGGTGGGCTGCCAGGCGGGCGCGACATCGCGGTAGTACGACCTGCCGGCAAGTCTGCTGAGCAAAAAGGTCACCGGCGCCGGAATCGTCGAGCGAAGGTAGGCCCGCTCCGCCTCGGGCATCCCGTCCTGGACCCAGGCCATGAACCGGCCCGAGTCGGTGAGGGATGCCGGTCGCAGCTGCTTCTCGACGGCCTTCCACTCGGGCGTCTCGAGGTGCGGGAGCATCAGCGGCTCGAGGTCGTTCTCCTCGTGATGCAGGTGCCGCTCGACGACCTCGTTCGCTCTCACGACGGCCTCCCTAGCGGCGTGGGCGTCGTCGGCAGACCCGGTCGAGGCGTAGGTGTCCATCGCCGTGCGCACCCCGGCGAGTGCGTCAGCCATGGCCTGATGCTCCGTCTCCATGACCCCGACCAGCTCGGTGGCCCCCTCCACCCTGGCCAGGAACGGAAACACGTGCCTGTCCTCCCCCTCATGGTGGTCCTTGAGCTGGTCGTGGAGGTTGGCGTAGGCCACCTGCAGCTGCCTGGCGCGGGCCCGGTCACCGTCGGGAGCGGCGGGGAGGGCAGACGCGAGGCGACCGAGGTCGCGACGCACCGCCGCATGGATGACGCGGTTCATCGTCATGGGACCTGTCATGCCCGAGACGATATCCATCCCGGCCGGAGACGAGGGCCGGAACCGGCGCAGTCGCGATCAGGCATGGGGCGCTCCTAATGTGAGGGAGCGGCGTACCGCCGCGAGCAGCCATCCTGCCGAGGGAACGTGACTAACGTGCCGCAGGCGCGAGTCCTTGACGCTTTCGAGAGCGGGGTGCTTGTCTGCACGGATGGGGCCGATCCAGTTCGCTGCGCGAATTCGATACTGGAACCCGGAAAGGGCCAGCGGTCTGGCTGTCTGTGACATCCCCGCCGAGCATGTGGCCGCCCTGGGTGGCCTGAAGCAGCAGCGCGTGCACGGGTTCATCGAGGGAGTCGAGTTCGCGTCGAATGTCATGCCCGCCGGAGGCGGCGCCCTGGCGCTCAGCGTCAGCAAAGCGATGATGGGTTCCGCCCAGGTCGGCGTCGGCGAACAGGCTCAGTTCGAGATCCACGCGGTCGGTCACCAGTAACCCCATTCGGGTCCAACAAGTCGGCCGCCCGGCACGGAGAACTACAGGGTCGTGTTCTCGAGGAGGTTCTTGAGGGTCTGGAGGTCTTCACCGAGCCAGGTCATTTCGCCGCCTACCGGGCGAAGCGCATATGCCTCTTGACGGCGATGCGTTGGACTATCAGTTACCTGAGTCGAGGCGGTACCGCCCGTCGCCGACCCGCACAAGTCCCTGTACGTGACAGCGTGCTGGCTAGCGCTGCGGGCAACCGTCGGTGGCTTCTGGATCTGGCTTGTCTACGCCGGCGCCTGGTGCAGATGGACCGTGAGGAGCGGGACCGCGCCGGCCTGATCACGCGGCGCGGGGTAGCGGCGAGGTCGAACGACGCGTAGCCGCCTGGATCCCGGGGGACGTCCAATGTCGGCACGACCGAACGGCGGCGGCAGATCCGGACGCAGCTGCTGCTTCGGCGCGAACATGAGGACAGTGTCTCCAGACGCGCCTCCTCGTCGGGCTAGCGAGGGCGGTTGAGCCGGGCTAGAGCGACAGCCGTGCAGTGCCGACGCTGCCGTCGCCGTAGGTCACGTCGACCTCGAGCCCGTCGCGTGGGAGCTCGTCGAGTTCGTCGCCGGGGAACCAGAGGGCAAAGTAGCCACCGGAGACGGTCGCCGCGACATCCCCGTGTGTCCGGCTTCGATAGACCACCCCGACAACGTCTGAGCCCGCTGTACCCGCGGCAAGGGAGATGTCACCAGCACGCATGGTCCCCGAACCCAAACTGATGGCGGTTAGATCGCGGGGGCCAAGGTGCACGTCCACGGTGGGACCTCCGACGGAGCCGATCATGTCTCTGGCGAACAGGTGGCTGGAGCTGTCCGTGACACACAGCGCAGAGAACCCATTCCTGCCCTTGAGGATCACGGTGGTCCACACGCCGCGACGCTCCGCGATGGCAGGTTGGGCGCTGTCGAGCTGGTCGGCATAGCCGGCCCCTGCCCCGTCTCGTTGCTGGTCGCGGCAGCTGTCGGCGCTGTCGGTGCGCTCGGATGCCGACATTCCTGCTGGCATGCGCGTCCAGCTGGCGAAGGCTTTGTCCCCGCCAGTCACTGCTGGCAGCGCCACTGCTCCCACGGTCAGCGCGAGCACCCCACCAGCCAGCGCCATCCTGCGTACAGGGCGGGTGGTCCGTGGCGGCCGGGTTGGCTTCTCGGAGAGGCCGGTAGGTGACCGAGGTTGACTTGGTTGGTCCGCTGACAGGTCGGTTTGCAGGATGCGCTGCAGGTCGTGGCGAGCTCGCGCGCTGGTGGGGTCTGCGATCCCGGAGGAAGGATCGAGCCTTCGGAGCATGGTGGTGATGTCGCGGTTGGAGGTCATGACGTCGTGGTCCTTTCAGGCAGGCCGGTGGGCGTGGTGTTCGCGCGCGGCAGGTGGTCGAGATGACGGCGCAGTGCTCGGCGGGCTCGGCTCAGGCGCAATCGGAAAGCAACGGGTGAGATGCCGATCACCACGGCGGCTTCCGGTGCCGGGAGGCCTTCGAAGACCGTGAGACTCAGCGCTTCTTGGTGAACTTCTGAGAGCCGGCGCCAGGCTGTGGAAAGGTCGACCCGGCTCACGACCGCCTCGACCTCAGCGGTGGCGTGAGGCAACGAGGCCGGGTCGGCCAGACGGATCCCCAAAGCGGAACGGCGCAGTTCTCCTCTACGCTCATTCAGCAGGATGTTCCGGGCGATGCCGAAGACCCACGCCCGAGCGCCATCGAGATCGCCCGGTGCGTCCTGGAAGCGGCGCCAGACCACGAGGAACACATCGGCGACAACATCCTCCGCGCGATCGTGATCAGTACGGCGCTGGACGAACTTGACCAGATCCCCGTACACCTCTTCGTACAACGACTTGAACGCGTGCTCCTGCTCAGCAGAGCGCGAGGGGTGAGTCATACCTGGTACCTGTCCGCCACCCGCGTAAGTGTGTCGCAGCAGTCGCTGCACCCATTCTCCGAGGTTCGCGCAACCAGCTGCTCACGGACGCCTGACGTGATGGATCGACCCGCATAGGCCGACTGCACGAGTGACTGCGCAGCGCTGCTGGATGAAGAGGCGGGGACCGTGAAGCCGTTGCGGGTCACCGATGCCAAGCAGGCGCGGGACTTCGCCGTGAAACTCCTACACATGTTCGGCATCCCAGTGGACCCCATGATGACAACGGGATCAACCTTTCGGGCGAGTCCGACGAACCCGGCCGCGAACGTTGTTGCTGCATGGAGGATTTCGGCATCGCCGGTCTGACGGCGCGCCGTGATGAATGGCCTGGGTAATGGATCCAGTTCTGTCTGAGCACACCGCGCGGACGTGCCCAGGTAGCCCTCAGCCTGACCTCAACAAACCCGACATGCAGCTCTGTCGGGAGGCGCGTCTTGCCGCCCCGGGGCGGGCGACCTGCGCGGGCGTCGTACGCGGCGGGAGTATCGTCGCTAACGGCGGCGTCGCCTAGCAACCCTTCCCAAGGGCCCCTGAGGCGGCGCCGTGCATGAGGTTGCTCTGCTCGCCGCCTCGTGCAGGGGGTACACGACCAGTCCGGCCGGTCGGTATTCGCGCGTTCACCGGTGGCTCCTCTCGGTGGTCGGGGTGGCAATTCCGAGAGCAAGGGCCGCACCGTCCTCAACCATGCCGCGACGTATCTCCAGTTCCGCAAAGACGGAGAGAACGCCTGCACATGCCGCGGGCCCTCGATCGAGGCATGGTCGGAAGCTGCGTCTTTCGGCCGCTGAAGCCCGCGCGCGCAGATCTTCCCAGATGCGCCTCGGCATTGTGCGGACGCGTCTCAGGTGACTGGTGGCGGGGCTTCAGGGCCGTGGGCCTCGGGATCTTCGTCGGGCTCGACGGTGCTGCTCTCTCGGTTGGTGCTACCGATCTCGACGCCGGGGGCTTCGTGGTCCGGGCCCTCGCGCTCCGCCTGTTCGAGGTTGGTATTGGTCGCGTACTCGCTTTGTCATTTCCGACCTACCGCCGCGATTGCGCTCGTGGAACCGTCCGCTCCCATGAGCGCGCACCAAGGGCGAGGCATCACGCGGTCTGCGCTGATGCACGCTTGGCGGCGAGGGTGTTCAGTGATCCACGACAGAACGCGTCGCACGTTCACCGAGTGTCAACAGAAATCGGAAGGTCTCACACCAGGTGTCCATGACCGCGTCCACGTCACCGGACTGCTTCTCGGCCATCTCTTCCGGCCATCGGTACACCTCGCCGAAGTCGGGGCAGAGCCGCGCGATGAAGCATGCCGCGTACGACAGCATCTGCAGGGCCCCGGTGGCGGCCGCCGCGAGTCGGACATCCTTGTCGTCACCCCGCCACCCGTAGGCACGCAGCCCGGCGAGGTAGGCCTCAGCGGCAGTCTCATCGTGTTCCTCGGCGTCGCTCGGCTGGACAGCGCCGAGGAAGAGGTTGACAGCGATGTGGTGCCCGAGGTCCTCCCCGACAGGCGCGGTGCCCAAGAAGCTCCAGTCGATGGCGACCGTGCGACGCCCCTCCGGCCCGGTTTCACAGAACACGTTGTGCCACTGGGTGTCGTGGTGGGCAACCGTCCGAGGCAGCGCGTGCAGTCGATCCAGCAAAGGTTCTGCGACACCCATCAACTCAGCGAAGGAAGCGCGCGCCGAGGCCGGGAGCCGCTCTCGCAACAGGGGATGGTCCCAGCAGCCGTCGTGGGCCACGGCGTGATCGGCCCCGAGGACGCGGGCCGTTCCGACCCATCCGCGCAGCCACCTGCGCGCCGCCCACGGCAGGGACTCTACGTCGCCGACCATGGCGAGGCCCTGCGCCGAGAACGCTCCCCAGTCGTGCGCCGAGACGGCCAGCTCCTCGAGCGACCAATGAGGTCGGCGGGACGTGGTGTCAAGCTCCTCCAGCCAGAGCCACGCGGTCGTGTCGTCGATGTCTTCGGTGCCCCAGCACCTCACCGGTCGCAACGGCCAGGTGAAGCGGTCGGGCAGGCCAGAGCGATAGGCCAGCACCTCCCGTCGCCAGTAGTTCCAGTCCCCCGGCAGCTCGGCGTACCCGAACTCCAGCGCTGTCCCCGTGAAGTCGGGATGCTGGATCACCTTCAGGATCACCCGCCAGGGCCGCGCCGGACCCGGCACTACCTGCGCGGTGCCGACGACCCGATACAGCCCGGCCGTGAGTGGGTTGACGAGCTCCACATCGAGCGGCTCACACGACCATTCCAACGGCCGCGCATCCGGCACGTCGAGGGCCCGGCGCACCACGGGCGTGAGCTGCTCGACCGTCAGTACCGGGAGGTTCATGTACTCGCGCGGACGGTTCCGGCCGCGCAGCAGCCTCTCCGCGGCTCATCTCGCGACCAGGTGTTCAGATAGGTCTGCATGTGACTCGTCTTCGGTGACGAAAGGACATGTGGGACCTGCATTTTACGGCCGCAAGGCTGGTTGATATATCGGGGTTCTAGCATCTTCAGGATCGCTTGATGGCCGAGCGTCGCGCCTCACTCGAAGCCGTACACGCGTGCTGCCGCCCGCGGAGGGATTCCCGCGCCGACACCCGCGTTTCAGGTTGGGGTGACGACGACCTTGCCGAGGGCGCGGCCCTCACCGACCTGGGCGAGCCCGTCCGGGACCTCATCGAGCGTGCAGATGCGGTCGATGTGGATGCCCACCTGACCAGCGACGCACAAATCGGTCAGCGACTGGAAGTGTGCTGGGCCCGGCTTCACGACCAGCACCCCAAGGCTGCGGCCCGTGACCATCCCCGCGGCCGCGCCGATCGTGAGCACCCGGAGCAGCGCCCGGACGGACCCGCCGACACATCGGTACCGGCCACCGGGAGCGAGCGCGCGACGGTAGGCGAACACCGACCGATGGGCCACGAGGTCCAGGATGAGGTCGTACGCCTCGTGGCTCCGGGTGAAGTCGTCGCGGCGGTAGTCGATCACCTGATCGGCACCGAGCGTTCGCATGAACTCCAGCTTGTCGGCGTTGTCGACGCCGGTGACGTGCGCACCCAGACGTTTGGCCAGCTGGATGGCGAATGAACCGGATCCGCCGCCCGCACCGTTGATGAGCACTCGCAGCCCCCTGGCGGCACCCGCCGTGCCCTGAAGCGCGATCGACCCGGCCTGCGGGATGGTCGAGGCCTCGGCGAAGTTGAGCGCAGGCGGCTTGTGGGCCAGCGCCGACTCGGGTGCGACCGCGTACTGGGCGAAGCCGCCCATGAGCTGCAGGTTGTCGCCGTAGACCTCGTCACCGGGCTGGAATCGAGTCACGCCACCGCCGACGGCCTCCACAAGGCCGGCGATGTCCGAGCCGAGCGTCGGACGTCGCGGCGCGCGCAGCCCACCCAACCGGGCGTAGAAGGGCGAGCCACGCAGGCCCTCCCAGTCGCTGAGGTTGATCGACGTTGCCGCGACCTTCACCAAGACCTGCCCGGCAGCGGGCGACGGAGTCGGGACGTCCTCGACACGCAGCACGTCGGGGCCGCCGTACCGCTCGTACACGACGGCCTTCATGTCCCCTCCACCGCGGCCATCCCTCGATCCTGTCAGGTCGGCTTCAGAGCGACGACCCGCCACAGCCCTTGCTCTTGACACGACCTCGGTCGTGCGGTCGGCGGAGCGACGCCCACTGCAGCGGATCCGGCCTCCGATCAGCAGCCGCGTCAAACCGCCGCTTGTCGGCGCGCACGGTTTCACTGCATGTCGATGAGCGGACCGCCCGGTCGGACTCACTCTTGGGGGCTGTCTCCCGTTCGAGCGACGCGCTCGCGACTCAGATACCGAACCGGCTTGCCGAGCGACTCCGCGTAGGCAATCTCCCGTCGGGTTGACTCACCTACGTAGCCGCCCGGATCCACGATGTACACCTCGTCAGCCATGCGAATCTTTTGGAAGTGCACGCCCCCGAGCCGCTTCTTCAGGTCTGAGCTGTCGGCTGTCCAGTCGTAGTACGGCAGATCGGGGAGGCTGAACATTCCGAGGCTGATCACGACGCAACCTTCCATCGTGAGCCGCTGGTTGACCTCCGCGAACTCAGCCTCAAACTTGGTCGAGCCGCAGAGCGTGATGACCTTCGCCTCACCCTCGGCCGACTGCGGCGACTGCTGGTCCTCCATGAGGTTCATGATCGCTGAACGGCAGGACGAGTCCATCGCCGCCCCCCGGACGTCCGCTTCTGCCGCCGAGGCGCAAGTGCGGTGGTTGTAGAACTTGCGGTGCAGTTCGGCCTCGCAGTCACCCGGAAGGGGAAGAGCAGCGTGAGCGGGGCGGCGTGCCGCATCTTCCGAGGAATAGCGGCCCCCCGGCCGAACGGCTCGGGTGGCGTCTCGGAACCGTGCCGTGATTCTTGAGGAACTAGTACCCGAAGAGGTCGACGGGCTGGTACCGCGACATGAAGAAGGCCTTCGCAGACCTCCCCGAGGACTGAGGTCGGGCACGCGCGCCTCTGACGCGAAGGCGTACGCGCTACGCCCCCCTCCGCTCGTAAGGGTGCGGGAGGTCGGCGCCCGGCCTCCCGCACCCTCGCTCTGGTGACGCCTCAGAGGTCCGGCGGCGGGTTGCGGAAGATCTCGATCCACGTCTGGGCGCGGTTGTAGACCGTGGGCACCTGCCTGATGAAGTTGTCCGTCGGGCAGGTCTTGCCCGGCGAGCTCGACCACACCGCACCGGTCTGGTCGCGACACCACGTCCGTCGCAGGTTGGGGTCATAGGTGCCGAAGTTGCCGTCGATGCCGAGCCGGTGCCAGGCGAGCCCGCTGAGGTTGTCGACGGTCGCGATGCGATTCGGCACACCGCAGAAGAGGTGCGCCCACGCGAAGATCTTCGCGATGTTCGTCAGCTGTGAGTCGGTCATGGAGTCCCCGACGATGCCCGCGTGCTCCACGGAGATCGTCGACGAGCTGCCCTCGAGGTCGGCAGCAGCTCGACAGTCCATCGTCTGGTGCTGGCGCGGAGCGCCGGAGCGCGGGTTGTAGAAGTGCGCGTAGGAGTCGCCCGGCCCCTTGCCCGGACCGTAGATGTCCGCACTACTGGTGACGGCGATGTGGATCGTGACCCGCCGAGGCGTCATCGCCGTGGTCGACCGATCGGTGATCGGGTCCCAGACCGCGAACTCCGCCCGCCTGCTCTTGATGAGCGCCTCGGCGGGTGACGCCGACAGTCCGGTCGCCGCGAGCGCGGCTGATCCGACGATGAGGGATCTTCTTCCGACTTTTCCCTGTCCGTCCATGTCTCGGAACGTAGAGAGGCTGGGGCAGCGACTCATGAGTGCCCCGACTCTGTTCACCATGCTCGGTGAGGGACCGGGTTGAGTAACCCTCGCGGCCGCGCCCGGGGACCGCCACAGCCAACCCATCATGACCGAAAACGCTGCAAAGCTTAGGTATTCGATAACGCCCTTCCCCAACCCACCGGCCAGATCTGGAAGCCGGTGACCTAGGCACGGACACCTGATCGCCTCGAACTCTGGACTTGTTCGAGCTTCGGCCGACGAGGTGCGGCTTACCGCCGCGTCAAGGCGCCGACTGTGGGGCAGTAGACGCGCTGGCCGACGACGACTACCCGGTCGCCACCGGACTTGCCCTTCCGGGGGCCCGGTTCGCCTGGTGGCCCGTTGTGGTGGCCCAGATCGTGCCATCGGCCGCGCGCCGTGGCTCCGATGCGATGCGCAGCTGATGACGGGACGGCGACGCGGACACATGGTCCGCCTCGCCGTCCTTGCTTCGATCACGTGCGAAAGGGACGGTCACCCCCGACCGGTGGTGCAGAACGTCTTTGACGTCGTGTACCCCTGGTTGTCGATGAGGCCCGTCGTGAGCGCCGCCCGGGTCGAGAGCGACGCGGTGTAGGAGCAGGGCTGCCACCCGGTCGTGTTCTCGTGGTCGGTTCCGAAGCCGCCCCGTGGCACGGTGCCTCCGGCCACGGCCCCGGGGGCCGAGGGAGAGGCGCTCGTGATGTCGACGGACCACGCAGCCATGAGCTCGTGATCTGCGGTGTAGTCGAGGTCCAGGGCCGAGGTGATGGGGCTGCACGCCCCGGCGCCCGGGCCGTGGAACTGCTGGATGTCGAGGAGGTTGAGCTCGCGCCAGTTGCTGATGTGCACCCGGGTGAGGGTGTTGGAGTGATCCGGAGGGCTCGCCGGCCCGGCGACCCGGGTCGCCTCGAACACGATCCCGATGTCCTGGCCGGTCTGGGCGGGCGATGCGCTCTGCCCGGCTGGGTTGGCGCTCGTCGGCATGCCTCCGGGTACGTCGTCGGTGGTGTCGAGACCCATCAGTGTGGTGAACCCGCCCGAGATGGAGGCCGGGTCGACGACCACCCAGCCGTTGGGGTCGGGGACGAGGGTGTGGATGTCGGGGCCGTACCAGGGGTCGCCCGGAGCGGGCGGCGGCTGCTCTGCAGTGGGGGCACCCGCGATGGCGATCGTCTGGAAGGTGGAGACGTTGGCTGCGCCCGCGACCCCCGACAGGTTCTGCGGCCACGAGACGATCCGGGACCCGGCGTCGACCGGGCAGACCCTGCTTCCCGTGATCGGGGTCGACGTGCCGGCCAGGACGAAGCGGTACCGCATGGCGGTGCCGTCGATGGGTGATGCCGTGGGGCAGTAGCCGCGCAGCTCGAGGCAGTCCTGGAAGGCGAAGCCCGGGCCTCCGTTGAAGTACAGCCCGGTGAAGGAGAGGCCCTTGTTCGTCAGGCCGGTGCCGGAGTCGATGTCGGCGTAGATGTCGAAGTGCCCGATGTGCGTGAACCAGGGCTGCAGGACCGGTGTGCAGACGCACCGGCACAGGAGCGTGCAGTGCCACGAGCAGATCCAGTGGCAGAGCTGCACACAGAAGCGCTCCAGTCCGAACTCCTTCACGAGGGAGGCGAACCGATCGACATCCTCGCGCTCAACGGCGTCAGCGACGGCGGCGAGGGCTTCCGGCTTCTCGGACAACCGGCTGATCGCCTGCCCGAACTCGAACGCCTCGCTCAGGGAGAGGTCCATCTCCGTGACTTGGAAGGGGCGGCACAGGATGATGCAGACCCGGACGCACCTCCACGAGCAGAAGAACTCGCAGATCCACTGGCACCGGTCCGCCAACCCGAGACGGTCGAACACGCCCTTGACGAGCTCACACCGGCCGGCGAGTGCGGCCTTGCTCACCTCGGCGAAGCCCGCTTCGTCCGCGGCCAGCGCGGCGATGGCACGGCCCGCGCCGGCGAGCTCATGCACGAGATGGCGCGAGAGCACCCCGTCCGGGTCGTCGAGCCGCTCGCAGCGGAGTCGGCAGTAGACGCGACAGACCCAGTGGCACACGAGGTGGCAGAACGGGGTGAGCTCGAGCTCCTTGACCAGCGACTGCCACGCGCGCGGGTCCAGCTCGAGCACCGGTTGCACGAGGCGTTCGAGGAGCTCCTCGTCGCTCGTCAGCTTGACGATCACCTCGGCGAGCTCGCGCGGCTCGGGGATGCGGTCCAGTCTTGGCGGTCCGCAGAGACGCCAGCAGAGGCGCACGCACTCCTTGCTGCAGAGCCAACCGCACAGGAGATCCTCGTGCTCGAGGACGGAAGCCTTCGCGAGGATCCGTCGGTAGGAGTCGGCGTCCCCGGCAAGGAAGGCGTCATACCAGGCGCGGAAGCGGTCCTCGTCGTCGGTCAGCCCGCGCAGGGCCTCGGCCGCCAGATTAAGGTCCGCCGCAAGATCGAATTCGGACATGGCAAAGTCATTCTCCTCGATCAGCGCATGCGCCTCGGCCGACATGCGGGGAGACGCGATGCCGAACGCCCGGTCGTTGGCCGGCCGGGCCGTTGAGTGTCAGCGCCGCAGCGACTGCAGGCGTGGGTGACGGTGCCGTCCGGAAGCCGGGCGGTCAGAGAAAACCTCGCGCGGGAAGCTCACGAGCCTCCGCGCGTCGTGCGTCATGGCGAAATGCAACCCATCCATGTCCCCCGATCGGTAACGGATGTGGTGTGGATCCCGAGACGGCTTCACCCAGTCCGGGTGGCCTCACACGTACCCTCATGGTCGCACCGGAGCCGCTGCGCCGTGGGCACTTCCATCAAAATGGACGAAATCGGGACACACTGCGCACAACCGACCTGCCGCGAGTGCTCGGCACGACGACATGGGCGCCCAGCACGGTCATTCGTAGTCCCGGCCGAGCGCAGCAGTGAGGCCTCGGTCACCGAATCGCCGACAGTGTTCAGAGATGAGGCGTTCCCTTGCAGTCAGCCGGCCTCCGCGCGGGTGTGCGGACCAGGATGATCTCGTGAGCTTCCCAAGGAGTGTCAACGACCACTGGAAATGGACCCCTTTGCGACGGCAACCCAGCCCAGAGCGCACTCCCCTGCCGCACCGCGGTGGTGCGTCCCTTTCGCCGCGTCAGGACCACGGCCCTCGCGGCGCGGGCGGTGACCCTTCGCATGCGTATTCGACGACTCGCCCGGTGATTCCCTCAACATATTCGTGAACCAGGCCGCCACGTCGCTCAACTCGTGGTGACAAGACGGAGCCCCGCGCACAGCCCGCCACTCGCCGTACAGTGGCGGTAACGGTTCAGTCGAGAGGATCGCGCCGTGGACCCCGACAGTTCTCTGAGTGAAACCACCCGGGCCGCGTTGAACCACAGTCAGCTCATCGATCTGACGACGACGGGCCGGCGGACCGGTCAACAACGGCGCATTGAGATCTTCCTGCACAACGACGACGGCCAACTGTTCATCACCGGGATGCCCCGGGCTGACCGGACGCGTGACTGGATCTACAACATCGAAGCCGACCCCCATGTCGTCGTTCACCTGAAGCAGTCGGTCGTCGTCGACGTGCCCGCGACGGCGCGAGTCGTCACCGACCCTGACGAACGCCGGCCTTTCATCGAGGCGGCCGCCAGGCGTTGGCGGCGCACAGATGTGCCGAACATGCTCCGGCACAGCCCACTCATCGTGCTTACCATCGACAACCCCGCTGACCCTGCGCCAGGCCTGTAGTGGCTCCACATCCGCAAGTGACGAAGCTAAGCCACACCGCCGCGAGCCAGGTCCGGACCCGGCTTCCGGGCGTTGTTTAGCGTCTGCCGACTTCCGGGCGTCTCTCAGCGCAGCAGAGGGTTCGGGCCTGTTGCGGTCACGAGCCGCTGGGGTACCCAGTCGTCGACGTGATGGAACCCATCGTCGAAAGGGCCAGCATCGAGCTCGACGGATGCCCTCAATGAAAGTCGATAGAACTTCACGTGGGTGAAGTCCTCGAACAAGATGTAGACGGGGTCGGGTGTGCTGTTCGGGCCCTGGAATTGCTGTCCTGTGAGGACGGGCTTGTGGGCTCCGACGAACGCGTCGAAAGTGTCACCGACCACGACGCCGAGGTGCTCCAACCCCATCTTGTAGACGCGCTGGTGCACGGGCGGGATGAGCTCGATGAGCGGAAGGAGCTTGCCGTCCAGGACTTCGAGCGGCTCTGCGGGAACGATCAAGGAGATCGGGCGGCCGTTCCAGACGTTCTCGCGATTAGCAACCGCGTGGCGTTCGAGCAGGTTCCGCACATGCGCGTACTGGTCCCACTCCGGCACGCGGACGGCGAGGTGGCTGAGCGGGTACGGGCGGATGTCGATGCCCCGGGCGAGCAAGCGGTCGTGCTGCTGCGCGGCGAACGCCCGATAGTCCCCGATGATGTCCACCGGATCGGCCATCGCCGCCTCCTCTCGGCCGCCATCGTATGACGGGGTGGGCGCCGGACGCATCAGGCCGCCGCTCGCCAAACGCCCGGACATCAGCATGAGGTGTTTAGCCTCAAGGGCTGGGCGGTGCCGATGTCTCGTCGTCGGTCCCTGCATCGGTGATCGAGCTCGTGCTCGGCAGCGTGTGATCGGGTTGTGTCGACGACGGGACGGGGCTGCCTGTGATGACCGACGAGATACCGCAAGCGGTCTCAATGCCGCGGAAGGTTCACCCCGCCAACGCTGGACACGAAACGCGGCAGCCTACCGGGCTTTGGGTCTTCGACCCCCTGGGCGAGTGCGTCCTGCCAGCCGTCTCGATCCCGTACTGCCCGGTGCTGCGCCCGATGTGGGAACGGGCGCTGGGTCGCCAGCGCGGCAACGAGTAAGCGCGAGTCGGACCGGTCGAGACGTCCGGAACTGCCGGCTGAGGGCGCGGCAATATCGAGATTGACGCCGGTCTCCCCGAGACCAGCCGTCCCGGGGTGGGGCCGTCCTCCGTGACGTGGCTTTGACGGTTCGAGTCGTAGCGCGGCTGGCAGCTAGGGAGGCGAAGACCGTGACCGGCATTGATGCCCCGACCACGATGGTGGAGCCTGCCACCGTGCGCGCCAGTACGGTTGTCTGACTACTCTCGGATGCTCGAGCGGTGGCGAAGGGGGCGAGCACATGGATGCGTCAAAGTCGGAGGCCGACGTCGCGGACGATGAGGATCTGCCGATCGGCGTTCTGCTGTTCATCCTCGCCCGAGCGATGGAGGCCGCGAACATCAACGCGCTGGCTCGAGCCGGCTACACCGACATGACGATCGCGCAAGCACGCATCGCCGCCCGAATAGAGCCGGGCGGGTCGCGGGTCACCCGGCTCGCCGAAGCCGCTCAAGTGACCAAACAGACCGCCGGTTTCCTCGTCGAGCAACTGGAACGCGCGGGCTATGTCGAACGAGTCCCGGACCCGACCGACGGCCGCGCAATGTTGGTCAAGCTTGCCGCCCGAGGCCACGCGGCGCGAGAGGCGGTCCTCCCTGCCCTCGCCGAAGTCGAGGCGCAATGGCTGGCCCACATCGGACCCGAGCGAATGGCCCAACTGCGCGAGACGCTGAAGCTGTTGCGCGCCGTTGCCGACCCTTATCTCTAGGACCCACACCACTTGAAATTAGACAGATTATCTGTCTAACCTAGGGAGGGACGCTCGAGTCCAGAGGAGCATCATGGGCACCACGGAGAGCATGGGCATCGACCCCAGCTGGCAGGTGGTCGTCAGCCAGCGGCTGGCCATTGCTGACCTGCTGGCCGGACTGTCCGAGGCGGACTGGGAGCAGCCATCGTTGTGCGCCGGGTGGCGGGTGCGTGACGTCGCCGCCCACGTGACCCTGATCCCCCTAGCGCCCTCGCCAGGCAGTCTGCTGAACGACTTCGCGAAGGCCCACGGCAACTATGCCCGATTCAACACCCTGGCCAGCCGGCGACGCGCGGCGCGCACGCCGACCCAGCTCGTGCAGGACTTGCGGACCACCGCCGAGTCGCGCTCGGTCCCCTGGCCCGCCAATCCCGCCAATGTGTTGTGGGACATCCTGGTGCACGCTCAGGACATCGCGATCCCGTTGGGAATCGACTTCCCCACCCCACCCGACGCCGGTGCCGCCGCCGCTAACCGGATCTGGGAGCTCCGCTGGCCGTTCTCGTTCGGGGCCAAGCGACGGCTGGGCTCGTTCACGCTGAAGGCAACCGACGCGGACTGGACCATCGGCGCCGGCCCTGAGATTGCTGGGCCGATCTCCGCGATCCTGCTCATCCTGACGGGCCGCACCGAGGCGGCAATCCCTCTTCTGACCGGCGAGGGCGCACGCTGCCTCGCGACTTTCCGACCCAGCTAGACCACCGGGATCCCTGCTACCCAACCCTCCGCCCCGGGGAATCTGGGTCCCGAAGCAGCTCATGGCCTACCCACACATGTTTGCTCCCCCCATCGGCGCGCCCGGACAGCGCGTCACACCGCCGCTGTCGACCGGCCAGGCTTTCACCCTCATGCCGATGAGCGCTCATTCGGTTCGCACTCGTCGCAGCACGGGATGTTCCGCTCGACCACGAGCCGCTAGGTCACGGTTGCCGCACACTACGGTGCGGTCCGGCAGCGCTCCGGCGCGTCCCCGTCTAGCCTGACCCGTCAGGGAGGCGGGTGGTGATGGGAACGACTCAGACCGTAGGGCGGACGGCGCTGCAGGTTGCCCTCATCGGTGCCGGCGTGGCCATCGTTGGCTACGTGGTGCTGCTGGTCTTCGTCGGCTTGGCCATGCAGGAACCGGACCGTCACATGACTGTGGTCAACACGAGCGGCCGGCCGTTGCTCATCGAGCGCGCCGCCGAACCCCTTCCCGGCGCAACGCGGCAACGCATGCTGGTGTGGCGCAGCACGGGATGGGAGATCAACCGTCAGTGCGAGCAGGACCAGCTGGTGGCTCGCGACCTGCAAGGCGCAGTCGTCGCCAGCCGCGACAGCGCCTGCGGATCG